>CAJOIU010000001.1 GCA_905234855.1 uncultured Oscillospiraceae bacterium
GCAGATCTTCCCGTTCTCATCCAAAATCAGCGCCTTCGTGTAGGTCGAGCCTACATCGCATCCTCCAAAATACTTCATTTTGCCTCTCCTTCTATTGTTATTTCCCGATCTCGTACATGACGCTCAAGGGGTCGCGGCGTTCCATTTTATCGTAATGCTTCGCCAGCAGCGGCTCAACCTTTCGGAACAGCAGCTTGCCGTCAAGGTCGAAATAGAAAACGGCAAACAGCGCGGCATAGATCGCCCCGGCGATCAGCAGAATCTTAAAAAGGATCTTGAAAAACTTAGCCATTGTATACTCCTCTCCGCTTACCAGCTCTCGGAATCGTCGAAGTCGAGCAGCGACGGGTCGAGCGGTTCCTCCTGCATGACGGTGGTCATATAGTCGTTTATGATGCGCCGGATCTCCGCGCGGGAGACGGTGCGCTTATCCGGCAGAGCGTGGGGCATCCAGATCGCGTGGATGTTGCGGGCGCGGAACTCGTCCTCAAACAGGCCGACGACGCCCTGCATCCCCTTGCACTGGAGCTGGTCATACATCATGACCATGTCGCAGTGGAATTTTTCCATATTCTCCCACAGCTCGAAGATGTGGTGCATGCCGCCGACGGCCATGCGGCGCATGGGCGCCCATTCGTGGTACCGCGCCATGTCCATCACGGTGTCGTCGAGATTGTCGGTGCGGATGGTCATATCGAACATCAGCGAGTCCATATTGATGATGGTGTTGAGACCCCAGCAGTTATACGCCCATGTGCACCAGTTGGAATAATACAGCGGCGCGCACGACCACGCGATGACGCGGTGGCGGGTGAGGGGGAAGCTGTTGATGCGCTGCTCCACGCATTTTTCCATGATTTTGCGGACGCGCTTATCGGTGTCGTGCCAGATATAATGCTCGCCGTACTGGGTCTGATAGATGCGGTAAAGCGCCTGCGCCACGCCGTTGATGGGATAATAGCTCGTATTGGCGGCTACGTCCCATTTCTCCCACTCGAAGCGCTGCAGCTCGTTCTGCTTTTCGAGGTATTCCTTCAAAAGCTCCCAGTTGAAGGGCGCGCCGGTCTGCTCCTCGATGAATTTCCAGAGCTCGCGGATCTCGTTGGCGCAATGCTCCTGCACCAGCGGATCGTCGAACTGCATCGGCTGCGGCATGGCGAACAGCGGCACGTTCATGAACCAGTCCTGCACCGCCGTGCTGGCCACGGAGCCGTCGCAGGCTTCGTTGGAGGTGACCATGAAGGGCGCATAGTCGGGCATGTCGTCCAGCACGAAGAGGCCTGCCTCCGCCTGACACATGGGGCAGGGGTCGCCGGGCAGGCCGATGGACTGCACCGCGTCGATGTAGTTCAAAACCGTGTGGTTGTTCACATGGCAGGTGACGAAATAGGGGATCATCTCCAGCGGGATATGGGTGTATTTGTCCATCCACGGATAGAACACGCCGCCCCATACCGTTTCCTTATGGGCGATGGAGTGATGCCAAGCGTCGTTATGCTCGCCGCCGCGCAGGTTGCCGTCGGCCTTGAACATGTTCATGAACTGGTTGATGGTGACGCATACCATCGCGCGGTAATGCCACGCGCTCGCGCGGAGCGCCTCGCCGCGCAGACCCTCGAGGCCGCGGTCAAACCAATGCAGCACGGGCAGATACGTCTGCCCCAGCCAGCGATAGCGCCAAAGCCCCTTGGCAAACAGCACCGGGCCGCCGAACTTCATGATATCCCCGACCATCATGACGTAGTTATACAGCCAGATGTTGTTGAAGTAATACATCGTATCCTTCACGCCGCGCCATTCCCGGTGCTTGTAGAGGCCGGTCTTGTCCTCATACAGCTCGCCGAGCCGGCGCTCCCCGTGGGGCTTGCCGTACCAGAAATCCCGGGCGAGCTTTTTCACATCCATGTTTTTCAGCTTTTTGAGATCGAGCTTTTTCATGTTTTATCGCCCCCTTGGATCTTTTTGATCTCCACACTCTCGATGAACGCCTGAAACCGGGTGCGGAGCTGGCCGGAGGCGGAGTTAACGTATTCCTTCTCGATAGAGCAGGTGGGGATGCCGAAGTCCCGCGGCAGGATCAGCGCGTCCATCATGCGCTCATAGCTCCAGTATTCGCAGAACTTATTGCTGGCGACGATGAGACCGTCAGCCTTATATTCCTTCACGATGTCCGCGAGATATTTCTTGCGCCCGCGCATGTCCTCCTTCGGCATGAAGCGGGGACACATGCTGGTTTTTAAGTAGTGCCGGGCGACGGCGTCCAAGGGACTCTGCCCCTCCGCCACCGTGATCTCCTCCCGGCCGGGCAGAGAGCCGTAGCAGTAGCGATCCGCCACGACCATGGCGCCGCAGCTTTCGATGAGCTGGGTGAAGTTGGGGTCGTCGTTTTCCGCGCCGGCCAGCGCGACCCGCACCCGGAACGGGAACTTTGGCTCCGGCTCACGGGTCTTGAGCTCCTCCGCCGTCTCCCGCAGATAGGGGAGGATGAGGTATTTCGGGCATGTGAGGCTCACGAGCTGGATGACATGGAACTCATAGCCGGTGATGGGGGGATTGTCGAGCTTGCGGTACTCTCCGATCTCGGAGATGAGGCGGCAGACCTCGTTGTGCTCCTCGATGGCCGAAATGAGCGCCGCGTCGGAGGTGTCGATGCCGAAGCGTTCGGCCAGCTTGTCGAGCACATGCACCTGCAGCTGCTTGCGGAAATGCTCATAGCTGTTTTCCGTTTTCTTGAAGGGGACGTCGGTGAACTCGCAGAAGAAATCCGGGTTCTGGATGATGTCCATCCGCTGCAGATGCTCTTGGAACCGGCAGGTCACGGTGCAGGTTTCGGTGGCCATCTGGGCGTCAAGGAAGTTGAAGCCGCCCTCCAGCGCCCGTTCCATGAGGCTCCGGCCATAGTGGCAGGTGCGGTTCGACATGTAGTAGGTTGCCATCTCCGGGGAGGAGCTGCGGGGCGCCCGCAGACGCACGGAAAAGCAGCCGGGCAGATCCAGCAGGACCTCCGGCATGAAATAGCAGGTATAACCGATGGCGCGCTTGCCCTCGCTCCGCGCCTGCTTCACGAGATCGTTGTTGGCCTCCTGCAGCAGGTTTTCAAAGAAGATGAGGTGCTTTAAGTCTCTCATAGGCCTTTCCTCCGGCTTCTGTAGTTGATTCAGCGGACACAATAAGACACATTACGCTAGAATTATACATAATCGTTTGACATTTGTCAATCAAACCGTGCTTATCTTCGCCTGCTTTTTTACGAATCCTCCGGGGGTGATTGACTTCCCGCGGCGCTTTGTGTTAAAATTGCAACAAATACGGCGCGGACTGTCCTGCAGAACACGCGCTGAGGATCGCGAGGTATCGAATCATGGGTGAACATCATCACGGACATGAGCATCCGCACGGGCATGGCGGCATGCAGGCTGCGTCCCCGGAGGAACGGCTGGCGCTGCTGTCCTATATGCTCGATCACAACCGGCACCATGCCGAGGAGCTGCACGAGCTCGCGCACGGCGTGGAAGACGAGGCGGCGCACGAGCTGCTTCATGAGGCCGTGGACGCGCTTGGGCAGAGCAACGAAAAGCTGGCGGCGGCGCTGGCGATCCTGAAGGGGGAATGAACCGTGTGCCTTTCCACCGTATATGCGCAGGGCGAGGATAAGCGCGAGCAGATCGCCCGCAATGTCGCCACCGTCAAAATGCGTGACGGCAAGCTCGTATTCACCGATATCATGGGCGTCACCACTGTGGTGGACGCGGATATCGAGACGATCGATCTGATGGAGAATTTTATATTCATCCGCCGCCGTTGAAGACAAAACATAGAGAACCGATCCAGCCGCACGGTTTGGATCGGTTCTTTGTACTTACACAGGAAGCCGTTTCGCGGCGATGTCGCATTTGTGACCAAAATGGCAACTATGCGTTGACGAAATGGCGACGCTTGATGTATACTGACGGCAGAGGGGAGAGATGCCGCATGAAAAAGCCGCAGCCGTTCAGCATCGCCGAGGCGAAGGACAGAAACCTTATCGGGCATATGCTGGCACAGGCGCGTATCGCCGCCGGGATGAGCCTCGCGGAGCTGAGCCGCGCGCTGGCGCCGTATGGGCTGGAGATCACCAAAAGCGGCCTCAGCCGATGGGAGCGGGGCGAACGGATGCCCACGCCCTATCAGATGATGGCGCTGTGCCGGGTGCTGTCGATCCGCAACCCGCTGGAGATGTACGCGGAGGATCTGAACGACGCCGGGCTTCGGCGGCTGGCTGCGTATCGGGACGAGCTTGTCGCCTCGGGGCAGTATCGGACGGACGTGATCGAATTTGCGGACATCCGGCTCTATGACGTGGCGGTATCCGCCGGTACCGGCTCTTTTCTGGACAGTGACGACTATACGCTCCTGCATGTGCCTGCGGCGTCGGTGCCCGCCGGCACGGATTATGCCCTGCGGGTCAGCGGCCGCAGCATGGAGCCGGTGTTCCAAGACGGACAGCTCGTTTGGGTGCAGGAGACGCAAACGCTCCGCCCCGGGGAGATCGGCATTTTCTCCCTCGACGGGGAGAGCCTCATGAAGCTCTATGAGGAGCGGGAGCCGGAGGAGACGGAGGAATACCTCGACGCGGAAAATGTCCTGCACAAGCAGTCCGTGCTGATCTCCTTCAACGCGGCCTTCGCGCCGCGGGTGATCCGGCCGGACTCTTATTTCCGCATTTTGGGTCGGGTTTTGCGTTGATGTCCGTTTTTTTGGACTGCCTTCGCGGGAAAATGGGAAGCGGATGATCGGACAGGAGGGATAGAACGATGACCGAGACACGAAAAAATATACTGCGCGACGTGATGTGCAGCGTGGAAAATCTGCAGGACTGTCTGGAGGTGCTGCTCCGGGAGGAGGAAACCTATGCCCGGCGGCAGCGGAGGCGATCGTCCCGGCAGGGGGCATACGAGGAGGCTGCGGCCGCCTGCGACGATCTCAGGACCGTCATATCCCATATCGGGGCGGCGGTGGAGAGCTCCGGCCGGCTGCGGGCGTGAGCACGGCACGCAAAAAGAGAGGAGGCGAACCGCGGTGACTTCCATGCAAAGAGTATACGAGCTTCTCTCCGAGCGGGATATGTCTCTTCTGCGGCTTTCGGCGATCAGCAATATCAGCTATTCGACATTCAAAATGACGGAGCGCCGCAGCGGGCAGCTATCGGTGGACACCATCGAGCGGGTATGCCATGCGCTGGGGATCACCATGGCGCAGTTTTTCTCCGAGTGGGAGGAAAAGCCCTATGGTAAACCGTAACGCTTTCAAGGTGACAGTGGAGGTGCTGGTGGAATTTCGGCGCGACGGCGTCATGATCCCGCGGGAGATCCTGTGGATCGACGAAAACGAGGAGGAGATCCGCTATCCCATCGATCGGGTGAAGGACGTGCGTCAGGCCGCGGCGGAAAAGGCGGGAGGACTGGGCGACCGCTATACGATCCTCGTGAACGGCAGGGAGACCTACCTGTTTTTTGAGCGGTGTGTCAATCGCTCCGGGCGCGTCATCGGCACATGGTTCGTGGAGCGGCGCTCCGCGTGAGACAAAAAAGAGCGGAAGGCGTCGCTTTCCGCTTTTTCTTTTGGGAACCATGGGTTTGACAGCCGCCGCCGGGCGAGGTAGAATCAACATAAAGATAAAACGGCGCGGCATCACGAAAACCGGGAGGCGGAAAAGCGTGGCAATGAACAAGGAAGAACGCAAGGTCGAGTATGTGGAGCTGATCTATGATCTGATCTTCGTTTATCTGGTCAGCCGGAACGGCGCTTTGCTCCATACGGTGGAAAACGGATTTCTGACGTGGAGCGCCTCGCTGACGTATCTGGCCTCCACGCTGGCGGTGCTGCAGATATGGTACCTCAGCACCCTGTATATCAACCACTACGGCGACGGCTCCCTGCGGGAGCATCTGATGCTGTTTCTGAATATGTACCTGCTGTACTATATGGCGGACGGCATCCGCGCCGACTGGGGGCCGGTGTATTTCCGCTATAACGGCGCGTGGGCGCTGATCCTGCTGAATATGGCCGCCTCATATTACCGCATGGGCAGCTCGGAGGGGATCGAGAGCGTCTGCCGGCGGCATCGGAACCGATACGCGCTGACGCTGGTCGTCGAGGCGGTCATCGTTCTGGCTTCCGTCCCTATCTATGCGCGGACGGGGATCGCGCTGGCGCCTTGGGCGCTGGTGTTCGGCGTGGCATCGCTGCTGCTGACCCGGGATGTGGAGCGGGTGATGTCGGTGGATTTTCCGCATCTGGCGGAGCGGGTGATGCTTTATATCGTCTTCACCTTCGGGGAGATGATCTTGGGGATCACAGGGTATTTTGACGGCGGGTTCACCTTTGCCAGCGTATATTATTCCCTCATGGCGTTTGCGATCGTGGCCGGTCTTTTCTCCGGCTACGGGCATTACTACAATCATCTGATGGACCCGGAATCGAAATCCACGGGCAGCGGCTATATGCTGCTGCACATCGTCATGGTGCTGGCGCTGAACAATATCACCGCCGCCTTGGAGTTCATGCAGGAGCCGGAGATGCGGCTGATCCCCAAGACGGTTTTTTTGGCGGCGTCCATGCTGGTATATTATCTGTGCCTTCTCGGAACGCAGCGGTATGCGAAATTCCGGGTGGAGAACAAGCGCCGGTTCTATCTGCGCTTTGCCGTGAGCTTTGCGGTCTACTGCGCGCTGACGGCGATCTTCTATTCATGGCCGATGGTCAGCATAGCGCTGACAGTGGCGTTCATCTACCTGCAGCTCTATTTGCTCCACTTCGGAGCGAAGGCGCAGGATAAGTGAGGAGGATTTCGTGACGCATGGCGAAAGCCGCATGATCCCGCTCACATATGTCGGAGCGTCGGCATTTTTTTCAGCCGGTCCTCATAGGTGCTGCGCATCTGGGTCGCGCCGTAGTATTCCGTGACCCGCAGGGAAAACATCCGAACGATCTGCCCGATCAGCCCATCTGGTATAACGGAGCCTACCCCCGGAACGTGTATATCTCCGCCGTAACGCCTATGGACGAAAACGGCAATTTCCAAGTGAACCTATCCCAGATGTGGGAGCGGGATATCGATCCTCTTTCCTGCGAGCGGATCATCCTTGAGGTCAATAAGCGCCTTGAAACCGTCCGCGGCGGCGTGGAGATCAATATCCAAGATGTGACTGCCTTCTATGAGGCGGACTATGAGATCTATTCGATCCCTGACGCGCCTTCGTCCGAGACGGACAACATCATCGGCCAGTACGTCGCGGCGCACTCCAAGGGCGGCCGCAGCATCCTCATCATGCATGCCACAACGAACAAGGGAGAATCGAAGATCAAAGCCACCCTGCCCGTGGGAGCGGCGGTGACGATCCCCCGCACCTATACCGACTACGTCGTCACGGAATACGGCATTGCCCATCTGCGTGGCCGCAGCGTTCGGGATCGGGTCAAGGCGCTGGCCTCCGGCGAGGCCGGCTCATCCATGCCCGGCGAGGCGCCGCCTCCGCCTCCCAGCGCCATGGCGCAGAATACCGAGGATATGAAGAATACCGCCGCGATCTCCGTGATCGACGGCGCGCTTGCCTCCGATGAGATGGCCGTGACCGCCGGCGCGCCGACCGCGGACGCGATCACCGGCGTATATGCCTCCTATGACGGCATCGGCGACTGGGACGGCTCCGCGGTGTTCGGGCATTACGGCGCCGTACTCTCCGGCGATAACGCCGCGCCCTTCGTCATCGGCGGCGGCGAGGACATGTTTGAGATCGACGGCGAGGGCTACAATACCGCGCTGATCCTCCGTGCGGACGACCGGGACGAGCCGAACGCGCTGGGCAGCGCCACCCGGGATTATAAGGACGCGCAGGAGGGCGCCGAGGGCGCGGGCGTCTATTTCGATATGCCGAGCCTTGAAATGAACAACGCCTATATCTATACCTCCGGCTACGGCCGCAGCGCCCTGCACACCACGTCGGCCGTGGAAAAGACCGTCATCCGGGATTCCGCTATCATCGCGGTCGGTTCCGAGGGACGGGATTCCTCCGCGCCCGGGGTGATCTGCATGTACGCCAGCTCCCGGCCGATGCTGATCGAATCCTCCGGCAGCACCTATATCTATAACTCCGATCTCATCTCCAGCGACTGGGGCGTGTATTCGCTGGACGGCTGCTACGGCGCGAACGTCTATATCGTGAACGATTATTCCCTCAACACCGTCGGCGGCTACAGCATGTACGCGCTGGGCTTCAACGATCCCAACACCTGCTGGTTCTATGGCTCCTATGCCGCCTCCGCGCAGTACGGCACCATCCTCTGCGCTGCGGGGCGCACCTATACAGGCGCTCTGTCCGACGCGCCTTCGGAAGCGCTGGCGGAGCTGGGAGAGAGCGGCCTTTCCGATCCCATCCTGAAAAACGGCTGGAGCTACATCGGCGGCCGTGAAAACGCCGTTACGATGCAGGCGGATATGTCCGGCGCGGAGATCGTGGGCATCCTCGACGCGAAGCATACCGTGTTCGATACCGTGGGCGTGACCGATCTGCGCACCGGCGCGCCTCTCGTGGATACCATGGACATCTACGATTATAAAAACGACATGGCCTACGGCGCGGCGCACTACTTCCTGAGCTATATCCACGGCGCGGCCTTCGGCATCCGCAGCGAGAACGTGGATATGACGCTCGACGAATGCGAGGTCTATTCCTCCAAAAACGTCGCCATCCAAACCGTGATCGGCTATGACAACATGGCCTCCAACATCAAGGTGCCCGACGGCACCGAATATCACGGCTCAGATATCGTGATCCGGAATATGGCGCTCCAAGGCGATATCCTCCATGAGGACTATCAGCGCAAGATGCTCCTCTCGCTGGAGAACGCTTCCCTCACCGGCGCGGTGGTATCCGGCACCTGCGCGGCGTGGAACCGAAGCATCTCCGATTTTATCGACGCGGAGTGGTCGGACTATGACGAAGCCCTTGGACATTCCAAGGAGGTCGTATATGCCACCCTTTGCCCGGACGCGGCCTATGAAACGGTCTGGGGCGTGCGCATGAGCCTCGACGGCGGTTCGGCATGGACGGTTACCGGCGATTCCAGCCTGAACAGCCTGACGGTGGCGGATGGCGCGCAGATCGCCGCTCCCGCGGGTCACACGCTGGAGATCTATGTGGACTGCGAAATGAACGGGGCGGATGAGTTTTATGACTATACCACCGGCACGCAGGTGGCCTCCCTCGGCGCGGGGGAGTATACCGGCGTGGTCATTCTGGTGAAATAATGATGCGCAATAACCAAACGGCGGCCCTCGAAAGGGTCGCCGTTTTTCGATGGAAAGGGTCGCGGAGACTCACAGATCCCGGTAATAGGCTTGCAGATACTCCGCCATCTCCGGCAGAAGCGGGTTTTCGTTGTCCTTCCGCCAGAGGCATACCACGTCGTCGGTGATGCCCAGCGGATGAGGGCTGAGAGAGGGAATGCGGCAGAAGGGGGTGAACCGGCCGCCGGCGAGGGTCACGCCCCGCGTGTGTACCATTTCCGTCAGCAGCGTCTGATAATTCGGCAGGCTGACAAGCTCGGGGGGGCGGAGGTTCACGATGAGCCGCTCCCGCAGGCCGAGAAGACGGTATTCGGTGCGTATCCAATCCCATGCAAGGGTCATGAGCAGGGGCAGGCCGAAGCAATCCTCCCGCACGGGGCCGTCTCCGAGGTCGCTGGGGCCGAAGAGGGCGATGGGCTCCGTGGCCACGACGGCGCATTCCAGATCCCGCCGATCCGGCTGCTGCTCGCCGGAGAAAAAGGCGCAGTCCGCGTCCCCGTCCAGCAGCGCCTGCAGCAGCTCGTTGTTCGTATAGCAGAAGAGGGAAAAATTCGTCTGCTGCCGCTCGCGGAAAAAGCTCTGAAAGCCCCCGCCGAACGCGCCGAAGGGGTCGAGCCATTCCGAAACGCCGATCCGCAGGGACATCGCAAGGCTTTTCCGATGCAGGCGGACGTCCTCCTGCAGAAAGGAAAACTGCCGGAGCTGTCCCTCGAACAGGCGGCGATACATGATCCCTGCCTCCGTCAGCCGGAGGCGGGGTCCGTTGCGGTCGAACAGCCGTGTGTCCAGCTCGGCCTCGAGGGCGATGACCTGCTTGGAAACGGCCTGGGGGGAGAGATAAAGCTGCGCCGCCGCGGCGGAAAAGCTGGAATGCTGCGCCGCCGCGAGAAAGCAATCGACCTGATTGGTGTTCATGCGCCGCTCCTCCTTTGCCGGATGTAGTTTTCAAGCAGCGATACCCACGGACTGATCCTTCCCTGCGGGATGACGAACACGAACCGTGCGGCAAGGCCGGGCAGCGGCACGAAATGCAGTCCGGGCATGGTGCCGGAGAGGGGGGCGACTGTGTAGCAGCCGCCGCACAGAAGCTGCGTATAGGTGCTGCGCACGTTGGGCAGGATGCGTATCTGCTGGGGCATGACGCCGATCTCCGCGCAGAACATCTGCACGCGCCGCCGGGTGGCATCCTCGCTTCCTTCCCCCATGGACGCCGCAAGCTCGGTCATATGGGAGAGCTGCTCCGCGGGGGGGAGCTCGGTGAGATCGCGGGAGATGAGGTATAAGGGCTGGGAGGCGAAGGGCGGCGTGACGATGAGGCCGCTCAGATCGTGGGTGCTGTATTCCGGCAGCACGGCGATATCCGCGTTGCCGTTCTGCAGCATGGCAAATACCTCGTCAGTCGAGCCCTGCCGCGTGTGCAGCCGCGCCCGGGGATAGGTCTCCCGAAAGCCTTGGATATCGTCCTCCAGACCGAGAGGGCAGCCGCTCCAGTCGTTCCATGCCAGATAGATCTCGTCCATACCCTCCGGGGAGAGACGGCGGCATTGCCGCTCCAGCGCGGATAGCTGCGCGTCATGCTCCGCCCGCCATTGCATGAACCGCTTTCCCGCCCATGTGAGGGTGACGGTCTGGCTTCCCCGGTGGAGCAGGGGATACCCAAGCTCGTTTTCCAAAGCCTGAATATTGCGGCTCACCGCCTGCTGGGTGCTGGATAATTCCCGGGCGCTGGTGGTAAAGCTGCCTGTGCGCGCCACCGAGAGGAAGCACGCGATCTCCATGTCGTTCATAGAAACACCTCTTGCCGCCTATTGTAACCGCATCGTCGGGATTAGGCAATACAAAAATGTGTGGAGCCCGGTTATTTTTGTTGTTTTACAACGACAGGCGCGTGTTTTATACTGAATACATAGTTGTAATCCGGGCGGAGCTGCCGCGCCGTATGCCGGGCTGGATCCCTCAAAGCTCCGGCGTCGGTAAAAGCATCCTGCCCGTGAACGCTGAAACGGGGAAAAGGAGAGATGACTATGTACGAGCATCTGCTTGCGCCGCTGAAGATCGGCGGCATCACGGTGAAAAACCGTATGTTCTCCTCGCCCACCTCTCTGGCGGAGCTGGGGCCGGAGGAGCATTACTCCAAGGAAAACATCGAGTATTACAAGCTGCGCGCGCTGGGCGGCGCGGCAGTCGTTCCCGTGGGCGACGTGATCGTCGATCTCGACACCGGCCGCAGCCATCCCCAGCAGGTGGGGATGAACGACCCCTCTGCCGCGCCGTATCTTGTGGCTATGGCGGACGCCATCCACGCCGGCGGCGCGATGGCGGAGGTGGAGCTGGATCACGGCGGCGCGCTCTGCTCGCCGGAGTTCATCGGCGGGAAGAACGCCTTCGGCCCCTCCCACTATATCGACCCTTGGGGCGACGAGGTGGACGAGATGACCGAGGAGCAGATCTACTGGGTGGCGGATAAATACGCCGAGGCGGCGAAAAACGCCAAGGACTGCGGCTTCGACATGGTCATGCTCCACGGCGGCCACGGCTGGCTCATCCATCAGTTCATCAGCCCCATCACCAACAAGCGCACCGACAAATGGGGCGGCTCTCTCGAGAACCGCATGCGCTTCTGCCTGCTCGTGATCGAAAAGGTACGGGCGGCGGTAGGCCGTCAGTTCCCCATCGATATCCGCATCTCCGGCACGGAATACGCCGAGGGCGGCTACGGTCTCGAGGAGGGCGTGGAAATCGCCAAAATGCTGGACGGCAAGGTAGACCTCATCCACGTTTCCGCCGGTACGCAGCAGGAGGATTTCTCCGCGGTACTGATGCATCCCGGCGCTTTTCAGGAGGATATGCATAACGGCTACCTCGCCGCGGAGATCAAGAAGCATGTGAAGACCCCGGTCATGACCGTGGGCGCGTTCAATATGCCCGACGCCATGGAGAAATACCTCGCCGACACCGGCGTGGACGCCATCGCCATGGGGCGCGCGCTGATCGCCGATCCCTTCCTGCCCCGGAAGGTGCTGGAGGGAAAGACAGAGGAGATCACCCCCTGCATCCGCTGCACGGAATGCCAGTCCGGCATGATGAAAAACCGGGTCATGCGCTGCACGGTGAACCCGATCATCGGCCGGGAATGCGAGGTCTTCCATCCCCAGCCGGTATATACGAAGAAAAAGATCCTCATCGCGGGCGGCGGCCCCGGCGGTATGCAGGCGGCGCTGGAGGCGACGAAGCGCGGCCATGAGGTCGTGCTGTGCGAGGCCTCGGACAAGCTGGGCGCCCTGCGCTTTGCCGATAACGACACATGGTTCAAGCGCCCCATGAAGCGCTATCGCGACAGCCAGATCGAGAAGGTGATGCGCTGCGGGGCGGAGGTGCGCCTCAATACCCGCGTGACGAAGGAGATCGTGGACGAGGTGAAGCCCGACGTTCTCATCGCCGCGGTGGGCAGCGAGCCCTTTGCCGTTCCCGTACCCGGGCATGACGGGCCGAACGTGGTATTCGGCGCGTACCTCACCCCGGAAACGAAGCTGGGGGAGAAGCTCGTGGTCATAGGCGGCGGGTTCATCGGCTGCGAGGAGGCGGTCGATCTCGCGAAGAAGGGGCATGACGTGACGATCCTCGAAATGATCGACGAGCTTGCCATCAACTGCGGGCGGATGCACCGCATCGCGCTTATGCACGAGATCGAGACGAGCGATAAGATCCATCCCGCCATGGGCATGCGCTGCTCGAAGATCGACGACAAGGGCGTATACGCCGTCGATAAGGACGGAAACGAAGTGTTTTATCCGGCGGACAATGTCATCATGGCCTCCGGCATGCGGTCGAGAGCCGCGGAGGTCGAGGCGCTGCGTCCGCTGGTGAAGGAATTTTATGTGGTTGGCGACGCCAATAAGGCAGCCAAGATCATGAACGCGACCCGGGACGCCTACGACGCCGTGTCCGCGCTCAGCTACCGATAAAGGAGGTTTGTATCGGATATGTATTCGACCGAGCAGCTCACACAGCGGTGGGAGGATCAGCGCGCCATCAAGAATCTGATGGGAAAATATGCGAACATCGTTCTCCTAAACCGCGAACAGGAGGCTTTTTCCCGCTTTTGGAGCGAGAACGAGCCCACCCTCGCCTTCAACGACGGCGTCTACCGCGGCGCGGAAGCGGTCAAGGCGTATTATAACGCCTGCCGGGATCGGAATGCCCTCGTGGCGAGCCTCCTGCAGAAGCGCTTCCCGGATCGCCTCGGCGGACAGAGCTCCGAGGAGATCTACGGCATCGGCCCCTTCAAGGTCATGCCGATGTACTGCCCTATCATCGAGATCGCCGGAGACGGGGAGACGGCCAAGGGGCTTTGGTACTGCCAAGGCGCGAAAAACGACGTGGAGGCCTGCGGCCCCCGCGCCCGCTGGACGCTGGGCTGGTTCGCGGTGGACTTTGTCCGCGAGGCAGACGGCTGGAAGATCTGGCATATGCAGTATGTGAACGACGTGGACGGCACCTGCGGACAGAGCTGGGGCAGGGAGCAGACCGTATATCCCGATCTGCCGGAATTTGCGCCTTTGGCGGACTTTGCCTATCCTGCCTATACCGAGGCGAAGACGGTGCGCGTGTATTACACCCCTGACCGTCCCGTGACGGAAGCGCCCGCGATCCCGCAGCCGTATGAGCATTTTGCCGACACGTTCACCTATGCGGTCTGAGAAGGGAGGAGAAGCGAATGTTTAAGAGAGAATACACCGACGACGAGCTGATCCGCCGCGTATGGGACGTGGAGGAGATCAAAAAGCTCGTGTATAAGCGTGGCGTCTATATCGCGAACGACTGGCGCGCCCGGGAGCTTGACGAGCTTTGGGTCAGGGAGCCGGAGCATCAGAAAACGGCCTCCTTCGGCAAGAACATCGGCTGGTATGTGGGCATGGACAATATCCGCGCTTGGTACGACAAAAAGCACGGCGCGGGCTATATGGCCTTCCATCCGGCCAGCACCGGCCTCGTGGAGCTTGCCGGCGACGGAAAGACCGCCAAGGGACTCTTCTATTCCATCGCGAACGAGACGGAGGCCAATGGCGACGGAACCGCCAAAGCCCTCTGGATGCCCGAGAAGGTCGCCTTCGATTTCATCAAAGAGGGCGGCGAGTGGAAGATCTGGCATCTCGTCGCCGCGGTCGATCTCGTCTGCGAGGCGGGAGCCGATTATTCCGGGCAGGATCCCTATCCCAACTACGAGAGCGATCCTGTGATGCTGGAGTTCGGCGAGCCGACGGTGAAGGAGCTCATCCATGACGGCACCTTCAACTGGTGGGACGATTATCCCTCCATGCCCGCGCCGTATGAGACATGGAGCGATGAGATCAGCTACGGCCCCGAGGGCTGGAAGCCCCCGAAGGGCAAGCATTACGGAGCCAAAGAGGGGAGGAACTATAAATGAGCGAGCTTTCTCTGCATCAGCGCATCGTGAACGCGGCCGCCTCGCAGGAGGTGGAAAACGTCAAGGCGCGCCATACCTATCTCCACGGCCGCGCGGACGCCACCACCGAATGGGACGAGATTTGGTGCATGGACAAAAACGCCTCGTGGGCGCATGCCTTCGGGCGGATGCGCGGCGGCGATCAGGTATGGTACGGCTCCGTCACGCAGTATGACAAGATGTGCTTCGAAAACTGGCTGAACATCTTCGAAACGTATCCCGAGGTGGGCGGTAAGGATCCCCGTCCGCTGATGGAGGCAAGCGTCCATACCCTCGTCACCGATGTGATCGAGGTCGCGAGAGACGGCAAGAGCGCCCGGGGCAGCTTTATCACGCCCGGCGTCATCCATTCCCGCCTGACGGACGACGGCAAGCCCTACTGCAACGTCCTTTGGGAGCGCTACGGCTCCGATTTCGTGCTGGTGGACGGCGAGTGGAAGTATCTGCACGAGCATGTCTGCCCGGATATCCTCACGAGGATGGACTGCTTCGACTGGGCGCACGGCGAATATGAGCGCCTGTGCGACCCGAACCCCGTGGAAGGGCCTCCTCCCACGCTGGGCGATCCCCCTCCCGTGACCGATCCCGGCCCCATGCATATGCCGTATTCCGTTCTGGCCAAGCCCCGCAACACCGTGCCTTGGCCGGAGCCCTACGAGACGCTGGATAACGACAATACCTATACCTCGCTGGTGGACTGAACCATATCCAACCGAATAAGACAGCCGTCGGAGTCTTGCTCCGACGGCTGTTTGATGTGTTTGGGGGTTATCCCACCGCGTCCGGGTATTCGTCGTAGCGCCAATAGGGGCCGGCGCCGGAGATATCCAAGCTGAGATGGTAGATGCCCGCGCCGCTTTCCATGATATCCGTGATGATCCGGCTGCCCCAGCCGGGTTCGAACTCCAGCTCGGACTCCGCAAGAAATTCGCCGTCGATGACGATCTCCTTGCAGAGGTACAGCTCATAGGTCGGCCATGCGCAGTCGTGGATATCGTTTTCGTTGAATCGGGCGTCACAGGTGGCGAAGAGATCGATCGCGCCGAGGCTGCACCCGTAGATCTCGTTGCCGCTGAGATCGATATTTGTGCATTCCTCGGCAGACAGACCCAGTGTGCCGCAGCCGAACAGGGCGCAGTCCGTCACATGGATGCCCTCGGAGTTTCGGAAGTGCAGGACGGCGCCGACGCATTCGCCCGGTTCCTGCGTATGGCCGAGGGCGATGCCGCTGAGGAATATGTTCCGGCAGCCGGAAAACTCGATCACATCCGCGTAACGCGGCTCCGTGCAGATGAGCGTCGTTTCCGGGTCTTCCGCCGTGAGCCAGAGGTTCTCCGCGCCGGAGATCACGAGGTGGTAGCCGTCATAATCCTCCTCCCATCTGTAAAATGCGCCGCCGAAGGCGCCGTAATTCGAAGCCAGCGTCAGATCGTATTCCCCCGGTGCGAGCCGGATAACGGCGTCCGATCGGATGGCGGATAAAAGCTCGTCCGTGTTGGTCACCGTGATATAGCCGATCCCGTCCTCATATTCCCATTCCAGCGGGGAAGCGGTGCTCGGCCCTTCATAGTAAACAAATTCCCGCTGCATGGAGCGAAGCTGCGCCTCGGTGAGGTACTGCCCCTCCGCATCGACCGTGCAGGAATCCGTGAGCCAGTATTCGGCGTCGGACTGGAGCTGGCACCCGGCGACGGTAACGGGATATTCATACGAATCGAACAGCACGAGCTGTCCCCAGTCCGCGGGGCAGATGTTGTCCTCCACCAGCGTGTCGAGCATATATACTTCGGGGGAGCCGTAAGCGGTCAGAAGATTCGCGGCGTTATTGCGCAGGATCTCGCTGTCCAGCACCGCGACGCCGCAGGAGCGATCGACCCGCACGAGCGCGAAGGCGGGATAATAGCCGGAATAACCGCAGTCCACGATGCTGCATTCCACCATACGGACGTCATAGCAGCCGGTGAGATCGACCGCGCCGTCGCTGCATTCCCGCACTGTGGTCCCTGTGATGAAGAGGTTTCGGCTGTCATAGGCGCGGATGCCGACGACCCCGCAGCCGTATAGGTCGCAGTCCATGATGTTGACGGCGTCCATGTCCGTGAGGCATACGACATCGCCGGTGCAGGAGCCGGGCTGCGCGCTGTGTCCCAGCGTAAGGCCGGAGAGGGTGACGCCCCGGGAATAGCGCAGATCGAGGACGTTCGCATAGGCAGATTCCGTCGTGATGGCGGTCTCTCCGCCGCCCTCGGCGGCAATGGTTAGGTTGTCTGCGTTTGCCAAAACGAGCTCATATCCGTCGAAGACCCATTCCCACCACCAAGGGGCATAGGGATCGTCCCCGGGCAGTCCGTAATTCTCGGCCGCGCTCAGGTCGTATTCGCCGGGCGCGAGATAAATGGTGCGATTCGACCCCAAGGCGGCCAGCAGCTCATCCACATCCGAGACGTAATAGATATCCTCCGAGGTCTCCTCCGACGGGAGTAAACCGTCTCCGGCGGCCAGAACGCTCCCGCTGAAGACCAGCAGCGCTGCCAGCGCCGTGAGGAGCGCGATCCGTGCGATTTTGTTCCGAAGCATGGGACAAACCTCCTCCTTGTGTTTAGTTTGCCAATAGTATAACACACGCCCAGCGAAAGGGGAAGCGTTCTATGGAAAAAACAGGGATCGGAAGGAAAAAGATTTTTTGTTTCCCCGCTCTTGCAAAAGGTGGTATGATAGAGGCAGATAATACCGGAAGGTCAATGCACGAAGGAGGAGGCACATGTTCTCGTTCAACCATGTAAATTTCAATGTCTTGGAGCTTGAGCGCAGCCTGCGGTTTTACCGCGATGCGCTGGGGCTTGTCCCGGTGCGCACGAAGGAGGCGGCGGACGGCTCCTTCAAGCTGGTGTTCCTCGGGGACGGAAAGACAGGGTTCCAGATGGAGCTGACGTGGCTTGCCGACCGCACGGAGCCGTATGATCTCGGCGAAGGGGAGTTTCATGTGGCGTTCACCGCGGCGGATATGGAGGCCGCCCACGCGAAGCACGCGGCGATGGGCTGTATCTGCTTTGAAAATCCCGCCATGGGGGTCTATTTCATCGAAGACCCCGACGGCTACTGGCTGGAGATCATCCCGGAACGGCGCGGCGATCCCAAAGAGCATTCGCGCGAGGGATAAGATGGTCTATGATTTTTATGTCCGCCGCCGGGAGGATCTGATCGAAGCGATACGGATATTTGGGATCGTCCCGTATTTCTCAAACCCCATCCCCGGCTTTTCTCTGGAGGAGCGCTGCGATCCGCGGGTGCTCTGGTCGGATACGGGGGATGACAGCTGGTCATGGAAGGGGCCGGTCATACAGGCGGCGCATTGCGCCTACGGAAAATTCTTTTTCAAGAAAGCGGCCTACGTCAGCGCGGAGGTGTTTCTCGATCTTGCGAATTACCGCAGGGACGGCTACGATTTCGACGCGCGGTATGACGACGGGCTGGCTCGGTATGAGGACAAGGAGCTGTACGACCGGGTGGAGGCCATGGCGCCCGTTTTGTCAAAAGAGCTGCGGCAGGCCGGCGGGTATGCCCCCGGAGGCCGATGGGGGAAGGGCGAAGGCAAAAAGGGCTTCGATACCTCCATCGTAAGGCTGCAGGAGCAGTGCTATGTCGTCATCAGCGATTTCGTCTACACGCTGGACAAGCACGGAAGCCCCAAGGGCTGGGGCGTGGCGTCCTATGACACCCCGGAGCGCTGGTTCGGCGGCGCCTTTACCGGGCGGGTGTACGAGCGGACGCCGCAGGAGTCCTATGAGCGGCTCCTCGGTTTGCTGGGGGGTTATTTCCCGGCGGCGGGGGAGAAGGAGCTGCGAAGGATACTCAAATGAAACGCGCCCGAAAGGCGGCAATTTTGGGTTGACAGAAGCGGCGAAGTTCTATATAATATCCAAGTTACTTGCCAACTACGGCGGAGCGATCCGCTGCTGAGTAATACTTAAAAGAAAGGATGAAACAGACGATGAAGCGTACCTATCAGCCCAAGAAGCTGCACGCCCAGAAGGAGCATGGCTTCCGCAAGCGCATGTCCACCCGCAACGGCCGCAAGATCCTCTCTGCCCGCCGCGCCAAGGGCCGCAAGAGACTGAGCTACTGATCCGAGCGGCGTAGAGCGTGCTTTGGAGTTTACTTCCTCGCTGAAAACAAACAATGATTTCCGCCGCGTCTACCGAAAGGGGACAAGCGCCGTCCGTCCGTGCCTCGTGGTGTATGCCCGCAGGAACCGACAGAAGGCGAACCGTCTCGGCTTTACGGTAACGGCCAAGGTCGGCAAGGCGCATACAAGAAACCTTGTGCGCCGCCGCCTGCGGGAGATCTACCGCCTGCATGAGAACGGCCTCCGGCCGGGCTATGATCTGGTGGTGGTGGCTCGCACCCGCGCAGCGGCAGTCACTTATAGGCGGCTGGAAACCGAGTTCCTGTCCGCATGCGAAGAGCTGGGGGCGTCGCGGAAATGAAGCGGCTGCTGCTGGCTATTGTGCGTTTTTACCGAAAGAGGATCTCCCCGCTCACTCCGCCTAGCTGCCGGTTCATCCCCACCTGCAGCGAATACGCGCTGATCGCCATTGATCGGTATGGCGCGTGGAAGGGCGGCTGGCTCGCCCTGAAGCGGATCTGCCGCTGCCACCCGTTCCATTTCGGGGAACACGATTTTTACGACCCCGTGCCGTAAAGCCGTAAGGAGATTTTTATGGAAACAATCGCAAGACCGTTTGGCTGGTTGATGCTGCATCTCTACAACTGGGTA
This sequence comes from uncultured Oscillospiraceae bacterium, assembly GCA_905234855.1. Taxonomy (GTDB): domain Bacteria; phylum Bacillota; class Clostridia; order Oscillospirales; family Oscillospiraceae; genus CAJOIG01. The sequence continues at coordinate 19,573 of CAJOIU010000001.1, forward strand.
GGGAACTACGGCGTCGCAGTCATCCTCTTTGCCCTTGTGGTGAAGCTCATCATGCTGCCCTTCCAGCTCAAGAGCACGAAGAGCATGATGCGCATGTCCCGCATGACCCCCCGGCTCAAGGAGCTGGAAAAGAAATTCGGCAACGATCAGCAGCGCTATCAGCAGGAGATGAACAAGCTCTATAAGGAAGAGGGCATCAACCCCATGTCCGGCTGCCTTTGGACGCTGCTCCCGTTCCCGATCCTGTTCGCGCTGTATCGTGCCATCCGCTTCCCGCTGACCACCATGATGGGCGTCGATTCCGCTCTGCTGGGCGAGGGCGGCGCCATCACCCAGAAGCTCGCCGAGCTGGGCTATCTGCTCTCCAACTACTCCACCTCCCGCAACGCCACGGCGTATGAGCAGATCTTCCAGTCCCAGTTCATCACCGAGCATTTCGCGGACTTTGCCGCCCTGAGCGAGAAGCTGCAGACCCTGTCCTACAAATTCCTTGGGCTGAACCTCGGCGAGACGCCGAGCATCGCCTTTTGGAACTGGACAAGCTTCGATTGGGCGCATATCGGTTTGTTCCTCATCCCCATCGTGTCCGCCTTTTTGAGCTGGCTTTCGATGAAGGCGTCGAACGCCACCAATCCGCAGGCGCAGGCCAATCAGCAGTCCCAGATGTCCATGATGCTGATGATGCCGCTCATGTCGCTTTGGATCTGCTTCACGATGCCCGGCGTCATGGGCATCTACTGGATCGCGCAGAGCGTGTTTGCCATCATCCAGACCGTCGTCCTCAATAAGGTCTTCAACCGGCAGCTCGATATCGAGGACGCCGACCGCATCGCCCGTGAGAAGGCGCGCGAGGCGGAGCTGGAGGCCAAGCGCGAGGAAACCGAGCGCCTGAAGGCCGAGGGCATCACGGTGGAAAACAAAAACACCTCGAAGAAAAACAAGAAGGCTGCCGCCGCCCAGAAGGAGACGGAACGCCGCGCCGCCGAGGCGCGGGCAGAGCGGGCGAAGAAACGCGCTGCTTTGGGCATCGTGGACGATATCCCCGCCTCGCAGGTGGATAACCGCCGCTATGCGCGCGGACGCGCCTATGTGCCCGACCGCTACACGAACCCCGACGAGGCCGAGGAGAAGACCCTCGCCGCCGCCGCGGAGAGCGAGGCCTACGACGGGGAGCTGCCCGCCTTGACGGAGCCGGCGGAGGAGTTTGATGCCGTCGAAGCCGATGCCGTCGAAGCCGAAGCTGTTGAGCAGGACGAGGCCGGGGAGGCCGACGAGCCGGAGGACGACGGAACCGACGAGGACGGGAACCCGGAGGACGGGGAAGACGAAGAGACGGAGGAACCCGCCTCCGAGACGGAAGAAGAATAACGGAGGAGACCATGATAAAGTCTGTTGATTATACCGGCAAGACCGCGGACGACGCCATAGCGAAGGCGCTGGCGGAGCTGGGGCTGGAGCGGGACGATATCTCCGTGGAGATCGTCGAGCGCGGCAAGACCGGCTTTCTCGGCATCGGCGCGGTGGACGCGGTGGTGCGCGTATCCTATGAGGCGCCGGACGAGGCGCCCGCCCCCGCGGTGAAGGAGGCGAAAAAGCCCGCCGAGGCCAAAAAGCCCGCGGAGCAGAAGAACCCCGAGAAAAAGGCGGAGCCGAAAAAACCTTCCGAAGCCCAAAAGCCCGCGCCTAAGATCGTGCGCCGCGCCGAAGGCGCGCAGGCGGAGGAGACGGAGAAATTCCTCGCCGGCCTCTTGGAGCATATGGGCGTGAGCGCCGATATCGAGATATCCCCCCGCAAGGGCGGCGGCCTCGACGTGAACCTGACCGGCAGCGGCATAGGCGCCGTGATCGGCCGCCGGGGCGAGACGCTCGACGCCATCCAGCATCTGACGAATTACGCCGTGAACCGCGGCAGCGACAAGCGCGCGCATATCAATGTCGATGCGGAGAACTACCGCGCCAAACGCGAGGAATCCCTCGTGCATCTGGCGGAGAAGATGGCGCAGAAGGCCATCAAGTATAAGCGCAGCATGGCGCTGGAGCCGATGAACTCCTATGAGCGCCATGTCATCCATGCCGCCCTGCAGGATTATGAGGGCGTCACCACCAGCTCTACCGGGGCGGAGCCGAACCGCCGCGTCGTCGTTTCCTATGTTCCCACGGAAACGAAGAAGCAGAGCGAAACGAATTATAAAGAGTGGTGCTGAATACCCGGGCCGGCGGATCGTCGGCCCTTTTCTTATAGGAGGGAGGGCGCATGGTTTTTTCAAGCGCGATTTTCCTGTTTGCGTTTTTGCCGGTGCTGTTTGTGATCTATCGGCTCGTGCCCGGCATCCGGGCGAAGAATACCGTCCTGCTGGTGTTCAGCCTCATCTTCTATTGCTTCGGCAGCATCGCGCAGCTTCCGCTGCTTCTGGCGTCGATCCTTGCGAACTGGGGCGCGGGGCGCGTCCTCGGCGCGCTGCCGAAGGAGAAGAAACGCGCGCGCCTCGCGGTGGCGATCGTTGCCGTCGCGCTGAATATCGGGCTGCTCGTAGTCTATAAATACCTCGATTTCTTCATCGGTATCGTGAACGCCGTGTCCGGCGCGTCGATCCCGACCGTCGGCCTCGCGCTGCCGCTGGGGATCTCGTTTTTCACCTTCACCGGCCTCGGCTATGTGATCGAGGTAAAGCGCAAGCCGGAGCAGATGTCGAAAAGCCTTGTGCGCACGGCGCTTTTTATTTCGCTCTTTCCGAATCTTCTCTCCGGGCCGATCCTGAGCTGGAGGACTGCCGCGCCCCAGCTCGACGAGCGTACCTGCACGGCGGAGAAAACGGCGCAGGGGCTGCGGCGGTTCATCCTAGGACTCGCGAAAAAGCTTCTGGTGGCCGATATCGTCGGCGCGGCGGTGGACGCGATCTATGCCTCGTCCGCGGTGGACGCGCGGCTCGCTTGGCTCGGCGCCGTGGGCTATGCCGTGCAGATCTATTTCGATTTCTCCGGCTATTCCGATATGGCGCTGGGACTTGCGAAGGTCTTCGGCTTCGATTTTCCCGAAAACTTCAGCCAGCCGTATACCGCGCTCGGTATGACGGATTTCTGGAAGCGCTGGCACATCAGCCTCACGACATGGTTCCGCAATTATCTCTATATGCCGATGGTCATGTCGAAGTCCCTGCAGAAGCTATACCGACGCTGGGCGCGGCGATACGGCCGCCCCAAGGCGAACCGCCTTTCGATCCTCATTCCCAGCGCGGTGGTGTGGCTGCTCACCGGCCTGTGGCACGGGGCGGCATGGAATTTTATCCTTTGGGGTCTGTGGCACGGGCTGTTCTGCGTCCTCGAGGGCGTGGGACTCATCCGCCTCGACGGCCTTCAAAAGACCGCTTGGGGTCGTGCGCTGACGCGCCTGTATACCGCCGCAGTGATCCTGCTTGGCACGGTGCTGTTCCGCTCCGGGAGCATGGCGCAGGCGGGGCAGATGCTCTCCGCCATGTTTACCGGCTGGCGGGCGATCCCGGCGGCGACGCTTCTTCTGCAGCTCCATATGACGCCGCTGTGTGTTTTTTGCCTGTGCGCGGGGCTTTTCGGCTCGCTGCCGGTGGTGCCGTGGCTCAGGGCGCATACCGGGAAATGGGGCGAGCCGGTCTCCTATGCCGTGTGCCTCGGTCTGCTTGTCCTGTGCGTCATGAATATGGCTGTTACAGGCTTCCAGCCGTTCATCTATCTGCAGTTCTGAGGGAGGGCGCGTTATGAAAAAATCGCTGTATATCGCGTTTACCGTCGTGTTCTTCCTTGTGTGCCTCATCCCCATTGTCGGCCTTGCGGTAAAGGGGCCGTCCCCGGCGGCGGCGAACGAGCCGCCGGTGGTGAAGCCAAAGCTCAAAGCCTACGACGGCTCATGGAACATGAGCTATCTCACCGGCTGGCGGGATTACGTCGGCAAGGGCTTTTATCTGCGCCTTCCGTGCATCACCGCGTGGGATACGCTCTGCGCCGGGCTGTTCCACACCTCCGCGAACGACGACGTGCTGATCGGGCCGGATAACTGGCTGTTCTTCGGCGCGGCGGCAAATGATATCTCCGGCAACGGCCAGATGACCGACCGTGAGATCTTCTGCTGTGCGCGCAGCCTGTATCTCATGCAGGAATACGCCGAGGGGCAGGGCGCGGACTTCGTGTTCACCGTACCGTGCGGCAAATATACGCTCTATCCCGCCCACGCGCCCCGGTATGTGACGGTAGCGGAGGGCTCGAACCGCGAGCGGCTCATGACTGCCATGGAGGAGCAGGGCGTGCGGTATGCCGATCTTTACGCGGCGTTTTCCGCCGTGGATGAGGAGCTGTATTGGCAATGGGACAGCCATTGGAACGCGCGCGGCGCGGCGCTGGCCGCCGATACGATCCTTGGCGCGCTCGGGATCGAAAACGGGTATTTTTCCGGGGATTTCACCGCTGCGCAGACGCATTCCGGCGACCTCTACGCCATGCTGTATCCCACCGGGACGGCGCTGGAAACGGACTATACCCCGGAGGAACCTTTCACGTTTTCGTATACGAGCAATTTTCACGATTCTGACGACATCACCATCACCACCGAGCGTGAGGGAGCGGAGGGAACGCTGCTGCTCTTCCGCGATTCCTCCGGCCGGAACCTGTATCCGTATCTGGCTGATCGCTTCGGCGCGGCGCATATATCGCGGCTCAATAACTATCGCCTCGATTATATCGCCGAGCAGGGGGCGGACACGGTGATCGTGGAGCTGGCGGAGCGGACGCTCGATTATCTTCTGCGCTTCCCGGCGGTGTATCCCGCCCCGGAGCGGGACGCTGCCCTGCTGGACGGTCTACAGGAGGTCGAGAGCGAGCTGACCGCCGATGCGAGCGGCACGACGATGGCAGACTTTATGAAGCTTACCGGCACGCTGCCGGAAACGGCGGCGGACGCCTGCGTCTATCTGCTCGCGGGTGATGCGCTTTATGAGGCGATCCCGAACGAGGGCAGCTTCACCGCGTGGCTCCCGATGGATACGGATGCCGGCGGTATCCGCGTGTTCGCGGGATAAGAGAGAAACGAAATGCAAAAAATTCCCGAAGCCGCAAGGCCTCGGGAATTTTCATAGGCTCATGATTCGATTTCCAGCACCGCCCAGAGCTCGTCGAGGGAGGCGGGGGAGAGGGCGGGCATCCCCTCGGCGGCGTCGCGCCATGAGAGGGATGTGCCGTCGCTCGTAAATTCATAGATCACGCCGCGGTATTCCACATAAGCGACGATCTCCCAACCCGTGCCGGGCGTACGACCCGCGTCGCGCAGCAGCGCCTCGAAATCTGCCTCCCGACCTGCGGGAACACTCAGCGGCGCATCGATATCGGCCGGAGCGTGATCCTCGGCAGCGCCGGCGCCGGCTGCGGCAGTCTTGGTCGTGTCGTCCGTATCGCTGGGCATCGGCGCGGGTGCCGCGTCCTCGGCGGCCTCCTCCAATTCGGCGGCCTCCTGCGCGGCGGGCTCCTCAGGCATGGGCGCCGGCGCGGCGGCATTGAGCATCCCGCCGTCCGTGTCCGGCATCGGCTCGCGCGCCTGCGGCGGTGCTTCTGCCATGGGCTCCTCCGCTGCCGCGGCCTCCATGGTGATGCTCTCGGCCTGCGCGGCGGCGGAATCGGCGCTCGAGCCCATCCTTCCAAACAGCGCGGTTCTGGCCACGCCGCCGAGGATCAGCACAAGGCACGCGGCGGCAACGAGAGACGGCCAAAGGCGCGTCACCCGCTCCACCGGCGCGGGGATATCCATATCCTCGATACATTCCGGCTCCTTCGCGGGGAGCGCCTCCGCGGCGGCCTCGGCTCGGATGCGGGTCATAACGCTCGCGGAAAAACCCTCCGGGGGTTCGGCGTCGTCCTCCCGCAGCGTCAGCGCCGCGGCGGAGAACGCCTCAAGTACCCTCGCGCAGTCGGGACAGGCGCGGACATGTCCGCGCAGATCGGCGGTTTCGGCTTCGGTCAAATCGCCGTCCAGCATCCGGCTCATCAGCTCATAATAATATGCATGCTTCTCGCTCATGCGTCCGCACCTCCTTTCCCATCGGCGTTGTCCGTCGCTGATATGGACGGCAGATCGAAGGAAAAGTTCCCGTCCCGCAGCAGAAGGGCGGCAAGCTTTTTCCTCGCTCGGAAGATGCGACTTTTCACGGTGCCGGCCTCGAGGCCGGTCGTCTGCGCGATCTCGTCGTAGGAAAGCCCGCCGATCTCCCGCAGCACCAGCGCCTGTCGGAAGTCCGGCGGGAGCTGCCCCAGCGCCCGATGCACGGCCGTTCGGAGCTCCTTTTGCTCCAGCGCCGTATGCGGCGTTGGCCGCGTGTCCGGGATGGGCAGCTCTGCGTCCTCCTCCATGGTGAGCGAGAGCTCCGGCGAGGCGGGGCGCTTGCGCAGCATATCGAGGCAGATGTTCGACGCGAGGCGGTAAAGCCACACGGAAAAACGGCTCTCACCCCGGAAACCGGCAAGCGAGCGATACGCCCGGAAAAACGCCTCCTGCGAGGCGTCCAGCGCATCCTGTTCGCTGCCCAGCATCCGCAGGCAGAGGGCATAAATGCCCTTTTCATGCGCCCGCACCAGCGCCTCGAAGCGATCGGTGTCGCCGTCGAGAACGGCTTCGATGATGCGGGCTTCCTCTTGCTTTGTCATCGTCATATCAGCTCCCGTTTTATGACCTTGGCGATGCGGTAGATGTCGTCGAGTGAATTGATTGTCACGATCTCACGCTTGATGGGGCCGGAATGGGGAACGCCCCGGAGATACCAGCAAAGCTGCTTACGCGCCTCGAGGCACGCGTTATGAGGATCCTTCCATGCGCAGGCCAGCTCGAACTGGCGCACGGCTGTGTCGATCCGCTCCGCGAGCGGGGGAAGGGGCGGCTCCGGCTCCCCGGCGAGGGCGGCGTTGATGCGCTGGAAGATCCACGGATCGCCGAAGCAGCCCCGTCCCACCATGACCATATCCGCCCCGGTGCGGCGCAGGAGGCGCACGGCGGCGTCGCCGGAGAACACGTCGCCGTTCGCGAGCACGGGGATCGACACGGCGGCCTTCACATCGCGGATGATATCCCAGTCCGCGCAGCCGGCGTACATCTGCACCCGCGTGCGACCATGGACGGCAATGGCGGACGCGCCCGCCGCCTCGCACATTTTTCCGAACTCCACGGCGTTCACGCTGCCGCCGTCGAAGCCCTTGCGGAATTTCACCGTGACGGGTACGCCCGCGTGCTTCACACAGGTCTCAATGATGCGGAACGCCTTGTCCGGGTCCTTCATGAGGGCGGAGCCGTCGCCGCTTTTCACGATCTTGCCCACGGGGCAGCCCATATTGATATCGAGTATATCCGCGCCGGACAGCTCGACGGCCATGGCCGATGCCTCGCCCATGACGGCGGGATCGGAGCCGAAGATCTGTGCGGCGGTAGGATGATCGTTCCCGGGGATATACAGAAGCTCCGCGGTTTTTTTGTCCTTATAGACAAGGCCGCGGCTCGACACCATCTCGGTGCAGGCAAGCGCCGCGCCCTGCTCAAAGCAGATATGGCGGAAGGCGGCGTCCGTCACGCCCGCCATGGGGCCGAGGGCGGCTTTGCCGGATATGACGACATTTCCGATATTCATGCGATCTCCGCCGGTTCCGTGTCCGGCTTGGGACGGTTCAGGGCGCGGACGGTATAGGCCAGAAGCAGCAGCAGCGCGAGCAGCATGGCCGCTGCGCCGTCACGCATGGGCAGAAGAAACCGCATTTTGAGGTATGCGTGATACCCCAGCAGCGAGCCGAAGCTCACCAGCGCGGGCGTGAGGCTCATGCGCGGGGATACGACCGCCAGCGCGAAGGTCAGCACGTCCGCGAGGAAGAAATACCGATCATGCATATGCGGCAGAAGATACGGCACGCCGAGGCAGAGCAGCACGCCCGCGCCGAGCAGCACGCGGCTGTCGATCTCGTCCCGCCGCAGAAACAGCCACACATACACCGAGGCGCAGAAGAAAAATGCCAGAAAGACGCCGATCTTCGCGGCGGACTCCGCCGGCATCGCGCTGAAATCGAGCAGCGCATAGAGGGAGGAGGAGTTGTAGTTGAGGCCGGAGCCGATGGAGCCGGTGTTGTTGTAATACAGCAGCAGAAGCTCCGTGAGACTGCGTCCGGCAAACACGGCGGGCAGGATCGTCAGGATATACACGGCGGGGAAGAATACGAAATGATACCACTTGATCTTCCGGCCGATGAAAAACGCGAGATACGCCGGCAGCAGGAAAATGCCCTGCAGCTTGAAGGAGATGCTCACCGCGATGGCGGCGACACTCCAGCCGGGCTTGTCGTCCAGCGCGCAATAGAAGCCCCATACGGCAAAGGCGGCGTAAATGACGTCGCATTGCCCCCAGAGGGCGCCGTTCAGGAACACCGTGGGCAGCCACAGCGAGCCGATGAAAGCCGTGAGCCGTCGGGCGGGACTGTTGTGGAACACCCCCACGAGCCGCATCAGTCCCCAAGCGAGGATCACGTCGAAAAAGATGCTCACGAGCTTCACGAGATAGAGCTCGTAGACCTCGCTTTTCGTGATGAGCGCGAGGAAATAGAGATACGGCACGTTATAGTTGCAGCTCCAGATCGCCTCGCCCAGCCCGTGCCACGCGCCTTTTTCCCGCAGAGCGGAAAGCCAAACGCGGATCCAGTCTTGATAATCGAGCGTCTCATACGTCATGACGCTGTAGCGGAACACAAAGGCAAGGGAAACAAGCAGGATAGCGCAGACCTGCTGCGTGCGGGTCTTCAGCAGCCCTTCGCGCCACAGGATCGCCAGCGCGAACAGCAGCTCCAGATATAAAAGTATGGTCGCGCGATGATCCATGGCGGCACCTCGGAATACAGGAAAAAAGCGGCGGTGAAAAACCGCCGCGAAATTAATGGATTAGGCTTGACAAAGGGTGGAAAAAAGTGCTAGAATAGCGTGCTATGCGAATGAAATTGGAAGGCTATACCCTTCCTAGCTTGTGTTCATTTTAGCAAGATACCGCAAAAAAATCAAGCCGGTGACGATTTTTTGTAACAACATACCCCGGTGTATCATTACCCGAAGGAGTGATCTTTTTAATGCCGAAGGACGTATACTATGGCAAAACGCTCCGCAAGAGCTTTGCCCGCGTGGAAGAAGTCCAAGACATGCCGAACCTCTTGGAGATCCAGAAGAACTCCTATAAGTGGTTTCTGGAGGAGGGGCTGCGGGACGTGTTCCGCGACGTAGCCTCCGTCACGGACTATTCCGGCAACCTCGAGCTGTCGTTTGTGGATTATTCCATGAACGAGAACCCGAAGTATTCCGAGCAGGAGTGCAAGGCCAGAGACGCGACGTATGCCGCGCCGCTGAAGGTTTCCGTGCGCCTGCGCAATAAGGAAACGGAAGAGATCAAGGAGCAGGAGATCTTCATGGGCGACTTCCCGCTCATGACGGACAGCGGCACCTTCATCATCAACGGCGCGGAGCGCGTCATCGTCTCCCAGATCGTCCGCTCTCCCGGCGTGTATTTCGACGCCCACGCGGACAAGACGAATGTCCCGCTCTACGGCGCGACCACGATCCCGTATCACGGCGCTTGGCTCGAATACGAGACGGATGTGAACGACATCTTCTATGTCCGCATCGACAAGAACCGCAAGCTGCCCGTGACGTGGCTGCTGCGCGCCCTCGGCGCCTACGATCCCGCACGGCCGCACACATGGCTCACCTGCGTTCCCGATACCGAAGACGGCTGTGTCACCGACGAGAAGCTCCTTGAGGTCTTCGGGCAGGATCTTCGTATGGTGAACACGCTTGAGCGGGACACCTGCCATACCCGGGAGGAATCCCTCATCGAGATCTACCGCCGCCTGCGTCCCGGCGATCCCCCCACGGTGGAGAGCTCCGAGACCATGCTGGACGGGCTGTTCTTCGACCGCCGCCGGTATGACATGTCGAACGTCGGCCGGTATAAGGTCAATAAAAAGCTCGCCGTGTGGAGCCGCATCGTCGGCAGGAAGCTTGCCGCCCCCATCGCCGATCTGCAGACCGGCGAGATCGTGGCGGAGGCCGGCGAGGTCCTCGACCGCGACCGTGCCGAGGCGCTGGGCGACCGCGGCCTTCTGGAGGCCTATGTATTGGACGAGCATGGCGAGACCGTCCGTGTCTTCGGCAACGGCATGGTTCCCATGAACGCCTTCGTATCCTTCGATCCGGCGGAGCTGGGCGTGAAGGAAAACGTCCGCTGGCTCGTGCTGCGCCAGCTTCTGGAGCAGTTCGGCGACGATGAGGCCGCCTTCAGGGACGCCGTCGAGGAGAATATCGACGTGCTGATCCCGAAGCATATCATCGTGGACGATGTTTTCGCCTCGGTGAACTACCTCAACTGCCTCGCCCACGGCGTGGGCGTTGCGGACGATATCGACCACCTCGGCAACCGCCGCGTGCGCAGCGTCGGCGAGCTGCTGCAGAACCAGTTCCGCATCGGCTTTGCCCGTATGGAGCGCGTGATCCGCGAGCGCATGACGCTCCAAGACCTCGACGTCATCACGCCGCAGAGCCTCATCAACATCCGTCCCGTCTCCGCCGCGATCAAGGAGTTCTTCGGCTCCTCGCCGCTGAGCCAGTTCATGGATCAGACGAACCCCCTCGCGGAGCTGACGCATAAGCGCCGTATGTCCGCCCTCGGCCCCGGCGGTCTGAGCCGCGAGCGCGCGAGCTTCGATGTGCGTGACGTGCATTACAGCCATTACGGCCGTCTCTGCCCCATCGAGACGCCGGAGGGCCCGAACATCGGCCTTATCTCCTATCTGGCGTCCTTTGCCCGTGTGAACGAATACGGCTTCATGATCGCCCCCTTCCGCCGGGTGGATAAGACCACCGGGCATGTCACCATGGATATCGATTACCTCACCGCCGACACGGAGGATCGCTTCTTCGTGGCGCAGGCGTCCGAGGTCGATGAAAACGGCGAGTTCATCCATGACCGTGTCACCTGCCGTCACCGCGATGAGATCATTGCCGTGGATCGCAATCAGGTCGATTATGTGGACGTGAGCCCGCGCATGATGGTCTCCATCGCGACGGCTATGATCCCCTTCCTCGAAAACGACGACGCGAACCGCGCGCTGATGGGCGCGAACATGCAGCGTCAGGCCGTGCCTCTGCTCACCACGGAGGCGCCCATCGTCGCCACCGGCATCGAGCATAAATGCGCCGTGGACTCCGGCGTGTGCGTGCTGGCGGAGGACGACGGCGAGATCATGAGCGTGGACGCCGATCATATCGTTGTGAAATACGACGATCTCGGCGTGAAGGAATACCACCTTATCAAATATGCCCGTTCCAACCAGTCCACCGCCTTCAACCAGCGTCCCATCGTGGATGTGGGCGAGCGCGTCCGCAAGGGCGATGTGATGGCGGACGGCCCCTCCACGAGCCACGGCGAGCTGAGCCTCGGCAAGAACATCCTTGTCGGCTTCATGACGTGGGAGGGCTACAACTACGAGGACGCGATCCTGCTCAATGAGCGTGTCGTCATGGAGGACGTCTATACCTCCATCCACGTCGAGGAGCATGAGTGCGACAGCCGCGACACGAAGCTGGGACCCGAGGAGATCACCCGCGATATCCCCGGCGTCGGCGAGGACGCTTTGAAATACCTCGACGAGCGCGGCATCATCACCATCGGCTCCGAGATCCGCAGCGGCGATATCCTCGTCGGCAAGGTCACGCCCAAGGGCGAGACCGATCTCACCGCGGAGGAACGGCTGCTCCGGGCGATCTTCGGCGAGAAGGCGCGCGAGGTGCGCGATACCTCGCTCAAGGTGCCGCACGGCGAGAGCGGCATCGTGGTGGACGTGAAGGTATTCACCCGCAAAAACGGCGACGAGATGGGGCCCGGCGTCAATCAGGTCGTCCGCGTATATATCGCCCAGAAGCGCAAGATCTCCGTGGGCGACAAGATGGCCGGCCGCCACGGCAACAAGGGCGTCGTGTCCCGCATCCTGCCGAAGGAGGATATGCCCTATCTGCCGGACGGCACGCCGCTCGACATCGTGCTGAACCCGCTGGGCGTCCCCTCCCGTATGAACATCGGACAGGTGCTTGAGGTGCACCTCGGCTATGCCGCGCAGGCGCTGGGCTGGAAGGTCGCCACGCCGGTCTTCAACGGCGCGAACGAGCAGTCCATCCGCGAGAGCCTGAAGCTGGCCGGCCTGCGTGAGGACGGCAAGATCACCCTGCGCGACGGCCGCACGGGCGAGGCGTTCGATAACGACGTCACCGTCGGCTATGTCTACTTCCTCAAGCTGCATCACCTCGTGGACGATAAGATCCACGCCCGTTCCACCGGCCCCTATAGCCTAGTCACCCAGCAGCCGCTCGGCGGCAAGGCGCAGTTCGGCGGCCAGCGCTTCGGCGAGATGGAGGTCTGGGCGCTGGAGGCTTACGGCGCGGCCTACACCCTGCAGGAGATCCTCACGGTGAAGTCTGACGACGTGACCGGCCGTGTCCGCACCTATGAGAGCATCGTGAAGGGGCACAACATCCCGCAGCCGGGCGTGCCGGAATCCTTCAAGGTGCTGGTGAAGGAGCTGCAGTCCCTCTGCCTCGATGTGCGCGTCCTCGACAAGGACGGCGAGGTCATCGAGCTCAAGGACGACGAAGAGGACGATCTGCCCACGTCCTTCAGCTCCGTGGAGTATAAGTCCGACGATCGGGAGATCGAGCAGAGCGGCTATGCCATCGAGGATATCGACGAGGATAAGCTGGAGCTGGATTTCGGTTCCGACGCCGGCTTGGAGGACGACGATTACACAAACGACTATGCGGATGACGAAGAGGAGGACTTTGAAGAATGAGTTATGCTCCTTTTGAAGCGATCCAGATCGGCATCGCTTCCCCGGAAATGATCTTGGAATGGTCCTCCGGCGAGGTCAAAAAGCCCGAGACCATCAACTACCGTACCCTCAAGCCCGAGCGGGACGGTCTGTTCTGCGAGCGTATTTTCGGACCGACGAAGGACTGGGAATGCCATTGCGGAAAGTATAAAAAGATCCGCTATAAGGGCAAGATCTGCGACCGCTGCGGCGTCGAGGTCACGCGCTCCAAGGTGCGCCGCGAGCGCCTCGGCCATATCCAGCTTGCCACGCCCGTCAGCCATATTTGGTACTTCAAGGGCATCCCGTCCCGTATGGGCGTGCTGCTCGACCTTACCCCGCGGGTACTGGAGAAGGTTCTCTATTTCGGCGCGTATATCGTGACCGATCCGGGCTTCTCCCCGCTGCAGAAATGCCAGATACTCACCGAAAAAGAGTATCGTGACATGAAGGAGAAATACGAGGACGATTTCGAAGCCGGCATGGGCGCCGAGGCGATCAAGAAGCTCCTCTCGGATATCGACTGCGACGCGCTTGCGGCGGAGCTTCGTGAGCAGCTCCAAGACGCCAGCGGCCAGAAGAAGGCCAAGCTCGTCAAGCGCCTCGAGGTAGTGGAGGCCTTCCGCGCCTCCGGCAACCGTCCCGAGTGGATGATCATTGACGTGCTGCCGGTGATCCCGCCCGAGCTTCGCCCCATGGTGCAGCTCGACGGCGGCCGCTTCGCCACGAGCGATCTGAACGATCTCTACCGCCGTGTCATCAACCGCAACAACCGCCTCAAGCGCCTCATTGAGCTGAGCGCGCCGGACATCATCGTCCGCAATGAGAAGCGCATGCTGCAGGAGGCGGTGGACGCCCTCATCGACAACGGCCGCCGCGGCCGCGCCGTCACGGGCGCGAACTCCCGTGCGCTCAAGAGCCTTTCCGATATGCTCAAGGGCAAGCAGGGACGCTTCCGCCAGAACCTCCTCGGCAAGCGCGTGGACTATTCCGGCCGTTCCGTCATCGTTGTCGGACCCGACCTGAAGCTTTATCAGTGCGGCGTGCCGAAGGAAATGGCCATCGAGCTGTTCCGCCCCTTCATCATGAAGAAGCTGGTGGAGGACAATATCGCCAACAACATCAAGTCCGCCAAGAAAATGGTGGATAAGCAGCGCACCGAGGTCTGGGACGCGCTGGAGGTCGTCATCAAGGAGCATCCCGTGATGCTCAACCGCGCGCCGACGCTGCACCGTCTCGGCATCCAAGCCTTCGAGCCGGTGCTGGTGGAGGGTCGTGCCCTGCGGCTGCATCCGCTGGTCTGCACCGCCTTCAACGCCGACTTCGACGGCGACCAGATGGCCATCCATGTCCCCCTGTCCGCCGAGGCGCAGGCGGAGGCTCGCGTGCTGATGCTCTCCGCGAATAACCTGCTCCGCCCGCAGGACGGCCAGCCCGTCACCGTGCCGACGCAGGATATGGTTCTCGGCTCCTACTACCTCACCTATATCCGCGAGGAGGAGGGAACGGGCAAATACTTCTCGAACCCCGCCGAGGCCATCATGGCCTACAACGAAAAGGTCGTGGGCATCCATTCCCCGATCAAGGTGCGCTTCACAAAGACCGGCGCGAACGGCGAGAGCCGCTCGGAGCTCGTGGACACCACCGTCGGCCGCATCATCTTCAACGAGCCTATCCCGCAGGATCTGGGCTTTGTGGATCGCTCCGATCCCGCCAACGCCTTTAAGCAGGAGATCAGCTTCCGCGTCGATAAGAAGCTCCTCGGCAAGATCGTGCAGCGCTGCATCGACAAGCATGGCTTCACCATCGCCACGGAGGTTCTCGACAAGATCAAGGCGCTGGGCTATAAGTACTCCACCATCGGCGCCATCACCATCTCCATTTCCGACATGGTGGTGCCGGAGGCCAAGGCCCGCATCATCTCCGAAACGGAGAAGAATGTTCTGCCCTATATCGAAAAGCAGTACCGCCGCGGCTTCATCACAAACGACGAGCGCTACCGTCTCGTTATCTCCGAGTGGGAGGAGACCACCAAGAAGGTCACCGCCGCGCTGGAATCGAACCTCGACGAGTTCAACCCCATCAACATGATGGCGCAGTCCGGCGCCCGCGGCTCCATGAACCAGATCCGCCAGCTCGCCGGTATGCGCGGCCTCGTCGCCAACACCGCCGGTAAAACGCTGGAGATCCCCATCAAGGCCAACTACCGCGAGGGCCTCACGGTTCTCGAATACTTCGTTTCGAGCCGCGGCGCCCGCAAGGGTCTGGCCGATACCGCCCTCCGTACGGCGGACTCGGGTTATTTGACCCGTCGTCTCGTGGACGTGTCGCAGGATGTTATCATCCGTGAGTTCGACTGCGGCACCACTGCCGGCAACGACGCCCGCGTCATCCTTGACAAGATCGTCAGGGCGCGGGTGGATTGGAGCTCTCTTGAAGGCAAATTTGCCCCGCAGGATATCACGAACCCGGCCGACGGCTCCGTCGTCGTTCCCCGGTATAAGGCCTTCAGCCCCTCCGATGTGGCTGTCCTCGAGGCTGCCGGCATCGAGGAGGTGGACGCCGCCGCCGCGGCGCAGACCTTCGGTGAGAGCATCCGCGGCCGCTTCCCCGCAAAGCCCATTACGAGCCCGGCCACGGGCGAGGTGCTCTTCGACACCGACCACATGCTCATGCCCATCGACGCGCGGCTGCTGGAGGATAACGGCATCTTCTCCGTCAAGGTCCGCAGCGTCATGTGCTGCGAGGCCAAGAGCGGCGTATGTGCCCGGTGCTACGGCATGAACCTCGCCACCGGCAAGCCCGTCGATCCCGGCGAAGCCGTCGGCGTCATCGCGGCGCAGTCCATCGGCGAGCCGGGCACCCAGCTCACCATGCGTACCTTCCACACCGGCGGCGCGGCCGGCTCCGACATCGAGGATATCACCCAAGGTCTTCCCCGTGTCGAGGAGCTGTTTGAGGCGCGGCGTCCGAAGCGCATGGCCGTGCTGGCCGATATCTCCGGCACCGTTTCCATGGAAGACGCGAAGAAGAACATGGTCTGCGCCCTCACCATCACGAACGAAGCGCAGGGCGAGACGAAGGTCTACCAGATCCCCTATGCCAGCGGCATCCTCGTGCAGGACGGCCAGCATGTGGAGAAGGGTCAGGAGCTGACCCGCGGCTCCCTAAACCCCCACGACGTTCTCCGCACCCGCGGCGTGGACGACGACGCCAACGGCCGTCAGGGCGTCCGCAACTACCTCGTGCAGGAGGTCGAAAAGGTCTACCGCCAGCAGGGCGTCGATATCAACAACAAGCATATCGAGGTCATCTGCCGTCAGATGCTCCGCAAGGTGCGCATCGAGGAACCGGGCAGTACGTCGCTGCTTTCCGGCTCCGTGGTGGATATCTCCGAGCTGCGCACTGCCAACGAGGCCGTGCAGGCGCGCATCGATGCGGGTGAGGAAGGGCTTGAGCCTGCGACCTATACCCAGATCCTCATGGGTATCACGAAGGCGTCCCTCGCAACGGAGAGCTTCCTCTCCGCCGCCTCCTTCCAAGAGACGACCCGCGTCCTCACCGACGCCGCCATCAAGGGCAAGGTCGATCATCTGGTCGGCCTCAAAGAGAACGTCATCATCGGCAAGCTGATCCCTGCCGGCTCCGGCCTCGATATGTACCGCAGCTTGGACGTCGAGACGGACGACGAGATCGCCGCCGAGGCCGAGGAATACGTCGACCTCTCCGCCCTCGTGGGCCGCAGCAACGCGCTCTGATCCCCGGTTTTGGATGAAACGGCTTCCTCCGCGCTGCGGAGGGAGCCGTTTTTGCCGAAATCGACGGGGTTTTCCGAAAAATACCTATTGTAATATGGGAAAAAGTATGCTACAATTCCTGTAACTATTGTAACAATATTACCAAAATAGTTACATTCACGGAAGAGAGCTATGATGAAACGACTTTTTCAAATCATCCTAAGTGTTCTGCTGGCGGCATGCATGGTTTCGCCCACCGCCTTTGCGGCGGAGGAAGCCGTTCCCACAGAGCTGCCAATGCCGATGGAGGAGCTGATCCCGGCGGAAGAGCCCGTCCCGGCGGAAGAGCCCGTCCCGGCGGAAGAACCGGCCCCGGCGGAAGAACCGGCCCCGGCGGAAGAGCCCTCACAGGCAGAGGAGCCTGCTCCAATGGAAGAAACCTTCTCGGAGGAAGAACCGGCCCCGTTAGAAGAGCCTGCCTCGGAGGAGGAGCCGATCACCGCGGAGGCGGAAACCGTTTCGGCGGAGGATGAAGCCGCGGCTGCGCAGGCGGAGGAGCCTGCGGAGGAGCTGCCTGTCCCCGAGACAGAGCTTTTCGGTCAGTTCGAGGAGCCCGATCCCATGCTGGCGCGGGAGGGCTTTGCCCTCGACGGCGCGGCAAATCGCTGGTATAGCCAGTACCGTCCCCGCAGAGTGGCTGGGGAGGAGCTGCGCTACGGCATCGACGTGTCCTCGTGGCAGGGTGCGATCAATTGGAGCAAGGTAGCCGCCTCGGGCATCCAATTCGCGTTCATCCGCGGCGCCTTCCGCTATACGCTCAGCGGGGAGCTCATGAAGGACGGCCGCTTTGACGCTTACATAGCCGGAGCCAAGGCGGCGGGACTGCAGGTGGGCGTTTATGTGTTCTCGCAGGCGCTTTCCGTGGAGGAGGCGATCGAGGAAGCCGATTTCCTGCTGGAACTTGTCAAGGGCTACGAGATCGAGCTGCCGCTGGTGATCGACTATGAATTCACCCCAAGCGGACGGCTATGGACCACGGAGCTTTCCCGGGAGGAACGCACGGCGGCGTGCCTTGCCTTCTGTCAGCATGTGGAGGAGGCGGGCTATACCGGCATGGTGTATGCCAATCCCTCAATGCTGAACGGCTATCTGAACGCCTCCGAGCTGCCGCACCTGTGGCTCGCGCATTATATCGACGAGACAGGCTACAGCGGCGCGCCGTATGAATACTGGCAGTTCACCAGTGAAGGCGGCGTGGACGGTATCGGCACCGCGGTGGATCTCGATTTCGGTTTCGTGCCGGAGGAACCCTTTGAGGATGTGGAGGTCCAGCATTGGTTCTATGCCCCGGTGGTGCAGGCGTATAAGGCGAAGGTCGTCAGCGGCGTCACTGAAACGAGCTTCCAGCCCGGCAGCACCGCCACCCGCGGACAGGTCGTTACTATGATCTACCGTATGGAGGGCGCCCCTGCCTTCAGTAAGGCGGCGGCTTTTACCGATCTGAAATTCAATTATTATAAGGACGCGATCTCATGGGCGGCGGAAAAGGGCGTCGTGGAGGGATATTCCGCGGAGGAATTCCGCCCGGAGAGCTCCATCACCCGCGAGCAGCTCGTGACGCTCCTGTATCGGCTGGCGGGAAGTCCCGCGGTCAAGAAATCCCTCTCCAAATACACCGATAAGGATTCCATCCACAGCTATGCGCTCGACGCAATGAAATGGGCCGTGAAAAACGGGATCATCACCGGCTATGAGGACAATACGCTGCGTCCGCGCGCCAATGCGAACCGCGCCGAGGTATGCGCGATCCTCATGCGCTTTGCGGAAAAACAAACGCCGCAGCCGCTGTAAAAGCAATATGCTTTCTATTTCAGCGCTTTTGCGGTATACTATAGGATACAGCAAACAGTAGGAGAATTGCGATCCATGGACGAACTCGAAAGAATCAAAGCAATGACGCCGGAGGAGCAGCAGGCATATCTCGATTCCCTGCAGGCCTGCGAGCATAACTGCGCCACCTGCGAGCAGGAATGCGGCTCCAAGGTGCAAAAGCCTGCCAAGGTGGTGCTGATCGTCACCTCCGGCAAGGGCGGCACAGGCAAGAGCGCCGTTTCCGTCCTGCTGGCGAAGGCGATCCGAAAGCAGGGCGCTTCCGCCGCCATCCTTGACGCGGATATCGCGGGCTTCACGATCCCCGCCATGCTGGGTATGACCGAGCCGGTGCTGGGAGATATGCCTGAGCTGAAGCCGGTGGAGAGCGCGGACGGCATCCCCGTCGTGAGCATGGGCATCATCGTGGAGGATGCCTTGGAGCCGGTGCTTTGGCCGGGGAAGGATATGGCGAAGCTCGCCGTATGGCTCTTCAAGGACACGAAATGGCCCGAGGGTCTGGACGTCCTCATCGTGGACATGCCCTCCGGCGCGGGCGATATCCCGCTCGAATACTACACCACCATGCCCCTCGATTACGCCCTCGCCGTGGCGGAGCCGGGCGAGACTGCTTCCGGCGCGCTGCGCCGGGCGATCAATCTGGCGGATATGCTGCGCGTGCCCGTCATGGGCGTCGTGGAGAACTTCGCCGAGGAGGGGATGGGCATCGCCGCCTCCTGCGAGACGATCCCCGTGGTGGCCTCGCTGCCTTACGATCCGGCGCTGCGCCGCGCCGCCGGCGAGGGCAAGCTCGGCTCCTATGAGACGGATGCCTTCGATTATCTGGCTCGGGCGCTGCTGGAGCTGAGGTGACGGCATGAGAGACGAGGGCTTTGCCAGAGGATTTATGTATGTCCTGCTGGTGTTTATGATCGTGGGACTCGGCATCCTGATCTTCTTCAATTATCAGGCGAACGCCGCCCAGCAGGCTCAGATCGAGGCGGCGGAGATCGCCGCCGCCACCACGCCGACGCCGCCGCCGACGCCCACCCCGGCGCCGACGCCTACCCCCACCCGCAATGTGGAAACGGTGACGCTGGCCGCGGCGGGGGATATCGTCGCCCAGCCGGGACTTACCACCGACGCGGAGGTGACGGAGGGCGATACCGTTACATACGATTACTCCGAGGAGCTGGCAGGCGCCGCTCCCTCGCTGGAGGGTGCGGATTTCGCGGTCTGCACGCTGGTGGGGACGCTTTCGGCCAGAGGGCCGTATGACGCGAGCTACCGTATGGACGCCGCGCTGGCGACGGCGCTGGCCGGGACGGGCTTCCGCCTTGTGAACGGCGCGACGGATCACATCCTCGATTTCGGCCTTGACGGATTGACGGCAACGCTGAACGCCCTTGGGGACGAGGGCTTGGCCGCCGCGGGCATCTATCGCAGCAGCGCCATGCACGGCGCGTATCTTGCGGATATCCACGGCGTTCAGGTTGCGTTTCTGAGCTATACCTACGGCACGGGCGGCGTATCCGTCGTGGATAACCCGTGGTGCGTGGATATTCTGACGCAGGATTATATGACGGGGCAGACCGCCGTGGACTATGAGCGGATCGACAGCGATATCGCCGCCGTCCGCGCCGCGGGAGCGGATGTCGTCGTGACATTCGTGTATTGGTGGGACAATACCCAGTATTACACCCAGACCCGCGAGAGCCAGACCGAGGTCGCGGAGCATCTTATGCAGTCCGGCGCGGATATCATCCTCGGGGGCGGCGTGAAAACGCCTCAGCCCATCGAGGTACATACCGTGGAGCGGGCGGACGGTACGAAGGCCAACTGCGTCGTGTGCTACAGCCTGTCGAACCTCATGAGCTGCTTCAATGACCGCTACACGAACCTCGCGGCGACGGCCCGCATCGAGATCAGCCGGGATACCGACACCGGCGAAACATGGATCAGCGGCGTGAGCTACTGCCCGCTTTTTATGCTGGACACGGGAGATTACGCCGACTATACCGATCCCGGTTATAAATACCGGGTGCTGGACGCCTATGCCGCCATTGACGACTACGAAAACGGCGGCGAGAGCATCACCGCGTCGGTCTATGACGCTATCCTCACCGGCGTGAGCGACCTGCAGTCGATCCTCGGCGCGGAATACGATGTCCGCAGCGGCGGCGTGGCGATGGATTTCCCGTATTAACGGAAAAAAACAAGAGCGCCCAGATAAGTGAATACGGCGGCGAATACGCCGCAAAGCGCTCGGCCCGCAAGGTGCCGGGCGCATTTTATATCCGTATCCGCGACGGCGGCGAGCGTCTGGCAGTGGACGGATACGCCGCCCCAGCCGAGGAGAAGGGCGGCTGCCGCCAGCGTGAGCGGCGTCGGAGCAAGACCGCGGAGCGCTGATATGCCGCCGCCCAACTCCCAGAAGCCGTATGCCAGCGCCCGGAGCAGCGGCGGAAGCCGTCCAAGGGGCGTAAGCATCCCCAGCAGCGCGCTGAAAAATACGACATACGCGCAGACCGCAAGCGTGGATCGAAGCGCCTTCGACACGGCCTGACCGAAGGCTGCGGTGAAGGGCATAGACGGCGCGGTGACGGTCATGGGCTCGGATGCGCCGGCCTCCGGGCTTTTCCGCAGGAGCAGACCGACACATACGGCGGCGAGGATATGGGTGACATACAGCAGAAGCCCCGCCCCGGGGCTTCCCAGAACGCCTCCTGCCGCGCCGAGGATGAAGGCGGGGCCGGAATTGTTGCAGAAGGCGAGCAGACGCTCCGCTTCCGATCGGGACACGATGCGATCCCTCCGGAGCTGCGCCGTCGTGGCCGCGCCGAGCGGATAGCCGCCCAAGACCCCCAAAAGAAACGCCTGCGCCCCCGCGCCGGAGACCCGGAACAGCCGCCGCGCCGCCCCGCCCAGCGCGCCGGACAGAAGCTCCGGCAGGCCGAGGAGCGACAGCAGGTTTGCCAATACGAAAAAGGGAAACAGGGACGGCGCCAGCGTTCCGGCACAGACGGAAAGGCCGCGCCTCGCGCCATCCGCCGCGAGGGGTGAATATACCGTGAGCGCCAGAAGCGCTGCGAGGGTCATCGTGAGGGCAGCATGTTTTTTCATGGTAGAAGCTTATTCCGCGCCCGTGCTTTTTTGAACCTTCCGCGCATAGATTTCCACGGGTGATGGAAATGACGAAGGGATTCCGATTCGCAGAAGGTCTGTCTCGGCTTGCGGGCGTGCCGCAGGAGGCGTTTTCCGCAGCGCCGCGCATCACGGTATCGGGGGGCTCCCGCGTGCTGATCGAGGGGCATCGCGGGCTTTTGGAATACTCCGCGGAGCGCATCGCGGCCTCGGCGGCCGGATGCCGCGTGATCGTGAAGGGGGAGGGCTTGGGGCTGGAGGCCATGAACGCGAAGGAACTCGTTGTGTCCGGGCGTCTCTGGGCGGTGGAGCTCGAATGAGGGCGGCGCGGTATATCACGGGCTGGGCGCAGGCGCGGGTATCCGGGGCGCAGCCGGAAAGGATCCTGACCGCGCTGGCCGAGCGGGGCATCGACTTCTGGGACGCGGCGCCGCCCCGGGACTATACGCTGCGCTTTCGAATCCCGGCCGGCGCGGCGAAGCTTCTTCCGAGACTGGCGGAAACCATGGGCTGTGAAGGCGTGATCGAGTCTGTCCACGGGATCCCGGCGCTGTGGCATTCCGCCCGTAAGCGGCGGACGCTGCTGCTCCTGCTGCTGGCGGCGGTATTCGCGCTGGGAGCGAGCCTGTCGCATATATGGTTCATCGATATCACGGGAAACGTCACCGTGCCGGACGGGGTCATCCGGCAGGCTCTTGCCGAATGCGGCGTGGATATCGGGACGAACTGGCTGGCTTTTTCACAGGACGCGGTGCGAAACGGCGTGCTGCTGCGGGTGCCGGAGCTGCGATGGATGACGGTGTCGATGCAGGGCAGCCGCGCCCATGTGATCGTGCGGGAAAAGCGGACATATATCGAGCCGGTGCCGGAGAAGGAATACGCCGATATCGTGGCGGCCAAGGCGGGACTTGTCACACAGGTGCAGGCAAAGCGCGGCACGGCGGTCACGGAGCCGAATAAGACCGTCCTGCCGGGAGAGATCCTCATCGGCGGATACCGCACCGGACGCTTCGGCGTACAGGGACCGACCCGGGCGATCGGCACGGTGACGGCGCGGACATGGTATGAGATCACCGCCGAAGCCCCCCTAGCGGCTGCGGAAAAGACCTACACCGGCGAAAAAATGCTTCGCTTTGCGCTGATTCTGGGAAAATTGCGCATAAATTTTTATAAAGGCAGTAGTATTTGCCCGGCGGAATGTGATAAAATCATAAAAAGACACGACGCGGCGGCGGACGGCGTTTTTACCCTTCCGCTGGCGCTGGAGACCGTCACGCTCCGGCCGTATGAAACGAGGGACGTATCCGAGCTGGAGCTGCGGGAGGAGCTTTCCGCCATGCTGGAGGAGGAGCTTTCCCGGCGGATCGGAGAAGAGGGCGAAGCCGTCGAGGTGAAGTATACGGCCTCGGAGGCAAACGGTGTCCTGTATGTCACGCTCCGGGCGGAATGCCTTGAACCGATCGGCGTGCCGTCGCCCATCGAAGCTAACGAAATTCCATAGCATACCGAGGATAAACGAATGATCGAAAAAACGATGCAGATCGACCGAATGGAAAACGTCATCAGTGTGTTCGGCTCCTTCGACCAGAATCTGCATATCATCGAAACCGAGCTGAACGTCACCGTGTCGAACCGGGAGGATCAGATCAAGATCACCGGCGAGGCCGAGGACGTGATGCACGCGGAAAAGGCCATCGAGGGGCTGCTGTCCCTCGCCGGGCGGGGAGAGACCATCGACGCGCAGAACGTGCGCTATATCATTAAGCTCGTGCTGGCCGGGCAGGAAAACCAGATCACCGATCTTGCCCGCGGCGTCGTGTGCGTCACGGCGAAGGGCAAGCCCATCAAGCCCAAGACCCTTGGTCAGACGAGCTATGTCGAGGCGATCAAGAACCATACCGTCACGCTTGGCGTGGGCCCTGCCGGCACGGGAAAGACCTATCTCGCTGTGGCCTGCGCCGTGGCTGCTTTTCGGGAAAAGCGCGTGAACCGCATCGTTCTGACCCGCCCGGCGGTGGAGGCGGGGGAGCGGCTCGGCTTCCTGCCCGGCGACCTGCAGAGCAAGGTCGATCCGTATCTCCGCCCGCTGTATGACGCGCTCTTCGACATGCTGGGCGCGGAAACCTATAACAAATATCTCGAACGCGGCGATATCGAGGTCGCGCCGCTCGCGTATATGCGCGGCCGCACGCTGGACGACAGCTTCATCATCCTCGACGAGGCGCAGAATACATCCCGGGAGCAGATGAAGATGTTCCTGACGCGCCTCGGCTTCGGCTCGAAGGTCGTCATCACCGGCGATGTGACCCAGATCGACCTCCCGGCGGACAAGATCTCCGGACTCAAGGAGGCCATGCGCGTCCTAGACGGGGTGGAGGATATTGCCATCTGTCGCCTCACGGGGGCGGACGTGGTGCGCCATGTGCTGGTGCAGCGGATCATCGCGGCGTATGAGAAATACGACGCAAAGCGGCAGGAAAACCGCTCGCCGATCCCGGCGCCGAAGCAGAAGGGACGGCGCTGATGGCAAAGCTCAAAATGCGCCTGCGGTGCGAAAACGGCCGGAAATGCCCCCTGTCCCTCCGGCTGCGCATCAAGCGCGCGGCGAAGGCCGTGCTGGATATCGAAGAGGTGGACGGACCCTGCGAGCTTTCCGTGCTGCTGACGGATGACGCGGGCATCCACGCGATCAACAAGGAATTCCGCGATGTGGACAGGCCTACCGATGTGCTGTCCTTTCCCATGGGCGACACCGATCCCCGCACGGGACGGTATCTCTTGGGGGATATGGTTCTGAACGTGGATCGCGCTGCCGCGCAGGGCACGGAATACGGACACGGCGCGGCGCACGAGATCAGCTATCTCACCGTCCACAGCGTCCTGCACCTGCTGGGCTACGACCATGTGGACGAGGGCGAGCAAAAGCGCGCCATGCGCGCCCGGGAAAAGCTCGTGATGGCAAAGCTCGAGCCGCGGGGCATCGAAACGGAAAGCTGACAGGGAGAAGAACATGATAACGAAAACAGCCATGATCACCATTGCGGGACGGCCGAACGTCGGCAAGTCCACGCTGACGAATACGCTCGTGGGGGAGAAGATCACCATCGTCTCCCCGAAGCCCCAGACCACGCGCCGCCGCATCCTCGCGGTGACGAGCCGGGGCGATACCCAGTTCATTTTCGCCGATACGCCGGGCTTCCACCGCGCCCGGACGAAGCTGGGCGATTATATGGACAATGTAGTGCGCCAGAGCGTGGCGGATGTGGACGCCGTTGCGCTGCTGGTGGAGCCGATCCCGAGCCTCGGCCCTCAGGAAAAGGCGCTCATCGCGCAGCTCAGGGATAATGATATGCCCGCCGTCCTCGTCGTGAACAAAGCGGATACGCTGGAGGACAAGCGCCTGCTGCTTCCCGTGATCGCGGCCTACAGCGAGGCGTATGATTTTGCGGATATCGTCCCCATCTCCGCCAAGACCGGCGAAGGTGTGGAGGAGCTTTTGGATGTGCTGGGGAAATTCGCCGTGGAGGGGCCGCAGCTCTTCCCGGACGATATCATATCCGACCAGCCGGAAAAGCAGATCTGCGCCGAGATCGTGCGGGAAAAGCTGCTGCTGTCCCTTGATAAGGAGATCCCCCACGGCACCGCCGTCGTGGTGACGAAGTTCGCCCAGCGGGAGGACGACGATATCATCGATATGGACGTCACGATCTATTGCGAGAAGCAGAGCCACAAGGGCATCATCATCGGAAAGCACGGCGCGATGCTCAAGCGCATCGGCGAGCTTTCCCGCCGGGATATCGAGGCGTTTATGGGTCAGAAGGTGTATTTGCAGACGTGGGTGAAGGTCAAGGAGAATTGGCGCGACAGCGACGCGCTGCTGCGCAACTTCGGCTTCACCGATGAATAAGGATCACTAAAATCGCCCCGGGTGAGGCACAATAACTGTGCCATAACACAGCGGGGTGATTTTTTGAAAGAGAAACAGGAAGATTTTCTCTGGCAGTTGTTTATGGAGACGGGCGATCCCATGTGCTGGCTTCTGAGCCGATGGGAGCGCCCCGATGACAGGGAGGCGGAGGCATGACCTCCGTTTCCCGCAGAGGCGGTACATATGTTTGCAACAGTCAAGGGTCTCGTGCTTCGCGAGGTCCGATATAAGGAGGCCGACCGTATCCTCACCGTGCTGACGGAGGATAAGGGAAAGCTCACCGTGAAGGCGCGCGGCGCGCTCCGCAAGGGCAGTCGGATGGCGGCGGCCAGCCAGGCGCTGTGCTGGTCGGAGTTTACGCTTTTCGGAAACCGCGGCCGCTGGACGGCGGACGAGGGCTCGTCGCTGGAGCAGTTTCTCGGCCTGCGGGAGGATATCGCGCAGCTCGCGCTGGGCGTGTATTTCGCGGAGCTGCTCGACACCGTATGCGCCGAGGAGGTGCCGGCGAACGCCACGCTGCAGCTTGCGCTGAACGCCTTATATGCCCTCAGCCGCGGCATCTTCGGGCCGGAGCATGTGAAAAGCGTGTTCGAGCTGCGGCTCATGTGCTTGGAGGGCTTCGAGCCTTCGGTGGAGGCATGTGCCGTCTGCGGGCGGCCGGATATCCAAGACCCCATGCTCTCGCCCGTGTCCGGCACGGTGCATTGCCGCGCCTGCGGCGGGGCGATGGACGGCGCGTCCCTCCCGCTGGGGGAGGATGGACTGCGCGCCGTGCGGCATATCGTTTCCGCCCCGGCGAAAAAGGAGTTTTCCTTCGTGCTCCCGGAGGAGGCGGAGGGACGGCTCTCCCGCGCCTGCGAGGCCTTCGTGCGCCATCAGCTCGATAAGAGCTTCTATTCTCTCGATTATTGGAAAAGCGTGAAATGATATGAACGAATTATACGAAAAATCCTTAAAAACCATCGAGCTTCCTGCGGTGCTGTCGCTGCTGGCGGAGCGCGCCGTATCGGAGGGGGCAAAGCAGGCCGCGCTCGCGCTGCGTCCCTCCGCGGACGAGCGGCAGGTTCGCGAGCGCCTTGCGGAGACGACGGACGCGAAAAAGCTGCTGGAAACGAAGGGAAGCCCCTCCTTTGCCGGCCTGAAGGACGTGCGTTCGTCCCTCGCGCGCGCCGATCTCGGCGGTATGCTCAATACCCGGGAGCTGCTCGATATCGCGGGCGTGCTGTTCTGCGCCCGCAGCCTCTCATCCTACGGCTCCGGCCGGGGTGAGACCGGCACGCTGGGGCGGCTCTTTGCCTCGCTTATGCCGAACCGCTTTTTGGAGGAGAAGATCACGACCTCCATCACCGGGGAGGAGGAGATCGCGGACGGCGCCAGCCCGGAGCTTGCCGATATCCGCCGCAAGATGCGCGCTGCCTCTGCCCGGGTGCGGGACAGTCTGCAGAAGATCATCACCGCGCCGTCCTACGCGAAGGTGCTGCAGGAAGCGATCATCACCCAGCGGGGCGGGCGGTATGTCGTTCCCGTGCGGGCGGAAAAGCGGGGCGAGCTGCCCGGCCTTGTGCATGACGTGAGCGGCAGCGGCTCTACGCTGTTCGTGGAGCCCATGAGCGTCGTGAAGGCCAACAACGAGCTGCGGGAGCTGGGGGCGAAGGAAAAGGCGGAGATCGAGCGCATCCTCATGGAGCTTTCCGCCGAATGCGCCGCGAGCCGCGGCGGGATCGACCTCGATTATAATGTCCTCACGGCGCTGGATCTCATCTTTGCCAAGGCAGAGCTGAGCTATCATCTTAACGGCGGCGAGGCGATCCTCACGGAAAACGAGATCATCCTCAAAAAGGCGCGTCATCCGCTGCTGCCGAAGGATACCGCCGTCCCCATCGATCTCACGCTGGGCGGGGGCGCGCACGACACCGTGGTCATCACCGGCCCCAACACCGGCGGCAAGACCGTCACGCTCAAAACCGTCGGCCTCATGTGCGCCATGACGGGATGCGGCCTGCATATCCCGGCAGGGGACGGCAGCGCGGTGCCGGTGGTGGAGAATATTTTGGCCGATATCGGGGACGAGCAGTCCATCGAGCAGTCACTTTCCACGTTTTCGAGCCATATGGTGAATATGGTTCAAATTCTGCGAGAATGCGGCGCGGGCAGCCTCGTGCTGCTCGACGAGGTTGGCGCGGGCACCGATCCCACGGAGGGCGCGGCGCTCGCCATCGCCATCATCGAATACGCCCGCAAGGCGGGCTCCCTGCTGGCCGCTACCACCCATTACGCGGAGCTGAAGATCTACGCCACCAATACGCCCGGCGTGGTAAACGCCTCCTGCGAATTCGACGTGGAGACCCTGCGGCCGACGTATCGGCTGCTCGTCGGCATCCCGGGAAAATCGAACGCCTTTGCCATCTCAAGCCGCCTCGGTCTGCAGGAAACGATCATCGAGGACGCAAAGCGCCGCCTGTCAGCGGAGACCTCAACCTTTGAGAAAACGATCGAACGCTTGGAGGAGCAGCGTCTTGCCATGGAGCGGGAGACAGAGGAGCGGGAGAGGGCGCGGCGGCTGGCCGAGGAAGATGCAAAAAAGGCCGAACGGATGCGCCGGGAGCTGGAGGTGCGGCTCGAAAAGGCTGAGCTGAAGGCGCGGCGGGACGCAGAGCGCATTCTCCAAGAGGCGCGGGCTGCCGCCGACGAGGCTTTTGCCGAAATCGACCGCCAGCGTGCCATGGCGAACGAAAAGGCCGATCACCAGCAGGTGAACGAGGCTCGGGCGGAGCTGCGCCGGAAGCTCAATGAGGCCGAAAGCCGCGTCCGCGCGCCGGAAGCCCCGGCGCCCGTTTACGAAAAGCCCAGCCGCCCGATCCGCGCGGGGGACACGGTGGAGCTTCTCACGAGCGGCATCAAGGCCGAGGTCATAAAGGTCAACGACAACGGCTCTCTTGCCCTGCAGGCGGGGATCATGAAGGTGACCGCGGCGGAAAACGAGGTGCGGCTTCTGGAGAACGCGCCGAAGCAGAAGACCTCTGTTGCCGCGGCTGCGGGGAATGCCCTGCGGGCCGCGTCGTGCGCGCCGGAGCTCGATATCCGGGGTATGATGGCGGACGAGGCCGACCTCGTGGTGGAGCGGTATATAGATAACGCCTATCGGGCGAAGCTGAAGACCGTTACGATCATCCACGGCAAGGGGACAGGGGCGCTTCGAAGCGCCGTTCAGCAGATGCTGCGGCGCAACCGACTGGTGAAGAGCTTCCGTCTTGGCCGCTATGGGGAGGGCGAAACGGGCGTAACCGTTGTGGAACTGAAATAAAACCGGTGCGGGAAACGGCAAAGTTATGTGCAATCCTCCAAAACGTAAAAAACGCTTTGCGAAAGGTTTGCGAAGCGGGGAGAATTTTGCTAAAATAAAGCCAGAATCAAATGTGTGTAAAGGAATGGTGCAGCACATGATCAGTCGTGAAGTTACTATCAATAATCAGGTCGGTCTGCATGCCCGTCCTGCCACCTTCTTTATCCAGAAGGCCAATGAGTTCAAGAGCGTTATCTGGGTGGAGAAGGACGATCGCCGCGTCAATGCCAAGAGCCTGCTTGGCGTGCTTTCCCTCGGCATCGTGAAGGGAACCACCATCAGCATCATTGCCGACGGTGCGGACGAGGAGCAGGCGGTGGAGACGCTTGCTGAGCTGATTGACCGGGAGTTCGCTGAATAATCATCGAAACAGCAGACTAAAAGGGTGTGTAATGGTTCCGTTGCACACCCTTTCTCTGCATTTATGCGCCTATGGATAAGATCGCACAGTTAAGGGAAAAAGCGAATAAGCTGCCGCTGCTGCCCGGGGTGTATATCATGAAAAACACCGCGGGCGAGGTCATCTACGTCGGCAAGGCAAAGGCGCTCAAAAACCGCGTCACCAGCTATTTCCGGGGCGACCACCTGCCCAAGGTGGCGGCCATGGTGAGCCATGTCGAGGATTTCGACGTGATCGTGGCGGCGACGGAGTTCGAGGCGCTTGTGCTGGAAAACAGTCTTATCAAGCGCCATATGCCCCACTATAACATCCTCCTGCGGGACGATAAGACCTATCCGTTCCTTCGTCTCGATCCACGGGAGGCGTATCCCACCTTCTCCATCTCCAATAAGGTGAAGGACGACGGCGCCCGGTACTATGGCCCCTACGGCAGCCGAGGCACGGTCAGGAGCATCCTCGAAACACTCTGTAAGGCGCTGCGCCTGCCGGACTGCGGACGGAAATTCCCCCGGGATATCGGGAAGGAGCGCCCGTGCCTCAATTTTCACATGGACGCCTGCGAAGGCTGGTGCCGAGGGACGCCGGACGCGGCGGAATATCGCGCCCGTATCGCGCAGGCGGAGCAGCTTCTGTCCGGCGATGCGAAGCAGCTCATGCGGGAGCTGGAGCAGGAAATGCTGGCTGCCTCAGAGGCGCTTCGGTTCGAGAAGGCAGCGGAGCTGCGGGATCGGCTCCGGGCGGTGAAGGAGCTGTCGAACCGGCAGTCGGTCATCCGCGCCGCCCGCGCCGACACGGACGCGGTGGGCTTCTGCCGGGGCGCGAAGACCGCCTTCGTGGTGCTGCATTATACGGAGGGCGCACTCACCGGCAAGGATCTCGAGCTGATGCCGGAGCCGATGGAGGACGACGCGGCGGCGATCTCCGCGCTGGTGCGGCAGTATTATGTGCGCCGGGGCGCATGGCCGAAGCTCGTGCTGCTGCCCGAGCTGCCGGAGGACGCGGAGCCGCTGGAGGCGCTTCTGTCGGAGATGGCCGGACGGAAGGTGGAGCTGTCCGTCCCCCAGCGCGGCTCGCGGCGGGAGCTCATGGAAGCCGCCCGGCGCAATGCCCGGGAGGAGAGCCTTCGGGCGGAGAGCGAGGCAGAGCGCCGCAGCAAGACGCTTGAGTGGCTGCAGAAGATGCTCGTTCTGGAAGAGCCGCCCCGCCGTATCGAATCCTATGATATCTCCAACACCGGCAATTTTGGCATCGTGGCCTCGATGGTCGTGTTCGAGGACGGGAAGCCTTCCAAGAGGAATTACCGCAAATTCCGCATGAAAACCGTGGAGGGGCAGGACGATTTCGCCAGTATGCACGAGGCGATCAGCCGCCGGATCGAGCGGTTCATCGAGAAGGACGAGAGGTTCATGCCCCTGCCGGACGTGTTTTTCATTGACGGCGGCGTGGGGCAGGTCGGCGCTGCGGTGGCCGCGTTGGAGGAGCGGGGCTTTCATCTGCCGGTGTTCGGCATGGTGAAGGACGACCGCCATCGAACCCGGGCGCTCACCACGGCGGACGGGCGCGAGATCGGCATCCAGTCGAATCCCGCCGTGTTCTCCTTCGTTGGGATTATCCAAGAGGAGACCCACCGCTTCGCCATCGAATACCACCGCAAGCTGCGGGAGAAAACCATCACCTCCCAGCTCGAGGGCATCCCCGGGATCGGCGAGCAGCGCCGCAAGGCGCTGATGACGGCGTTCCGCAGCATCAAGAATATCCGGGAGGCGTCGGTGGAGCAGTTGGCCGCCGTTGTTTCCCGTCCTGCCGCGCAGGCGGTATACGATCACTTCCACAGCGAAGGGGAGGAAGCGTTATCATGAGAGTCATCACAGGAACGGCCCGCGGGCGGAAGCTTGCCGAGCCGAAGGACGCCTCTGTCCGGCCGACGACGGATATGGTCAAGGAGGCGATTTTCAGCATCGTACAGTTTGACGTGCCGGGGCGGCGTGTCCTCGATCTCTTCGCGGGCACCGGGCAGCTCGGCATCGAGGCGCTCAGCCGCGGCGCGCGGGAATGTGTTTTTGTGGACAGCAGCCCCGCGTCCCTCGCCCTCGTGCGGAAAAACCTCGAGACCTGCCGGATGCAGGGGCAGGTCGTGCGGTCTGACGCGCTGTCATACCTCTCGCATGCCGGTAAGTTTGATCTCGTTTTCGTCGATCCGCCGTATCACGCGGGACTGTACGAGGACGTGCTGCACGCGCTTTTTATGTTTGACATATTAACCGATGGTGGTATAATACTTGTCGAAAGTATGCGAGGCGAGGCGATGCCGGAGGCGCCCGCGCCCTATGCGCGGGGCAAGACCTACAACTACGGCAGAATATCGCTTACTGTCTACACGAGGGATTCGCTATGACGACAGCCATTATTCCCGGCAGCTTCGATCCCATCACCTTGGGGCATCTGAACATCATCCGCCGCGCCGCGCAGATCTTCGATCGCGTCGTGGTGTGCGTGATGAAAAACAGCGCGAAAAACTATATGTTCACCATCGACGAGCGCGTGGAGCTTGTGAAGCGGGTGGTGTCCCGCCTGCCGAATGTGCAGGTGGATACCACGAACCTGCTGCTGGCGGAATATGCCCGGCAGCACGAGGGAGCGGTGATCGTAAAAGGGTTGCGCGCCGTTTCGGACTTCGACTACGAATTTCAGATCGCCCTTATCAACAAGAAAATGAACCCGGAGCTGGATACGTTATTTCTTACCTCCAGCGAGAAATACACCTTCCTCAGCTCCACGGTCGTCAAGGAGATGGCGGCCTACGGCGCCGATCTTTCCGAATTTGCGCCGCGGGAGATCATTGACGATATCATAGAAAGATCAAATAACAGGAGGCAGACGCAGAAATGAACGAAAACGAAGGCATCCTCGAGCTGGTGGAAATGCTCTATAACATGGTTTCGGAGGCGTGGGGCGTCCCCCTCGGAAACGATAAGTGCCTTGTGGATCGCAATCAAGCGCTCGATATCATCGAGGAGATCAAAAATCAGCTTCCCGCGGAGATCGCGGAGGCGAAGCGTCTCGTCTCCCGCCGGGATGATTTCATCGGCAACGCCAAGCGTGAGGGTGAATCCATCCGCAAAATGGCGGAGGAGCGTGCCCGCAAGCTGGTGGACGAGCAGGAGATCGTCAAAATGGCTCGCGCCCGTGCCGAGGAAGTGATCGCGAATGCCGAAAACAAGTCCCGCGAGCTGCGCCGCGCCGCCAACGAGTATGTGGACGAGGCGCTCAAAGGCGCGGAGGATTCCGTCAATCAGTCGCTGGAGATCCTTCGCCAGTCCCGGGCGCGCTATCGCAGCGCCGCCGCCGGGTATCGCCAAACGGCGGCCAAGGACGAGGAGTAATCCCCGCGGAAAACTACATAATCGCGCCACGGAGCGCGGTACGGTTTCAAGCCGTACCGCGCTCCTTTTTTTTATGCGTCCCTATATCTTGTGGTCGGTTACAAGGGTTACAACTAAAGGTAAAAATTGGCAGAGAAAAAGCAAAAAAATTGTAAAGTTTTCTCTTGCAATTTGTGGTTTTGCCCCCTATAATAATGCCATAAGTGGGGCGAAGTGGTGGAAAGTGTATCATTTTCCCACAATGAGGGCGGAGGTGAGCCGGATGACAGGCGAATATCAGCATTCGCTGGACGCAAAAGGGCGTCTGTTTATCCCGGCACGGCTTCGCGAGGAGCTTGGCCCTGAATTTTATGTGACGCTTTCGATGGATAAATGTCTCTGCGCCTACAGCGCGGAGAACTGGCAGATATTTTCCGATAAGGTGAACGCCATGCCCTATGTGAAGCAGCGGGCGATGCGTCCATTGTATGCCTTTGCCAGCAAGTGCGAGCTGGATGCGCAGGGGCGCGTCCTGCTGCCTCAGACCCTGCGGGAGCGGGTCGGGCTGACGAAGAACGTAACGGTACTCGGCGCGAACAACCACGCGGAGTTCTGGGACAGCGACGAATGGGCGGCGCTGCGGGATGCGGAGGCCTCGCCGGAGAACATCGCGGCGGTCATGCAGGAGCTGGATTTCTGATGGAGCATGTCAGCGTACTGCTCAATGAGTGCATAAAATACCTGAATATCAAGCCCGACGGCGTGTATGTGGACGGTACCCTCGGTATGGGCGGCCATTCGGCGGCTATCGCCGCCAAGCTCACGACGGGACGGCTGATCGGCATCGACCGGGACGACCGGGCGCTGGCGTTTGCCGCGGAGCGGCTCGCGCCGTATGCCGACCGGGTGACCCTGCGGAAGGGCAATTTCGGCGATCTAGGCAAGATCATGGAAAGCGCGGGCGTCGCCAAGGCGGACGGATTGCTTTTCGATCTGGGCGTATCCTCGCCGCAGCTCGACAATGCCGCCCGCGGCTTCTCGTATATGAAGGACGCGCCGCTGGATATGCGGATGGATGAGCAGGCCTCCCTCACGGCGGCGGAGATCGTGAATCGCTGGAGCGAGGCGGAGCTGCGCAGTATTTTCTGGCGCTATGGCGAGGAACGCTATGCCGGACGCATTGCCGCTGAGATCGTGTCCCGGCGGGAGCAGGAGCCCATCGAGAGCACGGGGCAGCTTGTGGAGCTTATCCGGCATACGATGCCGGCTGCGGCGCTGCGGGAGAAGCAGCATCCGGCGAAACGGTGCTTCCAAGCCCTGCGCATCGCGGTGAACGATGAGCTCGGCTCGCTGGAGCGGATGCTCGAGCAGGCGCCGGATCGCCTCAATCCCGGCGGCAGGCTTCTTGTCATCAGCTTCCATTCACTGGAGGACCGTATGGTGAAGGAAGCCATCCGTCAGCGGGAGGCGGGCTGCACCTGCCCGAAGGATTTTCCCGTATGCACCTGCGGCTTTGTGCAGACGTTCCGCAGCGTTACCCGCAAGCCGGTATCCCCCTCGGCGCAGGAGACCGAAGTGAATCCCCGGGCGCGCAGCGCACGGTTACGAATAGCGGAGAGAGTGGAAACATGAGCAACACCAAAACCTTCAAAAGCTACAACTTTGTCACAGGCGCGGTGGATGGGACGCTGGCGTATGATTTCAGCAATCCCCGGTTTCGTCCGCAGGAGGAGACGCTGGAGCGTCCCCGTCGGCGGCAGCGTCCGCAGCAGCGGGCCGTGCCGCAGGAGCTGGAGTGGGTGCGGGAGGATTCCCGCGCGGAGACGCAGACCGAGGCCGGCACGCGCACGGCGGCGGGCTTTTCGCCTGTGACGCTCCTCGGAACGGCGGCTGTGGTCGTGCTTCTCGTCATGGTGCTGCTGGCGCAGATCCGGCTGGTGAGCATCTCGGGAGACGCTGTGGCGCTGGAGGCGCAGATCGCGGAGCTGGAGACCGAACGCGATAAGCTGAAGGTGGAATATGAGACGATCTTCAATTTGAAGGACGTGGAGGAATACGCCACCGGCGTTCTCGGCATGCAGGAGCCGCGGGAGGACCAGATCTACTATCTGACGAACATCAGCTCGGCCGATAAATGCGTCATCGTCACGCGGGAGCAGACGGATATGTTCTCCCTCGGCGTGGAGGATATCATCCATTCCGTGAAGGAATATTTCAGTTGACAAGGGTATTATACTGGATATAGCAGAAGGCCATCCGTCAACGTCCAAAGGAGTACCCTATGTTGATCAAGCGCAAGTCGAAAAAAGAACCTGTTTCGCCGAACAGGGTAATGCTTCGCCGCACAACGTTCGTTATGATCGTGTGCGGCATAGCTGCATTTTTAGCGCTCGGCGTCCGGCTGTTTCAGATCCAGATCCTCGACCACGATATGTATGAGGCGGCGGCGGTGGATCAGCAGCTCCGGGAGACCACCGTGGCCGCGAAGCGCGGCACCGTGTATGACCGAAACATGAATATCCTTGCCATGAGCGCCACGGTGTATAATATCTATATCAGCCCGGCGGAGATGGTGATGAACGACGAGGATCCCTCTGTGATCGCCAGCGGCCTGTCCTCGATCCTCGGGGTGGATTATTACACGATCTACGATAAGACCCAGAACAAGGAGTCGTGGTATTCCACCGTCGCCACCAAGGTGGACGACGAGACGGCCGAGCTTGTGCGGAAGTTCAAGGAGGACGGTTATCAGACCGTTGACGATAAGGGCAGACCCATCACGAAAAAGATCCAAGGCGTGAAGATCGAGGAGGCGTCCCGCCGGTTTTATCCCTACAGCAGTCTTGCCTGCCATGTCATCGGCTTCGTGGGGGCGGACGATTACGGCCTTTCCGGGGTGGAGTATTACTACAATAAGACCCTCGCCGGAACGAACGGGCGCATCGTGCGCGCTACGAACGCTAACGGCACCGATATGCTGTTTACGGATTTTGAGGATTACTACGACGCACAGGATGGCCAGAGCGTGGTGCTGACCATCGACGAAACGGTACAGTATTATCTTGAAAAGCATCTGCAGGCCGCGGCGGAGGATTATGACCTCCTCAACGGTGCGGCGGGCATCGTGATGGATGTGAAGACCGGCGCGATCCTCGGAATGGCTTCGCTGGACGGCTTCGATCTCAACAATTACGCCGCGGTGGGGGAGAAGGCGCAGGCCCGCGCCGACGCCGCCCTTGACGAGGATACGAAAAACGCCATCCTGCAGGAGGAGCGGGCAGAGCAATGGCGCAATAAGGCCATTTCCGAGACCTATGAGCCCGGCTCCACCTTCAAGATCATTACCCTCGCCATGGCGCTGGAATCCGGCGCGGTGACGATGGATTCCAACTTCTACTGCGGCGGCAGCATGAACGTCATCGGCCGTGACACGCCGCTGAACTGCTGGAATACCGGCGGACATGGGGATGAAACGCTCACGCAGGCGGTCATGAACTCCTGCAATATCGCGTTCGTGAACATAGGCCAGCGCGTCGGCGCCGAGCGTTTTTACGAATATGCCCGCGCTTTCGGTTTTTTCGATAAGACCGGCATCGACCTTACGGGCGAATCCGGCAGCATCTGGTGGAGCGAGGACGTGTTCTTCGATCCCGACAACCTCTCGCAGCTCGCGGCGGCCTCCTTCGGTCAGACCTTCACCATCACGCCGCTGCAGCTCATCACGGCGGTCAGCGCCGTGGCAAACGGCGGCTATCTCATGACGCCGTATATCGTCAGCGAGGTCATCAATGCCGACGGCACCGTGGCCGAGCAGCATGAACCCACCGTGGTGCGGCAGGTGGTCAGCGAGGAAACGAGCCGCCTGTGCTGCGAGATCCTCGAGCAGGTCGTGGGGAACCCCGCCGGTACGGGTAAAAACGCCTATGTTGCCGGCTACCGCATCGGCGGCAAGACCGGCACCTCGGAAAACGTCGTGTATGAGGCCAATACCGGCACGAAGCAGTATATCACCTCCTTCATCGGTATCGCGCCTGCGGATGATCCGCAGGTGGCTGTGCTGGTGCTGCTGGAGAACCCCGGTCCCGATTCCAGCACCTATGTCAGCGGCGGCCAGATGGCCGCGCCTACCGTGGGCGGCATTATGGCCGATATCCTGCCGGTGGTGGGCGTGGAGCCGGAATACAGCGATGACGAGGCGGCGTTCGTGGATCGCACGGTGCCGCGGGTGATCGGCAAGACGGTGGCGGAGGCACAGGCCGCCTGCATCGAAAACGGTCTGGAATGCCGGGTCGTCGGAAACGGCGCCACGGTCACCTCCCAGCTCCCGCGCTCCGGCGCCACGGTGGCGGCAGACAGCGAGATCCTCCTGTACTGCGGCGTGGAGCCGGACACCGAGCCGGTGGTCATGATCGACCTCACGGCGCTCGACTATGAGACCGCCCGCATCCGCATGGGCTGGTCGGATCTCTACATCAAGGGCGAGGGCGCCATGCTGGGCGGCTCGACGCTCATCACGAAGCAGAGCGTCGCCACGGGTACGGCGGTGGCGCCGGGGACAGTCGTGACGGTAACGCTGTCCGATTCGAGCAATCTGGGACGGTATTGATCTATGAAGCTGAAGGAACTATTGCGCGATATCCCCGTTACGGAGATGTCCGCCGATCCCGAAACGGAGATCGGCGATATACGCTACGATTCCCGCGCGGTGGGGCAGGGCGATCTCTTTGTCGCGGTGGAGGGCTACCAATCCGACGGCCATCGCTTTATTCCTATGGCGGCTGAGCGTGGCGCGGCGGCGGTGCTGTGCCAGAAAAAGCCGGAAACCGATGTGCCGTATATCCTCACACCGAACAGCCGCCGGGCACTGGCGCTCGCTTCCGCGGCGTTTTTCGGCTATCCGGCGGAACAGCTCGTTATGATCGGCGTGACCGGCACGAACGGCAAGACGACCTCCACCACCCTCATCAAGCATATGCTGGAGACCTGTACGGGCAAAAAGGTCGGCCTCATCGGAACTATCGCGAATCTCATCGGCGACGAGGTCGTGGAGACGGCGCGGACGACGCCGGAATCCTATGAGCTGCAGAAGCTCCTGCGCCGCATGGCGGACGCGGGCTGTGAATACGCGGTGATGGAGGTGTCCTCCCACGCGCTGGTTCTCGACCGGGTGGCAGGCATCCGCTTCAGGGCGGGACTTTTCACGAATCTGACGCAGGATCATCTGGATTTCCACAAAACCATGAAGGATTATGCCGCGGCGAAATCGCTGCTGTTTACCGTGAGCGACGCGGCGGCTATCAATGTGGATGATATCTGGGCGCCGTATATGGGCCAGAGCGCGGATTGCCCGGTGCTGGGCTTTTCCGCCAAGGAGAGGGGCGCGGATCTCTCCGCCTCGGATATCCGCTATGCGGCGGACGGCGTGTCCTTTACGGCGCATTGCGGCAGCGAGAGCGTGCCGGTCGTCCTTGGCATCCCGGGACAGTTTACCGTGAGCAACGCCCTGACCGTGCTGGCGGCGGGTATCCTGCTCGACCTCCCGTTGTCGGAGGCGGCGGCCTCGCTCGGTACGGCGCAGGGCGTCAAAGGGCGCGTTGAGGTCGTTCCCACGCCGGAGGATTATACGGTTGTTATCGATTACGCCCATACGCCGGACGCCCTTGAAAAGGTGCTGAAGACCATGAAGGCGGTGGCGAAGGGGCGCGTCGTGGCGGTGTTCGGCTGCGGCGGCGACCGGGACGCAACAAAGCGGCCGATCATGGGACGCATCGCGGCGGAAAACGCCGATTTCACCGTCGTCACGAGCGACAATCCACGCTCGGAACAGCCGGAGGCGATCATTGCGGATATTGTCGCGGGCATGCCGGAGGACGCGCCGAAGCAGGTCATTTGCGATCGGCGGGAGGCGATCTTCTGGGCGCTGGCGCATCATGAGCCGGAGGATGTGATCGTGCTGGCCGGCAAGGGGCATGAGACATATCAAGAGATCCGCGGCGTGAAGAACCACATGGACGAGCGGGAGATCGTGGCGGACTATTTGAACGGAAGCGAGAGATAAGAGCATGACGGTAAGACTGATGATCGCGTTTGTGCTGGCGTTTGCCGTTGCGGCGCTGGTGGGGAAGTTCTATGTGCCGTGGCTGCGGAAGATCAAGGCCGGACAGGAGATCCTCGATGTGGGTCCGAACTGGCATAAATCGAAGGCGGGCACGCCTACGATGGGCGGCGTGATCTTTATCGCGGCAACGGCGGTATCGGTTCTGACGGTGGGGATCCCCGATCTTCGGGAGGGCTCCCGCGGTGCGCTGTTCGTGCTGCTGTTTTCCCTCTTTTTCGGAGCGATCGGGTTTCTGGACGATTATGAGAAGCTCAAGAAGAAGCAGAATCTCGGTCTGTCCGCCCGGGCGAAGTTTCTTCTCCAGCTTGCCGTAGCGCTTGTGCTGCTGTATCTGCTGCGTCTTGAGGGCTATCTCACGCCCCACCTCTATGTCCCGTTCTGGAATGTAACGCTGTGGCTCCCGGAATGGCTGTATTTCGTGCTGGCTGCGTTTATTATTGTCGGAACGGTCAATGCCGTGAATCTGACGGACGGCCTGGACGGCCTTGCTGCCAGCGTCACGATCCCGGTCTTTGTCTGCTATACGGCGGTGGCCTTCTGCTGGGGGATGCATTTTTCCTCCATGGGCGTCTTCTCCGCGGCGCTGACGGGCGGCCTCTTTGGCTTTCTGCTGTATAACTTCTATCCCGCCAAGTGCTTTATGGGGGATACGGGCAGCCTGTTTCTCGGCGGCGCCGTCTGCGGGACGGCCTTTGCGCTGGATATGCCCCTCATCCTCATTCCTCTCGGCATCATCTACATCGTCGAGGCGCTTTCCGATATCATTCAGGTAGGGTATTTCAAGCTCAGCCACGGCAAGCGCGTTTTCAAAATGGCGCCGATCCACCATCACATGGAAATGGGCGGCTGGTTCGGGCATAAATGGACGGAAAAGCAGATCGTGACGCTGTTTGCCGGGATCACGCTGGTGTTTGCGGTGATCGCGTTTTTCGGCTGCAAGGATCGCTTTGCATTCTGATCTTTAGATCGCTCTCGGAAGGGAAGGTGACGGCTTTGCCGGCAAACAGTCAAAACGCCATAAGCTATGAAAGCACGCGGCTGGCCGATTATCGCTATGACGATTCCATCGACCGCGGTTCCGCGGACGTGCCGCTGACGCTGCTGACGCTGCTGCTCCTCACCATCGGCGTCGTGATGGTGCTTTCCGCGAGCTATGCCCGCGCCTATTACACTATGGAAGGGAACGCCACCTATTATTTCGTGCGTCAGGCGCTGTTCGCGCTGTGCGGTGTGGGTGTGATGTTCGTCTGCTCCCGGTTCCCCATGGGCTTCTATCGCCGCGCCTCCGGCATGCTGATGCTCATCTCCATCGTGCTGCTGGCGCTGGTGCTTGTGATCGGCACCGTGGGCAACAACGCCCGGCGCTGGATCAACCTCGGCTTCACGACGTTCCAGCCCTCGGAGCTTACGAAGATCGGCGTCGTGATGTATTTCTCGCTCATGATCTGCCGCGCGAAGGATCAGATGAAGACCTTCCGCTACGGCATCCTGCCCTTTGCGGGCATTCTGGGCGTCATTTGCGTGCTGCTGGCGCTGGAGCCGCATATGTCCGCCATCATCATCATCGTTGCGGTGGGACTCGTGCTGCTGTTCGTTGGCGGCGTGCAGCTTCGCTGGTTCATTGGCGGCGGCCTCGGCCTTGCCGCGCTGATGGGGTTTGCCTATGCGGCCTTCGGCTATGTCCGTGACCGCATCACCGCATGGCAGAATCCGTTTCTTGACGCTTCGGATACCGGCTATCAGATCGTGCAGTCGCTCTACTCCATCGGCTCCGGCGGTCTGCTGGGGCTGGGGCTCGGCAATTCCCGACAGAAGTATCTTTATCTGCCGGAGGAGCATAACGACTACATCTTTTCCATCGTTTGCGAGGAGCTGGGGTTCATCGGCGCGATCCTGATCCTCGCGCTGTTTGCGCTGCTGATCGTCCGGGGCTACTGGATCGCCATGCATGCCCGGGACAAATACAGCCTGCTCGTAGGCGTCGGCATCACGACGCAGCTTGCGCTGCAGGTGCTCATGAATATCGCCGTCTGTACCAACAGTATCCCCTGCACCGGCATTTCGCTGCCGCTCTTCAGCTATGGCGGCACGGCGCTGCTGCTGCAGCTCGCGGAGATCGGCATACTGCTGTCCATATCACGAGATATACCGGAGAAGACATAGCATGAGGATCGTATTTACCTGCGGCGGTACCGCCGGGCATATCAATCCGGCGATCGGCGTGGCCGGTCGGATCCGGGAGCTCATCCCCGACGTCGAGATCCTGTTCGTCGGCGCGGAGGGGCATATGGAAACGGAGCTCGTTCCCCGGGAGGGCTACGCCCTCGAAACGGTGCGGATCGAGGGCTTCCAGCGGAGCATGAAGCCAAAGATGCTTATGAAAAATCTGCGTACCCTTGGCCTCGTGGCAGAGGCATCCGCCAAGGCTCGGCGCATTTTGAAGGACTTCCGCCCGGATGTGGCGGTAGGTACGGGCGGCTATGTGTGCTATCCCGTTCTGAAGGCTGCCGCCTCGCTGGGCATCCCCACGGCGGTGCATGAATCGAACGCTGTTCCGGGACTCACGACCCGGCTGCTGGAAAAAAAGATGTCGCGTATCATGGTGGGGTTCGAGGAGAGCCGCGCCTTATACAAAGACCCGTCCCGGGTGGAGCTGACGGGAACGCCGGTCCGCGTGGCATTCCGCGGTGCGGAGAAGGCGCGCGCCCGCCGGGAGCTGGGACTGCCCGCCTCGGAGCCGGTGGTGCTGGCGGTGTTCGGTTCCCTCGGCGCGGGCTATATGAACGAGCGGATGGAGGAATTTATCCGCCGGATGGGCAGCGAGGCGGGATTCCGACTGATTTATGCCACCGGCAAGCGATATTATGACGAGGTGCAGGAAACGCTCACGCGCTACGGGCTCCGCTCCCCGAAGATCGACGTGCGGGAGTATATCTACGATATGCCCAAGGTCATGGCTGCGGCGGACGTGATCCTATGCCGCGCCGGCGCTTCCACGATCAGCGAGCTGACGTATCTCGGCAAGCCAGCCGTGATCGTGCCCAGCCCCAATGTCGTGAACCATCATCAGGAGAAAAACGCTTCCGTCCTTGCGGAGGCCGGAGCGGCGCGGATGCTGCTGGAGCAGCATTTCGACGGCGACGAGCTCTATGACTGCGTTACGGAGCTGCTTTTTGATCCCCAGAAGCTTGAGGATATGCGCCGCGCCTGCGCCGCCATGGGCGTGCGGGACGCCACCGACCGCATCGCCTCCATCGTGCTGGGACTGGCGGATGAGGGAGCCTGAGGCTCCGGGAACCAAAGAAAATCGAGGTATCACCATTGGCAAAATATGACCGATACGGCGCGGCGCGGCCGAAGAAAAAACGGCGCTCCTTCTTCGCGCCGCTGTCTTTTCTGCTGGTCGTCGCGGCCATCGTTTTCGGCATGGGCGTGTTTTTCCGCGTGCAGACCATCGAGGTCTCCGGCACGGTGTCCTATACGGACGAGCAGATCATCGAGGCCTCCGGCATCGACGTGGGGGACAACCTGTTTTTCATCAACCGTTCCTCGGCCTCGAGCCGCATTTTCAGCCGGCTGTCCTATGTGGAGGCGGCCAGTATCGAGCGCATCCTCCCCAATAAGATCGTTATCACGGTAGAGGAGAGCTACGCCCTTGCCTATGTGGACTGGGAGGGGCAGCGCTGGATGATGACGGGAAGCTGCAAGATGCTCGGCAGCGCGTCGCCGGAGGAAACGGAGGGGCTCATCCATATCCTCCATGTGATCCCCCTGTCCCCCAAGGCTGGGGAGACCATGACCGTGGACGCGGCGGACGGTCTCAAGCTGACCTATCTGCAGACGCTCCTGCATGCCATGCAGCTCGGCGGCATGACTTCGGATGTGAGCGAGCTGGATATGGACAACCCTGCGAATCCCACCTTCCGCTATCTCGACCGCTTCACCGTGAAGATGGGGCCGAACGAGAACACGGAGTATAAGCTTCGGATGCTCATGGGTGCCGTTTCCCAGATGGAGAGCGACCTTACGGGAACCGTCGATCTCTCGGAGGGTACGGCGGTGCATGTGAGTCCCGACTGATTTTTGCCGGAAACCTGCAATTTACATAATATTTTTTGAAGAAACTATTGACCTGTCAGAGATTTCGTAATAAAATGTAACATATGTAATCTGGACGGGAACGCCGTTTATGAATATACGGGAGGCAAAAGACATGGCAAATGCACCAATCCTTGAATCTGGCCCGGAGAATGTTGTCACGCTGAAGGTCGTAGGCATCGGCGGTGCGGGCGGCAATGTCGTCAATAGAATGATAAGCGCCGGCACGAGCGGCGCGGAGTTTATCGCGGTGAACACCGATCGGCAGGCGCTGTCGATGTCTACCGCGGATCAGAAGATCCAGATCGGTGAAAAGCTCACCCACGGTCAGGGCGCGGGCAGCGACCCTAACGTCGGCAGCAAGGCCGCCGAGGAGAGCCGTAATGAGATCGCCAAGGCTCTTGAGGGCACAGATATGGTGTTCATCACCGCCGGTATGGGCGGCGGCACCGGCACGGGCGCGGGGCCTGTTGTGGCAGATATCGCCCGCGAGGCGGGCATCCTCACCGTCGGGGTCGTCACGAAACCCTTCGGTTTCGAGGGCAAGAAGCGCATGACGCAGGCGATGAACGGCATCGAGGAGCTGCTCGGCAAGGTGGACAGCCTTCTTGTCATCCCGAACGACCGGCTGAAATATGCCACCGATCAGAAGGTGACCTTCGCCAACGCCTTTGAGATCGCCGACGAGGTTCTGCATCAGGCCGTCACCAGTATTTCCGGCCTCATCAAAAACACCGGCTTCATCAACCTCGACTTCGCGGACGTCTGCACCATCATGCGCGGCGCGGGCTTCGCCCATATGGGCGTCGGCCATGCCGTCGGCAAGGGAAAAGCGGAGGACGCGGCGCAGATGGCCATTTCGAGTCCCTTGATGGAGACCTCCATCAACGGCGCACGGGGCGTTCTCATCAACATCACCGGCTCCGAGGATATGGGACTGGAGGATGTCGAGGTCGCGGCCAATCTCGTGCAGGCGGCCGCCCATCCGGACGCGAACATCATCTTCGGCGCGAGCTTCGATAACACCATGGAGGATGAGATCCGCGTGATCGTCATCGCCACCGGCTTTGATGAAGACAGCCCCACCGCGAAGGCGGTCTCCACTTCCGCGGCACCCGCTGCGCCCGCCCCGGTGGAGGATAAGAAGGAGAACCTCTTCTCCGCCGCCAGCGAGATGGCGTCCGAGGCTTCCAAGCCTGCCGCTCCTGCAGAGCCGGAGGAGGAAGACCCCTTCGACAGTATCTTCAAGATCTTCAACTCCAAGTAAATACGGCGATATAACAGAGACCCGGCTGCCGCGGCAGCCGGGTCGTTTTGTCGGTATTGGTTATCAGGCTCAGGGGAGCAGGCCTTGGATGAAGATGACGAGGATGAGGATCGGCAGTACGAAGCGGAAGAAATACTTCCAGCCATGCCCGAGGCGGATACCCCTGCCGGTGTTTGCCTCCGCCAGATAATTGTCGAAGCCCCAGCCCCATTTCGAGGTGCAGAAGAGCAGGTATATCAAAGCGCCGAGGGGGAGCAGCAGGTTCGACACGATGAAATCCTCGCTGTCGAGCACATCCCGCGCGCCGATGAGGTGCAGGTCGCTCCATATGTTATAGCCGAATACGCAGGGCAGGCTGGCGATCAGAATGAACACACAGTTGATCACCACGGACTTGACTCGGCTCCAGCCGAAATTGTCCCGCCCGCAGGTGATGAGGTTCTCAAACACCGCGATAACGGTGGAGAAGCTGGCGAAGGTCATGAACAGGAAGAACAGCGTTCCCCAGAGGCGGCCGCCGGGCATGCCCATGAAGATCTGAGGCAGGGTAATGAAGATGAGTGAGGGGCCGGCGCCCGGCTCTACGCCGAAGCTGAAGCAGGCGGGGAAGATGATCA
The DNA here is from genome assembly GCA_905234855.1 of uncultured Oscillospiraceae bacterium. Classification (GTDB taxonomy): domain Bacteria; phylum Bacillota; class Clostridia; order Oscillospirales; family Oscillospiraceae; genus CAJOIG01. Next base: position 64,344 of record CAJOIU010000001.1, read on the forward strand.
GGCCGCTGCAGAGAGCGACAAAGGTATCCAGCACGCAGATCCACGATGATTCGCTGGCGAGGGTGCGCTCCTTCGACATATAGCTGCCGAAGATCTCCATGGCGGCCACGCCGAGACTCAGTGTGAAGAAGGACTGGTTCATGGCGGCGGCGATGACATTGCCTAAGCCTGCTTCCTTGGCGCGCTGGAAGTCGGGCAGAAGATAGAAGCGCAGACCCTCCGCCGCCCCGGAGAGGGTCAGCGAATGGATCACCAGCACGATGATCAGCGCCAGCAGGCCGACCATCATGATCTTGGAGATGAACTCCAAGCCCTTCTGGAGCTCAAAGGAGCATACGGCAAAGCCGGCGATGACGATGATCGCCATGAACAGGGCCATCTCGCCGGTGTTTCCCAGCATCCCGCCGAAGACGGCGCCGGTGTCGACGTCGGCCGTAAAGGTGCCGCTCAGGAATTTGATGAAATAGCTGAGCATCCAGCCGGAGACGGTGGTGTAGTACATCATCAGCAGGTAGCAGCCCGCGATGGCGAACCAGCCGTGGATATGCCATTTGGCGCCCGGCTTCTCCAGCGCCTTATACGAAAGGACGGCGCTCTTGCGCGAGGCGCGGCCGACGGCCAGCTCCATGGAAAGCACGGGGATTCCCATCAGAATAAGAAAGAGCAGATAAAACAGCACAAATACACCGCCGCCGTACTGGCCGGTGATATAGGGGAATTTCCATACGTTTCCGATGCCTATGGCACAGCCGGCGCTGACCAGAATAAAGCCAAGCCGGGATTTGAAGGTTTCTCGTTCCATGATGTTTCCTCCCTCTTGCGTATATACGGACAGTATACCGCATTTTTCTCTTGTTGCAAAGAGGAAAATGCCGAAAACCGCTCCTGCCTCGGCGGGAGCGTCTTTTGCATATACAGGCCGGGATCATGCCGGAAGGGCGATCTCCGCGCCGCTGTGCAGCGCGTGGAGCCTGTCGCCGAGGATGGGCTTCATGAGCCGATAGGCGGGCAGGCTTGTGCAATGGCCGGTGTAAAACACGGTACCCAAGCGGGAAAGCTCTTGGGCGGTCTCCGTGATGTCCTCGACCTCTTCCGGGGTATAGGCGGAGGGCTTCATAAAGTGAAATCCGCTGAACACGGCAAAGGGGTCGCAGCCATATACGGCGCGGAAACGGTCGAGGATGTTCAGGATGCCGTTGTGGGCACAGCCGGAAAAGAGATAATACCGCCCTTTCTCCCGGATCACCAGCGCCTGCTCATGGGCAAAGCTGTCCTGCACGAAGCCGATGTCGAGCTTGATCTTCAGTTCTCTGTTGCTGCGGGAGAAGCGGCGGCGGCCGGTGAACCCGGTCAGAACGGAAACCTCATCGTCCACGGTGCAGCCGCCGTCTAGATAATGCAGGTTCGGCAGGTCTAAGATGTCCTTGCGGATGCCGATGTAGCGCGGCCCCGAATTTTCCAGCGCGTAATAATCCAGAGCGGCGGAGCGCTGCAGGTAGATGTCCGCCTGCCCGTTGATGAGAGCGAGATGGGGGATGCCGTCGGCGTGGTCGTAGTGGCCATGGCTCAGAAAAACGATATCCACCCCGGAGAGATCGATACCCAGAAGCTCCGCGTTATAGCGAAAGCCGTCGTCCGGGCCTGTGTCGGCAAGGATCCTGTGCTTGGCCGTTTCGATATACATACTCAGTCCATGGGTGTAGCGGCATAGCTCGCTGCCGGGGGTGTTTTCCATCAGGGTGATGATCCTCATTTTATTCCCTCCGTGCGTCGGATTCCGGGTTTTCTGTCAATGCTCGTGATCAGACTGTGGACAGGGGATGCGTTCCCCGCACGTCGCACCACATGCGGATGCATTCCATGATGAGCTGAACGCTGGCGTCTGTGCCGATGGTGGAGCTGTCCACGGAAAGATGGTAGTATTCCTGCTTGCCGTATTCCCGGCCGGTAAAATGCCGGTAATGGTTGCGTCGGGAGGCGTCTGTGATCTGCATTTGGCGGCGCGCCTCGGCTTCATTCAGTCCGAACTGGTTCATGATGCGATCGGTGCGGGCGCGGGGGATGGCATGGATATAGATGCGGAAGCAGTTGGGGTTGTCGTAGAGGGTGTAATCGGCGCAGCGGCCCATGATGACACAGCTTTCGTCTCCTGCCGCGATGCGGCGGATGACCGCCGTTTGAGCTACGAACAGCCGCTCTTCGATAGACAGGCCGTCGCCGGCCATTTCATAGGCGCCGGCCTTGAAATCATACAGCGCCTCCCGCATGAGATGCTCCTCCATCTCCTGTACCTTGGCGAGAGGAATGCCGGATTCTTCGGCGGCAAGCACATTGAGCTGCTCGTCGTAGAAGGTGACGCCCAGCCGCTCTGCCAGCAGCTTTCCGATCTCATACCCGCCGGAGCCGAATTCCCGGCCGATGGCGATGAGGATCTTGGGCTTCCCCGTCGCGTCGACGGTATAGCCCTCGGCGGCCGCCTCCAGATAGCGATTCACACGGCTCTCCCGCTCCACGAAGCGCAGCAGCGGCTTCTGGAGCAGCTTTTGGAACTGACGCATTACAAAGCCGGTCAGCAGCGCGCAAAGGACGGTTCCTTCCCGCACGCCCACGAGACCGTGGAAGAAGAGGAGAGACACAATGGCGGAGATGACCACCATGGAGCAGTCGAATACGGTCTTGCCGGTGGCTACGGTGGTGTTCCATTTTTCGGAGATCGCCAAGGCCACGCCCTCGCCCGGGGTGGGCAGCAGGTTGGGGGAGAGGTAGAGCATAACGCCCAGAGCCACCATGGGGATATTCACGAGGAGGTACACAAGCTGCATCCCGTAATTCGACGGCGCTGGAAGGCCGGAGACCATGGCCGTCGTCAGATTCACGAGCCAGCCGAAGGCAAAGGAGACGCCGAGCTGCAAAAGCTGAACAGGCTTGAAGCTTTTCCCCAGCAGGATGATCTGCATGAGGATATAAACGCAGTACACCGCGATGGTCCAGTTGCCGAGATTGAACAGCTTTTCATCCCATCCCAAGCTCAGTCCGATCTGATACAGGACGTTCGCCGGAGAGCCCACGGGGCTGACGCCCAAGCCGGACTTTGCGGAAAAGGCGATGCCCGTGGCGATGCAGCCGAGACCGCAGAAATAGATGAACAGCCGCTTGGCCCAGAGAAACGCGGCGTTTTTATCGACTTTTTTCATGATGTACCTCTATACGGTAATTTGGGATGGTCTTCCTTGACCATCCCAAATTCTATCTTTGTTTTGTATCAAATGTCAAGAGCGGCGTGGTAGCCCTGATAGACGGTATGGGTGATGGTGTCGGGCTTCACGCAGTTGCCGATGGAGAAAAACTTCGGCGCAGCGCCCCGCAGCTCCTCCACCACGGCGGTGTTGGGCACGAGACCGAGACCGCACAGGATGGAATCGCCTTCTATTTTCACCTTTTCGCCCGTGGGCGTCTCGCAGGTCACCGCATTTCCGTCCACGCTCCTGCAGGTGCAGTCGGTGTGGATCTCTACATGGTATTTCGCCATCTCCGCCATGAGCAGCGGGCGGTAGCGCACGTTCGCGTCCGGGCAGAGCTCCGAGCGCATCTCCACGATGTGGACGTTCTTGCCGTCCCGCGCGAGACAAACAGCCATCTCGCAGCCAACGAGCCCGCCGCCGAGGACGATGCAGGTTTCGCCGATCTTATCCTTGTTGAGGTAATAATCCTCTGCCGGGAACATGATCGGGCTCTCCCGCAGGCCTGGAATGGGAGGCAGCAGCGGCTCGGAGCCCGCCGCGACGATGATGGCGTCCGGCGCTTCGGCTTCCGCATAGGCTCTGTCAACGCGGGTGTTGAGACGAATCTCGACGCCAGCCTTTTCCGCCAGATGCCGATACGTCTCACCCAGCAGATACATATCATACTTGAAGGGGATCGCCGCCTCGCCGATGAGCAGGCCGCCTGTCTTGTCCGCTGCCTCGCAGAGCGTCACCTTATGCCCGCGTCTTGCCGCGGTATAGGCAGCATACAGACCGCCGGGGCCGCCGCCGACGACCAGAACCTTCTTGGGATCGGGGGATTTTGGCAGCTCACCGAAGCCCTCGTTCTCCCGGCCGATGAGGGGATTGACAGTGCAGCGGCGGGTGAAGGTAGCGGGGCGTTCCGCCATGCAGGTGAAGCAGCGAAGACAATGAACGATCTCGTCGTCACGGTTCGCCATGACCTTGTTGGGAAGCTGGTTGTCGGCCAGAAGCTGACGCGCCATTTCCACGATATCGGCTTTGCCGGAGGCGATGATATCCTCCATCATGGCGGGGTCGGAAAGACCGCCGATGGTGGCCACAGGCTTCTTGACGTGCTTTTTGATCTCCGCGGCAAGATACACGTTCCGTCCGTGCTCCTCGAACCACGAGGGATGTGTGATGCCGAAGGTCTTCTGGTATGTTCCGGCGGAGACATGGATGATATCCACGAGGTCTTCGACGGCTTGGGCGATCTTGATGCCCTCGTCCAGATGATAGCCGCCATCGACAAATTCATCACCGCTCATGCGGAACTCGATGGGGAACCACGGGCCGACGGCCTTTCGGACGGCGGTGAGCACCTCCCGGGCGAAACGGACGCGGTTTTCAAAGGAGCCGCCGTATTCGTCCGTCCGATGATTGAACAGGGGAGAGAGGAACTGGTTGATGAGCCAGCCGTGACCGCCGTGCACCATGACCATCTCGAAGCCTGCGCGTTTGGCGAGAGCGGCGGTATTTCCATAGGCCGCCACGATCTCGTCGATGAGGTCTTTGGTGAGCTCCTTGACCTCCACTCCGTCGTCCCGGACGAGGGCGGAAGGGCCCCATTGGGCGAGACTGGCTTTTTTGTCCTTGTCCGCAAGATATGTCCCTGCGAACTGCCCGGAGTGACTGAGCTCTACGGAGGGAACGGCGCCGTGGCGCTTGATGGCGTCGGCGGTATAAGCGAAGCTTGGCAGACTCTCGGGAACGGAGAGATCGAGCCGAAAGGCGTGGCTGCCGTCCGAGGGATGCACCATGCATTCGGAAACCGTGACCGCCGCCGCGCCGCCGTAGGCGCGCAGCTCGTAGAACTTGAGGGATCGCGGGCCGATGCAGCCGCTGGCAGTTATGTCCGTGCCGCCCATGGGCGCGGAGAACATGCGGTTGCGGAAGACCGTTTTGCCGATGGTGATCGGCGCGCAAAGGTGGGGGTATTTGTATTCCATGTCTTTTTCCTCTCAGGGCTTCAGGCCCATTTTTTCCGGGCGGAACAGACGCTCGTCCATCATGCCGATCTCCTCGGCGATGAGGGGACGGAACTCCATGTGCGCCAGAATATCCGCTTCGAGGTCGATGCCCTTGGCGATCTCCGTGATCATGAGGCCGTCCGGCGTGAGCCTGAATACGCACCGTTCGGTGAGATAGCTGATCTCCTGTCCGTTTTTCAGGGCGTAGTCGCCGGAGAAGGTGATCTGCTGCACCTCGTTCACGAACTTCTTGCCCGATCCCTCGGCGCGCACCTTGACGCCGTCGTCGGTGAGCTCAAGATCGGCTTTATTGGAGAAGGTGCCCATGAAAAACACCTTTTTGGCGTTCTGGGAGATATCGATAAAGCCGCCTGCGCCAATGCAGCGCCCGGCAAATTTCGATACGTTCACGTTGCCGTGCCGGTCGATCTCGGCAAAGCCGAGAAACGCCATATCCAGCATTCCGCCGTCGTACATGTCGATGGTGTCGCATTGATAGAAGATCGCCTCGGCATTTGCCACGCCGGGGAAGGAAAGCCCCTCCTGTACCTCGCCGCCCATGGGGCCGGATTCCACGCTGGTGGTGAAGCCCCCCAGGCCCTCCTCTGCGGCCACAGAGCCGATGCCGGAGGGAATGCCGGAGCCGATGTTGATGATTAAGCCGGGCTTGAGCTCCATGGCCGCCCGGCGGGCGAGTACCTTGCGCGCCGTCAGCGGCAGGACTTTCGTTTGTCCCGCAGGGGTGCGGGCTAGGCCGCACAGCTCCGGGCGGTATCCGTCCCGGGCATAGCATTGACGGGCATGAATGGGGTCGGACGCGACGACGATGTAATCGACGAGCCGCCCGTGGATGCGGATATCCTTCACGGGAAGGCTGCCCCGCGCCAGTACCTGCTCGACCTGCGCGATGACGATGCCGCCGCGATTGTGGGTGCCGACGGCGATCTCCAGCTCGGAGCCCTGCACGCCCTCGTGGGACATGGATAGATTGCCGTCCTCGTCGGCATACGTCGCCCGCAGGAAGCAGACGTCGGGCTTGAAGCTGTGATAGAACAGATACTCCTCGCCGTCAATCTCCATCAGGTCTACGATGGAGCCCTGCTCCCGCGCCTTTTCGTTCACGGCGCAGCCCTCCACGCGGGGATCGGCAAAGGTGCCGAGGCCGACCTTTGTGATGAGACCGGGACGCCCGCCCGCCACGGCGCGGAAAAGATTGCACATAACGCCCATAGGGGGGATGTAAGCAGCGATCTCGTTCCGGCCGGCCATATAGGCGATGGCGCGGGCATCGGTGAGGTTGCCAACCAGCACCGTGCCGATCAGACCGGGATTTTTCATGCGGTTCAGACCGAGATCCATGCCCTTGTTGGGCTCGGCGGATTCGGTTTTGTCGCCGGGGGTGATGCCGCAGGCGACGGTGAGGTTCTTCGGGTGCCCGACGGATTCGAAGCGGCTGGAGGTTGCCAGCATCAGCTCCTCGGGGCTTGCATAGGAGCCGAAGCCGGCGATGACCAGCGTGTCGTTATCCTTCAAGTGGGACACGGCCTGCGCCGCGGTGACGAATTTTGCCATTATTTATACACGCTTTCCGACTCGTAGCTCGTCTTGGTGACGACGCTGAAATGGAAGATCGGGCGGTCCACCCGCAGGATGCGCATGGGGTTGTGCTTCACATGGGCGGGAACGAAGATCATGGTGGTCTTCGTCAGCAGATGCGCCTCGCCGTCGATGGTGTATTCGATCTCCCCGCCCAGATCGTAGGGGTTGTTGGGATCGGAGGAGAAAAAGCCGATCAGCTCGTCCGCGTCGTCATGCACATGCTCGGTGAAGATGGGGTCGCGCTCCGGCACGGCGGAATACCAAGCGGTGTTCATCTGGAACGCTCCGGGCACGACCTCGCCGTCCATCCAAAGGATGCGTTTGGCGAATTTGTCATAGATCGCCTTGAAATCGGGATCCATGCCGGGGCCGGGGCTGTGCTGGACGAAATTGGCGGCATATCTGCCGGATTCGTTGTTGAGAATAGCCATATCGTTACTCCTTCGGGAAATCCCATTGGCAGAAGCGCCAATACGGGGCGTTCACACGCTCGGCATACGCCGCCATGTCCACGCCGTTCCAGTCATAGAAGCCGCGTTTCGTTTCGCTCCGTGCGCCCCATGCGTCAGGAGATGCGGCCTTCTCGCGGATGATCTCCGGCGCGCCGTCCCACCGGGGCAGGATGGGGAATACGGAATCGCAGGTGGTGATGTTCAGCTTGTAACCGCCGTTATCGAAGTGGTCGAAGATGCCGATGCTGGTGTACCGCGGGCAGAAGCTGTAGTTGAGGCAGGTGTCCACATCCTTCGGGTCGCAAACGCCGTCCTCCACGAGCTTCAGAGCCGCCGCCCAAAGGGCGAACTGCAGATAGTTGCCGATAAAGCCGGGATTCGGCTTTTTGAGGATCGCTGGCTTGCGGTCGAGGGTCTCAAGGAATGCCTTGACCCATTCCGCGAGACCCGGCGCGGTCTTGCTGCCGGTGCAGATCTCAAAATATGGCACCATGTGCGCCGGATTGAAGGGATGGGTGACGACGACCCGATCGGCATATTTCGTCATCTTCTCGCCCAGCTTATCGGGGAGATAGGACGAGGAAACGGAGCAGATCGCCTTGACGTTCGGGCAGTTTGCCTCGATCTTTGCGTATACATCGTGCTTTAAGTCGAGGTTTTCCGTGATGCACTCGAAGATGACTTCGCAGTCCGCAAGGGCTGCATAGTTATCCGTGTAGGTAAGATACTTCTCGCAGATTTGGAACTGCTCCTCGGTCAGAAGACCGTGGCCGATCATCTGCTTGTAATACTCGTCATACTTCGCCTTATATGCCGGCGCCTTCGCCATATCCCGCACGACGCTGACGGTCTTGTAGCCGTGGCCGGTGGTCAGCACGGTCATGCTGTCGCCGATCATGCCGTTGCCGATGACGCCGATGGCTGTTACGCCTTCCATTTTCATTTCTTCCAGCCTCCGCGCACGCCGGTGCCGTCGAGCTGCGGGATGCGGAGCATGTCGCGCGCCTCCTCGGGAGTGGCGACCTCCATATCGAGCTCATGGATGATGCGGACGATGCGCTCCACGAGCTGAGCGTTCGATTCGGCGGGGACGTGATAGGAATAGTTGATGTTGTCCTCCATGCCGGTGCGGATGCCGGTGCCGCGGAGCATACCGAAAACGGTGCCGTGGAGCTGGGTCTGGCCGATAGCCATGGTGGTCACGTCGATGGGCATTTTGACGCCCGCCTCGGCGGCGCAGCTCTTCGCGAGGTTATACATATAGTCGATGTTCTGCTGGGTGCAGGAGATAGCGCCCTGCGATACCTTATCCATGCCCATGACGAGGGTGAGGGACACAGGATCGTCCAGCACGCCGGCGGGATAAAGATACTTGAACACATCCTCGATGGCGGTGGGGTCGAAGACCTCGATCTCGGCCTTGATGCCCATTTCCTTGATGCGGCGGGCGGTGTTGATGAGCCACTTGCGCGTCCACATATAGATGAACTCCAGATCGCCCCAAGTGGTGGTCATGAGGGAGCAGTCGAGGGAGCACATCTCCGGCCAAGCGGCGGGATCCTTGATATCGAGAACGCCGAGGCCGTCGTCCGTCTGCGCGTTGTCGCGGGTGGCGGGGGCGGAGGAGTTCTGGACGATGATGGGGCATTTGGCGCGGATGCCGGTGTTGATCTCGGCGAAGATGTTAGGGTCGTTGCAGCTCTTGCCGTCCTTGTTGCGGGCGTGGACATGGACGATGGAGGCGCCGGCGTTGTAGCAGTCGTAAGCGCTCTGGATGATCTCATGGGGCTGCTCGGGCAGGTTGGGGTTCTGTGCTTTGCCTTGGAAGTTGCCGGTCTGGGCGACGGTCAGAATGACCTTTCTCTTTTCATAAGCCATGATGATATCTCCTTGTCATAATAAAATTTTCTTTTTGACTTGCTTTTTCGATTGGTTGATTTTATTATAAGACAAGAAAATAACAATGGCGAAACAGTTATCAAATCGCGCGATACGGATTTTTAATCGCCGGAAAGGCAGGCGCTGCGATGGATATGCAGCAGCTCAAAATCTTTCTTTCCATCTCCCGGACGCTGAATTTCACCCGCACGGCGGAGGAGTTCTTCATGTCCCAGCCAACGGTGTCGAACCGCATCCGGGCGCTGGAGGAGGAGCTGGGGACGCCCCTTATAAAAAGAAGCTCCCACCATGTGAGCCTCACGGCGGCGGGAGCGGAATATGTCGGCTATGCAACGCGGATATTGGAAACGCAGGCAGCGGCGGAGCTGCGGCTTCGCAATCTCGCGGCGGATCGGCCGGGACATGTGCGGGTGGCGATGCTCTCGAGCTCCACGCCGTATTTCTCCCGGGCGCTGAAGGAGTTTTCCGCCCGCTATCCGCAGGTGCAGGTGGATGTGACGATGATGGAGGGCTCCGAGATGCTGCGTGCCATCGCCCGATTGGATCATGACCTGTATTTCGCAAACGAGCCCATGCTTCCCCGGCAGAGCGGACGGCTTACCTACGCGGTCACCGGGGTCAGTCAGCTTCACCTGTTCGTGAACCGCGCCGATCTGACCTCCATCGATATGGGAGATTGGTCGACCATCGGAACGCATCACTTCGTGTCGATGCAGGCTTCGGATTTCACACTGTCGGATCAGATCGACCGGATGTGTCAGAATCGAGGCATCCAGCCGGACATCATAAACTATTATAATCGGGCGGATATGCTTCTGCTTTCCGTTGATTCCGGCGCCGGGGTGGCGATCCTGCCGCCGGAGGTGGCGGCCATGAAATGCCCGGAGAACGTGATAGCCCTGCCGATCCAAGGAGACGATGCCAGCCTCCGCTCCGTGGTGGCGTGGAAAACAGATTCCCAGAACGCCGAAGCCGACCGTTTCCGGGATATTGCCCTTGCCCAGAGCCGCGTAGTGCGAAGCGAATAATCCATCACCCCACTGCTTTTTTGTGTCGGCAGCGGGGTGAAATACTATGGCGCGGCTTTGGGGTCGTATTCCGCGATCTCCAGAAACCGAACGAGATCCGGATCGGTGCTGCCTTTTTTCCAAAAAAGCATGTAATCTGTCGTGATGGGGTCGTCCCGCAGCCGGATGGACCAGAACCGGGCAAAGTCGAAGAGCTCCAGCTCTCTCGGCACCAGAAGCATGAGATCGTCGGTGTTCTGCTCCCGACCGTCTCGGGAATAGCCCAGCAGGGGGATGATATGGGGAAGCTGGGAGATGGTGAACTCCCCCAGCGTGCGAAGCTCCTCGACGTTCCGCACGGGATAGCCGCGGAAGGCCAGACTGCCGGAAAACAGAGGGATGTAGTCCCCATACGTCCCAAAGCGGCTCAGAAGCTCCGAAACGGCGATGCTCCTGCGCCCGTATAAGGGATGACGGCTTCCTACCAGCAGCCGGAAGGGGCTGCGGTGCAGCAGCTTTGTGTCGAACACGTCTTTGTATTTTGAAAGGTATTCCGCCGAGTCCACGCCGATATCCGCCACCCCGTCCAGCACCGAGGGGACCATCTGTCCCTCCACGGGAAAGATGAACCGGCATTGCTTCGAAAGCCAGTCGGAGGGGAAGGCCTGCATGGCGTCCGCCAGAATGCGGTACATGCTGTCGCTCGTATAGGTCGCCACGCGGAAGGTGGGGGTCTTGTCCGGCGGCAGCTTTCCGATAGAGATAAGGTTTTCCCGGTATTGGTTCATCTCGCCGATGACGGACATGACCCGCAGGAAAAACAGCTTTCCCTCGTCTGTCACCGTCACCTTATGGGTGTCCCGGGTGAGGAGCTTCACCCCCAGCTCCTCCTCCAGCGCCGCGATCTGCCGGGTGATGGTGGAGGTGCTGACGTAGTTTACCTTGGCCGAACCGGGCTTCCCGCCGCCGCCGGGACTGGCGCAGGAGATTTTGGACGGCATTAGGGAAAAATATCTGGATATCCCGTACTGCGATGCCTCGCCGTCCCAAAAGCTCGACCTGTATCTGCCGAATGAGCGAAACGACATGCCTTTGCCTGTGATCGTCCACTTCCACGGCGGTGCGTTCATGATCTGCTCGAAACGGGACGACTCTGTGGAGCCTATGCTCCGGGGGCTTGACCGGGGCTATGCCGTGGTCAGCGCCGAATACCGCAAATCCGGCGAGGCGCGTTATCCAGCAATGGTATACGACGCGAAGACCGTCATCCGCTGGGTGCGGGCGAACGCCGAAAAATACAATTTCGATACGGATCGCATCGCGGTTTGGGGGCCTTCCTCCGGCGGCTGGCTGTCGTCGTATACGGCGGTGACGAACGATAATCCGGCATTCGAGGATTTGAGCATGGGCTATGGCGAATACTCCAGCCATGTACACGCCTGCGTGGACTGGTGCGGCCCCTGCGCAGGCTTCCTTGCCATGGACGAAGCATTCAAGATCAGCGGTAAAGGCATCCCTGACCACAGCGAGCCGATGTCGCCCGAGTCGCAGTTTCTAGGCGCGCCCATCCTCAGTGTACCCGAGCTTGTGCGGCTTGCCAGCCCTATCGTCCATGTGAGCGCGGATACGGTGCCGTTTCTCATCATCCACGGCGGCGCGGATGCGGTGGTTCCGACGGAGCAGTCTGTCGACTTCTATGGAGCGCTGAAGGAGGCGGGAGTCGATGCACGGCTGCATATCGCGGAAGGGAAGCCCCACCATGGCGATCCGTGGTATCACGAGAAATGGGTGTCGGATATGTGCCTCGACTTTCTGGACGAGGTTTTTGGGAGAGCGTGAACCTTGCTTTTCTGGAGGAGTATGGCCGGAAAGCAATAACGGCATAATAGAACACAGCCATCGGCTCGGCGCCGACGGCTGTGTTCTGTCATTGCGGTTTGATTAGATAGGAGATAGTGTAAGGAGAGTGTGTCAAAAAAGTCCGCAGATTTTCTGGGAGCATGGAGGTGTGTTTTGCCATGGTTGCCGCGCCAATCGCTTCCGATACCTAAGAAAGCGATTTCCCTGTGGCTCGGCTGGCAGAATCAAAGCGAACCGCAACGCTTCGAATCGTTAGCTTAATCTAACTATCGACATATTAGCATATGCTAACCTTGCTGTCAAGACCTTTTTCAAAAAAATCTGCAAATCATTTCGGGACGCGGGAGATAGGCCTCCTGCGCCATAAACCACGGCCTTCCTTTTCCAGTGCCGATTACGGCGCTGAAAAATGACAGCCGGACAGGAGTCTTGCAAGTATACGGCTCAGCTCCTCCACGGAGCACGGCTCCCCCTGTGTATAATTCTGGATGAACCCGGCCAGCCCTCCGGCGGTGAAATGCGCCGCATAGCGCCGGAAGGAGGGCTCGGCGTCCGCAAGGAAGCAGGCGCATCCCGTGAGGGATTCCTCGATGCTGCCGTAGAGGATATGAAACAGGCCGTTGCGTACCAGCAGGGATAGAAACTCCCGATGGGCTTCGATATAACCGCTGTAGCCCAGACAGAAGCTTTCCAAACCGCATTCTTGGGCATGATCTGCCTCAGGCGCGTAACTATAGTTCGATTGCAGGATGAACCGAAGCACGTCCTCCATAGAACCGAACAGGCTGTAAAATGTCGGACGGGATACGCCGGCCTCCCGGCAAAGCTCGCTGACGGAGACGGAGGAGAAGGCCTTTCTTTCCATGAGCGATACCAGCGCGCGGGCGATCCGAGCCTGCGAGCCTTGGGCGATCTCGTTGCATCCGCAATACATGGCGTTCCTCCGGGATTGTAAAGAAATTTTGAACGACCTTGACAAGTGTAAAGGCGTGTAGTAGTATTATAGCAGAACTTTTACATTTGTAAAGGCGCCGGATCCCCAAAGTGGGATATATTTTTTAACTTTGTGTTAGCACTCAAAGCTATCAAGTGCTAGATTTAGGCGAAATTGGAGGAATACACCATGGCGGTTCTGCCTATTCATAATACGGTCGTCGTGCCGGATTCTACTACATATTTTAAGGAAGATCACTATCGCGCCCTCACCGGGCGGGAGCCGGTCGTTGACAGCAAAGTGGTCATGATCGTGGCAAAGGAACCGATCTCGATGGATCGGGTGACGCCCGACAGCTTCTACCGCATCGGCATTACCGGCGTCATCACGGAGGTGAACGAGCAGGGATTCATTGCCATCCGCCTGCGCAACCGGGTGGATATCCGGGAGATATCCCTTCATGGCGAGCGCGGGATCGACCTCGATATTGCCCGCCGCGGCGATATCGACGATCTCAATCGGGAGACCGCGGAGCATCGGCTGGACGAGGTGAAGGAGGCGCTGCTGGAATTTGCCAAAAACATGCCGTGGGCGCAGATCCTGCGGGGTTACGCCGCGCACTGGACGAATCTGGGAGAGATCGCCGCCGCCCTGTCCCCATGGCTTCAGACGACGAATGAGGAATGCTACGCGCTTTTGGCGGAGGACAGTATGCAGAAGCGCTTTGCGCTGATGGAAAAGCTGCTGCTGGAAAACCTCGAGCTTATGAAGGTGGGCAAGGAGGTACGTACCGCGCAGGAGGAGGATCATCAGAAGCTGTACCGGGAATCGGCCATCAAGAAGCAGCTCGAATATCTGCAGAACGAGCTCGATGAGATGCACCCGGAAAACAGCTCCGATCTGCAGAAGCTGGAGCAGCGCCTGCGGGAGGCGCCTATGAACGGGGACGCCCGTAAGGAATGCGGCAAGGTTCTCAATCGGCTCAAGCAGGAGGGGAAAAGCAGCCCGGAATACGGGATGCTGTATGACTATCTGGACTTTATGGCAGGGCTTCCGTGGAAGAAGGAGGAAGCCCATGCCATCGATTTGGATCGGGCTGAGCGTATCTTGGACGAGGATCACTTCGGTCTTTCCAAGGTGAAGCGCCGCATCATCCAGCAGATCGCCGTCATGAACCTCAAAAAGGTGCAGTCAGGCTCCATTCTGCTGTTCGTCGGCGCGCCGGGAACCGGCAAGACCAGCATCGGACAGAGCATCGCCCGGGCGCTGGACAGAAAATATGTCCGGGTCAGCTTGGGCGGCGTGCGGGACGAGGCCGATATCCGCGGTCATCGGCGGACGTATATCGGCTCCATGCCCGGGCGGATCATTGACGGCATCCAGAAAAGCGGCGTGTCGAACCCGGTCATGGTGCTGGACGAGGTGGATAAGCTCTCCGCCTCGTATAACGGCGATCCCGCCAGCGCGCTGCTGGAGGTGCTGGATCCGGAGCAGAATTTCAGCTTTACCGACCATTATCTGAACGTGCCGTTCGACCTGTCGGACGTGCTGTTTATCTGCACGGCAAATTCCATGGACACCATCCCACAGCCGCTGCTGGATCGGATGGAGGTCATCCAGTTCCGGGGCTATACGCCCACGGAGAAATTCCAGATCGCCCGCCGGCATCTGCTGCCAAAGGCTATGGAGGCCGTGGGGATCGGGGAGAAGGAGCTGGAGCTCAGCGACGGGGCTCTCCGCACCGTGATCGACGATTATACCCGGGAGGCGGGCGTCCGCGGACTCAAAAAACGCATAGATGTGCTCTGCCGCAGCGCCGCCGTCAAGCTGGTGCGCGGGGAGCAGACCCCGGTGACGGTCACAGAGAGCGAGCTGAGGGATTATCTCGATATGCAGCCGCTGCATCACCGGCATGTAAAAGAAAGCGCAAGACCCGGCGTGGTGACCGGCCTTGCTTGGACGCCGGTGGGAGGAGACGTGCTGTATATCGAGGCGATGCTGACCCGGGGCAGCGGCAAGACCATCGTCACGGGACAGCTGGGGGACGTCATGAAGGAATCGGCGCAGATCGCCGTCAGTCTCGTGAAGCATATGTTCCCGGATCGGGCGGAGCTTTTTGAGAAAAACGATCTGCATATCCATGTCCCGGACGGCGCCACCCCGAAGGACGGCCCCTCCGCGGGCGTCACGCTGACGACGGCCATTGCGTCTCTTGTGACGGATATTGCCGTGCCGCCCTCGGTGGCTATGACAGGAGAGGTATCCCTGCAGGGAGATGTCAAGCCCATCGGAGGCCTGCCTGAGAAGCTGATGGCTGCTCAACGCGCCGGGGTCAAAACGGTGTTTATCCCGCAGGAGAACGAGGATGATCTGCGGGACGTGGCGCCGGAGGTGCGCGAGGCATTGGAGATCCTGCCCGTTACGCATACGGAGGAGATTCTGGAACGGCTCGGCATCGCGCTGCAGGAGCCTGCGCTCAAAGCTGTTTGACAGCTTGGAAAAACAGGACGGCTTGGGTACTGCTTTGCACGCGCCCATGCGCACAGGACGGGGCTTTGCGCCAGAAGGCGCAAAGCCCCGTCAGCTTGAGGAATACGCCCTTTCGGGAAGGGATTCAAGGCCTTTTATACTTTGCGAATACACCCACGCAATGGGTAACTCCTGCGGCTCAACCGATGAATACACCGCGCTTTGGGATAAATACCCCTGCCTGCAGGGCGGCTTCGTATGGGACTCTATCCGCGCCTCGTGTATGATGAACGAAACCGACGGAACGCCCGGCGTACCGTCTTAGAATCGGAAGCTGCAATGAAGAAGAACGAAGTATCCCAATTTGACCGCATGACCCAAACGCCGGTTGCAAGCCTGGTGGTGCGGTTGTCCATACCGACGATCATCAGCATGCTGGTGACAAATATCTATAACCTCGTCGACACGGCCTTCGTAGGGCTTTTGGGCACCAGCGCCAGCGGCGCGGTGGGCGTTGTGTTCGGCTTCATGGCCATCATTCAAGCCGTGGGCTTCCTTTTCGGACAGGGCTCCGGCAGCCTCATCGCCCGGGAACTGGGGAAGAAGGATGTGCAGGAGGCGAGCGTCACAGCCTCCACGGGCTTTTTCTGCGCCATGGGCGTGGGGATCGTCAGCGCGGCGATCTGCTTCTGGCGCCTCGATCCGCTGATCCGGCTTCTGGGCAGCACGGAGACCATCGCGCCCTATGCCAAGGCGTATATTTCCTATATCCTCGCGGCAGCGCCCTTCATGACCTCCAGCTTTGTTCTGAATAATATACTGCGCTATGAGGGGAAGGCTTCGCTCGGCATGATCGGCCTTCTCACCGGCGCGATACTGAATATGGCGGGCGACCCGCTGTTTATGTTCGTATTTCATATGGGCATCGCCGGCGCGGGGCTGTCCACGGCCTTGAGCCAGATCGTGAGCTTCCTGATCCTGCTGAGTATGTTCCTGCGGGGGAAGACCTCTGCCCGGATGTCCCTCCGGGCGGTGTCGCTGAGCCCGACCCTCATGGGGGAGATTCTGGCAACGGGGCTTCCCAGTCTCCTGCGGCAGGGACTCAACAGTCTGACGACGATCCTCCTGAACGAATGCGCCGGGGTCTACGGCGACGAGGCCATTGCCGCCATGAGCATCGTGTCCCGCATCGGATTCTTTGTTTTCTCCGTGGCGCTGGGGGTGGGGCAGGGCTTCCAGCCGGTCAGCGGCTTCAATTACGGCGCGGGGAAATACGACCGGGTGCGGAAGGCCTTTTGGTTCACCTTTGCGCTGGCGGAGGGACTGATGGCCGTGGCGGCAGCGGCGGTGTATCTGTCATCGGGCAGTCTCATCGGCATCTTCCGAAACGACCCTGCGGTCATCGGGATCGGTACCCGGGCGCTGCGTCTGCATTGCGGCGCGCTGCTGTTCCTGCCCATCTGCATGGTGACGGAGATGCTGTATCAGAGTACGGGGCATAAGCTGGGGGCGGCGTTTCTTTCGTCCCTTCGCAGCGGGATCATCTTCATTCCGGCGCTGCTGCTTCTGGCACGTTTCCGGGGGCTGGCCGGTATCCAAGAGGCGCAGCCGCTGGCCTATGTGCTGGCGTTTTTGCCGGCGTTGTGGCTGGTGCTGCGGTTTCTTCGCAGGCTGCCGACCGAACCGGCGCGGAGCCAAGCGCCTCCCGGCGCTGGAATCTGAACCGCAGGCGGTTTTGGCGCAGATTCATTCGCTGATCGCGGAGAATAAGGCCCTTCACATGCAGGGGAAGAAGTATACGCCCAAAGAGGATCAGCTCATGGACGACGACCGTGTCGCCGGGAAGGCCTATAGGGCGATAAGCCATCACGAGCGCTATGACGGGCGAGGATATCCCGGAGGCCGCCCGTATCATCTGTCTTGCCGACTGCTATGACGCCATGACCTCCACCCATGTCGGCTCGTGTGCTGAAATCTCATTTTCCGTCATGCCGATCAGATCTCCGAACCGGCTGTCTCCTCTTCGATGGTAAGGATATCCCCAAAGGCGATCGTGCTGTCGTCCGCGAGAAGGAGAAGCCCGCCGATGGGGTCGAGCTTTTTGACGGCGCCGCGGGTCTCCCGGTAACTGCCGCCCGCCTTTCGCCCGTCCGGCACAAAATGCACCGCTTTGATCCTGTCGCCCCGCTGCAGGGACTGCAGCACCGCGTCGATGCGTTCCACCTCGTCCGGGCTGAGGTCGATCCTCTGATCCGTCCTCCGCGCTGTCTCCACCACGGCGTCGTCGTAGCCCGTCAGCGCGGCAAAGGGGCTGAACTGCGCGGCTCGGCTCTCCGGCGGGAGGGGCGGGTGCTTTTGGGACACATGGTGGGGATGATCTATGATATCTGCGTAGCGATTCATCTTCGGTGCCCTCCGACCTGTTCGTTGCGGTCACGGCCGGTGGCGCCCTCTTGGTAGCTCGTTCCGTGGAGGATGATATTCTTCCCGTAGCGGTTTTTGAGGCTGAGCATTGCCTCCTGCAGGCGGCGCTCCTTGGCAAGCGACTCCGCTTCTGCCGCCTCCGCCTCGTAATCGGTAAAGAGGTCAAGCTGTTCATAGGCCGGGGCTTCAGCGTCATCTGCCCGGATAACATGATTTGCCACGACATACATGCGGCGCACATACAGCTCCGGCTCAACGATCCTGTCATAAAGCTCCAGAAAAGCGTTCGTCACCAAGCGGGTCGAGGAGGTCGCCCGGCCAAGGTTCCGGCTGCCATGAGCCTGCTTCGGCACGTTCTGGCCGTAGTAATTCTCTTCCGTCGGGCCGCGATAGGCCGGCGGTATCTTCTTGTCATAGCCCACGGTCAGCACGACCTGATCGGTGAGAAGACCCTTTTCCACCAGATCGAGGACGAGACCCTCCGTCATCTCCCGAAGGATGATCCGGCCCTTCTCTTTCGTATATGGCTCGGAGAGCACCTGTCCCACCGACAAGCTGTTGGAGGCGGGTTTGTAGGCCTTGATCTGCGCGATGGTGGTCGGCTCCCAGCCCCATGCGTGGTCGATGAGAAGCTCCGCGTTTACCCCGAAGAGCCGGTACAGCAATTCCTCGTCCCGCTCCGATTGGCGGGCTATATCGCCCATGGTAAACAGTCCGTTTTGCTCCAGCTTTCTCGCGATGCCTCTGCCCACGCGCCAGAAGGAGGTCAGCGGCCTGTGATCCCACAAGTGCTCGCGATAGCTGCGCTCTGTCAGCTCCGCGATGCGCACCCCGTCCCGGTCGGCGGGCATTTTTTTTGCCATGATATCCATGGCGACCTTGGCAAGATAGAGGTTGGGGCCGATGCCCGCGGTGGCGGTGATCCCGGTTTTGAAAAGGACATCCCGGATCATTCGCAGCGCAAACTCGTGCGCCGAGATGCGGAGTGTGCGGATATAGGCCGTGGCGTCGATGAAGACCTCGTCGATGCTGTATACCACCATATCGTCAAAGCTCACATACTGGAGATAAGTGTCTATGATGCGCGTGCTGTATTCCATATAATACGCCATACGGGGCATGGCCACGATATAGTCAAGCTCCAAGGAAGGATCGTTTGCCAGCTCGATCGCACTGCTGCTTTTGCCCGTAAAGGCATGGTTCGGAGCCTTCCGCAGCCTTTCGGCGTTGATCCTCCTGACGGCCTCCACGACCTCGAAAAGCCTCGCCCGGCCGGGGATGCCGTAGGCTTTCAGACTTGGTGTCACGGCGAGGCAGATCGTTTTCTCTGTCCTGCTCAGATCGGCCACCACAAGGTTTGTGGTCAGCGGATCCAGCCCCAGCTCGCGGCATTCCACGCTTGCATAGAAGGATTTGAGATCGATCCCGATATAGGTTCTGTCCTCCAAGGGCTGTCACCTGCCTTTCCATGCTGTTGGGATGATTGTATCACATAAATCGGCAAACGGGAAGAGATGCCGCCGATAGACGCGGGGGAGGGGAAAGAAATGGAAAAGCCTGCTTGTTAATTGGTTGACAAGAGGTCTTCTGAACAGTATAATGCAGTTGTTTTGAACACGTTCATACAAACAAAAATATGGAACCGCTAAGCCGAGGAGGATAACATTATGTCCAGCTTTGAAAACCTGCGGATCGTAGACAACTTCTATCAGACCTCGCTGTATTTCCCCATGCCGACGGTGGTCGTGAGCACCCTATGCGAGGATGGCTCCACCACCCTTGGCCCCTATTCTCTGTGCGCACCTTATTATGTCGCCGGGAAGGATTATTATGCTATGCTGCTGTGCTGCCGCAATTCCTCGAATACGGCGCAGAACATTCTGGCGCGGGGCAAATGCGCGATCAACTTCGTAGATGATAAGCCCGCCACCTTCAAGGAATGCGTAAAGCTGAGCTGGCCGGGCGATAAGCCGGAGGACAAAATGCCCAAGTGCAATTTCCGCCGGGAAAAGAGCCAGATCGAGGAGGAGACCGGCGAGAAGCGCCCCGAGGTGCTTTCCGACGCCATCCAAGTGATCGAATGCACATGGATGCGGGAATTGGATAACGCGCAGGACGACGCCCCCGGGGTGCTGGACGGCTATAAGCCTCCCTATCACATGTTCAACGGCATCACCTCGGAGTTCGGCGCCCATTTCATCCTGCGGGTGGATCGGATCCTTATGAAAAAGCAGTACAGCGACGCGATCATCAACGGCGTCCGAGCGCAGGATTTTCCGCCTCTGCCGGTGGATTATGGCTATCGGGACAGCAAGAATTTCTGGTTCCACCGCCATCGCCGGATGAAGGCGGAGCTCCTGCCCATCCGCAAGGCTTCGCTGGAATCCGTGCGCTATGCCGCTGACCGGGCGGACGATAAGGTGAAATTCAGCGACGACGCCTTGGAAACCATTCTGAACGTACCTCGGGTGTTCCTGCCGACGGTTCTGAAGGGCTGTGTCGCGTGGGCGAAGGAGAACAATGTGGAGCTTGTCACCGCGGAGCATATGAAGATCATTAACGATAAGAGAGCCAAGGAAAAATCGAAGAAATAAGGCGCGTCATGTTCAGCGCTGGCATCTGTATGATAAGCTGACCGAAAAAAACATTGCCGATTCTGCATGCTGCTGTGGATCCTTTGGGTGGCAGTCTGCAGAATCGGCATTGCCGGTACTTTCCTTTTATTGGTTCTGGCCGCGGAAGGTGAGGCGATCCAAAAGCGCCTTGCCCTGTGTCGTCGAGTTGATGTAATAGACGGCGACCGCCTCGTCGTCCAGAATGGGGATCGCGGTTCGATGGACTCCGTAAGTAAGCGGATGGTGGATCATGTTGGAATCGAAGCAGGGGATATTGGAAGAGATAATCAGATCCTCAAAGACATCTCTTTCCCGCTGGACGATGAAGTGAACATGGAGGCTTTCCAGTTTTTCTATGACCCGATCCCAGATGCCCAGATCATGATAAAGGAGCATGGTCTGACCCTCCAGATCGGATAAACGAACGCTGCTTCGGGAGCTGAGAGGGTGGTCAAACGGAACGGACAGTGTAAGCTGCTCCTTGGCAAATACGCGGCTGAACACACCGGCCTGCTCGATGGGGCGATCCGTAATGATGAGGTGGTAATTGCCGGCGAAAAGGCCGTCAAGAAGCTCTCCGCCGGATTTCATCTCGGAGTTCACGGCATATTCCGGGTACAGCTCCATCAGCTCGGAGGCGAGGTTCCACATGGGCGCGGGGGCGCAGGAGCCGATGGAGATCGTGTTGAGGCTCCGGGCGAGGGCTTGGAGCTGGCGGGGGAATTCCTCGACGTCATGCAGGATCCCCTTGGCCAGTTCCACGGCCAGAAGGCCGACTTCATTGAGGCTGGTGCGGTTTTTCTTTCGGTCGAACAGGTCGATGGAAAGGGTCTGCTCCAGCCGCTGCATGGAACGGGTAAGGGCAGGCTGGGAGATATGCAGCTCCTTTGCGGCGGCCGATAAGGTGCCTTTTTCCGCAATGGCGGAGAGCTGCTTTAGCTGCTGCAGATCGATCATGGTCAAACCTCCGATCTGTCGTTCTGGCTATGCGCTGACAGTATAACATGAAGAAGGATCTCTTTAGAATCCACAAATGGAAGTAAAACACAATTTTCCCAAAATGTCTAATTTTGTTAGCTGTAATTGACGTAAGCTACAAAAAATAGCGAAGGTTATGCCAAAATGGCATAGCAGATTGCGTAATTGGTATTTTACAATCCGTCAAAATAGTTATAAAATTATCATAAAGTACATACAGGGCATTATAATTATGGAACATTTTTTGATCAGAGGGGTGGAACATGAAACATGCGGATATCATAAAACAGCTCACGCTGGAGGAGAAGTGTCACCTCCTGTCCGGCCGGGATTTTTGGCAGACCCAGAGCGTGAAGCGGCTGGGGATCGAGAACATGACCCTGTCGGACGGCCCCCACGGTCTGCGCAAGCAGGAGGGTGCGGGAGATCAGCTTGGTCTGAACGGAAGCCTGCCCGCCACCTGCTATCCCACCGCCGCCACCATGGCGAACTCTTGGGATCCGGCGCTGGGGGAAGAGCTTGGCAGAATGCTGGGGGAGGAGGCGGCCAGTCAGGACGTATGCGTTTTGCTGGGGCCGGGTCTCAATATAAAGCGCAGTCCCTTCTGCGGGCGTAATTTTGAGTATTTCTCGGAGGATCCGTACCTCGCGGGCAAGATGGCCGCGGGCTACATACGCGGCATTCAGGCAAACGGCGTTTCCGCCTGCCCGAAGCATTTTGCAGCGAACAACACGGAGCTGCGGCGCATGGCGTCCAATTCCGTTATGGATGAGCGCACCCTGCGGGAGATTTATCTCACCGGGTTTGAGATCGCGGTGACGGAGGCGCACCCAAAGTCCATCATGTCGAGCTACAACATGGTGAACGGCGTCTATGCAAACGAAAATGCTCACCTGCTGCAGGAAATCCTGCGGGATACATGGGGCTTCGACGGTTTTGTCGTGTCTGACTGGGGCGCCTGCAACGATTTCACGGACGGCGTTCGAGCGGGCTCTCATCTGGAAATGCCCTCCACCGGCGGCGACAGCCCCCGGCAGCTCATGGCGGCGATCTATGAAGGCCGCATTTCCGAGGATGAGGTCGACGTCCGTGTGGATGAGCTGCTGGATGTGATGCTCTCCACCAGAGCGGCGGTTGACCCACTTAAGGGAAAGCCGTTCGATGTGGAGGCGCACCACGCTTTTGCCCAAAAGGCCAGCGAGCAGTCCATCGTCCTTTTGAAAAACGAGGACAACATCCTGCCGCTCCGAAAGGGCAGCAAGGTGGCGGTCATCGGCGAGTTTGCCCAAAAGGCTCGCTATCAGGGCGCGGGCAGCTCGGTGGTGAACTGCACGAAGCTCGATAACACCATGGATGTGATCGGGGATTTCGAGCTTGATGTGATCGGCTTTGAGCCCGGCTATCCCCGCCACGGCGACCCCGACGAGATCATGCGCCGCAAGGCCGTGGAGCTGGCGCTGAAGGCGGATTATGTGCTTCTGTATATGGGGCTTGACGAGATCAGTGAGTCAGAAGGCCTCGACCGCTCCACGCTGGCGATCCCCCGATGCCAAGTGGAGGTGCTGAACGCGGTCTCCGCCGCGAATCCCAACGTCGTCGTTGTGATGAGCGCCGGCTCCTCCGTGGAGATGCCGTGGCTTTCTCGCTGCAAGGGTCTCGTCCACGGGTATCTGTGCGGACAGGCGGGTGCCTCTGCGGTGCTGAAGGTCATTCTCGGCGATGTGAACCCCTCGGGAAAACTCTCCGAGAGCTATCCTGTGAAGTATGAGGACTGCTCCACCTCGACCTACTTCCCGGCGAAGGAGCGGAGCGTGGAGTACCGCGAAGGCCTGTATGTGGGCTATCGGTATTATGAAACGGCCAAGGTGCCGGTGACGTTCCCCTTCGGCTTCGGTCTCTCCTATACGACGTTTGAATACTCGGATATAAAAGCCACGGACAAAGTCGTGAGCTTTACTCTCATGAACACCGGCTCGCGGGACGGCGCGGAGGTGGCGCAGCTTTATGTGAGTGCCAAGAACCCGAGCGTTTACCGCCCTGCCAAGGAGCTGAAGGGCTTCCAAAAGGTATTCCTCAAGGCGGGAGAGAGTGCAGCTGTCACCATCGAGCTTGACGACAAGGCCTTCCGTTACTGGAACAGTAAGACCGGCAGGTTCGAGATCGACGGCGGCGAATACGACATCCTCATCGGCGCGAGCGCGGCAGATATCAGGCTTTCCGCCCCTGTCACCGTCGCCGGGACGAACGCTCCGGCGCCCATCGATCTGTCGGCGATCCCCAGCTACGTCAGCGGCGATATCAAGGCTGTGTCGGATAAGGAGTTCGAGGCGCTGCTGGGTCATGATATCCCGGACGGAAAATGGGCCGGTACCATCCAGCCGAACGACGCCATTGCCCAGCTCTATTACGCCAAGAGCCTCAAGGCTCGCTTCGTATGGAAGATCCTCACCGGGATGCTGAATAAGTCTATTGCCAAGGGCGAGCCCGATCTTAACATCACCTTTATCTACAACATGCCCATCCGCGCCATCGGCAAGATGGCGGGCGGTATGGTTTCGCAGGATATGTGCGACGGTATCCTCGATATCGTGAACGGCCACGGCATCGCCTTCTTGAAGGGGCTCGGTAAGCTCATCGGCGGCTTCTTCAAGCAGCTTGGCGTGGCGAAAAAACAGAAAGCGCTGCAATAAGGGAGGGGACGGTATGAAAAGCAACGCAAACGGCATATCCCCGGTGGTCGCCATCCTCGTGACGCTGATCGCGGCGGCGCTGACGGTATGGTTCTTCGTAAGGGGTCATATCTTCTGGGGCGTGGTTTTCGTCCTCATCTGCGTGGACTTTTTCGCGGATGTGATCCTGTCGTTCAAGAAAGCATAGAAAGGGGAGGAAAGTATGAGCGAAAAAACGAAGGGCAGCTTTTTCGATAAGCTGCCGCCCAGCCTCATCAAGAAAAACAATGTGACCCTGATCCCGGAGGGAGCCATCGGCTACCTCGTGGGACCGACCCTGGCGCTGCTGGCAAACTCTGTGCTGTCGAACTACTTCAACAAGTACATGTCCGACGTGCTGCACATTAACACTTGGGCGAGCGCGTTCTTCACATGGCTGCCGGTCATTTCCGTCATCTTCGTGGTGATCGGCAATATCCTCGTCGGCCGCCTCATGGACAACATCAAATCCAAAAACGGCAAGGCGAGGCCGCTGCTGCTGGTATCCGTGCCCATCAGCCTTCTGGCGCTGCTGTTTCTGTTCGTTTTCTCGCCGTATAACTCGACGAGCACCCAGTGGCACACCGGAGCCCTCATCTGCATCGCCATCGGCTATAACCTGTGGTTTGCCTTCGCGTATCCCATGTACTATACGCCCCATGCGGCGCTGGTGAGCCTGTCCACGCGAAACAGCAAGGACCGCGGCCTGCTGGCGACGATCTCGAACGCCACAATGCTCGCGGCCATGGGCCTTTCCAGCATGATCCTGCCGTTTTTCCTGAACCTTCTGTTTGTGTATGACATGAGCGGGGCGGGTACCCCGGTCACGAACGACGCGGGCAAGATCATGTATTATGTGGACGAGGCAGGCGCTGCCATCTATGACGCGCAGGCCTCCTACAGCCATTGGAAGGTCTTTGTCATTGCCCTCATCATCATCACGCTCGTCGGCGTCCTTATCGAGTATTTCTTCACCCGCGAGCGCGTAACGGAAGAATCCATGGCCTCCGGGGATTCCGGCGAGACCAAGGCTGCGCTGCCCATCAAGGAGCAGTGGAGGATCTGCTCCAAGGATCGCTTCTGGATCATCATGATGGTGTTCTTCTTCCTGTATCAGTTCGGCGGCATGATAAAGAACGTCTCCCAGAACTATTTCTGCACCGCCATGTTCGCGGACGCGCTTGGAAACTACACCGTGGCTTACGGCGGACAGCTCCAAGGCACCCTTGCCATCATCGGCGCGGTGCCTACCGCCATCGGCATGGTGATCGCCCTGCCTCTGGCCAATCTCTTGGGCAGCAAGGGCAAGGCGATCCTCGTCGGCGCGGTGGTAGCCGTGATCGGCGGCGTCATCGGCATGATCGCTCCCAGCAGCTTTGCCGTCGTCATCATCTCCTTTGTGGTGAAGGCGCTGGGCTCCACTCCTGCGATGTATCTGTCCCTCGCGCTGCTGGCGGATATTTTCGATCATCAGGAGGCCGTGCATGGCGTCCGTACCGACGGCCTTTCCATGACCATTTACGGCGCCATCATGGCCGGTATGACAGGACTCACCACCGGCGTACTGAACGCGGTGCTGTCCGGCGTGCATTATGATGTGTCCACCCTCCAGACGAATGAGGCGCTGCGCGCTGCGATGCCTTGGGTGTTCATTGGCGGCGAGACCATCTGCTATGCCGGTATTTTCCTCATCTTCCTGTTCATGGGTGTGGAGAAGTTCTCGAAGCTCGACCATATCGCCATCGTTGCCGACCAGAAGGCTGCGGCCGCGGCAGAAGGACGTGAATACATCTCTGCGGAGGAGAAGATCCGCCTCGAGGAGGGTGAGGAGGCTTACGAAGCCGAGCTCAAGAAGCAGGCCGACGCCGCCGCCAAGGAGGAAGCCCGCCTAGCGAAGCTCTCTCCCGAGAAACGCAAGGCAGAGGAAGAGGCTGAAGCAAAGCTGATCAGCGAGTTCAACGCTCTCCGCGAGGCCGTCGGCCGTCCCGCGGTGGAGGTATGATCCAATTATTCAGGCTCCAATGGGCTCGAATGCCCAAAAATAATATGAGGAGGACAAAGAATGCTATCCATCAACATTGCTGACGTCATTGCTGTCATCAACACGATGATCCCGCAGCTCGTGATCATCGGCGTTGTGCTGGTACTGGCGATCATCGCTACCATCGTAGCGATCAAGATCAAGAAGCCGCTCAAGGGCTTCGTGAGGAAACAGGCGTGGCTCGCGGTTTTCCTCGTGATCGTGATCATCGTTGCGAACATCCTGCTCGGCCCCATGTATTCCATGGTCAACATGGCGATGGGCGGCGGCACGATCTCCGACGAGTCCATCGAGGAAGCTACGGCTCTCTGCACCGAGATCGCCGAGGAAGGCGTCGTGCTCCTGAAAAACGACGGCGGACTCCCCCTTGCCTCCGGCGCGAAGGTGAACGTGTTCGGCTGGTCGTCTACGAACCCGCTGTACGGCGGCACCGGCTCCGGCTCGCTCTCTGCTGCGTTTGAGACCGTCGACTTCTTGACAGGCCTCAAGGAAGCCGGCATCGAGTACAACCAAGATCTGGTCGATTTTTATGTCGGCTGGAGAACTGCGCGCCCGACCGTCGGCATGCTCGGACAGGATTGGACAGTCCCCGAGCCCACTGTCGCGGAGTACGGCGATCTCTTTGATACCGCAAAGGCCTATTCCGACACCGCCATCTTCTTCGTCGCCCGTTCCGGCGGCGAGGGCGCCGATCTTCCCATGAGCTACGACGGCGAGGAGACATATGTTGACAACGGCGGCGGCATGTTCGGCGTGACCGGAACCCGCTATTCGGAGTTTGCCGACGATCTTGACGCCTCCAAGTCCTATCTTGAGCTCACGAACAGAGAGCTTGCTCTCCTCAACGAGATCGCCGACGACTACAGCAACATCATCGTGGTCGTGAACTCCGCCAACACCATGGAGCTCGGCTTTGTGAACGAGTATCCCAATATCAAAGCCGTCCTTTACTGCCCCGGCACCGGCCAGAACGGCTTCATTGGCGTGGGCGAGATCATTTCCGGCGCGGTGAACCCCTCCGGCAAGACCGCCGACACCTTTGTGGCGGATCTTCTCTCCACCCCCACCGCAAACAACTTCGGCGACTTCGACTACACCAATATGGAAGAATTTGGCTATGCCAATATGTTCGCTGAGGGCGGCATGGCCTATCCCACCTTCGTGAATTATGTGGAAGGCATCTATGTCGGCTACCGCTTCTATGAAACCGCCGCAGTCGAGGGGCTCATAGACTATGACGCCGAGGTCGTCTATCCCTTCGGCTACGGCCTGAGCTACACCACCTTCACACAGGAAATGGGACCCATCACGAACGACGGCAAAACCATCTCCTTTGACGTGACCGTTACGAACACCGGCGATGTAGCCGGCAAGGATATCGTCGAGGTCTACTACAACCCGCCCTACACAAACGGCGGCATCGAGAAGTCCGCTGTGAACCTCATCCAGTTCGCCAAGACCGGCGAGCTTGCGCCGGGCGCCTCCGAAACGGTCAGCATCTCCTTTGCTGTCGAGGATATGGCTTCCTACGACACCTACGGCGAAGGCTGCTATGTGCTGGAGGCCGGCGATTATGTGATCTCCATCAACTCCGACTCTCATAACGTGATCGCCTCCGAGACCGTCAACGTTCCCTCCACCGTCGTGTTTGACGAGGGCAACAAGCGCGAATCCGACAAGGTCGCTGCCGTCAATCAGTTCGGCTTTGCCGAGGGCGAGGTCACCTATCTGTCCCGCGCGGACGGCTTTGCCAACTATGACGAAGCAACGGCAGCGCCCACGAGCTTCGTGATGAGCGACGCGTATAAGGCGACCTACTTCAACGAGAACAATTATGATCCCACGGATTACAACGATCCGAGCGACGTTATGCCCACGCAGGGCGCGTCGAACGGGCTCATGCTGGAAGACCTGCGCGGCGCCGATTATGACGACGAGCGCTGGGAGCTGCTCCTTGACGAGATGTCTGTTTCCGATATGAACACCCTCATCTCTCTCGGCGGCTATGAGACCTCCGAGGTCGCCTCCATCGGCAAGGTCATGACCTACGACTGCGACGGACCTGCCTCCATCAACAACAACTTCACCGGTCAGGGCTCCATCGGCTTCCCGGCCGCCGTCATGGTCGCCTGCACATGGAACAAGGATATCGGCTTTGATTTCGGTGATTCCATCGGCCGCATGGCGGACGAAATGGACGTTTCCGGCTGGTATGCACCTGCCACCAACACTCACCGCAGCGCTTTCGCCGGACGCAACTTCGAGTACTTCTCCGAAGACGGCGTTCTGGCCGGCTACATGGTCACGGAGGAAGTGAAGGGCGCGAGAGAGCATAACGTCTACTCCTATGTGAAGCACTTTGCCACGAACGATCAGGAGACGAACCGCACCGGCTTCCTCTGCACATGGATGAACGAGCAGTCGCTGCGTGAGATCTATCTGAAGTCCTTCGAGATCGTATTCAAGAACTCCAACCCCGGCGCGACGATGGTCGCCTTCAACAACATCGGCACCGTTCCCGCCGAGGCCTGCCCTGAGCTTCTGAACACCGTCCTGCGCGGCGAATGGGGCTTCCGCGGCTTCAATGAGACCGACTATTTCGGAGGCTATGGCTATCAGGATGCAGACCGTATGATCCGCAATGGCTGCGACCTCATGCTTTCGACCTATGCCACCGACCAGAGTACGGTGACGGATCAGACGAGCGCCACATCGCTTCTCGCTATGCGTCAGGCCTGCAAGAACATCCTTTACACCGTTGTGAACAGCCGTGCGTACGACGGCAACTCTGCCACCGGCTCCGGCTGGGTCACGATCCTTTGGGTCGTTGTCGTGATCCTCATCCTCGGCATTGCATGCCTCGAGTATTTGGCGATCCGCAAGTA
Organism: uncultured Oscillospiraceae bacterium; assembly: GCA_905234855.1. GTDB lineage: Bacteria > Bacillota > Clostridia > Oscillospirales > Oscillospiraceae > CAJOIG01. The sequence continues at coordinate 93,451 of CAJOIU010000001.1, forward strand.
TCTTAAGCAGAAAAAAGAACAAGCATAATCCGTTTTGCGCAGATTTGGCCGCCGTATAATACTATGCGGCGGCCATTTTACTATCGACTGGGAGGGATGAAGGTTGAAACTGGAAAAGAAAGCGGTCATTTTCGACCTTGACGGCGTCATTTGCTTCACGGACAAGTATCATTATCTGGCATGGAAGGCGCTGGCAGATCGGCTGGGCATTTACTTTGACGAGAAGATCAATGACCGGCTTCGGGGCGTGAGCCGTATGGCGAGCCTTGAGATTATTCTGGAACGTGCCACGGAGGAATATACCCCAGAGCAGAAGGAGGCATTTGCCACCGAGAAGAACGACACCTATCGCGATCTTCTCAAAAACATGAGTCCCGCCGATCTGACGGACGAGGTGAAGAATACTCTTATCGAGCTTAGGAACCGCGGCTATAAGCTCACCATCGGCTCCTCCAGCAAAAACACGAAGTTCATCCTAGGCCAGATCGGCTTGAGCGATTTCTTCGATGCTATTGCGGACGGGACGGATATCACCCGTTCGAAGCCTGATCCCGAGGTGTTTCTATGCTCCGCGGCGAAGATCGGCATGGCTCCCAAGGATTGTGCCGTGGTGGAGGACGCGAAGGCGGGCATTCAAGCGGCCAAGGCGGCGGGAATGACAGCGCTGGCGCTCTTTGGAGACGCCAAGGGCTGCGGCGAAGAGGATTATGATCTCGCTTCCTTCTCCGACCTGCTGAACATCCTGTAAGAGGATACGGTCATGCTGGATTTCAGTAAAGCGAGAGAATGGAAGATCGTCGAGACAGATTTTGACCCCTCCGCGTTAGGGAAGGCGGAGGCGAATTTCTGTCTCGGAAACGGCTATCTGGGTCTGCGCTCCGCGCTGGAGGAGCGCTATCCCGGGGAGACCCGGGATCTTCTGGTGGCGGGAACCTTCGACCGATTCTCCCCGGAGGAGGTCACGGAGCTTCCCAATGCAGCGGACGTGACGAACATCGAGCTCACGCTGGACGGGGAGCGGTTCGATCTGCTGCAGGGCACGATCCATGCCTACAGCCGGACGCTGGACATTCAAAACGGACGACTCACCCGGGAGGTGGACTGGGTATCCCCCAAGGGGAAAAGGTTTTCTCTGCAGTTCGAACGGATCGTCTCCCTGCGGCGTCTGCATACCATCGCCCTGCGGGTGACGGTGATCCCGGAGAGCGACGCGAGGATCATGATCCGATCCGGCATCGACGGTCGGGTCACCTGCGACGGCTCGCAGCATTTTACCGAGGGTCAGACCCGGTTCTACGACAAAAAGTATATGCAGTTCTGTCCGCGCACGATCCAGTCGAACATCACCTTCGTGCTGGGGGCAGCCCATCGCTTTGCGGTGGACGGTGCCGCCTGCGCGCCGGTCAGCGATATCAATATCGTCCGTCGGCAGATGTACTCGAGCTTCACTGTAGAGCTGAAGGCGGGGCAGCGTCTTGCCATGGAGAAATACGCCAACGTCTTCACTACCCGGGATAGGGAAGCGGCGGACATCGACCTGCCGACCCTGCAGGCCTATGCCCTTGGCAGGCTCAAAGAGGACGAGGCAGCGGGCTTTGAGGCCCTCGCGGCGGAATCCGCGGCGGCGTGGCGGGAGAAGGTCTGGGATCGGGCGATCTTGGAGGTCGAGGGATCGGACTTCGATCAGCTCGCGCTTCGCTTTGCCCAATATCACATGCAGATCATGACCCCCGCTCATGACAACCGCATGAATATCGGTGCGAAGGGCTTTTCCGGCGAGGGCTACAAGGGGCATACCTTCTGGGATACGGAGATTTTCCTGCTGCCCTATTTCATCTTCACCATGCCCGAGGTGGCGAGAAGCCTCGAAGAGTACCGCTATTTATCCCTGCCCGGCGCTCACGAGAAGGCGAGGCACAACGGCTTTGAGGGCGCCCAGTTCCCGTGGGAAAGCGCATGGCTCGACGACGGAGAGGTGACCCCGGAGTATATGGGCACGGACATTGTCACCGGCCAGCTCATCAAGGTCTGGTCAGGCTATATCGAGATCCACATCACGGCGGACGTGGCCTTCGGCGTGTGGCAGTATTACACCGTTACCGGCGATCAGGATTACATGGATCGGTACGGCTATGAGCTGATTCTGGACTGCGCCAAGTTCTGGGCGAGCCGTTTGGAGGAAGGAGAGGACGGACTTCTCCATATAAACGATGTGGTGGGGCCGGACGAATACAAGGAGCATGTGGACGACAACGCCTTTACGAACTATATGGCGCTGTGGAATATACGCAAGGCCATCGAGTACGCGGAGCTGCTCGCCTCCGAGAAGCCGGCGCTTTATGCGGCGCTGGATGGGAAGCTGGATATCACCGCTCTTTTGCCGACATGGAAGGAAAAGGCGGATCGTATATTCCTCACAAAGCCGAACGAACATGGCGTGCTGCCCCAAGATTCCACCTATCTGACGCTTAGGGATATCGACCTGACCAAATATAAGCAGCAGACGCATGTCGGCGGTATCTATAAGGATTACAACCAAGAGCAGATCACGAAGATCCAAGTGACCAAGCAAGCGGATGTGATGGTGCTGTTCTATCTTCTGGAGGAGCAGTTCCCGAAGGAGGTAAAGCTCGCAAGCTGGAATTATTATGAACCCCGGTGCCTGCATGATTCCAGCCTGTCTCTGTCCACCCATTCGGTGTTGGCCTGCGACATCGGCGACCCGGAGACAGGCTATCAGATGTTCGAAAAGGCCTGTCTCATCGACCTTGATAACGCCAATCCCCATTCCTCCGACGCAGGCATCCACGCCGCGAGCTATGGCGGCTTGTGGCAATGCGCGGTGTACGGCTTCGGCGGTCTGAGGATGCTGGGCGGTAAGCTGCGGGTAAGTCCCTGCCTTCCGAAGGCGTGGCGTAAGCTGCGCTATGCCGTCCAATGGAAGGGACAGAGGTTGATCGTTACCGTGACGAAGAATAGCGTAGAGCTTCTGAACGAGACGGGGAGCGCCCCCGTAACGCTGGAGATATGGGGGAAGGAGTATGCGTTCAACGATACCCTGACCGTTGCGCGGGAGTGATTTGCATGAAGCATATCGGAATCGATCTGGGCGGCATCAACACCATTCGTTTTTTTTGAAGATAACGATCCCCGCGCGCTGTTCTGATTACAGAGCATCGTGCGGGGATCGTTATTCTTCTGCGAGGTCATGCAGGTTTTGCGTCAAGTCCCGGAGCCGTGATCCTTTCTCTTGACGCAGGGCTGCCCGCAGCTACCGCAGCCGCAGGAGCAGCGTCCTTTGTTCTTTGTGATCCTGCGGATCGCCCAAACCACGACCAAAGCGACGATGAGCAGGATAGCGATATCTGCAATATTCATAAGATCACCACAGCCCGCAGGCTAACCCGATCATGCGTACAATAAACGCCGCGACCCATGCGACGACGCATTGCCACAGTACTACATACAGCGCCCATTTGGTGCCCAATTCCCGGCGGATCGACGCGATGGCCGCCACGCAAGGCGTGTAGAGCAAGCTGAATACCAGCAGGGATGCTGCCGTGAGGGAAGTCATGACGGCGGTCACACCGCCTTCGCCGCCAAACAGGACCTCCAGCACGGAGACCACGCTCTCCTTGGCCATAAAGCCGCTCACGAGCGAGGTGACAATCCGCCAATCGCCCAGCCCCACAGGTCGGAAAAGCGGCGCCAGCAGGCCGGAGATCGCGGCGAGGATGCTCTCGTGGGAGTCGCTTACCAGATTGAAGTGGAAATCGAAGCTTTTGAGGAACCAGACCACGATGGTGGCGATGAGTATGACGGAAAAGGCCCGCTGCAGAAAGTCCTTGGACTTTTCCCACAGAAGCTGCGCCACGTTGCGGGCGCTGGGCATGCGGTAGTTGGGCAGCTCCATCACAAAGGGCACCGCCTCGCCGGTGAAGAGGGTCTTTTTATACAGCAGGGCGACCAAAACGGCGATCAGGATGCCGAGAACATAGAGACCTGTCATGATAAGACCGCCTTGATGCGGGAAGAAAGCGGCAACAAAAAACGCATAGATAGGAAGCTTTGCCGTGCAGCTCATAAAGGGCGTCAGCAGAATGGTCATCTTGCGATCCCGCTCGCTGGGCAGCGTCCGGGTGGACATGACAGCGGGAACCGTGCAGCCGAAGCCGATCAGCATCGGCACGATGCTGCGCCCCGAAAGGCCGATCTTCCGCAGAAGCTTGTCCATAAAGAAGGCCACACGGGCGATATAGCCGCTGTCCTCCAGCAGCGAGAGGAAGAAAAACATGGTCACGATGATGGGCAGGAAGCTCAGAACGCTGCCCACGCCCTCGAATATTCCGTCCACGATCAGACCGTGGAGGGCGACGTTCACATGGGCGGCAGTCAGAGCGGCATCGGTCATGCCAGTCAGCCATTCGATGCCCATGGCAAGCAGATCCTGAAGCCACGCGCCGATCACGTTGAAGGTCAGATAGAACACCAACCCCATAATGGCGATAAAGGTGGGGATCGCCGTATATTTGCCGGTCAAGACCCGATCGATCTTCTGGCTGCGCAGATGCTCTTTGCTCATCCGGGGCTTTATAACGCAGGCGTCGCAGACCTTTCGGATATAGGCAAATCGCATATCCGCCATGGCGGCGCTGCGATCCAGTCCGCGCTCGGTCTCCATCTGCAGAACGATATGCGCCAATATCTCCTTCTCATTCTGATCCAGTCCGAGCTGCTCCAGAATCAGCTCGTCGCCCTCGATCAGCTTGCCGGCGACGAAACGCCCGGGAAGGTCGGCTTGCTTGGCGTGATCCTCGACGAGGTGGCGCACCGCATGGAGACAGCGGTGCACAGCGCCGCCGTTAGCGTCGCTGTCGCAGAAGTCTTGGCGAAGGGGCTTTTCCTGATACTTGGCGATATGGATCGCGTGCTTGACCAATTCGTCCACGCCTTGGTTTTTGGAAGCGGAGATCGGTACCACCGGCACCCCCAGCATGGCCTCCATGCGGTTGACGTCAATGGAGCCGCCGTTTCCTGTCACCTCGTCCATCATGTTCAGCGCCACCACCATGGGGATGTCCATTTCGAGAAGCTGCATGGTGAGATAGAGATTGCGCTCGATGTTCGTTGCGTCCACGATATTGATGATACCCTTGGGTTTGCTGTTCAGGACAAAATCACGGGACACCAGTTCTTCGCTGGAATAAGGGGACATGGAGTAGATGCCGGGCAGATCGGTGATGGCGGTGTCCCCGTAGCCGCGGATAGCGCCGTCCTTGCGGTCGACCGTCACGCCGGGGAAGTTTCCCACATGCTGGCTCGCACCGGTGAGCTGGTTGAACAGAGTCGTTTTGCCGCTGTTCTGATTGCCGACCAGAGCAAACGTCAGCGTTGTGCCATCCGGGAGCGGATCGCCGGTGCCTTTCGGGTGGAATTTTCCCTCTTCTCCTAAGCCGGGATGCGCCGCCTGCCTTTGCTTGGCGCTGGGCGCAGCCTTATCGGCTTGCTCCTCGGTGGGGGTCACGGCGATCTTTTCCGCGTCAGCCAGCCGCAGCGTAAGCTCGTAACCGTGGATGCGCAGCTCCATGGGGTCACCCATAGGGGCGAGCTTTATGAGCGTCACATTCACGCCGGGGATCATGCCCATGTCCAAAAAATGCTGCCGCAGCGCGCCTTCTCCGCCCACGGTAACGATCCGGGCGCTTTGCCCGGGCTTTAGCTCATTGAGGGTCATGGGTGTGTATTCCTCCCCAAACACGTTTGTTTTCAATGCTTTACGGGGTCAAAGGTCACTCCCATTCTATCGTCCCGCTGGGCTTGGGCGTCAAGTCATAAAGTACGCGGTTGACGCCGGGCACCTCGGCGGTGATCCGCGCGGTGATCTTATGCAGCACAGGATACGGGATCTCCTCGATGACGGCAGTCATGGCGTCGCGGGTGTTGACGGCGCGGATGATGACGGGCCAGTCGAAGGAGCGCTTGTTGTCCCGAACGCCGGTGGATTTGAAATCCGGCACGACGGTGAAATACTGCCATACCTTGCCGGCAAGACCGGCGATTTCAAACTCTTCGCGGAGGATCGCATCCGCCTCCCGCAGCGCCTCCAAACGGTCGCGGGTGATGGCGCCGAGGCAGCGCACGCCCAAGCCGGGGCCGGGGAAGGGCTGACGGTAAACCATGTTGTCCGGCAGGCCGAGGGCTTTGCCGACGACGCGGACTTCATCCTTGAAAAGGAATTTCAGCGGCTCCACGAGCTCAAATTGGAGATCCTCCGGCAGTCCGCCGACGTTATGGTGTGCCTTCACGGGGCCGCTTTCCAAGATGTCGGGATAGATCGTGCCCTGAGCGAGGAAGTCGATCCCCTCCAGCTTGCGGGCTTCCTCCTCGAAAACGCGGATAAATTCCGCGCCGATGATCTTCCGTTTCGTTTCGGGATCGGCTACGCCGGCGAGCTTGTCCAGAAAACGGTCAACGGCGTCCACATAAACGAGGTTCGCGTCCATCTGGTTGCGGAAAACGTCGATGACCTGCTCGGGCTCGCCCTTGCGCAGCAGGCCGTGATTGACGTGAACGCAGGTGAGCTGCTTGCCCACCGCTTTTATGAGCAGCGCGGCGACGACCGAGGAATCCACGCCGCCGGAAAGGGCGAGCAGTACCTTTTTGCTTCCGATCTGCGCCTTGAGCGCGGCGCATTGCTCCGCGATAAACGCCTCTGCCAGCGCCGCGGTCGTGATCCGTTCCATGGTTTCGGGACGCACATTGTTTGACATTGAAAGACCCTCCGAAAATCTTATATTGTTGGTATGATTATATCCGACTTTTTCCGCCTTGACAAGCGCTTTGCCGAGGGAATCGGGATAATTCGGAAGGACATTTTTCGTCATATCGGCAGATGTCATACGATGCATCCCCCCCGCATAAGGAGACACCGCAGATGCAAAGGCATCCGCGGCGCCATGCTTGGACGTATATCGGAGGGCCCGGTTTATCGGTCGAAGGCAGGGTTGACAGCGTACACGTTGCGCTGATCCATGCGGTCGGCCGCAAGCCGCAGCGCCTCGCCGAAGCGCTGGAAATGGACGACCTCGCGCTCACGGAGGAAGCGGATCACATCGATGACGTCCGGGTCGTCGCACATGCGCAGGATATTGTCGTACGTCACGCGCGCCTTTTGCTCTGCGCCCATGTCCTCTGTCAGATCGGCGATGACGTCGCCTTTCACGGCAAATGCTGCCGCGTTATAGGGCCAGCCGCCGGCGGCCTGCGCGTAGACGCCCGCGGTGTGATCGACAAAGTAGGTGTCGAAGCCTGCGGCCTTTACCTGCTCCACGGTCATATTGCGCGTAAGCTGATGGATAATGGTTCCCACCATTTCAAGATGGCCAAGTTCTTCTACTCCGATATCTGTAAGCGTAGCCTTTAGCTCAGGATAGGGCATAGAATAGCGCTGGCTCAGATATCGGATAGATGCGCCGAGCTCTCCGTCGGGACCGCCGTACTGACTGATGATGAATTTTGCCAGCGCGGGATTCGGATTTTTGATGCGGATCGGGTATTGCAGCTTCTTTTCATATACAAACATCAGCCCT
>CAJOIU010000002.1 GCA_905234855.1 uncultured Oscillospiraceae bacterium
CTGCACAAGGTCCTGCTCCCAGAGCTTCTGAAGGCTCATGAGGATGCCGAGCTTCGCGTGGTACCATGTCAGCCCGCCTTGGAAATAGACCGCATACGGCTCGCGCATCGGCCCGTCCGCGGAAAGCTCTATGGACGACCCCTGCACGAAAGCGCCCGCCGCCATGACGACCTCCGCGTCATAGCCCGGCATCGCCCATGGAATGGGGGTGACATAGCTGTCCACCGGCGCGGCGGCTTGGATGCCGAGGCAGAAGGCCAGCATCCGCTCCGGCGAGCCGAGTTCTACGGCTTGGATGATATCGTGCCGCGGCTCCGCGGCATTCGGCACGCAGCGGAAGCCCAGCCGCTCATAGATATTCGCGGCGAACACCGCACCCTTGAGCGCGCCCGCCACCACCGTGGGCGCAAGGAAAAAGCCCTGAAACATCGCGGGGAGCTGGCCGAGGTTCGCACCGACCTCCTGCCCGAGGCCGGGGGCGGAAAGGCGATACGCGCAGTTTTCGACGCAGGCGCGTGTGCCGCAGATATATCCGCCCACGGCGGCAAGACCGCCGCCGGGATTTTTGATGAGCGAGCCTACGATCATATCCGCGCCAACGTCGGACGGCTCGGTTATCTCCACAAACTCGCCGTAGCAGTTGTCCACCATGCAGATCACGTCCGGCTTCACGGACTTGCAGAAGGCGATCAGCTCGCCAATCTGCGCCACGGAAAAGGACGGGCGTGTGGCATAGCCCTTGGAGCGCTGGATAGTGATGAGCTTCGTTTTCTCGTTTATGGCGGCGCGGATAGCGTCGTAATCGAAGCTGCCGTCCGGCTTAAGCTCCGCCTGTCGGTAGGTCACGCCGTATTCCATAAGCGAGCAGCGCGACGGGCGGATGCCGATGACTTCCTCCAAGGTATCGTACGGCGCGCCGACAGGGGAGAAAAGCTCGTCCCCCGGACGGAGATTCGCCGACAACGCCACGGCCAGCGCATGGGTACCGCAGGTAATCTGCGGGCGGACGAGCGCCGCCTCCGTATGGAAGCAGTCAGCATACACGCGCTCCAGCGTGTCCCGTCCCTCGTCATTATAGCCATAGCCGGTAGTCTGAGCAAAGCACGCGGCGTTCACGCGGTTTTTCCGCATGGCGGACAGCACCTTCGCTTGATTGTATTCCGCGGCGGCGTCGATGGCGTCAAACCGCTCCCGCAGGCCGGATAACACCTGCTCGCCGAAACCGCAGACCGCGGGGCTGATGCCGAGATTCTGATAAATGTCAGTCATATCCATGGGGGTATACTCTCCGATGATTAGGATTGCGCGGTAGCTTTTCCGCGCTGCAGCGGCGGATAGCCGAAGACCCGCCGGGCCGGATTCCACCGGGACAGCAGCAGCGTCACCGGGATGATCCATATAAACTTGGCCGCAATGAGAATAAGCAGGCACGCCGTGTCGCTCATGCCTCCGGCAAGCAGCGGATCGGTCATGAGATACCACGGGAACACGTCCAGCTCGATGATATGGGCGCAGAGCATGACGAGACTGTACTGCCCTAGATAAGACAGCGCCCCGCGGAGCGCGTGCGTATGCCGGTCGAGCCATTGGGAGAACAGGATCACGGCATAGCTCGCGCAGAGGCTGCCGAAAACGTCTATGATGCCGCGGCCGATGTCGCAATGGACGAGCCAGAAGCTCTCGAACCGAACGCTGAAAGCGATCCAGATCAGCACGGCGCAGACGGCGATAAAGGCGCGAAGCTCCCGCGGAAGCGCGGCGAAGCGATCCTTTCCCTGCCGGGCGAGCCACCCGATGTACATATAGAGCAGGGCACAGCCGCCAGGCTGGATGCTCAGCGGGAGCTGGAAGAACCGCCGCTCCGACCATACCGACAGCGCGAAGATCCCGATCACCGCGGCGATGCGGACGGCAGGGCGCACATTCAGCAGCAGCCGCAGCAGGATCAGCCCCCAAAAGGTCGCCAGCAGAAACCACAGGGCTCCGATGCCCGGCATGAAAAACGGCCCGTTATACAGATCCCCGCCGGAGCCAAGCAGCGAGGCAAACGCCCAGCGCCGCATAACACCGAGCGTGTCCTCGCCGCCGAGGAGTCCCTCGTTGATTACGGCGGAGAGGGCAATGATCGCAGCGCATGTCACAACATACGGCACAAGCAGTGTCCGTGCCTTCCGGCGGATAAAGACGCCGGGGGATTGACTTGCGCTGAGGAAAAACCCGCTCAGGAGATAAAACACGGGCACATGGAACGGAAACACGACGCGCGCGATACTCATGCGGCCCAGATGACCGATCACGATGCACAGCATCGCAATGCCGCGGGCTATATACGGATAGGTCAGTCTCTCGCCGCTGTTTTGCATGGGATGCTCCTCCTCGCGCTTCGCCGCGATTTTTCCTATCATACCACATCGGGAAAGGAAAGGCCAGTTTTCCCATAAAAAAACACCGCGGCCTTTGCCGCGGCGCATGGGATGGATCCGTTATTCGCCCTTGTATTTCTTTCTGGTCGCCTCGCCGCCCCGCAGATGACGCTCCGCCTTGTTCTGCTCCAGCACGACCCGCGCCTGCGCATACAGCGGGCGGCTGATATATCGAAGCCGCTCGGCAAGATCCTTATGTACGGTAGATTTCGAGATTCCGAAGCGCTTCGCGGCATCCCGCACGGTGGCGTTATTTTCGACGATATACTGCGCCAGATCGACCGCTCTCTGAGAAATATCCTCGCGCAAGCTCAACCACTCCCGGTTCCTTCGATGGTAGAGTCTATGCGGGGTCATCCTCCGCTTATGCCAGCCGTCCCGGGCGGGACGTCACGATTTTCCCCGGGAATACACTCGATTATGTTTGAAATCACGCCGGGAGTATGCTATATTAAAGAATACTGTAAAAAAACACAGAAAGAGGCGCACTGTGGCACAAACCGGCACGGGAAAACTGGATATGACCACCGGGTCGGAGTGGAAGCACATCCTGCTGTTTTCCCTGCCCATCATGGCCGGGAATCTGCTGCAGCAGCTCTATAACACCGTGGATGGCATCGTGGTGGGCAATTTCGTCTCCCAGAACGCGCTGGCAGCCGCCGGCACGGCAGGGACGCTGGCATTCATCTTCCTCGCCTTCGCTATCGGCTTCGGCAATGGCTCCGGCATCATGATCGCCCAGCTTTTCGGCGCGAGGCAATTCGACGAGCTGCGCGGCGCGGTTTCCACGGCGCTCATCCTTCTTGTGGGCATGGGCGCGTTTTTCTCCGTGTTCGGCTGCTCGCTCGCGCGATTCCTGCTGCATGGGCTCATGAACGTGGCCGAGGGCGAGGTGCTCGACCTCGCGGTGACGTATTTTGCCGTCTACGCCGTCGGGTTCGTGCTGCAATTCGTGTATAACGCCGTGGCCGCCATCCTGCGCGCCGTGGGCGACAGCAAGGCGACACTGTATTTCCTGCTCGTGAGCTCCGTCATCAATCTGGTTCTCGATCTTGTCTTTGTGGTAGTGTTCCATTGGGGCATCGCGGGCGCCGCGGCGGCGACGGTGCTCTCCCAGCTTGGGAGCGCAGCGGTGAGCGTGTGGTATATGTTCAAAAAATACCCCATGTTCCGCTTCGACAAGGGCGAATTTACCTATCATCCCGATAAAGGCCGCCTCTGCCTGCGGCTCGGCATCCCCACCACCATCCAGCAGTCCATCGTGAGCTTCGGCAATGTTTTCATCCAGCGGCTCGTAAACTCCTTCGGCGAGGCCGCCATGGCTGCCTTCACCGTGGGCGTGCGCATGGAGGGCTATCTTTTCGTCCCCGCCGTCGGCTTGAGCGTCGGTGTTTCCACCTTCACGGCACAGAACATCGGCGCGGGTCGGCTCGACCGTGTGAAGCGCGGCAGCCGCGCCGCCGTTGTCATCACGCTTATCATCGCGTTCACGCTGGAGATCCTCTCCTATGCCTTTGCCGGCGTCATATCGTCGCTCTTCGGCGTGGAAGGCGATGCCTATACGTTGAGCGTCTCCTATGTCCGCTTCCTCGCGTTTTTCTTCTGGCTGTTTGCGGTGTATATCGTCTACTCCGGCTTGCTGCAGGGCGCGGGCGACGTGATGTATTCGATGGCTGGCTCCCTCGTGTCCCTTGCCATCCGCGTGATCCTCTCGTACGTTTTGGTGTATTCCTTCGGGGTGGATTTTTCCGCCGTATGGAAGGCTATGCCCGTCGGCTGGGTATTCTGCCTCGCGCTGGCCCTTGGCCGGTATCTCTCCGGCGGCTGGAAGGAGAAAGGGATCGTAAAGCATGGATAATTTCTACGCTCTCATCGCCCGCATGAAAAACATCGGCCGCTGGGCGCTGATGCGCTCGGTCATGCCGGAAAACGTGCAGGAGCACAGCCATATGGTGGCCGTGCTGGCACATGCCCTCGCCGTCATCCGGCGGGACGTGTTCGGTCAGCCGTGCGACCCGAATGCTGCGGCCGCGGCTGCACTCTTTCACGACGCCTCGGAGATCCTCACCGGCGATCTTCCCACGCCGATCAAATACAACAACCCCGAGATCATGGCCGCCTACCGGCAGGTGGAGGCCGCCGCCTCGGAGAAGCTTCTCGACATGCTGCCGGAGGCGCTGCGCCCTGCCTATGCGCCGCTTCTCACGGCGCAGGACGAGGAAACGCGCCGCATCGTCAAGGCGGCGGACAAGCTCTCGGCCTACATCAAATGCATCGAGGAGCGCCGCGCCGGAAACGACGAATTCCGCCGTGCCGAGCAAAAATCCCTCGACACCCTCCGCGCCTATGCCATGCCGGAGGTCGATTATTTTCTTGAAACCTTCATTCCCGCCTTCGACCGAACGCTGGATGAACAGGGAACGATGGACTATGCCGAGCCTGTAAAGCCCGGCACATAACTTCATAATCCAAAATCCAAAAGGAGTTTAACTATTATGCGTATGCGTGCTCAGGACAAGACGATGGAGAAGATCAAGGCGCTGTGCCAGAACCGGGGCTTCATCTTTGCCGGCTCCGAGATCTACGGCGGCCTTGCCAACTCGTGGGACTACGGCCCTCTCGGCGTTCTCATGAAGCGGAACGTCAAGAACGCTTGGTGGAAGAAATTCGTGCAGGAATGCCCCTATAACGTCGGCCTCGATGCCGGCATCCTCATGAATCCCCGCGTATGGGAGGCCTCCGGCCACGTCACGAACTTCAACGATCCCCTCATCGACTGCAAGGGCTGCAAGCGCCGCCACCGCGCCGATAAGCTTATTGAGGAATGGGCGCTCGCGGAGGCCGTCGAGGTGAACGTGGAGGCCATGACAAACGACGAAATGGTGGCCTATATCCGGGAGAAGAGCATCCCCTGCCCCGGCTGCGGCGTATGCAATTTCTCCGATATCAAGAAGTTCAACCTCATGTTCAAGACCCATCAGGGCGTCACACAGGAGAGCGGTACGGACGTGTACCTTCGCCCCGAAACGGCGCAGGGCATCTTCGTGGACTACAAAAACGTCCTGCGCACCACCCGCAAGAAGATCCCCTTCGGCATCTGCCAGATCGGCAAATCCTTCCGCAATGAGATCACGCCGGGCAACTTCACCTTCCGCATCCTTGAGTTCGAGCAGATGGAGCTGGAGTTCTTCTGTGAGCCGGACACCGACCTTGAGTGGTTCCAGTATTGGCGCACCTTCTGCCATGAATGGCTGCTGGGTCTCGGCATGACGGACGAGTATCTTCGTCTGCGCGACCATACCCCCGAAGAGCTGAGCTTCTATTCCAAGGCCACCACGGACTTCGAATATCTCTTCCCCTTCGGCTGGGGCGAGCTGTGGGGCATCGCCGACCGAACGAATTACGACCTCACCCAGCATCAGACCTTCTCCGGCGAGAAGATGGAATATAAGGAAGAGGGCATGGCCGAGGGCTATATCCCCTATGTCATCGAGCCGTCCCTCGGCGCCGACCGCGCCATGCTGGCCTTCCTCGTGGACGCCTATGACGAGGAGCAGGTAGGCGTGGATAAGAAGGGCAACCCCGACATCCGCACCGTGCTGCATCTGCATCCGGCGCTGGCGCCCTATAAGGTCGCCGTGCTGCCGCTGTCCAAGAAGGAGATCCTCACCGGCCCCGCCAAGGAGCTTTACGCCGAGCTGAGCCGTGAGTTTTCCTGCGACTACGACGAGACCGGCTCCATCGGCAAGCGCTATCGCCGCGAGGACGAGATCGGCACGCCCTTCTGTGTGACCTTCGATTTCCAGACCGTGGGCGACGGAACCATCCCCGCCGACAACTGTGTCACCGTCCGCGAGCGCGACAGCATGGAGCAGGTGCGCATCCCCATCAGCGAGGTCGCGGCCTATATCGCCGAGCGGGTGAAATACTGAGTTGGACGGAAAAAACGCGCCGGAATCCCGGCCGCAGGAGACCGCGGGGCAGCAGTTTGTGCAACGCATCCGCCCCGCGGGGTGCATCCTGTTTCTCGCGCTCGCCGTCCTCGTTACGGTGATCTGCCTGACGAACGGACGCGATCCCATTCCGGGCTACACGCCGCCGGAGACGACGGAATACTACGCCACGCATCCCGAGGCGCTGATCGGGGAGCTGGAGGAAAACGTTTTTCCTGCCCTGCCGGATTATGAGCTGACCTCCGCTATGACGGGCGATACCGTCACCGTTATCGTGGAGAGTGGGAATTTTGCCGCTGCACGGGCGGCGATCCTGCGATATTTTGATGCGTCGCTCCTGCTGTTTGAGCGGGGCTAGGCAGGGAGGCGGTGCCATGAAAAGAATCATAGCGATCCTGCTCTGTCTGCTGCTGTTATCCGCCCTGCTTCCCGCCTGCGGATCGCCTGCCGCACAGAAGAGCGCCGGCTCCCTGAGCATTGTGACCGCGATCTTCCCCGTATACGACTGGACAAGGGAGATATTGGGCGATACAGGCAGCGCGGAGCTGACGCTCCTGCTGGACAGCGGCGTCGATCTCCATAGCTTCCAGCCCTCCGCGGGAGATATCCTCCAGATCTCGGCCTGCGACCTTTTCATCTACGTCGGCGGCGAGTCCGACGCATGGGTCGCGGACGCGCTGGCGGAATCCCCGAACGTTGACCGCATCGACATCGATCTCATGACGGCGCTGGGCGACGGCGCGAAGGAGGAACAGCTCGTCGAAGGCATGGAGCCGGATGATGAGGGCGAAGAGGGCGAGACCGAATACGACGAGCATATCTGGCTGTCCCTCCGCAATGCCGAGGCGCTGTGCGCCGTCATCGCGGACGCGCTGGCGGAGCTCGATCCCGCAAACGCCGAGACGTACGAGGCCAACGCTGCCGCCTATACCGCGAAGCTGGAAGCGTTGGACGGAGCATATGCCGACGCAGTAAACGCCGCGGCCTATGATACCGTTCTGTTCGGCGACCGCTTCCCCTTCCGCTATATGACGGACGATTACGGCCTGACCTATTACGCCGCCTTCGCGGGCTGCTCCGCGGAAACGGAAGCCAGCTTTGATACGGTCATCTTTCTGGCGGATAAGGTCGATGTGTTGGGCTTGCCCGCCGTTCTGACCATTGAGGGAACGGATCACCGCATTGCGGAGACCGTCGTGCAGAACACCGCCTCCAAGGATCAGCCGATCCTTACCATGGATTCCATGCAGGGCACCACAGAACAGGACGCCGAAGCCGGCGCGACCTACCTCGGCATCATGGAGAAAAACCTCGCCGTTTTGAAGCAGGCGCTGAACGGATAATGCAATCGAACAAAGCACAGCAGCCCGCCGGAATCATTCCGACAGGCTGCTTTCTTATTTGTGATTTTATTTCGCGTATTCGATGGCCTTTGTCTCCCGCAGGACGTGAACCTTGATCTGACCGGGGTAGGTCAGCTCCTCCTCGATCTTCTTGGCTATATCCCGCGCCAGCAGGGTCATCTGATCCTCGCTGACTTGCTCGGGCTTCACCATGACACGGATCTCGCGTCCGGCTTGGATCGCATAGCAGGATTCGATGCCCGGGAAGGACATGGAGACCTCCTCCAGCTTTTCGAGGCGCTTGACATAGTTTTCGATGTTCTCGCGCCGCGCGCCGGGGCGGCCGGCGGAGATAGCGTCCGCCGCCTGCACGATGCAGGCCACCACGGTCTGCGGCTCCACGTCGCCGTGATGGGCGGCGATAGCGTGAATGACGGCCTCGGATTCCTTATATTTCTTGGCAATATCCACGCCGATGGTGACATGGCTTCCCTCGACCTCATGGTCGATGCTTTTGCCGATATCGTGCAGGAGACCTGCGCGCTTGGCCGTGGCGACGTCCGCGCCAAGCTCCGCGGCGATGAGCCCCGCGATATGCGCGACCTCGATGGAGTGATTGAGGACGTTCTGCCCGTAGCTCGTGCGGTATTTCTGGCGGCCGAGGAGCTTGATGAGCTCCGGGTGCAGGCCATGCACGCCCGTTTCGAAAACGGCGCGCTCGCCCTCGGCCTTGATGGTGTTGTTGACCTCCTTTTGGGCCTTCGCCACCATCTCCTCGATGCGGGCGGGATGGATACGCCCATCGGCGATAAGCTTTTCAAGCGCGAGCCGCGCTACCTCCCGCCGGACGGGATCAAAGCTCGAGACCGTGATAGCCTCCGGCGTGTCGTCGATAATGAGATCGACGCCGGTGAGAGTCTCGATGGAGCGGATGTTCCGACCCTCTCGGCCGATGATGCGGCCTTTCATCTCATCGTTCGGGAGGCTCACGACGGATACCGTGACCTCGCTGGCATGGTCGGCGGCGCAGCGCTGGATGGCCAGCGTGATGATCTCGCGGGCGCGCTCGTCCGCCTCCTCCTTGAACTGCGCTTCGATCTCGCGCAGCTTGACGGCCTGCTCGTGGGTAACTTCGCTGGCCAGAGAGTCGATAAGAAGCGCCTTTGCCTCCTCGGCGGAATAGCCGGAGATGCGTTCGAGCACCTCAAGCTGGGAATTTTTGAGCTTCTGGACCTCTTCCTGCTGCTGCTCGATCTCGGAGATCTTCTTCGTCAGAAGCTCGTTTTTGCGATCGATCGCGTCGGTTTTCTTGTCAAGATGCTCTTCCTTCTGCTGGAGCCGATGCTCCTGTTTGGAGAGCTCGGCTCTCCGTTCCTTCACCTCGCGCTCGTATTCCGAGCGGCTTTTGTGTATTTCTTCTTTTGCCTCCACGAGAGCCTCGCGTTTCTTGCTCTCCGCGGACTTAATGGCTTCATTGAGAATGCGTTTCGCTTCTTCCTCTGCTGAGCCGATCTCACGCTCACCCACATTCTTGCGGTACAGGCTGCCGACGGGGAAGCCGACGGCAAAGGCCAGCAGGATCAGAACGACCGATAACCATATAGGCATTATAAGTATACACACCTCCCATCATTAGAATCTCATTCGCAAACGGCGGGCATCAAGCACCCGATCCGATTTATCAGGAACGCGGCAGGACAGATACTTACCCACGGTATCTATACTGCAACTAATTTATTTTAATTCTTCGATGTTTTTATGTCAAGCACAAAATCGCCTTGCTGAAAACTCTTTTGGAAAAGGGTTGACGAACCCGCTCCCCCGGGTTATAATGTTATAAAATTATCAGTATGAAGCTGATACCGGCGCCAAGCGCCCTGATCCAACGGCGATCTCATAATGTATGCTGCGAAGGCATGCGATCATCTCAAGGATGATGGCATGTCTTTTTGTGCCTTTCGGGTCGCTGTGAAATAAACGGAGGTATGAAAAATGGCATGTTTTCTTGTGCCCGCCGCCGAGGCGGTCGTTGCGACCATCGCGACAAAAGCGATCGAAAAGAAGGAGGCCGCCGCGCTGACGGCTCCCGCCTCTGAAAAATCGCTGGAAATGCCCGAAAAGCTCCCCTTCTCCCGAAAGCTCAAATGGCTCACGAACCTTCTGTGGGGCGGCTCCATCCTTCTGGCGTTCGAGCATGTATGGCATGGTGAGGTCGTGCCTTGGTTCCCGTTTTTGACCGCGGCTGGCGATCCCGCGGACGCGGCGGAGATGCTCCGCGAGATGGGAACGGTGGGCGTTTCGATGGCACTGCTCATCACAGCGGTCTGGCTGGTGATGCTGGGCGTCTCGAAGGCCGTTGAAAAGCGGCCGGAGATGCCGCAGCCGGATCCAAGCGTAAAGTAAGGGGAACGGAACATGACCTTACTTACCGCGATTTTTGCCGCTGTCGTATGCACTGTCATCTGGTATAAGAGCGAATCCGCCCGGGAGCTGAAGGTTGGCATCCTTTGCTGGATGTTTTGGGGCGCCTCCGCCATGTGGCTGGTGGACGCGATCTTTGAATATGCGGAGCTGCACGCGGAGTATTTCGCTCCCGCCGCTGAGGATATGCTGAACGATCTTTTCCTCGGCCTGTCCGTCGTGGCGCTGGCTCTCGTCATCTGGATCGTCGTTCTGCTCGTCAAAGACCCGAAGGGCGTCGTCAAGTCCGCGCTTTCCAAAAGGAAAGCCTAAAATACACGCGGTTCCGGGATCATAGCGGAATCGCGTCCAAGGAGATAAGGTATGAAAAAGAATAACTCGATGAAGCTGACATATTCCGCCGTATGTGTCGCGCTGGCGATGGTGCTGCCGCTGCTCACCGGCCAGATCCCGCAGATCGGCAGCGCTCTGAGTCCGATGCATATCCCCGTGTTTCTGTGCGGATTTTTGTGCGGCTGGCCATGGGGTCTCGTTGTCGGCTTTATCTGTCCGCTGCTGCGCTCGGTGATCTTCGGGATGCCCCCGATCTTCCCCACCGCCACCGCCATGGCATTTGAGCTGGCGGCGTATGGCTTTTTGAGCGGTCTGCTCTATAAGCGTCTGCCCAAGACCACCGCGAACATCTATGTGACGCTGATCGCCGCCATGATCGGCGGACGCATCGTATGGGGCATCGTTCGCTATATCCTCGCGGGCGTACAGGGCTCCGAGTTCACCTTCGCCGCGTTCCTTGCCGGAGCGGTGACGAATGCCATCCCGGGCATCATCCTGCATATCGTGCTGATCCCCCTCATCATCCTCGCGCTGAAAAAGGCCGATCTCGTCCTGAACGAGTGAAGCACACGAAAACAAGCTGCCGCGCCGGAAGCCCTCCGGCGCGGCTTTCATATTTGGTTCACAACCCCCGCTCTTTGCGGAGCATACGGATATCCGTGCCGACAAAGGGGAGATTTTGATATTCCCCTTGGAGCCGGGAGCATAACTGAGGCGTATACTGGCGCTCCAGCCGCTCGTCGGTAAGGTTGGTGCTGATGATCGTCTTTTTCCCGGCCAGCAGGCGGCCGTTGACGAGGGTATACAGCGCGCTTTTGGAAAACTCCGTCACCATCTCCGTACCGAGATCGTCCAATATGAGCAGCTCGCAGCTCATAAGCTGACGCACCTTCCCGTCCGCCTCGGCGCTGGGATGGAACTTCTGGGCATCGAAGGCGGACAGCGCCGCCACGACGGTCTCATACACTACCGAAAAGCCCTTGCGGGAGACCTCACGGGCAATACATGCCGACAAAAACGTTTTGCCCAGCCCGGTGCTTCCTTGAAACAGCAGGTTTACGGAGCGGGAACTGAAATTCTCCGCGTAATCCCGGCAGAACTCGAACACCGTGCGCATCTGCTGCCGGGGGGAGTGTCCCACCGCGGGATCGACGGCATCGTCGTAATAGGTGAGATCAAAGGTCTCGAACCGCTCGTCGCCGAGATTCAGCAGCACCGAGAGATCCTTGGCTCGCTGCTGCTCATAGAGCTTCCGAAGGCAATCGCACATGCGGCCTTCCACATAGCCCGTATCTCTGCATTTCGGGCAGTCCCAAGCGCCGTCTAGCCAGTCCATCGTCCAGCCGTTTTCCACGAGAAGCTCCGCCCGCTTCGCCAGTAAGTCGGTGCTCTCCTGCCGGACGTCCTCCGCCGAGCGTCCGCCGCCCAGTACCACCGACGCCATCTCGCCCACCAACGCCGCAAGGCGTGTGTCGATCCGGCGCAGCTCCGGCGCCCGCTCATATGCCAGCCGATGCCGCTGCCTGTCGATGGCGATACTGCGCCGCCGAATCTCCTCTTTTTCCTCTCTGGCCAATGCCAGCAGCCTTCCGTCCATAGCTGCGCTCCTACGCTTCTTGTTTCATTTTTTCCCGCAGGCGATTGAGCTGATCGAGGGTTTTGGAGTCGTCCCTCGTCGGTGCCGTCACCGCGGCGCGGCGGGACGCCTTGGAGGGCTTGTCCCCCGCCTCGATCTCCTCCGGCGTATGCAGTCCCATGCGGTGCCATGAGCGGACGATGGAATCGGCATACTTCCATTTCAGCCCGTTCGTATTCGTGATCGTGCGGTCAATGGCGATGGCGATAGCTTCCTCGCCGAAGCCCAGCTCCAGCCAGCTCGTGATATACCGCCGCTCGGTGTCGGTGAAATCCCGGTCATGCAGCCCGATGGTGCGGCGCAGCGAGCTGAAAACCGATTTTCGCCGATCCATCTCCTCCAGCCATTGATTGGCCTGCTCATAGGTCATAATCTCCCGGTTATGCCACGCATAGGCTTCCTTTTCGATAAAGGCAAAGCCGACATTTTTGCTCTCGCCGTAGCGCTCGCGGTAGTCCTCCTTGCAGCGCTGCACCAGCAGCAGGATCACGTCTGCCGGAAGCGCCAGCGAATCATAGATGCCGAAAAGCCTTTTGAGGTCGGGCGTACTGAGCACACGGCCGAGGGTATCCTCCACCGCGGCGCACAGCGCCGTGAACTCCGGGCTTTCCTTACTGCGGCGCACGATATCCTCGACGGGATATTCCGGAAGCTCCTGCACCGGTGCCGGACGCGTCCTGCGGGTTTCTCCCGTTTCCAGCAGCCCCATCCGACCCAGCCGGTCGGCGGCGGCCTCGATATCCCGATCCGAGCGATGCAGCTCCGTGGCGGCGCGATCGCTGTCGAGAGAGCCTCCGCTGCGCAGAATATAGAGATACAGCAGCGCCGCGTCGCCGTTTCCGGCCTCCAGCAGCGCCTGCGCGTCACCCATGGGTATATTCAGCACCCCGGCGCTGTTTTTCAGTCGTTGTTCCCGCATGTCGGCTCCCCGTTCTGTCCTTTGTGAAGTGATAATAAGCGCGATATCGGAGATATCCTGTTGATTATAGCATTTTCTGCCGCATCTTACAAGATTGCCGCAGGCAGGAAATTTGAACCTCCCGCTATTGTGTGCTATAATGACCGAAATGCGCCGCGATCCGCACGGCGGGGCGATATGGCAAAAACCGTGGGTTGCCCCTTGTTTTATGCGGATATTTTGTTTATAATGTTGGTTGGTGTTTTATTCCCGCGACTCGCGCGGCGCCTTCACATATTCGCACACTTTTTTTGAGGTCATTATGCTGGAACTGCTGTCCCCCGCCGGATGCACGGAGGCGGTCATCGCCGCGGTGCAGAGTGGGGCGGATACGATCTATATCGGGCGCGGAGCGTCAGCTCCCGCCGGCGACGGCGCGGAGCTTTCGCCGGAGGAGCTGGCGAAATGCCTGCGCTACTGCCGCATACGGAACTGCCGTGCCGCCGTTTGTATCAACGAGCTTGTAGCCGACGATACGATGCAGGCCGCCGTGGATCGCGCGGTCTTTGCCGCTCGGCACGGTGCGGACGCGCTTGTGGTGCGGGATGTGGGTCTCATCGGCCTTCTGCGCCGGGTTTTGCCCGATATGCCCCTGTGGGGCGATGTCCGCATGGACATCCACAGCGTCGCAGGGGCGATGGCCGCAGCCTCGCTGGGACTGTCCCGGCTGATGCTTGCGCCGGAGCTCACCCCGGAGCAGGCGGGCGAAATCGCCCGGAGCATCCCGGCCGAGACGGCATACTGCGTCCACGGTCCCGCCTGCGCCGCCCGTAGCGGGCAATGCTACCTGAGCGCCATGGACGAAGCTCACGGGAGCGACAGCGCGCTGCACTGCGGCGAACCGTGCCGGGGGCGTTTTTCCCTCGGCGGCCGCATGGACGATACGCCTCTTTCCGAAGCCGATCTATACCGCATCGACCATTTGGCGGCGCTGGAAGAAGCCGGGATCCCCTGTGTTTATATCAATGGCCGCGGCCGGCGGCCGGAATATATCGCCTACGTCACGGGTTTGTACAGCCGCGCCATCCGCGAGCATGTGCCGCCCACGCAGGACGAATACGACCGCCTGCGGGAGCTTTTCGCACCCCATGGGATCGCAGACGATCTCGCGTCCGCCGACCCGGAGAAGGCTCCGCCGCCCGAGAAGCTCACCGGCCGGGCGCTGGAGCGCGCCTGCGCCGACATCCGCCGCGGATACATGGAGGGAGAGCTGCGCCGCGTTCCCGTTACGTTCTACGCGGTGATCCGACAGGGTCGCCCCGCCATGTTCGCCGCGGAGGACAGCCGCGGTCATCGCGCCGTCTACGAGGGCTATGCCCCCATCGATCTGGGTCGGCAGGGCATCACGCCCGAGCGGGTGCAGGATATCCTCTACCGCACCGGCGGCACCCCCTATGACTGCGTAGGCGTCAAATGTGCCATTGATCCCCATATGGACTATGCTGACGAGGCGCTGGAACAGGCACGCCGCGCACTGCTGACACAGATCACCGACCAAAACCGCGAAGCTCCGCTGCCGAGGATCGGCGAGCTGCCCGAGCCGCCTCTCACGACGGTGCGCCGGAACGATCCGAAGCTCATCCTGCAGCTAAGCCGCGCCGAACAGCTCACGCCCGAGTTGGCAGAGGCCGCGCCGGATCTTCTGTATCTGCCGGCGGAGGTCCTTGCCGCCGGTGTGGACGCCTTGGAGGATTTCCGCGGGCAGGGCGTGGGCATCGCCGCCGTTCTGCCCCGCGCCGTATCGGACGATGAAATGCCCGTTCTGCGGGAGCTTCTGGCGACCCTGCGGGGCATGGGAATCACCGAAACGCTGGCAGGCAGCCTCGGCCTCATCCCGGCAGCTCTGGAGGCCGGCATGACGGTTCGCGGCGATTTCGGCCTGAACCTCACGAACCGTTCTTCCATGGACTTCGCCCGCCGGATCGGCCTTGCCTCTGCCACCGCCTCCTTCGAGCTTTCCGCGCGGCAGATCCGGGAGCTGTCCGGTGTGATGGATACGGAAATGCTGATTTACGGGCGCATGCCCGTTATGCTGACGGAGAAATGCCTCATCCGCAGCAGCGCCGGGCGATGCTCCTGCGCCACGCCCACGAGCATGAGCGATCCCTTCGGGAACGTTTTTCCCGTGGCAAAGGATTTCGGCTGCCGCAACACCGTTTACGGCGCGAAAAAAGTCTTTCTCGCAGATCGACCGGAGGTCTATATAAACGCCGGTCTCTGGGCGGTGCGCCTGCTTTTCACCACCGAAAGCGCCCGGGAATGCGGCGACGTGGTGCGGCGCTACCGCGGCCTGAACCGCTATACGCCCAATAACACCGGGCGCGGCCTGTATGTCAAAGGCGCTTTCGCGCAGGCCGCCCCCTCGGACGCCGCGTCCGACAGAATCCTCTGAAACTATTCGGGAGAGTCCCATGCAACTGATCTTAGCCTCTGCCTCGCCGCGACGGCGGGAGCTTTTGGAAAAATTCCGTCACGATTTCATCATTGACCCCGCCGCGGGGCCGGAGGAGCCGCCCGCCGGGGCTAACGCCGCTGAGACCGTGGCGGCGCTCTCCGCCGCCAAGGCGCGGGAGACTGCCGCCCGCCACCCCGGCGATCTCGTCATCGGCGCGGACACCGTCGTAGAGCTGGACGGAGCGATCCTCGGCAAGCCCCATAACGAGGACGACGCCTTCCGCATGCTTCGCGCCCTCTCCGGGCGGGAGCATCGGGTCTATACCGGCGTGACCCTCGCGCGGGACGATACTCTTCTTACAGAAACGGAAATGACGCGGGTTTATTTCCGCGATATGTCGGATCGGGAGATCCGCGCCTATATCGCCTCCGGCGAACCGATGGACAAAGCCGGCGCCTACGGCTATCAAGGACTGGCCGGCGTATTTGTGGAGCGGATCGACGGGGATTATTTCAACGTCGTCGGTCTGCCGCTGTGCCGTCTCGGACGGATGCTGGAAAAGCTGGGAGTCACGCTGCTGTGAAAGAATACGTCAAAAAATACGGCCTGCGCATCCTGATCGCGGTAATCGCGGTCGCGCTCATCGCCTCGCTGGCCGCCGGGCTGCTCCATGGCAGAGCCGGACTTCTGGCAGACGCCTCGGGAAGCCTGTCCGGCCCCGTGGCTCGCGCCGCCTCCGCCGCCATCGAATGGATGGAGGGCATCTACGGCTATATCTACGAATATGACCAGCTCGTGGCGGAAAACAACGAGCTGCGGGCAGAGCTGGCCGAGCTGCGGCAGGCCGCCATCAGCGGCGCCGAATATGCCGAGGAAAACGCCCGGCTGCGGGAGCTTCTGGGCTTTGCGAAAAAGCATACGGATTTCGTATTTGAGTCCGCGAAGGTAACGGCGTGGTCAAGCTCTAACTGGTCGAGCACTTTCACCATCTCCAAAGGCGAGGACAACGCGCAGCAGGAGATCGAGGTAGGCGACTGCGTCGTTACGGAATACGGCGCGCTCGTCGGTCAGATCATTGAGGTGGGCAGCACATGGGCCACCGTCCGCACGGTGATCGACTCCTCCATCGATGTGGGCGCCCTTGTGGGCGAGGCCGGCTCCGTAGGCATGTGCGTGGGGGATTTCGCCCTCATGCAGCAGGGACGGCTGAAGCTCACCTATCTCTCGGAAAACGCCCAGCTCGTGGAGGGCGAGGCCGTCCTCACCTCCGGCAAGGGCATCTATATCCCGCAGGGTCTCATCATCGGCTATATCCGCTCCGTCCTCTCCGAGGCCAGCGGCCAGACGCTATATGGCGTGGTAGAACCGGCCTGCGACCTCTCGAACCTCACGCAGGTGTTCGTCATCACCGATTTCCGGCTGCAGGAGTGACCGCCCATGCTGTTTGATCTTATAGATTTATCCAAGCTGCGGCGCGCCGTGATCTACGGCCTCATGCTGCTCGTGCTGTTCATCCTGCAGGATCTCATCGTATCGCATATCACCGTGCGCGGGGTGCATGCCCTGCTGATCCCGGCGGCCATTGTGGCCATCGGCCTATTCGACGGAGGGCGCTGGGGCGGCTTTGTCGGTCTTGCCGCGGGCTTTCTCTGGGATCTGGGTCTGCCCGATCATCTGTTTCTCTTTACCGCGCTGCTGGCTGCCATCGGCTTTTTCAGCGGCGCTCTGGGGAAATACCTGCTGCACAAGGGCTTTGTATCCTATATCGTGCTGGTTCTTATCTCCATGGCGGTCATCACCTTCTGCCAGATGTTCCGCTTTCTGTTTTTCACCGATACGGACGCCGCTGCCGTTTGGCAGACGGGACTCATACAGCTCCTGTGGAGCCTTATATGGGCGGTGCCGATCTATTTCCCATGCAAATCCATTGCCGGTCGTCCGCTGGGCTGACCGGCCGCTCCCCGCGGGGGAAAGGACTCCATGAAAAAACTCGTAAGTCCCGGGCGGCTCGTGCTGCTCGGCCTCCTTATGGCGGGACTGCTGGCGCTGTATCTCGTCACGCTGTATAAGTTCCAGATCGTTGAGGGAAACCGAAATTATGAGGACTCCATGAACTCCATCGTTTCGGAGGAGACCGTCATCGCCGCCCGCGGCAATATCCTCGACCGCTACGGACGGCTGCTCGTTTCGAACCGCAACTGCAACAACCTGCTCATTGACTCGGAGGGCCTCGGCCTCAACAGCTCCTCCGTGGACAACGATCATGCCAACGACGCGATCCTCCGCATGTGCGCCATCATCACGGAAAACGGCGACACCTATACGGACGAGCTGCCTATCTCCAAGACCGCGCCCTTTGAATTTATCGAGCCCATGTCCACCCTGCAGCGCACCCGCCTCGACGCCTGGCTCAAGGCCAACGACCTCGACAGCAGCGCCAGCGCCGTGGAGGTCATGGCCAAGATGCGCTCCCGTTACGGCATCAGCAACAACTACACCGCCGATGAGATGCGCACCGTCGCGGGCGTGCGGTACGAGATCAACATCCGCTACGTCATCAACACCTCCGACTATGTCTTCGCCGAGGACGTGAGCATCGACACCATCACCGCCCTCATGGAGGCGGACATCCCCGGCTTTGAGGTGCAGGTCAGCTATATCCGCGAATACAACACGGAATACGCCGCCCATATCCTCGGCTATACCGGCCTCATGAGCGAGCTGGAATACGAGACCTACAAGGATCGGGACTATAAATTCAATGCCACCGTCGGCAAAGCCGGGGCGGAGCTGGCTTTTGAGGAATACCTCCACGGCTCCGACGGCACGGCGGAGGTCACCCGCACCAGCGAGGGCGTCGTCACCAGCACCGTATATAAGGAAGCGCCCCAGCCCGGCAACCATATCTATCTCACCATCGATATCGAGCTGCAGGCCGTGGCGGAGCAGGCGCTCGCCTCCTTCATCCTCGAGCAGAACGAGGAGCGGGAGGCGGACAATGCCGTCCGCCGCTACCAGAACAAAAACCCGCAGGAGCTCATCACCGGCGGCGCTCTCGTGGCCGTGGATATCAAAACCGGCGAGCCGCTGTGCATCGCAAACTATCCCACCTACAGCCTCAGCACGTTCCTCGACGATTACAGCGCGCTTTTGGAGGACGACGGCCACCCCCTCACGAACCGCGCCCTCACGGGTCTGTATTCCCCCGGCTCCACCTTCAAGCCCATCACCGCCCTCGCCGCGCTGTGCGAGCGGTTCATTGGCGCGGAAGATACCTTCGTCTGCACCGGCATCTATGAAAAATACGCCGATATCGGCTACGCGCCCCGCTGCACCGGCAGCCACGGTACGCTGACCGTCACCGAGGCCATCACCATGAGCTGCAACCTGTTCTTCTATCAGGTGGGCGACCTCATCGGCATCGATCGCATCCATCAATATGCCGACACTCTCGGCCTCGGTCGTCTCACCGGCATCGAGCTGGACGAATCCACCGGCTATGTCGCCTCCGAGGAGACGAAGGCGCAGCTGCACACCGGCTATGACGCGGGCTGGTATTCCGGCGATACCCTGCAGGCGGCCATCGGCCAGTCCGATACCTATGTCACCCCTATCCAGATCGCCCGCTACTGCGCGGCGCTTGCAAACTCCGGCACGGTCTACGAATGCTCCCTCCTCAAATCCATCTCCAGCTACGATTATTCCGAGAGCATCTATGAGCGTACACCGACGGTTGCCGGAGTGCTGGAGGCCGAGCCCGCCGTTTGGGATCTCATCCACACCGGCATGTACGGCGTGGCAAACTCCCCTTACGGCACCGCCGTCACCTTCCTGCGGGACTTCACGCCCCCTGTCGCCGCCAAGACCGGCACCACGGAAACCGGCACCGAAAACCCGGACGCGGTGTTCATCTGCTATGCCCCGGCGGACGATCCCGAGATCGCCATCGCCGTGGTGGCGGAAAAAGGCAAGCGCGGCGCGCTGCTTGCCAGTGTGGCGCGGCAGGTGCTGGATTATTACTTCGATTTTGAGCAAAGCACCCAGCAGATCGAAGAGGAATTGACACTGCTGCATTGACGGAGAACGGGGAAATACGGTATAATATATTATTGTTTTCAGCGATTTCCATTTTTTTACTATTATGATCGGGGAGGGCGGTTATGAATATAGCGCTAATGGCACATGACGGGAAAAAAGAGCTGATGGTGCAGTTCTGCATTGCCTACTGCGGCATCCTTGCGGAGCATTCGATCATCGCGACGAGCGCCACGGGAAAGCTCGTGGCGGAGGCGACCGGGCTTCCGATCAGCCTGTATATGAGCGGCGCGCAGGGCGGCGCTCAGCAGATCGGCGCACGCATCGCCTATAACGAGATCGACCTCGTGATGTTTTTCTCCGATCCCTCGCACCCGGAAAACGCGGGGGCGGTGAATGAGATCTGTCGCCTGTGCGACATGCACAGCGTCCCCTTCGCTTCCAATGTCGCCACGGCGGAGGTCCTCATCCAAGGCCTGCGGCGGGGCGATTTCGCGTGGCGCGATATCGTCAATCCCAAAAACAAAAAGAAGTAAAAGGAACCTATACCATGGACAGAATCAAACCCCGGACGCTCTCCGGGTTTATGGAGCTGCTGCCGCCGCGGCAGGCGCAGATGCGCGCCGTCATGAAGGTGCTGCGGGAAACGTATGCCCTCTACGGCTTCACCCCCATCGACACGCCCATCATCGAGGCGGCAGAGGTGCTGCTCGCCAAGGGCGGCGGCGAAACCGAAAAGCAGATCTACCGCTTCACGAAGGGCGACAGCGATCTTGCGCTGCGCTTTGACCTCACCGTCCCGCTGGCGAAATACGTCGCCCTTAACTACGGCCAGCTCACCTTCCCCTTTCGGCGGTACCAGATCGGCAAGGTCTATCGCGGCGAGCGCGCCCAGCGGGGACGCTTCCGGGAGTTTTATCAGGCCGATATCGATGTGATCGGCGACGGGGCGCTCGATGTGGCGAACGAGGCAGAGATGCCCGCCATCATTTGCGACGTGTTCCGGCGGCTCGGCATCGAGCGATTCCGCATCCGCATGAACAACCGCAAGGTCTTGAACGGCCTGTTCGAATATCTCGGCGTGGGTGAGAGCGCCGGCGCGGTCATGACCGCCATCGACAAGCTCGATAAGATCGGCGCGGAAAAGGTCTGCGCCATCCTCACGGACGAGATCGGCATGGCGCCCGATATGGCGCGGCAGCTTCTGGATATCCTCGTCTCCGGCGATCCCATGGCCACCCTCGACGGCCTTTTGGGGAAATGTCCGGCGCTCGACGAGGGCATCGCGGAGCTGAAAACCGTCACCGGGCTTCTGCCCGGCCTCGGCGTGCCGGACGATAAGTGGGAGATCGACCTCACCATCGCCCGCGGCCTCGACTACTACACCGGCACGGTGTATGAGACGATGCTCCTCGACCATCCCGAGGTCGGCTCCGTCTGCTCCGGCGGGCGGTATGATAACCTTGCGGGGTATTACACCGATAAAAAGCTCCCCGGCGTCGGCGTATCCATCGGCGTGACGCGCCTGTTCTATATCCTGCAGGAGCAGGGGCTCTTAAACGACAAGCTGGACACCGCACCCTGTGACGCGCTCGTGATCCCCATGGGCGACGTGATGGGCTATGCCGTCTCCGCCGCCACCGCGCTGCGCGCCGCGGGCGTCCGCACGCAGGTGTATAACGAAAAGAAAAAGGTCAAGGCCAAGTTCGCCTATGCGGACAAGCTCGCCGTCCCCTTCGCTGTCATCATCGGCGAGGACGAGGCCGCCGCCGGCACGGTAAGCCTCAAGAACCTCCAAACCGGCGAGCAGACGACCCTTTCCGCCGAGGCGGCGGCGCGGGTCATTCTGGAAAAAACGACCCGGCAGGTAAAGCCGGTGAAAGGATGCTGAAGCCACATGACACAGATGCGTACCCATACATGCAATGAGCTCCGAATGGAGCATATCGGTCAGCCCGTCACCCTCGTCGGCTGGATGGAAAACGTCCGCGAGGTCGGCTCGTCGCTTGCCTTCGTCGTCCTGCGGGACTTTTACGGCACCACGCAGATCGTGGCCGAGACGGAGGATATGGTGAAGGCCTTCCGGGCCATCACGAAGGAGAGCACGATCTCCGTCACCGGCGTCGTGCGCGAGCGCGACAGCAAAAACCCCAAGCTGCCCACCGGCGATATCGAGGTCGTCCCCGAAACGGTATCCGTCCTCGGCCGCTGCCACTATAACGAGCTGCCCTTCGAAGTGAACCGCAGCCGAGAGGCGGATGAGTCCATCCGGCTCAAATACCGCTATCTCGACCTGCGCAACCCCGCGGTGAAGAAAAACATCATCCTGCGCTGCAACGTGATCGCCGCTCTGCGCGCCGCCATGATGGCGCATGGGTTTTTGGAGATCACCACGCCTATCCTCACGGTCTCCTCGCCGGAGGGCGCGCGGGACTATCTCGTGCCCGCCCGCAAGCATCCGGGCAAGTTCTATGCCCTTCCGCAGGCGCCGCAGCAGTTCAAGCAGCTTCTCATGACCTCCGGCTTCGACCGCTATTTCCAGATCGCCCCCTGCTTCCGCGACGAGGACGCCCGCGGCGACCGCTCGCCCGGCGAATTCTATCAGCTCGATATGGAGATGGCGTTCGCCTCGCAGGAGGACGTGTTCGCCGTCATCGAGGATGTGCTGCCGCCCATTTTTGCCAAATACGGCACCTATGATATCGCGTCCGAAGCTCCCTTCCGCCGCATTTCCTATAACGATTCCATGGAGATCTACGGCACCGATAAACCCGATCTGCGCATTGACCTCGTGCTGCAGGATATGACCGAGCTTGCCAAATCGACCGAGGGCTTCGCCCCGTTCGAGACGGCGGCCGCCGTCAAGATGGTGGTCTGCTCCGGCTCGGAGCTCACACGCAAGCAGATCGACAAGCTCTGCGCCGATGTGGAGGTACAGTCCGGTCAGAAGCCCTATTGGTTCCGCATGGACGAAAACGGCGCGCTCGTCGGCGGCGTTTCGAAGTTCCTCGCAGGGAAGGAAAACGCGCTGCGTGAGCTCGGCGTGGAGCCGGGCTGCCTTGTGATCGTCGCAGCGGGTACCAAGGGAGCGGCTCAGAAGACCGCCGGCGTCGCCCGCAAGATGCTTGGCGCGGCCGTGCCCGGGCATATGGACGAGGCGCGGTATGAATTTTGCTGGATCGTGGACTTCCCCATGTTCGAGATCGGCGAGGAATCCGGCGAGCTTGAGTTCTGCCACAACCCGTTCTCCATGCCGAACGGCGGCTTGGAGATTCTCGAAAAGGCCGAGCGCGGCGAGGTGGATCCCCTTGATATCTATGCTTATCAATACGACCTCGTATGCAACGGCGTGGAGCTGTCCTCCGGCGCGGTGCGCAACCACGACCCCGATATCATGATAAAAGCCTTCGAGATGGTGCGCCTCGGCGAGGACGACGTGAAGGCCAAATTTCCCGCAATGTATAACGCTTTCTGCTACGGCGCGCCCCCCCACGCGGGCATCGCTCCGGGCGTGGATCGCATGGTGATGCTGCTGGCGGCCGAGCCGTCCATCCGCGAGATCATCCCCTTCCCCATGAACAAGAACGCGCAGGATCTCATGATGGGCGCGCCCTCCGCCGTGGAGCAAAAGCAGCTCGACGAGCTGAATATCGCCATCACGCTGCAAGAAAAGGAATAAGATGTATTCAAAGATCCGCTCGCTGGGGCTGAAGGGTATCGGCGGCTATGAGGTCGAGCTGGAGACCTATATCTCCTCCGGCCTGCCCCGGTTCGATATCGTCGGTCTGCCGGATACCGCCGTGAAGGAGGCGGGCGACCGCGTGCGCGCCGCTATCAAAAACAACGGCTTCGACTATCCCGTGAGCCGCATCACGGTGAACCTCGCTCCGGCGGACACGAAAAAAGCCGGAACGGTCTATGACCTGCCGGTGCTGCTGGGTCTTCTCGCCGCCACGCGCCAGATCACGCCGCCGCAGGAGGACGATATGTTCTTCGGCGAGCTCAGTCTCACGGGGCAGCTCCGCCCCGTGGCAGGCGCGCTTCCCATGGCGCTTGCAGCGCAGGCGGCGGGCGCGAAGCGGCTGTTCGTCCCGGCAGACAACGCCGCCGAGGCCGCGTATGCCGAGGGTGTGGCAGTCTATCCCGTATCGGACGTCGCCCAGCTTGCGGCGCATCTGGCGGGCGAGGCGCCGATCCTGCCCGCCGTTCCCCGCGCTATTGAGCCGGAAACGGGCATTTTCCCCGATTTTGCCGATGTGAAGGGGCAGGAAAACGTCAAGCGCGCGCTGGAGGTAGCCGCCGCAGGCGGTCACAATATGCTCATGGTCGGCCCGCCGGGAGCGGGCAAATCCATGCTGGCCAAGCGTCTGCCCGGCATTCTGCCGGATATGAGCCGCGAGGAGGCGCTGCAGACCACCGCCATCTGGTCGGTATGCGGCCTCACCGCGCCGAGCGATCCCATCATCGCCCGCCGCCCCTTCCGTGCGCCGAACCAGACGGCCTCGCGCCAAGCGCTCGCCGGCGCGGCCGATCTTCGCCCCGGCGAGATGAGCCTTGCCCATAACGGCGTGCTGTTTCTCGACGAGCTGCCGGAATTTCACCGGGACGTGATCGACCTTCTCCGCCAGCCGCTGGAGGAGGGCTCCATCACCGTCTCCCGGGCGGCCGGCTCCGCCACGTATCCGAGCCGGTTCATGCTCGTGTGCGCCATGAACCCCTGCCGCTGCGGCTGGTATGGGCATCCCTCCCGCCGTTGCCGCTGCACGGAGAAATCCGTCCACGATTATCAAGCCAAGATCTCAGGCCCGCTCCTCGACCGCATCGACATCATGGCCGAGGTGCCCGCCCTAGAATTTGAAGAGCTGGAACGAAAGCCGGACGGCGAACCCTCCGCCGCCATTAAGTCGCGGGTGGACGCCGCCCGCGAGCGTCAGCGCGAGCGCTATGCTGGGCTCGGTTTCGACGCGAACGCCCGCATGACGCCCGCCGCGATGGAGGAATACTGCGCGCTGGACGACGCGGGCTCCGCGCTCATGCGCTCGGCCTTCGACGCTCTCGGCCTCACCGCCCGCAGCTATGACCGCATCCTGCGCGTGGCGCGCACCATCGCCGACCTCGGCGGCAGCGAGCGCATCCGCCCGGAGCATCTGGCCGAGGCCATCCAATACCGAACCTTCCAACTGAAATGAGAATGCTATGACGGAACTGACAAAACCCACACAGGACATGATCCTCTGCAAAGAGGGCGAGGTTGTCCTGAAGGGACTGAACAAAAAATACTTTGAACAAAAGCTCACGCAGAACATCCGCCGGAGGCTGAAGCCCCTCGGATCGTTCCGCGTGAACGTGCTGCAGAGCGTGATCTACGTTGAGCCGCAGGACGAATTTGCCGATGTTGACGGCGCGTTTGAGGCGCTGCAGAAGGTTTTCGGCATTATGACCCTCACCCGCGCCGTGGCCTGCGAGAAGGACAAGGACGTGATCCTGCGCACGGCGATGGAGTATCTGGACGACGAGCTGCGCTCCGCCAAGACCTTCAAGGTCGAATCGAAGCGCTCGGACAAGGGCTTTCCCATGACGAGCATCGAGCTGAGCCAGTACGTCGGCGGAGAGCTGAACGAGGCGTATGACAACCTCACCGCCGACATGCACCATCCCGACCTCATCGTCCATCTCGAGGTGCGCGATCGGGCGGCTTATGTCCACGGCGCGCCCGTGCCCGGCGCGGGCGGTATGCCGGTCGGATCGAACGGCACGGCGGTCAGCCTGCTCTCCGGCGGGATCGACAGCCCCGTTTCCACCTATATGATGGCAAAGCGCGGCCTGCGGATCATCCCTGTTCACTTCTTCTCCTTCCCCTATACCTCTGAGCTTGCGAAGGAAAAGGTCATCGACCTCGCGAAGATCCTCACCGCCTACTGCGGACGGCTGTTCGTGGAGGTCGTCCCCTTCACCCATATCCAAGAGGAGATCCGCGCCAAGTGCCCGGAGGAGTATTTCACGATCATCATGCGGCGCATGATGATGCGGATCGCGGACGAGATCGCGAAGAAAAACGCCTGCGGCGCCCTCATCACCGGCGAGAGCCTCGGTCAGGTCGCCAGCCAGACGATGGAGGCCATGCTCGCTACCGGCGACGCCGCCACGCTCCCCATCCTTCGCCCCCTCGTAGGCATGGATAAGGAGGAGGTCATCCGCATCGCGCGGCAGATCGGCACCTTCGAAACGTCCATCCTCCCCTATGAGGACTGTTGCACCGTATTCACCCCGCGCCATCCCTGCACGCAT
Organism: uncultured Oscillospiraceae bacterium; assembly: GCA_905234855.1. Classification (GTDB taxonomy): domain Bacteria; phylum Bacillota; class Clostridia; order Oscillospirales; family Oscillospiraceae; genus CAJOIG01. Next base: position 25,786 of record CAJOIU010000002.1, read on the forward strand.
CCGAAGCTCGAAAAGGTCCTCGAGGCGGAATCCGCCCTCGATGTGGACATGCTCGTGGAGGAGGCGCTCATGAACCGCGAGATGGTAAAACTCGATCCGAGGTCGCTGCTATGAATTGCGAGATCCTTGCCGTAGGCACCGAGCTGCTGCTCGGAAACACCGTGAACACCAACGCCACTCGGCTTTCGGAGCTGCTGGCCGGGCTGGGGATCAATGTCTTCTGGCATTCCGTCGTGGGAGACAATCCCGCCCGTCTGCGGGACGCCGCGGCGCTCGCCCGGAGCCGCGCCGACCTCATTATCACCACCGGTGGCCTCGGCCCCACCTATGACGATCTGACGAAAAACGTCTTGGCTGACGTTTTTGGAAAAGAGCTCGTTTTCCACGAGGACGAGGCCGAGGGCATCCGCTGCTGGTTTGCCAAAAGCGGCCGCGCCTGCACCGAAAACAACCTCCAGCAGGCATATCTGCCGGAGGGCTGCACTGTGTTCCATAACGATTGGGGCACCGCCCCCGGCTGCGCCTTCGAAGCGGAGGGCGTGCATGTCATCCTGCTGCCCGGCCCGCCCCGGGAGTGTCTTCCCATGTTCCGGCATTGCGCCGTGCCGTATCTGCGGGCGCTGACCGAGGAGACGCTCGTTTCCCGACAGATCCGCGTGTTCGGCATGGGCGAGAGCGCGGTGGAGACATATTTCCGCGAGGAAATGGAGCATATGGCAAACCCCACCCTCGCCACCTACGCGAAGGAGGGCGAGGTCATGCTGCGCGTGACCGCCAAGGCCGCTACGGAGGCCGAAGCCGCCGCCATGTGCGAGCCGGTGGTGGAAAAGGTCAAAAACACGCTGGGCGATATCGTCTACGGCGTGGATGTGGATAGCTTGGAGTCGCTGTGCCTCATGCTGCTTCGGGAAAAGCACCAAACCTTTGCGGCGGCGGAGAGCCTCACCGGCGGCCTCATCGGCGCTCGGTTCACGGCGCTGCCCGGCGCTTCGGAGGTGTTTCGGGGCGGTGCTGTCACCTACTGCGACGAGGTGAAGGCCGCTATGCTGCATATCGATCCCGCCCTCATCGCGGCGCATGGCGCCGTATCCCATGAGACGGCGGCTGCCATGGCGCAGGGCGTTCGGGATGCCGCGGGCGCGGATATCGGCGTTTCCGCCACCGGCCTTGCCGGGCCGGACGGCGACGGCGTACATCCCGTCGGCACCGTGTTCGTCGGCCTTGCCGCATCGGACGGCGTTTGGGTGCGCCACCTCACGCTGGGCAACGCCCGGAGCCGGGATATCATCCGCGCCATCTCTGCCAACAATGCTTATGATATGATCCGCCGGTATCTGACCGGTCTGCCGGTGGCGGACAATGACAGCCGCCCGCAAGGCCAATGACCTCCCCGGTCGACTGCAAAACCAAGACCCCATAAAGCAAGCGCATAGCCCCGGCGATACCGCTCGGACGCTATGCGCTTGTTTTTTTACTTCGGCGGATCGGCCTGCGGTCAGTTCTCGTCGTCGAAGATGAATTTGCAGGAGCATTGGAAGCAGATGCTCCGATTCGATTTCTGGATCGTGCCGCAGACGGGGCAGATCACCTCAAAGGGCGGGCGCGTTCCGAAATGGGCGATCTTGTTTTCCTTATCGGCCTCGGCGGCCACGCCGGGAAGCGGACGGCCCTCCGGCCGCGCCGCGGGAACATTGCGGTATTCCGGCTCGGAAACATCCTTCTCGATCCGCTTGCGCAGCTCGGCGAGGGCGCGCTTTTTGGCGACGGTGCTTTTATAATACTCATTGTTGACGCGGCCGGTGGCATTGAAGGCGATCAGCCAGTCATAGAAAATGGCGAGGTTTCCGATGTTATGCAGACGGCGGCGCTTCAAGGCGTTATCGGACTCCAGCAGCTTATCGAGATACTCACCGATCTTGATGAGCGCCGCGAGATAGTTGACCATGGGGATATAAACATCCTCCAGCTCCAACCCCTGCGGTTTGGCAAGAGACCATGTATAGAAGAACAGCGGCGAGGGAGCCTTTCGGTTTTCACCCCGGGCGATGCTTGTATAGATGCGGGTCAGCTCGTTGTATTTCGTGCTGGTGAGATTGATGAGATCGACGGCGATACGCGCCATAAACGCTGCTTCGTCACCGTCGGCGGAGCGACACATCCGCAGGGCGTCCTCTGTGCTGGCGATGAGGGCGATAGGATCTCCGTCAAGCAGGGTGCTCTGCCAAGTGCGCGCAACGCCGCGGCCATGCACGGCGATATAAAGGTTGGCATCGGTTTCCAGCGCCTTGGCGTATTCCGCTTCGGCGTCGGCATAGCGTCCCGCAGCCAGATCACGGTCGGCCAGCAGCAGGATATTTTGAAGCTCGGGCGTCATGGTGCGATCCTCCTGAACGAATGTTTTCTCTTTTCATATTTTAGCCGCTGCAGATGGTAAAATCAAGCCATTTGTATTCGATTTGCAAAAGAAAGCCATTTATGATACAGTAGCAGAGCTATGAAGAAACGTTTTTGGACAATCATCGCGGCGGCCGTTCTGGGGGCGCTCCTGCTGTCCGGCTGCGGCCGGGAAACGGCGCGGCAGGTGGCTTCGCCCTCGCAGGAGTATACCGCCGCTGCGGCAGAGCCGACGCCGACGGTCGATCCGCACGAGGGGGAGATCGAGGTGTCGGACGGTGCGGGCGGCACCCGATGGGTGGCGGAAGCGCCTGCCCTCACGCCCTTTGCGCCGGATCGGAACGCCTTTTCCGTGGAAAACGGCGTCGTGTCCTATGCGGGAGAGGGACTGTCCCTTGCCCGCGGGATCGACGTTTCCGAATTTCAGCACGATATCGACTGGGCGGCGGTCGCCGCCTCGGGCATTGAATTTGCCTTCATCCGCTGCGGCTGGCGCGGCTACAGCGGCGGCACGCTCAACGAGGATACGGAGTTCCGCCGGAATCTGGAAGAGGCCTCCGCCGCAGGGCTGAAGGTCGGCGTATACTTCTTCTCGCAGGCCACCAGCCTCGTGGAGGGCGCCGAGGAGGCGGTCTATGCGCTGAAGCTGCTGGACGGATACAGCCTCGACCTGCCGGTGTTTTTCGACTGGGAGTTCATCGGCGTGGAGGATGCCCGCACGGACAATGTCGACGCCGCGACGGTGACGGACGCCGCGCTGGAGTTCTGCCGGCTGGTGGAATCCGCCGGCTACGCGGCGGGCGTTTACTCCTACATACCCGATATCTACGCCATGTATGAGCTGGACAGGCTGGAGGGAGTCACCCTCTGGCTGGGAGACCCGGGCACATGGCCGGAGTTTTATTATGAACACAGCTTCTGGCAGTATTCCTTCACAGGATCGGTGCCGGGTATTGAGGGGGACACCGATCTCGATGTGATGTATGTTCGCACGGAAGAAACGGAGGGCGTCGGATGATCGTTCTGCGCAAGGAGGATCTGAAGGATCAGGCGGGCATGGAGCGCGCTTTCCAATGGTATTTCGAGCATGTCTGCGACGATCCCGAATGCGCCGGCACCTTCAACACCATGCTGAACGCCCGCTATGAGCGATGTGATTATGCGAAGAAGACGCTCGTCATCCGCATGGAGACCGTGCATTGGATGTCGAATCCCAGCAATATGCTCCATGGCGGCGTGACGGCTTCGATCCTCGATATGGTGATGGGGCTTCTGAGCCGTTATGTCTCGGGCGGCTACATGACGCCGACCATCGACATGAGCGTGAGTTATCTGCGCCCCGGCCCCGTGGGTACGAACGTCTATATCGAGGCAGAGGTCACGCGGCGCGGCTTCAGCATCTGCCATGCCATCGCGCGGATGTGGGCGGAGGGCGAGCCGGATAAGCTCCTCGCCACGGCTGCCGGCTCCTACTATGTGACCCACAAGCCGGGCTGAAATCGGATAAAGCGGACCGGGAGCGTAAATAAATTATTTGCGCCCCCGGTTTTTTGCGTCTCCCGCCCGAACGGTGTTGACGGGAGGCGTGGGATAGATTATGCTTTTGTCATATCAAACACGCGCCGGAGGAACCGGCGCTGCGGAGCGTGACGCTATGCTCTTTGCTTTGGAAACGGATGAAAAACTGAATCGGGAAGTCCTCGCTGCCCGGACGGACGAGGCGAAGTTGGAGGCGCTGATCCGCAAGAACCGGCGGTTTATCCTCGGCTGCGCGTATAAGACCACGCATCGCTTCATCACGGAAAGCGACGACGAGTGGTCGGTCGCCCTCATCGCCTTCCATGAGGCGGTGCAGGCGTATGAAAGCGGCAAGGGGAATTTCAAGTCCTTTGCTGCTCTCGTTATCAAACGCCGCCTGCTGGATAACATCGACCGGGAGGCGCGTTCGAAAAACGAGATCAGCGCCGATCTCTCCGGCGCGGAGACAGAGGACGGGGAGCCGGCTCCGTCGGTGCTGCTCGAGGCGCAGCGGCGCATCAGCGAGGAGTCCATGCGCCGCGCGGAGGAGACCGGGAGCGTGAAGGACGAGATCGATGCGGTGGGGCAGACGCTGCGGGGCTACGGTTTTTCCTTTTTCGACCTGCCCGAAGCCTCCCCCAAAGCCCAGAAGACGAAGGACGCCTGCGGCCGGGTGATCCGGGCGCTGATGGCAGACGAAGCGATGATGGCGCAGCTTCGCCGCACGGGAACGCTGCCTGCCAAGCAGCTCTGCGTCACGGCGGGCGTACCCCGAAAAATCTTGGAAAATCATCGAAAATATATCATAGCGGCGGCGGAGATCCTAAATGGGGACTATCCGCAGCTTGCGGAATATCTCCGATTTGTGAAAAGAGGTGAGACGGAATGAAAGCGGTCGTATTGGAAGTCCGGGGCGGGTATGCCGCCGTTTTGAAAGAGGACGGAACGGTGGAAAAGATCCGGCGCTCCTGTGCCGTGGGCGATACGATCGAGCTGACGGAGGAAGCAAAAATCGTGGCGTTCCCGAAAAAGCCCGTTCGGTGGGTCGCGGCAGCCGCTGCGGCGCTCGTGATCCTGTCCGCGGGCGGGACGTATGGATATAACACCGCCTATGCGTATTCCTATGTCACGCTCGACGCGAATCCGTCCTTGGAATATGTGCTGAACCGGCAGAACCGGGTGCTTTCCATCAGCGCCCTTAACGAGGATGCGGAGGCCATCGCCGAAGCCCTCAACGACAGCGGCATCCGCCGCGCAACCCTTACGGAGGCCATCGAGGAGACGACCGAGCTTCTATATGAAGCGGATTATCTGGGCGAGGACAGCGACAACTGCCTTCTGGTCAGCGTCAATTCCCACGGCAAACGCCAGCAGGAAAGCCTTACCGAGGAGGTGGACGCCTATTTCAGCGCCCGCAGCGACGAGAAGGAGCTGACGGTTTATGTTACGGACGTGACCCGGGAGGAGCGGCAGCAGGCCGACGCGCTGGGGGTCAGCGCCGGGCGGTATAAGCTCATGGAGGATATCCTTGGGCAAACCGAGCAGCCGACAGAAGCAGAAGCCGAGCGCATCGGCAGCGCCCCCGTGAGGGAGCTTCTGGAGGAAGGCGGTCACCGTGAGCGCTCAGAGGCAGCCGCCGCAGGAGACGTCTCCGATGAGCCGGAGACGCCCCGGGAGCCCGCGGAGCAGCCGCAGGGCGGCGCTTCCGACGAACCGGTGCCGGAGCAAAACGATATGCCGCAGGGCTTCGATGAGCCGCAGCAGATGACGGAAATGCCCGGCGCTTCGGGGGAGCCGTCGTAACCGAATAGCATTCAAACGGACGCCGCGGAAACGCGGCGTCTGTTTTAACAAATTGGTCAAATTTTATTTACACTTTTTCGTAGAAATCTCTTCGTCATAGGGGTACATTATAGCCATCAAGAGGACATCGACAAGACATTCTTTGGAGGCATCACCATGAACGAAGATTACAACGGATTTCCTTATACCGACGAACCTGCCGAGCCTGAGACTCCGGCCGAAGCCGAGTCCGCCGACGCCGCGCCGGTCTACAGTCAGCCGCAGGAAACGCAGTACGGATACACCCAGCCGCAGGCCGCCCAAAGCGACTACAGTCAGCCGCAGGCATCCTATTCCCCTGCGGGATCAGGCAGCGCGGCATATGTCCAGCCCGAGACGGCGGCCGCCAAGAAAAAACGCGAGCGCCGCGGCATGAGCGTGGCGGGCGTCGTTGCCCTGTGTCTCGTATGCGCGATACTCGCCGCCGCCGTCGGTTCCGGCGTTACCTATGCGGCGCTGCGCCGCGGCTCCGACTCCGCCCTCGGCGAGGCGCTGGACAGCCTTGTTCCCACGCCTGTTCCTGTCATCAGCACCGTTTCCTACAGCGGCGCGAGCGACGAGACTGCCGCTACGATCTATGAGCTGGCCAAGCAGCAGGTCGTCGGAATCAACACCGAGATCGACTACGGGTATAATTTCTTCGGCCAGCTCAGCTCCGCCAGCGTTTCCGGCTCCGGTGTCATTATCACCGCCGACGGCTATATCCTCACGAATTACCATGTGGTAGAGGACGCCCAGCAGGGCGACTACCCTGTCGAGGTCATGATGTATGACGAGACGACCTACGACGCGGAGATCATCGGCTTTGACGAGGACAACGACCTCGCTCTGCTGAAGATCGACGCCGAAGGCCTGAGCGCCGCCCAGCTCGGCAGCAGCGACGATCTCGTGGTCGGTCAGACCGTTTACGCCGTCGGCAATCCCCTCGGTGAGCTGAGCTACAGCATGACGAGCGGCATTGTCTCCGCCACGAACCGTACCCTCACTACCGAATCGAACGTCGCCGTCAACATGTTCCAGATCGACGCCGCGGTAAACTCCGGCAACTCCGGCGGCCCCGTGTATAACGCCGCGGGACAGGTCGTTGGCATCGTCACCGCGAAATACAGCTCCACCGGCGTGGAGGGTCTGGGCTTTGCGATCCCCATTTCCGACGCGGCGCATATCGCGAACCAGATCCTTGAATTCGGCTATGTCACCGATAAGGCCTATCTCGGCATCGCCTGCCGCACCGTCACCTCCACCATCGCGGAGTATTACAACATGGTCGAGGGCGCGTATGTGAACACCGTGAACGAGGACAGCGCCGCCGAGAAGGCCGGCCTGCAGGTAGGCGATATCATCACCGCCCTCGACGGCAAGGCGGTCGCCGGCTCCAGCGAGCTCACCAGCATGGTGAAGCAGTACCACGCGGGCGACGAGGCCGAGCTCACCGTATGGCGCGGCGGCGAGAGCATCACCCTGACCGTCGTGTTTGACGAGAAGCTCCCTGACGAGGAATCGGAAGAGGACGCCCAGCAGCAGCCCTCCGCCGAGCAGCCCCAGTACGGGCAGGGTCAATACGGCCAGTTCTATCCCGGCGACATGGAGGATTTCTTCCGCCAGTTCTTCGGCTTCGGGTACTGATTCCGTAAAGAGTGTCCAGCGCTTCCAAATACGCTCCAAAAAAGGGTCTGCCATCGGCAGGCCCTTTATGCTATAATGGAGAAAAACGAAAAGGAACGAACCGCCCCATGACAAGACCCGAAGTCCTCGCCCCGGCGGGGGATATGGAAAAGCTCATTCTGGCCGTGACCTACGGCGCGGACGCGGTGTATCTCGCGGGCAAAAGCTATGGAATGCGCGGCGCGGCAGGAAATTTCGCGCCGGACGAGCTGCAAAAGGCCGTTGCCTATTGCCACGCCCGGGGCGTGCGGGTGTATGTGACCTGCAACACCATCCCCTCCGACGACGAGATGGCCGCGCTGCCCTCCTTTCTGGAGCTTCTCGAAGACGCCGGCGCGGACGCCGTGATCGCCGCCGATCTCGGCGTGATGAACGCCTGCAAAAAATACGCGCGCCATGCGGCGATCCATATCAGCACGCAGGCAGGCGTCATGAACGCAGATACCGCCCGGGCGTTTTACGAGCTCGGTGCCAGCCGCGTGATCCTCGCGCGGGAGATGTCCCTCGATCAGATCGCGGCGCTGCGGGCGCATACGCCGGAGGACTTGGAGCTGGAAGCCTTCTGCCACGGGGCGATGTGCGTCTCGTTTTCAGGGCGCTGCACGCTCTCGAACTATCTCACCGGGCGGGACGCGAACCGAGGCCGCTGCTCCCAGCCCTGCCGCTGGAAATATCATCTTGTGGAGGAAAAGCGCCCCGGCGAATATTTTGAGATCAGCGAGGACGGCGGGACATATATTCTCAATTCCCGGGATATGTGCATGATCGACCACATCCCCGCGCTGCTCGCGGCGGGGGTATCGAGCCTCAAGCTGGAGGGGCGGACAAAATCCGCCTATTACGCCGCCGCCGTGACGAACGCCTACCGCCATGCCGTGGACGCGGCGCTGGCGGGCGAGCCGCTCGACGAATGCTGGCGGCGGGAGGTTTACAAGGTCAGCCATCGCCCCTATTCCACGGGCTTCTATTTCGGCGAGCCGGGGCAGTATACGCCGGACGCCTGCTATTTCTCCGAAAGCGATGTGGCGGCGATCGTGAAGACCTGCGACGCGGACGGGAATGCCGTTTTGAGCCAGCGCAACCGCTTTTTCCCGGGTGACGCGCTGGAGCTTCTCTCCCCCGGCGCAAAGCCGCTGACGTTCACCGCCGCGTCGCTCTTCGACGCGGACGGTCTGCCCGTGGCGGCGGCCAACCACCCGCAGATGGAGCTTCGGACGCGCCTTCCCGTCTATGCGCCCGCCGGCTCCTTCCTGCGGAAGCAGCGCACCGTGTCCCTTCCCGGCCACGCGGTGGAAACGGAGGCGTAGATGGAAAACCTCATATTCAGCCTGAACGCCACGATCCCGGTATTCCTCCTCATGGCGCTGGGTTACATCTTCAAAAAGCTCGGCCTTTTCGGGGATACCCTCGCAGCGGAGATGAACACCTTCGTCTTTCGGATCGCGCTGCCGGTGCTGGTATTCAGCGACCTTGCCTCGGTGGATTTCGCGCAAGCATGGGACACAAAATTTGTCCTGTTCTGCTTCTGCGTCACCCTCTTTTCCATCGGCGCGGCGGCGGGACTGTCCTTCCTCTGGCGGGATCGGAGCATACAGGGCGAATTTATTCAGGCTGCCTATCGCAGCAGCGCCGCTCTGCTCGGCATCGCATTCATCACAAATATCTACGGCAATTCCGGCATGGCGCCGCTCATGATCATCGGCAGCGTGCCGCTGTATAACATCATGGCGGTGGTGGTGCTGTCGTTCTTTCAGCCGGACCGCCGCGGTCTTGACGGCGCGGTGGTCAAAAAGACGCTGCGGGGCATCGTCACGAACCCCATCATCCTCGGCATCGCGGCGGGACTTCTGTGGTCGGCGCTGCGCCTGCCCATGCCCACGATCCTACAAAAGACCGTTTCGAGCCTCGGCAGCATCGCCAGCCCTATGGGACTCATGGCCATGGGCGCGACCTTTGACCTCAAAAAAGCCTTCGGAAAGCTCGCGCCATCGGTCACGGCGGCGGTCATCAAGCTCGTCGGCTTCTGTGCGCTGTTTCTGCCGCTGGCGGTGTGGCTCGGCTTTCGGAACGAGCAGCTCGTCGCCATTCTCGTCATGCTCGGCTCCGCCACGACGGTATCGAGCTTCGTCATGGCGCGCAGCATGGGCCACGAGGGTGTGCTCTCCTCCAGCGCCGTGATGCTCACCACGCTCTTTTCCGCGTTCACGCTTACCTTTTGGCTGTGGCTCCTGCGCAGCATGGGCTTTATCTGACTGAACAAAGCGCCGAAAGGGTGCCGGACGCAAAATATTGCTCGATCAGCAATAATTACCGCTTTTGAGGATCGAGACGTTTTGCGCCCGGTATCCTTTTGGCGCGGGGTGTTTCTGGGCGAGGGGCTTGACCGCGCGTTTTCCCATGATATATAATAACCGTGTCGATTCTGAACGCATGTCAAATGCGGAGGTGTATCCTTGAATAAGCAGCGATATCTGGCGGAGCTCCAGCGGCTTCTCGTTTTTATGACCGAGGAGGATCGGGAGATCATCGTCCGCCGTTATTCCGATCTTTTCGACGCCGCGGGGTCGGAGAACGAGCTGACGCTCATAGAGCAGCTCGGCTCCCCCACCAAGGCCGCCATCGGCCTGAGCCGCGGATATGAGCCGGGCAAGCTGCCCGCCGCTCTGCCGGGGCAGCCCGCGTCGATGCATGTGACGGCCGGACAGCCGCCCAAGGAGGCCGCCCTCACAACGGAGGACGATCCCTTCGGCGAGATGCCGCAGTTTGACCTTTCCGGCTTTGTGGAGATCGAGGAGGAAAAGCCGGAGACCCCGACCCTCGAGCTCGCGCCCCAGCCGGCGCAGGAGCTGCCGATCCGTCCCGTCCGGCCGGAGCCCGTGCGTCCGGCGGCCGAGCCGGAACCGTGGCATAAGCCGACTTATGAGCAAAGCATCCCCCTCGGCCTCGGCATCCCCCTGTTTGTTTTGGTGATTGTCGCGCTGGGGCTCCCCGTCGCGGCGGTGTGCATCGCTGCGATGCTGATATTGCTGATCCCCGGCGGGATCTGCCTGTTTGCAGCTTATCTTGTGGCGGTGGGCGGTCTGTGGTGCATGAGCTATATGGCGGACGCCATTGTGTTGTTCGGCGCGGCGTTCATCGTTCTGGCGCTGGGGATCGTCGTCCTCTGGGGCGGCATCTGGCTGGACGTAAAGATCGGCGGCGCGTATACCGCCGGCGTTGGCTGGCTGGCGGGAGAGCTTCTCGGAAGGAAGGTGACGGAGGATGCATAAGGCTTGGCGCGTGGTCAGCGCCATCGCGCTGATCTGTCTCGTGGTCGGCGCAGCAGGCATCGGCGTGGGCTTTTTCACGGGCAGCTCGCCCGTGGTGATCCAAAATCACGGCAGCCTCACGGAGTATATGGAGCGGCTTTCAATCAACAGCGATATCTTCCGCGAAAGCCTGCGGACGTTTTTGGCCGGCTTCGGCTTCTATTTCTGATCGATAATACGGCGATCCCCGACGGAGCATGCTCCGTCGGGGATCGTTTTATCTTCTCCGCATTCCCAGCTTGCGGTAGCAGGCGGCGCAGAGGCGGCCGCTGTGGTGCAGAGGCAGGGCGCTGCCGCATTTGGCGCAGAAGCGGATGTTATTTTTGAGGTTGTGAAGCAGGATCTGGTTTATGTCCTCCGCTACGCGCTCTCGCTCATCGTAGAGCGCGTCCCGATCCACGGGACAGTCGAAGGCCTTGGCAAAGGAGAAATACAGATCGAGCTTCCGGCAGTAAAGCTCCAGCTCCGGGAGAGTAAAGGGCGTCCGCTTTTCGGGTAATTCAGGGCGCTCGATTCCGTTTCCGTCCTGCCAGAGCCGCAGAAAGCGGAAAAACAGCGCGCTCAGATCGCCGTCCGTCTCATCGAAGGGGATATTCGCCGCCCGCAGCTCCTGCTCCTTCGTGAGCTGGAAGCCCGCCTGCCGCATCCGGGAGATGAGGGAGATATAGCGGCTCACATCGAGCTTTACATACGGCTCCGGCGTCGCCATGCTGCTCCAGACCTCCAGCACCTCCAGAAGGTCGAAGTCCACCGTGACGACGAGATCGGAAAAGCCCACGACAGCATGACGCAGGGGCGGCACCACCGTATCGAGCCCCGCCCGGATGAGGCTCAGGTTTTCCATCGCGCCGACATAGCCCTTGTCGTACATCCCGAAGCGCCCCGCCCGCCCGGCGATCTGCTGGATCTCCTCGGGCTTGAGGCTGCGGCGCTCGCGGCCGTCGAATTTCTCCGTTTCCATGAAGATGATGCGGCGAATGGGGAGATTGAGCCCCATGCCGATGGCGTCCGTCGATACGACGTATTCCATATCGCCCGCGAGGAAACCCTCCACCTGCCGCCTCCGGGTGGCATAAGGCAGCGCGCCGTAGATGATGGCGGGCTCCTTGCCGCGGCTGCGCAGATCCTCCGCCACGCTTAGAACTCCCACCTTCGAGAAGGTGATGAGCGCGTCGCCGGGACGGATGGCGGAATAGTCCACCACGCGGTTCATACAGATAAGCGGTGTTTTCCGCTGATGCTCGATGATCTCCACGCTGTCCCCGCAGCTTCGGATAAGGCGCAGCAGCAGAGGTCTGGCCTCCGGCGCGGCGCACAGATGCACCTCCGGGGCGAGAACGCCGAGGATCGCCCTCGTCCACGCAAACCCACGCTCGGGATCGGCGATCATCTGGCATTCGTCTATAACGGCGACCTCATAGCGCTTCGTCAGCTCCAGCTTTTCTGCCGTGGCGGCCACATGGGTATCGCCCTCCCGGCGATCCTCCTCCTCGCCGGTGGTGAGGGAGCAGGCCACGCCGTAGTCCAGCAGCAGCTCCTGCGCCTCCAGCGCCAGAAGGCGCAGCGGCGCGAGGTAGACGCCCGTTTCCGCCTGCCGCAGCCGCTGGAAGCCCGCATAGGTCTTGCCGGTATTCGTGCCGCCGATGTGCAGCACGAAGCGGCGCTTCATCGCCCGCGCCTCGGGATATTCGTCCTTCGGGTTCAGCTCCGCCAGAAACCGCAGGCTCTTGCGGATCGCACGCGGGACATAGATGACGGAATACACATACCCCAGCGATTGGGTGATGAGCTCCTGCACAGGAAAACTTTCCATTGCCAGCAGTGCCGATACGTTCGCCTCCGGCTGGGCTGCGGAAAACTCCGTGATCGCACGCTGCGCTACCGCCAGCAGCACGCCGCCGTAGCGGTCGTGCAGCTTCCGCATGAGGCCGGATTCGGTGTTCCGCCCCATCCATGGCGCGGCGGTAACGAAATTTTTGAGGATCGCGGCGGTGGAGGCGGCGTTTTTCCCTCCCTCCAGCGAGAGAAAGTGATCGACCCGCCCGATGGCCTGCCCGGGCTTGAGCCGATCCGCCCATGCCACGGTCATGATCTGGCGGCGGATCGCCTCGTGGTACAGCACCGCAAGCGCCCCCGCGTCGTCCTCCGGCGGGGCAAACGCCTCCCATGCCGCCGTTAAAAAGTCCCGCGCCGCCTCCAGAGCGGCGTCGGCATCCAGATAAACACCGATGGTCTGCTCCTGCGCGGCGCGCAGTGCGCCGACGGCCAGACGGAAGCGCTCCGTCTCCTCGGCCGCCAAGACATCCTCCCGAGGCCACAGCGCCACGCCGTGACCGTGCGCGTTTATATAGCGGGGCGGCGGCAGCAGCTCACGGATGAGCGCGTTAGACCAGCCGCGTTTTTTCAGTTCGTTTCGGTTCCAGCTCTGTTTTCTCTTGGCCATGGTATTTCCTGTTTTCGTCGGTATTGCTTATAGTGTACCACAAAAAGCGAAAAATGCCCACCCGCACGCAAAAAGGGACAAGACCGACGCGGCCTTGTCCCTGCGGCAGGACGGCATTACATCTCAAGATCGCGGATATAGACGATTTTGGAGCGGGGATCGGATTTATCCTCCCGCTCGATGACCTCGAAGCGGTCGATGGCCTTCACCATGCCGGAGAGCTTGGAAAAGCCATAGCTGCGGGTATCGAAATCCGGGCGTTTTTTCTGGATGAGCTGCCCGACGGCGCTGAGGGAGACATAATCGTTGTCCCCGGTGTCGGCCAGATCGAGGATGGAATCGGCAATGAGCCAGATGACGCTCTCCGGGATGCGGCGCTCCTCGGCGGCCGGCGCTTTGACCGGCTCCGGCTCGGCCTTCTTGGCAGCGGAGCCGGTTTTTTTCTGGGGCTCGGCCTTTTTCTGGGGCTCAGCCTTCTTCTTTTTCTGGGGCTGGGCGGCCTTCTGCTCCGCCTTCTGCACCCGCTCGCGGATGTTCTCGATATAGATGAACTTATTGCACGCGGCGATCAGCGGGCTTGGCGTCTTCTGCTCGCCGATTCCGATGACGAACAGCCCCGATTCCCGCAGGCGGCGGGCAAGCCCGGTGAAATCGCTGTCCGACGAGACGAGGACAAAGCCGTCGGTATTCCCGGCATAGAGGATGTCCATCGCGTCGATGATCATGGCGGAATCGGTGGAGTTTTTCCCCTTCGTATAGGCAAACTGCTGCATCGCCGTGACGGAATTGTCCAAAAGCGTCTGCTTCCAGCCGGAGAGATTGTGGCTCGACCAGTCGCCGTAGGCGTGCTTGATGTTGGGCGTGCCGTAAATGGCGACCTCCTCCATGATGCCCTGAATGCAGTCGCGCGGGGCATTGTCCGCGTCGATGAGGACGGCGAGGCGCAGGTTTTTATCGTTATCGGTGATCGGCATAGCTGTCATTCTCCACATAGCTCATTTGTTATTCCCATTATATAGGATGTCCGCGCATTTTTCAACGCAGAAAAAATCACCGCGGCGGTTGACAACGGCGGCGGCCGTATATAAAATATATAAGTTACAACCGCAAAACAAACAGATAAAGTTGAGGTCTTATCATGGCTAAGGATAAAAAGGTGGAGCAGATCACCTCTATGGAGGAAAACTTCGCCCAGTGGTACACCGACGTATGCACCAAAGCGGAGCTGATCGATTATTCCGGCGTGAAAGGGCTGTTCATCCTTCGCCCGTATGGCTACGCCATTTGGGAGAACATCATGAACACGCTCGACGCGAAGTTCAAGGAGACCGGGCATGAGAACGTCTCCATGCCTCTGCTGATCCCCGAATCTCTGCTCCAGCGGGAAAAGGACCACGTCGAGGGCTTTGCCCCCGAATGCGCGTGGGTCACGATGGGCGGCGCGGAGGAGCTGCCCGAGCGGCTGTGCGTCCGTCCCACCAGCGAGACGCTCTTCTGCGACCATTGGAGCCATGTGCTGCATTCGTGGCGCGATCTTCCGATGAAATACAACCAGTGGTGCAGCGTTCTGCGCTGGGAGAAGACGACCCGCCCCTTCCTGCGCGGCCGCGAGTTCCTCTGGCAGGAGGGACATACCCTCCACGCCACCGAGGAGGAGGCGCGCGAGGAGACCCTGCAGATGCTGGAGATCTATGCCGACTGCATGGAGAATTACCTCGCCATGCCTGTCATCCGCGGCAACAAGACCGAGAAGGAAAAATTCGCCGGCGCGGTGAACACCTATACCATCGAGTGCATGATGCACGACCATAAGGCGCTGCAGTCCGGCACGAGCCACTATTTCGGCGACGGCTTTGCGCGCGCCTTCGATATCACCTTCCAGAGCAAGGATAACCAGCTATCCTATCCCCATCAGACGAGCTGGGGCCTTTCCACGCGCGTCATCGGCGGCCTCATCATGACCCACGGCGACAATAACGGCCTTGTGCTGCCGCCGCGCATTGCTCCCATTCAGGCGGTCGTCCTGCCCATCGCGGCGCATAAGCCCGGTGTGACCGAGGCGGCGGAGCACATCGTCTCACGTCTCAAGGCCGCGGGCATCCGGGTGAAGGGCGACTTCTCCGACAACAGCCCCGGCTGGAAATTCGCGCAGTATGAGATGAAGGGCGTTCCCCTGCGCATCGAAATCGGCCCGAAGGATCTCGAGAAGGGTCAGTTCGTCGCTGCCCGGCGCGACAACGGCGAGAAGGTGTTCCTCCCCCTCGACGAGCTGGAAACCGGCGTCGCCCGCCTGCTGGACGAGGTGCATCTCGGCCTGTATCAGAAGGCAAAGCAGAACCTCGACAGCCACACATGGCCCGTCTCCTCACTGGAGGAAGCCAAGGAGAAGGGTCAGGACGGCTTTGTGAAGATGATGTGGTGCGGCGATCTCGCCTGCGAGGAAAAGGTCAAGGAGGTCGCCGGACTCTCCAGCCGATGCATCCCCTTCGAGCAGGAAAGGCTGGGCGGCACCTGCCCCTGCTGCGGCAAGCCTGCCAAACACATGGTCATCTGGGGCGTGGCGTACTGATCGCGTAAACTGTATAAAAGGACTTCCCCGCGGCTCACGCCGCGGGGAAGCTTTGTTTCAAGGGGTTTAACGGGACGCGCCCCCGGAGGGCTCGCCGGAGGCGGACGGAGCGCCTGCAGCGGGAACTACGACGATGTCGCCCGTCCAGCGGCCGCCGCCGCTGACGTCAACTGCCTCGCCGTTCACGGTGACGGAGCCGTTCACCGCGGAGGAGGCATCCAGCTCAAGAACGGTCAGATAGCAGGTATCGGGCACATTCCAAACGGAGCCGTTTTTCAGCACCGCCCAGACGCCGTTGTTGACGGCCTTGGACGGGGTATTCGACATGTTGCCGAGATAGGTAGCGTTCGAGGAGGTGATGCGTCCCTCCACAGCGCCCTTGGCAAGAGCTTCCTCGACGGAGGCGGCCTCGATCTCATTGCCCGCCGCATCATAGAAGCCGCTGTAGGCGTTGTGCAGGGAGGTGGAGGAGGACAGCAGACCGTTCACCTCGCAGTTATCGAAGGAGAGGATGAGGTTCTGGCCCCACCACGTCATGCCCTCGCCGGTGGTGGAGACGGAAATGGAGTTGAACATATTGCCGTCGAGCGCGGTATCGCCTACGCAGTCCTTGAACTCCACCTGCACGTCATTTACCATGTTCTCGATCTGATAGGAGAAAATCTTCTGGTTCTTGACGTTGTAGCCGTAGGGATCGTAGTTGGGGTCGGCCTCCACAGGCGCGGAGGTATCGAGCACCTCATGGAAATACTGGCTGCCCATGCCGGGGTCGTCGCAGGTGGCGAGCTGGACGATAACGCCGGTATTGGAATCGAACTTCGTATTCTCCACATAGATCACGGGCGTGCAGGCCTTCACGAGGATGGCCGCGCCGTTTGTATGGAAGGTGGAGTCCTTAAGGAGCGTATAGCCGTCCGCGGGATAAATCGCGGCGGTATTGTCCGCCGCGCCGGGGACATAGCGGACGTTATTCGTCTTGTGATACATCACGCCGTATTCGCCGGTATAGGTAGTGTTATCGAAGGTGCCGCCGGAGGTCTCGTTCGCCACGATGAGGGCATACGTCGTGTTATAGTGGCGGCCGTTCTCCGCCGCCTGCACGCCGTCCTCATAGGCGATTTCGTAGTCATAGGCGTCCTTCACATACTGCACGGTATCGGCCATGGCCTCGGATTCGATGGCGTCGCCGATGATGCAGCCGGTGAAGCTGTTGTGCGCCGCGCCGATGGCATAGGAGACATAGCCGCTGGTACCGGTGAAATCGAGGATGCTGTCATTGAGGTTCATCTGGATGGTATACTCGCCCCAGTTCGCCGGGCCGTCCACCGCGTCGGAGGAGACAATGCCCCAGCCGGAGGAGAGCAGGACGGTGTTATTGTAGTTCGCGATGCCGGTGGAGGCCATGAGCTGCGTGCGTACCTCCGGAGTCGGCTCGATGCCCAGCATCCACGGGCTGGAGCTCATGCTCATGCCGGAGGCGGTGGCATACTTCGTCGTGCCGTCGGCATACTGGGGGTTCGCGCCGATGATGATGCCGTCGTTCACGGTGAGGATCGGGGGATCGGCCAGATCGTCGCCGCCGACGAAGATGCCGTGGCGGATGATGCCGTTCGCGATGAACTCATAGTCGTTCACGGTGAGCTTCGCGTTGCCGCCCGCGGCGATGCCCGCGCCGACGCCCGCGAAGTCGTTCGCGCCGTTGCCCTCGGCGCGCATGGAGAGGCCGTCGATGGTGATCTCGCCCGCGGCGGCGATCACACCCTCGAAGTTGTCGTCATACGACTCGATGACGATGCCCTTCGCGCCCTTGTCGTCATAGGTGCCTGCCTCGACGGCGGAGAGGACGGAGAGATCCTCGTTGAGGCCGTTCTCATCGTAATACAGCGCCGTGCGGTAGGCGGAGGCGTAGCCGTCCACAAAAGCGGGGATCTGCCCCGTGACGGTGAACACCACGTCGTTGTAGGTGCCGTTCAGATCGGCGGGATCGACCTGCACGCCGCCGACGGTGACGGTGAGATAGCCGTCGCTCGCGCCGTAGGTGCTGCCGTCGAACGTGAAGCTGTCATACGACGCGGATTCGTCCACATACACGTCGTAGGTGACAGGCTCGGAGGAGCCGGACGAGCCGCCGCTCGCCTCGCCGGAGCCGCTCTCAGATTCGGCGGTGATGATACCGAAGGCCTCGATCCGGGCGGCGTTCACATCGTACTCCTCCTCTGCCGGCTCGCCACTCGCGAAAGCGGACAGGCTCAGCAGCAGGCAGAGCGCCATGACGAGCGCCAGCAGCTTGGTTGCTTTCTTCATAAGATCCATCCTTTCTTTTATCGCTTCCGAAGAAGCGGATTTCATAATCGGAGCATCCCGTGCGGGGCGAGGATCAGATATAGAACAGCTTGCGCGCCTCGTGCCGCAGCTCGTCCCGGCAGTCGGGATGAGCGATGGCGATGAGGGCGTTGGCGCGCTCCTTGAGGGAGAGGCCGCGGAGGTGGGCAATACCGTATTCCGTCACGATATAATCCGCATAGTTGCGGGGGATGGTGACGCCCGCGCCCTGCGCCAGCATGGGTACGATCTTCGACACGCCCTTTTTCGTTTTGGCGGTGAAGGCCATGATGCTCCGCCCGCCCCGGGCATGGAGCGCACCGTAAACATAGTCGAAGGCGCCGCCGGAGCCGCTGATGATCCGCGGACCGATGCTCTCCGAGCAGATGTTCCCCGTGAGATCCATCTCCACGCAGGTGTTGATGGATACCATATTGTCGTTTTTCATGATGATCATAGGATCAGCGCAGTACACGGCCGGAACGATATGGCATGCCTCGTTGCGGCCGAGGGTCTCATACAGCTCCGGCGTGCCTCCGGCAAAGATGAAAAGATGCTGGCCGTGCTTGAAGTTCTTCCGCTCGCCGTTGATGACGCCCTCCTCGATGAGCTTACCGATGGTGTTGGTCGCCATTTCGGTATGCAGGCCGAGGTCGTGCAGGTCGCGCATCTCGTTTGCGATGGCGTTCGGAAGCGAGCCGATGCCGATCTGGATGCAGTCGCCGTCACGCATGAGGGAGCGGACGTTTTTCGCCACCTGCACCTCCTCCGGGGTGGGCAAGGCGTCCGGCACCTCGTTGATGGGATAATCCACCTCCACGAGCCGCGTCACGTCGCTGATGTTGATCTCCAATCCGCCCCGAATGCGCGGGAGACGGGGGTTCACCTCAAGGATGATCTTATCGGCGCAGGCATAGGCCGCGTCTTCATACATCATGCACAGGCCGACCTGCAGGTTGCCGTTTTCGTCCATGGGTGTGGCAGCGGCGATGAATACATTGCAGGGATAATGCCCCTGCGTGAAGGTGGCATAGTCGCACATGTCGGCAGGGATGAACGTGCAGTTGCCGGCGCGCAGCCCCTCGGCCAGATCATGGCCGAAGAAGAAGGAGCCGGTGTTGATATGCCCGTCCATACCGGGCATGGTGATGAAGGGATACGTCCCCTCATGCCCCTTGATGCACTTCACGTCCGTCACGCGGTCGGCAATAGTGTGCATCTGGGAAAGGATGGCCTCCGGCGCGTTGCATGCGGCAGCGAAAGCGACGACCTGCCCCGACCGGATCACATCCAAGCAGTCCTGCACGGTGCCGCGCCGCGCTTCATACATGGCATCATAGTGGGTTTTCATTCGATCGCTCTCCTATTCCGTGATTTTGTTTTTCTTTATTATAGTAAATTCCGGATGGCATTGCAAGATAAAGACATCGAAATGTGCTGGATCGCTGTCCCTTCCGCCGTCGGCTGCATAGAATGGACGGGATCGGATGAGGGAAGCTTTTTCCGGCGCGGTGGTTTGGAAAAAAACTGCTTGCATATTCCATATGACAGGCGTATAATACACCGCATGTAGACAAATGACTTTGCACGGAGGACACGCAAATGAGTGAGGGACGCTCGAAATTCTATCTGGTGGACGGCGACGCGCTGCCCGAGGTTTTTATCCGCGTAACGGAGGCCAAGGAGCTTCTGGACACCGGCGAGGTGCAGACCGTGGCCGATGCGGCCGCCCGCGTTGGCATTTCCCGCTCCGCCTATTATAAATACAAGGACGCCGTGATGCCTTTCCAAGACGTCGGCCGCGGACGCATCGTAACCTTCCAGATCATGCTGCGGCATCATCTGGGCGTGCTGTCCCATGTGCTGGGTCTCTTCGCCGGCACGGGCGCGAATATCCTGACCATCAACCAAGGCATCCCCACGAATGGCACGGCGCCCGTCACCGTCACGGCGGATACGGCGGATATGGTGATCTCCACCGAGGAGCTTCTCTCCCAGCTCGACGCTGCTGAGGGCGTTATCAGCGCTGCGGTCGTCGCCGGCTGAAAGGAGCGCCGGACGGATGATAAAATTTGCGATTCTTGGCTATGGTGTCGTTGGCAGCGGCGTGGCCGAGGTCATGGCGGAGCAGCGCGAGAAGATCGCCTCTGTCGTAGGCGACGCGGTGGAGCTCAAATCCATCCTCGTGCGGCACGGTTACCCCGGCGATCCCTTTGCGGATAAGATGGTAACGGACTTCTCCCTGATCGAAAACGACCCGGAGATCTCTGTCGTGGCTGAGGTCATCGGCGGCGTGGGCGCGGCGTATGAGTATTCGAAGCGTGCGCTGCTGGCCGGCAAGAGCGTCGTTTCCAGCAACAAGGAGCTCGTGGCGACCCACGGCGCGGAGCTCAATGAGATCGCCCGCCGGAAGAACGTGAACTACCTGTTTGAGGGCAGCGTCGGCGGCGGCATCCCGCTGCTGCGCCCGCTGTGCCAGTGCCTCGCGGCCAACCGCGTCGACGAGGTGTTCGGCATCCTGAACGGAACGACGAACTATATCCTCACCGCGATGGACACCGAGGGGCAGGACTTTTCCGAGGCGCTGCAAAAGGCGCAGGAGCTGGGCTATGCCGAGGCCGATCCCACTGCGGACGTGGAGGGCATCGATGCCTGCCGCAAGACGGCCATCCTTGCCGATCTTGCATTCGGGCGGAATATGGACGCCTCCGCGATCCCCACCCGCGGCATCACGAAGATCACCTCTGCCGATCTGGAGCTGGCGCGGGCGCTGGATCACACCATCAAGCTGCTGGGTCATGCCATCCGCACGGAGGATGGCTGCTGCGCCTTTGTGGAGCCGCACCTCATCCCGCTGTCCCATCTGCTGGCCTCGGTCAGCGGCGTGATGAACGCCTGCGTCGTGCGCGGCAGCGCCGTGGGCGAGGTGATGTTCTATGGCCCCGGGGCGGGCAAGCGTCCCACGGCCAGCGCCGTCGCGGCGGACATCATCGACGCGGCGCAGCATCAAGCGTATCGGAAGGATACCGATCTCGGCGCGCCGGGCGGCGTCCTCGCGCCGGAGGCTGCCCTTATTTCCCGCTGGTATGTCCGGGCAGAGGCGGAGCCGGACGAGGTGCGGGCGGTTTTCCCCGAAGCCGTTCCCATCTATGGCTCCAGCGGCGAATGCGGCTTTCTGACAGAGCCGCTGGATCGTCCCGCGCTGGAGGCGAAGCTCCCCGCGCTGGACGCGCGCGCGCATTACCGCGTGCTGCATTGATTTTGTAAGGAGACTCGAATCGAATGCTGATCGTTCAAAAATTCGGCGGCTCCTCCGTAAGAGACGCCGAAAGGATACGAAACGTCGCCCGCACCATCGCGGAGACGTTTCTTCTGGGACACGATGTGGTGGTCGTGCTGTCCGCGCAGGGGGACACCACGGACGACCTGCTGGAAAAGGCCGCGGAACTCAATCCGAATCCCTCCAAGCGGGAGCTGGATATGCTGCTCACCACCGGCGAACAGCAGTCCGTGGCGCTCATGGCCATGTGCCTTGAGAGCATGGATCTGCCGGTGGTCTCCCTAACGGGCTGGCAGGTGGGCATCCGCACCAATTCCGCCTATGGCTTCGCCCGCATCCGCCGGGTGGCCACCGAGCGGCTGCGCCGGGAGCTGGATCAGCACCGCATCGTGCTGGTAACGGGCTTTCAGGGTGTCAACAAATTCGACGACTACACAACCCTCGGCCGCGGCGGAAGCGACACGACGGCAGTAGCCCTCGCGGCGGCGCTCCATGCCGACCGCTGCCAGATCTTCACGGATGTGGAGGGCGTATATACCGCCGATCCCCGCAAGGTCCCCGCGGCGCGGAAGCTCGGGGAGATCACATACGATGAAATGCTGGAGCTGGCCTCCATGGGCGCACAGGTTCTCATGAACCGCTCTGTGGAGCTTGCCAAGCGCTACGGCGTGGAACTGGAGGTGCTTTCCTCTTTGGTGAGAGCGCCCGGTACAAAGGTGAAGGAGGTTGCAAAGCGCATGGAAGAGATGAAGATCACCGGCATCGCCAAGGACGAAAAGGTGGCCCGGATCACCGTGGAGAAGATCGCGGATAAGCCCGGCAGCGCCTTCAAAGTTCTGAACGCCGTCGCCAAGGCGGGCGTGAACGTGGATATCATCATCCAGTCCACCGGCCGGGACGGTACGACCGATATGAGCTTCGTGGTGGCGGACACCGATATCGACAAGGCGCATGCCGCCCTGAGCGAGCGCAGCGAGGCCATCGGCTTCGAGCGCGTGACGGTGGATAAAGAGATCGCCAAGGTCAGCGTCGTCGGCGCGGGGATGATGTCCTCGCTGGAGGTTGCCTCCCTCGTGTTCGAGGCGCTCAACGACGCGCATATCAATATCCAGATGATCTCCACCAGCGAGATCAAGATCTCCTGCGTCATCGAGCAGTCCGCGGCCGACCGCGCGGTCGCTGCGATCCACGGGAAATTCTTTGAAGCTTGAACCCTCCCCTAATATGCTGTGACCGCCGTACCGTCCCGCCCAAGGATGGCGCGGCGGTTTTCTTCCTTATATATGAAAATAACAGAATTTGTTATTGACATGCGGCGGCTGTTGTGATAGATTGTTACCATCTCGTAACTAATTTGTAACTTTTGACCAGACAGCATGGGGTGAACGATATGACGGAAACTGGCATGGATCCGGCGGTGCGGCCGGAGGATAAGCTGAAGGGAATGACCGCGGACGGCGCGGTGCGGATGGTGCGGGAGCTGGCGGCGCAGCTTGGCGGCGGCGCGGAGAGCTTTCATGGCAATATCTGGCCGGGCAACGTCCGATTCGACGAGGAACAGAAGGCTGTTCTGGGCGAGGGTTCCGACGCTCCTGTCTCCCAGCGGGAGGCGGCGCAGGTGGAGTATCTCGCGCCGGAATTTTTCTGGGACGGCGAAGGATCCGCCGCGGCGGATGTGTATTCCCTCGGCCTTCTGCTGTTTGCCGGGTGTACCGGGGGCTATCTCCCTTTTCAGCCCCGGGGCGGCGCGCTGACGGACAAGGATCGCTCCGGCGCTCTCCGCAAGCGCATGAAGGGCGAGGCGATCCATGCACCCCGCGGCGTTACCAAGGAGCTGGGCGCGGTGATCCGCAAGGCTCTGGCCTATGAGCCGGAAAACCGCTATGCGTCGGCTGCTGAGCTGCTGTATGCCCTCGGCTATACGGACGAAGCGCTCCCGGCGGCGGATACGCTGGAAGATGCGCCGATCGAAGCGCCGATAACGGCGGAAGAAGCGGAGCTTCCGGCGTCAGAGACGGAGGTCGCCGGGATGCCCAAGCCTGCGGCGGAGGAATCCGTTTCGGAAGAATCCGAAGCGACGGAAGCCGTTTTCGCAGAGGTCGCCCCCGAAGCGGAGGAGGAGCCCGCGGCCGAGGAAGCGTCGCCGGAGGAGCCTGCGGCTCCCATGCCGAAATACACCGTCCAGAAGGATTTTGAGAAGAACGCGGCGGAGCGCCGGAACACCGAAGCGCCGTCTTCCCGCCGGAAAAAGAAGATCTCCCCCGCGATCCCCATCCTGTGTGTAGCGGCGGTGATCGTGATCGCCGCCGTGGCGGCGGTGTTGCTTCATCAGAATCAGAATCAGCCCCAGACAAAGCCCGAGCAGACGGTATCCGAACCCTTTGTCATCACGCCCGCGGCAGAGCTTCCCGAGGAAACGGAGCTTCCCCAGCCCGCGGACGAGCTGACCGGCCCCGGCCCGGACGGCACCGATCCCGAGCCTTTGGAGGAGACGGAGGATGAGCCTGCCGTCACCGGCAGCGAATCGGTAAACGGGCTGGCCGTCACGCCGCAGAACGATACGGTATATCTGACCGGCTCGGGCGTCAATCTCCGCTCCGGCCCCAGCACCACCTATGCCATTGCCATCACCCTGCCCCGCGGCACGGAGCTCAAGCGCACCGGCGTCGTGAACGGCTGGAGTCAGGTGCAGTATGAGGGCGGCGAGTATTACGTTTCCAACACCATGATCTCCGCCACCAACCCGAACGACGGCGACGGCGCCGTCACCGGCACGGCTTTGACTGCATCGGTCAACACCACGGAGAAGAACGACTCTGTCACCGTGACGGAGGATGCCAACCTCCGCAAGGGGCCGGGAACGAACTATGACCGCATCACCACGGTGCCTGCCGGCACGGAGCTCAAGCGCACCGGCACCACCGACAATGGCTGGAGCCGCGTTGAATACAACGGCGCCGAGGCCTATATCGCCGGGAACCTCATCACCACCGACAGCGGCACCGTTTCGGAAAACACCGGCACGGTGAAGGTCATCTCCAAGGTGAACGTCCGCAGCGGCCCCGGCACGGGCTACGACCGCATCGGTGTGGCGGATGTCGGCACGGTCCTCACCACCACCGGCGTGGTGGACGGCAAGTGGTACCGCGTCACCTTTGACGGCAAGGTGGGCTATGTGAACCGCAACTTGATCGAGGTGCAGGGCAGCACCTCCGACAGCGGCACGCTGACGATCACCTCTCCTGCGCAGATCCGCAAGGGTCCCGGCACAGGCTATGACAGTCTCGGCGTTGCGGAAGCCGGAACCACTCTCACGGTCACCGGCGCGGAAGGCAACTGGTATAAGGTTACCTATAAGGATCAGACAGGCTATGTGAACGGCAATCTGACGGATCGGCGCTGACCGAAAGCAGAACACGGCCGGCGCGGCTCGAATCAGCCGCGCCGGTTTATTCGTAAGAATATTTTTCCGTGTTCATGCTTTTTTCATATATAAGTCTTATAATATAACCATAGAAAAGCGGACGGGGGATACTGGGAGATGCACGACGAGCGGGAATACACCGAACAGAATACGCGGGAGGACGCTTCGGCCTACAGCGACGCCTATTACCGGCAGGCGCCGGAATCGAGGCGTTCCTGCTATGGCTACAGCCCGGCGCAATGCTATGCGCGGGCCTCCGAGAGCGAAGCCCCCCCGACCTCTGCCCGGCGGAAAAAGCATCCCGGCACGGGCGTTTTGATCGCCGTGCTGTGCATCGTCTGCATCCTCATGATCGGTCTGCTCGGCTCCGGCGAGCTGTTTCTCACCTATCATGCAAACGCCGTTTCCCCGGAGGCAACGCCGAACCACGAGCTGTATGAGGAATTATCCATCGCGTCAGAGCCCGATCCCGCCCTGCCCCTCAGCCAATCCTCCGCCGAGGAAACGCAGGAGCTTTCCGCCGAGGAGATCTACACCCGGGCGTGCCTTTCCACCGTGGGCGTGACGATCCCGGGCTATGCCTATAACATTTTCGGTCAGCCGGGCGCTTCCGTTGTCACCGGCACGGGGATCGTGCTGAGCGAGGACGGCTATGTGCTGACGAATTTCCATGTGATCGAGACCGCCTATGAAAAGGGCGTGTCCATCCGCGTGCTGATGTATGACGGGGAGGAATACGAGGCGGAGGTCGTCGGCGTGGAGACCGACAGCGACCTTGCCGTGCTGAAGATCGAGGCAGAGGATCTCACCCCCGCCACACTGGGGAACTCTGATGGGCTTAGGGTCGGGCAGACGATCTACACCGTCGGCAACCCCCTCGGCGAGCTGACATACACCATGACGAGCGGTATCGTTTCGGCGCTCGACCGCATGGTGACGACCGACGTGAATGTGACGGTCAATATGTTCCAGATCGACGCAGCCGTGAATAACGGCAATTCGGGCGGTCCGGTGTTCAACGTCAGCGGACAGGTCATCGGCGTCGTGACAGCGAAATATTCACTGTTCGGCATGGAGGGGCTTGGCTTTGCCATCCCCATCAACGACGCCTGCCGCATCGCGAACGACCTCGTGGACAAGGGCTATGTGACCGGCAAGGCCTATCTCGGTCTCACCTTCGCCAATGTATCCGCCGGCGCCGCCCGATATTACAAGATGGTGCAGGGCGTGTATATCTATTCCGTGGAGGAAGGGAGCTGCTCGGAGACGGCAGGCCTCAAAAACGGCGACATCATCACCGCCATCGACGGCACGCCGATCGCCGACAGCGGGGCGCTGGTGCAGGCGGTCAAGGGTTACCACGCAGGAGACAGCGCCGTGTTTACCGTCTGGCGCGATCAAGGATACCTCGAGATCAAGGTGACCTTCGACGAGGAGCTTCCGACGGAGACCTCGGACAGCGGCGAGCTCTTTTCCGCCAGCGGCGATTTGATCGAGCGGCAGGACTAAGCATTCGGACCGAACAAGCGGTCTTATCCAAATAACAAAAGCAGGGGGAGTCAACGGGCATCCTGAAAAACGTGATCTCGAACGGACTGAGCGAGATCGTCAAGGGGCTTTTCAAAAAACTCTTCTGACCAATGCCGAAAAAACGCGGGATGTTTGCGAAAGACGCTTCCAAACATCCCCGTTTTGTTGTATGATATAGGAAACGCCGCGAAACGAGGAGGCTCCTATGCAGAGATTCAAGGTTTTCGTATCCGGCATTCTGGCCGGTATGAGCATCGCCCTAGGCGGCACGGTTTTCCTGTCGCTGGAGAGCAAGGTGCTGGGTGCGCTGTTTTTCACGGTGGGACTGTTCGCGGTCTGCACCTTCGGGTTTCATCTGTACACGGGCAAGATCTGCTATGTCTTCGAGCGGGACAGGGACTATGCTCTCGACCTGCCGTTCATCTGGCTCGGCAATCTTGTCGGCGCGTTTCTGACCGCCAAGCTGGAGAGCTTCACCCGGGCGGGTGCGGCGCTTTCGGAGAAGGCCGCTGTTCTGTGCCAGACAAAGCTGAACGATGGACTTCTGAGCATATTCATCCTTGCGGTGTTCTGCGACATCCTCATCTACGTCGCCGTGGAGGGCTATGGCAAAAATCCCCACGAGCTGGGGAAATACCTCTCGATCTTTTTCGGCGTGACCGTGTTCATCCTCTGCGGCTTCGAGCATTGCGTCGCCAATATGTATTACTTTTCCATGGCCGGTATGTGGAGCGGAAAGACTCTGCTGTACGTCCTCGTGATGACGGCAGGAAACTCCGTGGGTGGCTTTCTGGTACCGCTTCTGCGAAGCTGGATCGCCCGGAAGCAGACCGTAAAAACATAATCTGTCTGTCAGAGTAGGGACAGCGCGTCAAGTGCCGCAGGATGGGAAGTTGTCTGCGGACGAAGGATGTTTTATACGTCCGCGGTGCTGCGCCCGCTTCCGCTGCCACCGAAGAAGAGCTGCTTCTCCTTTTGTGGCAACCGTCACAAAAGGAGGGGCATTTTTATGCGAAAAACCAAAATCCGAACGGTCGTATACTTGGGCGTTCTGACCGCGCTGGAGATCGTTCTGTCGCGCTTTCTCTCCATCAGCGCATGGAACATGAAGATCGGCTTCAGCTTTGTTCCCATCGCCGCCGCGGCGATCCTGTTCGGGGCGCTCCCCGCCGGGATCGTGGCCGCGCTGGGAGATTTTCTCGGCGCGGTGCTGTTTCCCATCGGACCGTATTTTCCGGGCTTTACGCTGACGGCGTTTCTGACAGGCGTCGTATGGGGGCTGTTTCTGCATAAGGAGCAGACGACCCTGCGCATCCTTGCGGCGGTGGCGATCAATCAGCTCGCGTTGAGCCTGCTTTTGAATACGCTGTGGATATCGGTGCTGTACGGCACGCCGTTCGTGCCGCTGCTCGGCACGCGGGCGGTGCAATGCGCGATCCTTGGGCCGGTGCAGTTCATAGTGACCCTGTTTCTCGGCCGCTGGCTGGAACGGGCGAAAGGAGGTCTGTACCCATGACGCCGGAGGAAGCCGTCGCCTATATCGAAAGCTGCACATGGAGCCGGACGCGCCTCGGCCTTGACCGCACGCGCGAGCTGCTGCATGGGCTGGGCGATCCCCAGAAGCGGCTGCGCTTTATCCATGTTGCGGGGTCGAACGGCAAGGGCAGCACCTGCGCCATGCTCGATGCCATCCTGCGCAGGGCGGGCTATCGCGTGGGCTTATATACCTCGCCCTATATCCAGACCTTTGCCGAGCGGATGCGGGTAAACGGTCAGAACATCCCGGACGACGCCCTCGCTTCGATCACCGAACGGGTGCGGGCGATCGCCGATGAGATGGAGGATCACCCCAGCCAGTTCGAGCTGGTGACGGCCATTGCGATGGTTTACTTCCTCGCCGAGGGCTGCGATATCGTGGTGCTGGAGGTGGGCATGGGCGGCGCGCTGGACAGCACGAATGTCATCGATGCGCCGGAAGCCGCCGTGATCACGAACATCGGCCTCGAGCACACGGAATATCTGGGCAATACGCTTGCGGAGATCGCCGCCGCCAAGGCAGGGATCATCAAGCCCGGCTGCGCCTGCGTCTGCTATGACGGCGCGCCGGAGACCACGGCGGTCGTCGCCGCCGTCTGCGGGGAGATGGGCGTACCCCTTGCAGTGGCGGAGCGATCCCGGCTCACGCCGCTGGCGCAGAGCCTTGACGGACAGCGCTTCTTGTGGAAGGGAACGGAATATGCCCTCGCGCTTTTAGGACCGCACCAGCAGCAGAACGCCGCAACGGCGCTGGAAACGGTCGCCGCGCTGCGGCGTCGGGGCTGGAGGATCGAGGAAGCCGCCGTGCGGGAAGGACTCGCATCGGTGCGCTGGCCGGCGCGGTTCGAGGTGCTGAGCCGCCGCCCTCTGTTCATTCTGGACGGCGGACACAATCCACAATGCGCCGAGGCGCTCATCCGTTGTGTGCGGGAGCTGCTGCCGGGGCGTTCGCCCGTGTTTCTCATGGGCGTGCTGGCGGACAAGGATTACGGCGCGATGCTGGATGCCGTCTGCCCCGCGGCGCGGGAGTTTATCTGCCTAACGCCATTGAGCGACCGGGCGCTGCCCGGCCGAGCTCTGGCGGACATGCTGACGGCTCGGGGCGCAAAGGCGCATGCCTGTACCGATATCACCGATGGCATTGAAGCGGCGCTGGCCGCGGCGGGCGAGGACGGCGCGGTCGTCGCGTTCGGCTCGCTGTATCTGGCCGGGGCGATCCGCACGGTCTTTGGCGACCGGCAGAAGGCTTCGCTGCGGCGGGAAATGATCGCCGCGCGGGAGGCGACCCCGTCGGAGGAACGCGCCGCGCGTTCGGCGCGAATCGCGGAGAGGATCATGGCTCTGCCCGCGTTTCATGAGGCAAAGACGGTAATGCTGTATCGCGCCGTGGGCGGTGAAGCGTCCTTAGAGACGCTGATCCAAAGGGCTGACCCGTCCAAGCGCCTCGTATTCCCCCGCTGCAAGGGCGGAAGGATGGCGGCGTATGCGCCCCGGGAGGGCGCATGGCTTTCCGGCTCCTTCGGCATCCCGGAGCCCGATCCGACCCGCTCGGAGCCGGTCGCGCCGGAGGAGATCGACCTTGTGATCTGTCCGTGTGTTTCCTTCGACGCGGAGGGGAACCGGCTGGGCATGGGCGGCGGATACTACGACCGCTACCTGCCCGCCTGCCGAAATGCCTGCGTGATCGCCGCCGCCTTCGAGACACAGCGCGCGGACGCCGTGCCCGTCCAGCCATGGGACAGGCCAATGGACGCCGTGCTGACGGAAGACGCCGAATACAGAAGAGTATAAAAACCGACCCTCTTCCGCTTGGCAGGCGGAAGAGGGTCGGTTTACATAATTTAGTTCAAGAAATCCCGCAGCTTTTTGGAGCGGCTGGGATGACGGAGCTTGCGGAGGGCTTTGGCCTCGATCTGGCGGATGCGCTCGCGGGTGACGTTAAATTCCTTGCCCACCTCCTCCAAGGTGCGGGTGCGGCCGTCGATGATGCCGAAGCGCAGCTCCAGCACCTTCTTTTCCCGGGGGGTCAGCGTATCCAGAACGGACATGAGCTGCTCCTTCAGCAGCGTGAAGCTCGCCGCCTCGGACGGTTCGGAAACGCCCTCGTCCTCGATGAAATCTCCCAGATGAGAGTCCTCCTCCTCGCCAATGGGCGTTTCCAGCGACACGGGCTCCTGCGCGATCTTGAGGATATCCCGCACCTTATCGGTGGGGAGATTCATCTCCGCGGCGATCTCCTCGGCGGAGGGATCGTGACCCAGCTCCTGCAGGAGCTGGCGGGAAACGCGGATGACCTTGTTGATGGTCTCTACCATATGCACCGGGATGCGGATGGTACGCGCCTGATCGGCGATGGCGCGGGTGATGGCCTGCCGGATCCACCATGTAGCGTAGGTGGAGAATTTATAGCCCTTGGTATAATCGAATTTTTCCACGGCCTTGATAAGGCCGAGATTGCCCTCTTGGATGAGATCGAGAAACAGCATGCCGCGGCCTACATAACGCTTGGCGATAGAGACCACGAGACGGAGGTTTGCCTCTGCCATACGGCGCTTGGCCTCTTCGTCTCCCTCGGACATGCGGATGGCGAGCGCGATCTCCTCCTCCGGCGTGAGAAGCGCTACCTTGCCGATCTCCTTGAGGTACATGCGGACGGGGTCGTCGGTGGAGAAGGTCTCGGCCACGGCGTCCGTGTCAATGATCTCCTCCTCGGTGACGTCCTCAAGCTCCTCCAGCTCTTCCAGCTCCTCCAGCTCGGGCAGCGCCTCCTCCTCGATGGGCGGCAGAAATTCCTCCCCGGCAGTCTCGATGCCGAGATCCTCCAGCCGGTCATAGATGGCGTCGATCTCCTCCGGCTCGAGGTTCATGCTCTCGATCACGTCGGAAAGCTCCTTGCTGGTGAGCTTCCCGGCCTTTTTTCCACGTTCGATCAGCTCGTTGATCTTTTCCTCGTTCGTTTTTTCGGCGGGGGCTTCCTCTGCCGCCGGCTCGGGTTCTTTTTTCTTGGATTTCTTCTTCGCGGAAGGCTTTTTGGCAGGCGCTGCCTCCTCCGCTTCCGCGGGCACCTCAGCCTCCGTCGCCGCTTCCGCGGGCGCCTCGTTCTCGATGGGCGGTTCCTCCGCCTTGGGCGCCGCTTTCTTCTTGGATGCGGACTTTTTCTTTGGGGCGGGCTTTTCCGCAGCGGGCGCTGCCACGGCGGTCTCCTCCGCCGGGACGGGCGCTTCGGCCGTTGCGGTCTCCGTCGTTATGGTTTTTTTCTCAGCCATCCTTACCACCATACCCTTTCTTTTGTTTCAGTCGTTCGGCATAGCCCCGCAGGTCGTCCTGCCCGGCTGCCTTTTCTTTTTCATCCTGTATTTTTCGTATGTAATCGCTCATGGCGTCCCCCGCCGCGGTGGGCGGGATCTCGTCGTGGGCGATGATATTTGCCAAAAGGGAAAGCTCCTCCGGGGAGAACGCCTCGCCCAGAACCGCAAGAGAAATGCCGCGTCCGGCGCGGAGACGTTCCGTCAGCGCGTCGAACAGCTTTCCGAGAGCGGGCGAGGAAAAATCGCCGCCGCTGAGGGGCAGATCACCGAAGCGCTCCGGGAAGCGGTAGAGCAGGTTGATGACCCCTTCCTCCGCCACGGCGCTGCGGACATTATCATACCGAAGCTCGCGGCTTTGGGGCTGCGCTGCCTTCAAAGGCGCGGTGGCGTCCCGCGTCTGCTGTTTATGGGCATTCGAGGCGTTCCGCTTGCGGATGCGGGCGACCTCGCCCTCGAACGCGCCCTGTGATACGCCGGCCTTTTCCGCGGCGCGCATGCCGTATAGCTCCCGGTCGATGCTGCTTGGCAGCGAGGCGATCAGCTTTGCCGCGTCCTTGAGATAGCCGCCGCGCCCCTCTACTGTAGTCAGATCATACTCGGAGGCTGCCTGCTCCAGCCGGTATTCGATCTGGTTGCCGCTGCGCTCGATGAGTTCCCGAAAGGCCTGCGAGCCGTTTGACTGGATGAACTCGTCCGGATCCTTCGCCCCCGGCACCTGCAGGACGCGCACCTTCATATCCAGCGGCTGGAGCAGCGTGATGGCGCGCTGGGCGGCCTTTTTGCCCGCGGCGTCGCTGTCGTAGGCGATGACGATCTCGTTCGTATACCGCGCAAGCAGCCGTGTCTGATCGGCCGTAAGCGAGGTGCCGAGACTGGCCACCGCGCTGTCGAACCCGGCCTGATGCAGGCTTACTACGTCTATATTTCCCTCCGCAAGCAGAATATATCCGCTTTTGGATTTTTTTGCCAGATTCAAGGCGAAAAGACTGCGGGATTTGCTGTAAACGAGCGTATCGGGACTGTTCAGATACTTCGGCTCGCCGTCGCCGAGGATGCGTCCCGAAAAGCCGATCACGCTCCCGCGCACATCGATCACCGGGAACATCAGCCGGTTGCGGAAATAGTCATAAATGCCGCCGTTTTTCCCTGCCCGGGCAAGCCCCGCATCGATCAGCTCCCGGCGGCTGTAGCCCTTGGCGGTCATGGCGTCGGTGAGGGCGTTCCATGCATCGGGGGCAAAGCCGAGGCCAAAGGGCTTCACCATGCTCACGATGCCGCGGCGGGCGACGTATTCCTGCCCCGCCCGGCCGGCAGGAGCCACGAGCTGCTGATGGAAAAATCGCGCGGCGTCGCGGTTGAGCTCCAGCATCCGGGCGCGGCGGCCGCGGTTTTCGTCGTGTCCGTCGTCCGGCACCTCCAAGCCGACCCGCCGCGCCAGAAACTGCACCGCGTCCGGGTAGGAGAGGTTTTCGATCTCCATGATGAAGTTGATGACGCCGCCGCCCTTGCCGCAGCCGAAGCAATGATAGATCTGCCGCTCGGGATTCACGGAAAACGACGGGGTCTTTTCGCTGTGGAACGGGCACAGGCCAAACTGATTCGAGCCGCTGCGCCGCGTCAGATGCACATAGCCCGAAACGACGTCTACGATATCGTTGCGCGCGGCAAGCTCCTCCAGAAACGATTCCGGGAAGGGCACGGCCTGTCACCTCTCTTTCTGCTGATGTTATTTCACGCTCCAGCTCTTGGGGATGAAAAGCTCCTCAAAGGTGCCGACGGCAAAGCTGTCCGTCATGCCGGAGACATAGTCCGTCGCGGCAACGAGAGCTCCGTCCTCCTCCGCGATGCGCTGATATTCCGGCGGCAGCTTTTCCACATGCTCGACGAAATACCGCAGCGTCGGCGCGAGGATATCCTTGACCTTCGATTCCTCGCTTTTGGCGGTGGGATTGCGGTATACCGCGTCGTACATGAAGCGATAGAAAACGTCGTAGGCCTCCTTCATATAGGCCGACAGACCGATGACGCCCTCGCCGCTGTTTTCGATGGCGTCCGTCACCATGGCGTTGAGCCGCTGGGAATTGCGCGTACCGATGCGTTCCCGGATAATGGGCGGCACATCCTCCGCCACCACGATCCCTGCGCGCTCCGCGTCGTCGAGGTCGTGATTGAGGTAGGCGATATGATCGGCGAGCCGCACAACATCCGCCTCCAGCGTGTCCCGGGGCTGGCCGGTGGTGTGGTTCAGGATGCCTAGGCGCGTTTCGTGGCAGAGATTGAGGCCGCGGCCGTCCTTTTCCAGCTTGTCCACCACGCGCAGGCTCTGCTCGTAGTGGTTGAAGGAGCCGGTGATCTCCCGCAGGGCGCGCTCTCCGGCGTGGCCGAAGGGCGTATGGCCGAGGTCATGACCGAGGGAGATAGCCTCCACCAGATCTTCGTTCAGACGGATCGCCCGGGCGATGGTGCGCGCCACGCGGGCGACCTCCAGCGTGTGGGTCAGCCGGGTGCGGTAATGGTCGCCCTCCGGCTGGAGGAAGACCTGTGTTTTATGCCGGAGTCGGCGAAACGCCTTCGCGTGGGTCACGCGGTCCACGTCCCGCTGGAAGCAGGTTCGCACCTCGTCCTCGGCTTCTAATATGTAACGTCCGCGGGAG
Source organism: uncultured Oscillospiraceae bacterium (assembly GCA_905234855.1). Classification (GTDB taxonomy): domain Bacteria; phylum Bacillota; class Clostridia; order Oscillospirales; family Oscillospiraceae; genus CAJOIG01. The sequence goes on from CAJOIU010000002.1 coordinate 59,579, forward strand.
CAGGAGGACAGCGTCCCATAAGGGCCGACGATCAGCGTTTCCTGCTTTTCCCGTATCTCTCTGATGCAAGGCATGGCGTCACCCGTCAAAAAAGGTATTGCAGAAAAAACCTCTGCAATACCTTTATACGACATTCGCGCCGAAATCCCTTTTTCTTTTTTGAAAAAACACAAAAAATTTTTCGGACGGGTCTCCGTCATTCGTCGAGCTTCAAAACGGCGAGGAAGGCCTCGGTGGGAAGCTGGACACTGCCGAGGGAGCGCATCTTCTTTTTGCCCTCCTTCTGCTTTTCGAGGAGCTTTTTCTTGCGGGTGATGTCGCCGCCGTAGCACTTGGCCAAAACGTCCTTGCGCAGCGCCTTGACCGTCTCGCGGGCGATGATCTTGCCGCCGATGGCCGCTTGGATCGGCACCTCGAACAGCTGGCGGGGGATGTTCTCCTTGAGCTTTTCGCACAGCCGCCGCGCCCGGGGATAAGCCTTGTCCTTATGCGCGATGAGGCTCAGCGCGTCCACCGGCTCGCCGTTCAGGAGAAGATCGACCTTTACAAGCTCTGACGGGCGGTATTCCGCGAAATCGTAGTCCATCGAGGCGTAGCCCTTGGTGCGCGCCTTCAGGGCGTCAAAGAAATCGTAGATGATCTCGCCGAGGGGCATTTCATACGTCAGCTCCACCAGCCGGGAATCAAGGTATTGCAGTCCCTTATAGATCGCGCGGCGATCCTGACAGAGCGGCATGATATTCCCCACGAACTCCTGCGGCGTGATGATCGTCATATTCACATACGGCTCCCGCGCCTCCGCGATGGCGGAAACCTCGGGATAGTTATGGGGGTTATCGACGTATTTCACCGTGCCGTCCGTCATCTCGATCTCATAGATGACCGAAGGCAGCGTGGTGACGAGGTCGAGATCAAACTCCCGCTCCAAGCGCTCCTGCACGATCTCGAGATGCAGCATCCCCAGAAAGCCGCAGCGGAAGCCAAAACCCAGCGCAGCGGAGGATTCCGGCTCGAAGGAAAGGCTCGCGTCATTGAGCTGGAGCTTTTCCAGCGCGTCACGCAGATCGGGATACTTCGAGCCGTCCTCGGTGTAGATGCCGCAGTATACCATGCTGCGCGCCGGGCGGTAGCCGGGCAGCGGCTCCGCCGCGGGACGCTCGAGGCCGGTGACGGTGTCGCCGATGCGGGTATCCGCCACGTTTTTGATGCTGGCGGTGAAATAGCCCACCTCCCCGGCGTAAAGCGCATCGCAGGGCTCCATACAGGTCGGCAGCAGATGCCCCACCTCCACCACCTTATAGCTCGCGCCGGTGGCCATGAATTTCACATCCATGTCCTTTTTCAGTGTGCCGTCCTTGAGGCGCAGCAGCACGATGACGCCGCGATAGCTGTCGTACTGGCTGTCGAACACCAGCGCCTTCAGCGGGGCTTCCGCGTCGCCCTGCGGGGCGGGAACGGAGGCGATGATCTCGTCGAGTACGGCCTCGATGTTGATGCCGTTTTTGGCGGAGATCTCCGGCGCGTCCATGGCGGGGATGCCTATGATATCCTCCACCTCCGTTTTCGTGCGGACAGGATCGGCGGCGGGCAGATCGATTTTGTTGATAACGGGGAGTATTTCAAGGTCATGCTCCAGCGCGAGGTAGGTGTTGGCGAGCGTCTGTGCCTCCACGCCCTGCGAGGCGTCCACCACGAGGATCGCGCCCTCGCAGGCGGCCAGCGAACGGCTGACCTCATAGTTAAAATCGACATGTCCCGGCGTGTCGATCAGGTTGAGCTGATACTCCTTCCAATGGAGCGTGACGGCGCGGGCCTTGATGGTGATGCCGCGCTCGCGCTCAAGATCCATATTATCGAGGATCTGATCCGCCATCTGCCGCGCCTCCACCGCGCCGCACAGCTCGATGAGCCGGTCGGAGAGGGTGGATTTCCCGTGGTCGATGTGGGCAATGATCGAAAAGTTCCGAATGTTTTCCTGTTTCATGGCATGTAGCTCTCCACTTGATCGGCAAGCTCGCGCATCCGTTCCGCCAGTTCCCGCAGGAGCGCCGGGCTGGGCGAACGCGCCCCCGTATCCTCGCTGCGGCCAAGCAGATAATCCGCCGTCACGCCGTAGTAATCGCAGGCGCGGCAGATAAACGGCAGTCCCGGCTCCCGGGCGCCGTTCTCATAATGGCTCAGCAGCGCCTGCGAGATATGCAGCTCCGCCGCGGCCTTGCGCTGGGAAACGCCCTTCTGCCGCCGCAGATCGGCGAGAATATCGCAAAATCGTGTTTGATCCATGGTATGTGCTTCACTCATTTCCTATGTGATAACCGAACGTATTATAAACGAGCGGAGATTTTTTGTAAATACAAACTTGCAATTCAGCCCGCTAAGTGTTACCATTTATTATAGTGTGACTCAGCAAACCCATTTATCAATATTTTGGAGGACGACCCGATATGTTTGACGAACTCATCGAGGCCCTAAAGGCCGCAGAAAAGAAGACGATCGTATTCACCGAGGGCACCGACGCCCGTATCCTCGAGGCCGCTGACCGCCTGCTGAAGGGCGGCTTCCTGCAGCCGATCCTCGTCGGCGTGGTGGAAGACGTGAAGGCCGCGGCCGCCGCGGGCGGCTTCGATATCGCAGGTGCGGAGATCATCGATCCGGCCACCTATCCCGAGATGGACGCCATGGTCGAGAAGATGGTGGAGCTCCGCAAGGGCAAGATGTCTCCCGAGGACTGCAAGAAGAACCTTCTGAAGGGCAACTACTTCGGCACCATGCTGGTGAAGATGGGCAAGGCCGACTGCCTGCTGGGCGGCGCCACCTATTCCACCGCCGACACCGTGCGCCCCGCGCTGCAGCTCATCAAGTGCAAGCCCGGCAACTCCAATGTGTCCGGCACGTTCATCATGGTTCGTGAGAAGGACGGCGTGGAAGAGAAGTACGCCATGGGCGACTGCGCCATCACCATCCATCCCACCGTGGATCAGCTTGTCGAGTCCGCCGTGGAGACCGCGAAGGTCGCCAAGAAGTTCGGCATCGACCCGAAGGTCGCTTTCCTGAGCTTCTCCACCAAGGGCTCCGCCAAGGACGACGACGTGACCAAGATGCAGGAGGCCTGCGCCAAGGCGAAGGAAGCCATGCCCGACGTCCCCGTGGACGGCGAGATGCAGTTCGACGCCGCCGTGTCCCCCACCGTCGGCCAATTGAAGTTCCCCGGCAGCCCCGTCGCCGGTTATGCCAACACCTTCATCTTCCCTGACGTGAACGCCGGCAACATTGGCTATAAGATCGCCCAGCGCTTCGGCGGCTTCGCGGCTTACGGCCCCCTGCTGCTCGGCCTCAACGCCCCCATCAACGACCTCTCCCGCGGCTGCGTGGCCGACGAGGTCTATAAGATGGCCATCATCACCGCCTCTCAGGCGCTGTAAGCACTCCCTAAAACATACAAACAGCCCGGCCAGGCTTGGCCGGGCTGTCGGTTTTCGCGGACGGTCAAGACAGCTGCCCGCAGGTTTTCGGCTGTATCAGAGTTTTCCCGTCACGGTCAGCACGGCGATGCCGGGATCAGTGACCCAAGTGCCGTCAGTGTTCTGGGTGAAGGTCGCACCGGGTACGGTGATCCGCCCGGCCACGGTGGCGAATGTGCCGGCTGCCTCGTCATAGGTGTAATCGGCCGGGGCGCTCAGCGGCTCGCCGTCCAGCTCCACGGTGAGATCATGCAGAACGGGATCGAATACGTCGGTGACGACGACCTCGTCCTCGGCTGCAGCCGGATCGCTGCCGGAGTTCTGGATGACGATAGTGTAGGTCAGCTCGCCGCAGCCGGAGACGACCTCGGGACTGACGGATTTACTGATGGTCAGCGCCGCACTTCCCGTCATAGGGAGAGTGGCCGACGCTTCCACCGGCAGGCAGGCGCCGGTTACGGTGACGGTGTTGGTGATCTCTGCGGCTTCGCCCAGCGGAGCGTAGACCGTAACGCCTGTCTCATAGATCAGCATGGCGTTGGCTCCGGCGGGGATGTCGATGCCTTCGATCACAAGAGGCTCGCCGGGGGTAACCTCGGGCGTCTCCTGCAGCACCCCATCGATGAAATAGAGAAGACTCCCTTCCGCATAGGCCAGCGGATAGACCGTCTCGCCCTCGAACGCATAGCCGCCGAGATCGTCCGTGACCGTGAGATCGGTCAGCTGGGTCTGGCCGTCGTTTATGAGGCTGACGGCATAGGCCGCGCTCTCGCCGGGCGTGTAGCCTCGGGACGCGGGCGTTTTGGTAACAGACAGAGGCTCCGTCAGTTCGCCGGTGGTAACGTTGGAATTGGTGATGCCGCCGCTGTAGGTCAGGGTGGCGCGGTTCGTAAAGATCGCTATGATGGTTTCCTCCCAAAAAAACGCGCGATCGCGCTTTGCGGATTCGCGGAGCGTACGTCCCCGCGTCCTATTCTATGCGGCACGGGACATAGGGGTGCGCTTGCGTTTTTGGCAGGGATATGCGATAATCGAGAAGGATGCGAGGTGATCGGATGGAGCGGGAGGAGCATATGCGCCGCGCGCTGGCTATGGCGCGGGAGGCGGCGGAAGCCGGGGAGGTGCCGGTGGGCGCGGTCATCATCAATGCGTCGGGAGCGGTCATCGGCAAAGGCCGCAATCGGCGGGAGGAGCGCCGCAGCGCCGTGCATCACGCAGAGATCGAGGCCATCGAGCAGGCGTGCGCGTATCTCGGCACATGGCGGCTGGACGGCTGCTCGCTGTATGTGACGCTGGAGCCGTGTCCCATGTGCGCGGGCGCGGTGATAAACGCCCGCATACCTACTCTCGTTTACGGCGCCAAGGAGCCGATGACCGGCTCCTGCGGCAGTGTTCTGAACCTGTTTGAGGAACGCTACGGCTTCAAGCCCGCCATCTATGGCGGCGTGCTGGCAGAGGAATGCGCCGCCGTTCTGTCGGACTTTTTTGAAAATGTGCGTAACCAAAAGATCGGAGGCTCGTCTTGAGCCCCCGATCTTTTGATTACGGACAAATGCGGGTACACTATCTTTTGCCGGTCGTCACAAGCCGGACATGGTTTTCGGCCAGAAATTCGCGCCACTCCTGACCGGGATCGGCGTCCGTCACCAATACGTCGATCTGGCGCAGATTCCCCACCGACAAAAACGCCGTGCGGCCGAATTTATGGCTGTCCATGGCGAGGATCGTTTCCCGGGAGGAGGCCATCATGGCCTGCTTGATATTGGCGTTTTCGATACCTGCCTCGGTGAACTGGCCGTCGAAATCCAGTCCGGTACAGGAGATGATCGCCTTGTCCACATGGAAGGAACGGATCGTCTCCTCCGCCTGCCGGCCAAAGAAAGCAAAAACGTCCTGATCGAGATTGCCTCCGGTGGAAACGACCTTCCAATTCTCGTGCAGGCCGGACAGCTCTAGGATGATCTCGATGGAATTTGTTACGATGGTAAGCCCTTTTTTCCCATGCAGGGCGCGCAGGACGAAATAGGAGGTGGAGCTGTCGTCCAGCATGAGGAAATCGCCGTCGTCCACAAGCTGCGCCGTCAGCGAGGCCACGGTCTTTTTCTCCTCCACGTTCAGCTTTTTCCGCACGCGGAAGGGCGGAGCGTTCCGGCTTTCCGCCAGCGTCGCGCCGCCATAGCATTTCGCGGCAAGTCCAAGCTGTTCGAGGTTTGCCAGATCACGGCGGATCGTCTCCTCGGATACGTCAAACTGCTCAGCCAGCGGGCCCACCAGTACCCGTTCATCCCGCCGAAGGATCTCTAAAATTTGGTTTCTTCTCTCTGCTGCCAGCATGCTGTTTCGACCTTTCTGCCTGCCGATCGGTTCAAATATGGAAAAAATCTCTTGACAAACAATTATCGTTGGCATTTAATATGAAGTGGTGTGCTTAATCATATATATACCACACTATTCCACAAAAATAAACACTTTTTTGCGATAAGCGTTAAATATTTCGCGTTTTTCGCTTGGATCGCATCAAAAGTGAAGATTCACAGGAGGAAAAAGAATGAAATATGTGTATCAATTCTCGGAGGGCAACGCGGGAATGCGTGAGCTCCTCGGCGGAAAAGGCGCGAATCTCGCGGAAATGACCAACATCGGGCTTCCGGTTCCGCAGGGCTTCACCATCACGACCGAAGCCTGCACCAAATATTACGAGGACGGCCGTCAGATCAATGACGAAATCATGGGGCAGGTCACGGAGGCCATCGCCGAAATGGAGAAGATCAACGGCAAGAAGTTCGGCGACTTGACGAACCCCTTGCTCGTTTCCGTCCGTTCCGGCGCCCGCGCCTCGATGCCCGGCATGATGGACACCATCCTGAACCTCGGCCTCAATGACGATGTCGTGGCCGCCATGATCGCCGGCAACCCCGACCCCAAGTTCGAGCGCTTCGTTTACGACTCCTATCGCCGCTTCATCCAGATGTTCTCCGACGTCGTCATGGAGGTAGGCAAGAAATACTTCGAGCAGCTCATCGACGCCATGAAGGAAAAGAAGGGCGTCACCTTCGACGTGGATCTGACGGCGGCCGACCTCAAGGAGCTGGCCGAGCAGTTCAAGGCCGAGTATAAAAAGCAGATCGGCGAGGACTTCCCCTCCGACCCGAAGGTGCAGCTTTATGAAGCCATCCGTGCCGTGTTCCGCTCTTGGGACAACCCCCGCGCCAACGTCTATCGCCGCGATAACGATATCCCCTATTCTTGGGGCACGGCGGTGAACGTCATGCCGATGGTGTTCGGCAACCTGAACGAAAACTCCGGCACCGGCGTCGCCTTCACCCGCGACCCCGCCACCGGCGAGAAAAAGCTTATGGGCGAGTTCCTCACGAACGCACAGGGCGAAGACGTGGTGGCCGGCGTCCGCACGCCGATGCCCATCGCGCAGATGGAGGAAAAATTCCCCGCCGCTTACGCGGAATTCATCAAGGTCTGCGACCTGCTGGAGAACCATTACCGCGACATGCAGGATATGGAGTTCACCGTAGAAAACGGCAAGCTCTATATGCTCCAGTGCCGCAGCGGCAAGCGCACCGCGCAGGCCGCGCTGAAGATCGCCTGCGACCTCGTGGACGAGGGCATGATCGACGAGAAGCAGGCTGTTCTGATGATCGATCCGAGAAACCTCGATACGCTCCTTCATCCCCAGTTCGACGCCGCCGCGCTGAAGGCCGCCACGCCGATCGGCAAGGGTCTGGGCGCCTCTCCCGGCGCCGCCTGCGGCAAGATCGTGTTCTCCGCGGAGGATGCCAAGGAATGGGCCGCCCGCAAGGAGAAGGTCGTTCTCGTCCGTCTGGAGACGAGCCCCGAGGACATCGAGGGCATGAAGGCCGCGCAGGGCGTGCTGACCGTCCGCGGTGGCATGACGAGCCACGCCGCCGTCGTCGCCCGCGGCATGGGCGAATGCTGCGTTTCCGGCTGCGGCGATATCCGCATGGACGAGGAAAACAAGAAATTCGAGCTGGCCGGAAAGACCTTCCATGAGGGCGATTTCATCTCCCTTGACGGCTCCACCGGCAACATCTACGACGGCATCATCCCCACGGTGGAGGCCACCATCGCCGGTGAATTCGGCCGCATCATGGCTTGGGCGGACAAGTATCGCCGTCTGCAGGTCCGCACGAACGCCGACACGCCGAAGGACGCGGCCAAGGCCGTGGAACTGGGCGCGCAGGGCATCGGCCTGACCCGCACCGAGCATATGTTCTTCGACAGCGACCGCATCGCCGCCTTCCGCGAGATGATCTGCTCCGACACGGTGGAAGAGCGCGTCGCCGCGCTGGCAAAGCTTGAGCCGATGCAGCAGGCCGACTTCGAAGGCATCTACACCGCCATGGAAGGCCGTCCCGTAACGATCCGCTTCCTCGATCCCCCTCTGCACGAGTTTGTTCCCACCGAGGAGGCCGATATCGAGGCGCTCGCCAAGGCGCAGGGCAAGTCTGTGGAGACCATCAAGGGCATCATCGCCTCCCTGCATGAGTTCAACCCCATGATGGGTCACCGCGGCTGCCGTTTGGCCGTCACCTATCCCGAGATCGCCGAAATGCAGACCCGCGCCGTCATCAAGGCCGCGCTGGCCGTGCAGGGCCGCCATCCCGAATGGACGATCGTGCCCGAGATCATGATCCCGCTCGTCGGCGAGGTCAAGGAGCTTAAATACGTCAAGGACGTGGTCGTGAAGGTGGCAGACGCGGTCATCGCCGAGGCCGGCTCCGATATGAAGTATCTCGTCGGCACCATGATCGAGATCCCTCGCGCCGCGCTGACGGCGGACGATATCGCCAAGGAGGCGGAGTTCTTCTCCTTCGGCACCAACGATCTGACCCAGATGACCTTCGGCTTCAGCCGCGACGACGCCGGCAAATTCCTCGGCGCGTACTATGACCGCAAGATCTATGAGAACGATCCCTTTGCCCGCATCGATCAGGCCGGCGTAGGCAAGCTGGTGGCCATGGCCGTGAAGCTGGGTCGTCAGACCCGTCCCGAGCTCCATCTGGGCGTCTGCGGCGAGCATGGCGGCGACCCCAGCTCTGTGGAGTTCTTCCACAAGGTCGGCCTTGACTACGTCTCCTGCAGCCCGTTCCGCGTACCCATCGCGCGGCTCGCGGCGGCGCAGGCGGCCATCAAGGAAGGCTGACACAAAACCAATCAGCGTATCACCCGCCCGGTGATACGCTGATTTTTCCAAAGGGGGAAGCAGGATGCAGAGACTCACCATGCCGGAGGGTTCCCCTGCCCAAGCTGCGTTCGTGATGGACGGCGATTATATGGAGCCCTATCTCCGCGCCGGACAGATCGTGACGGTCACATGGACGCTGCCGGGCATCGGCGACTGCGGCATATTCCGCTATCAAGGCCGGGCGCTGGTGCGCCAGTATTGCGAGGACAGCTTCGGCACGGCCTATCTATTCGTCCTCAACCGCGCCCGGCGGGAGCTGGATGTGACCGTTCCGGCGGACGAGGAGCTTCTGTGTCTCGGTCGGCTGGAGCTTGGGAAAACCCCTCCGCTGCCGCTGGATTGACCGGCGAAAAAACGAGAGCGCGCAGGCAAATGCCTGCGCGCCAATCTGTTTCATAAACACCCGCCCTGCCGTGGAGACCCGATATGCAACCTGCACGACTCGGCAGGTGGGTCGCCTCATGGCTGTTTCCGTGCTTCCAACGTCCGGCAGATGCCGGGAGGCCTGCGCTCCGCAGCCGTATATGGCGTCCCTTATAAGAAATGTGGGTCCAACCGGGCCCTTTCAACCTCGAACAGGGCAGGATATAGTATTCTATGCACGAGGCGGAGATTTACTCCTCCTCTTCGTCATCTTCCTCTTCGTCTTCGTCTTCGTCGAAAACCTGCTCCATATAGTAGTCGTACACGCGCTGCAGCTCCTCGTCGTCGTCCACGGAGTCGAACTGCTCCTCGCCGTCTACCTCCACTACCTTCAGAATGATGAAGCCGTAATCCGGGTCGTCCTCGGCCATATCGGCGGGCAGGAACACCATATACTCGCCGCCATCAAGCTCCACCGTCCCGAGATGCTCCAGTTCGAATTTGTTGCCCTCATCGTCCTCGATGGTAATATAGCTCGCGCCGAAATCCTCGTCCATAACGCTCCCTCCTAACCGATCTGTTCTGCATGTATTGTAGCACCATCTGCCCCAGCCCGCAAGAGGAAAGCAAAGGTTTTTCGCTAGGAGCCAAAATCCTCCAAAAGCAGCATGACTTCGTCGAGATCAGCGGCTGTTACGCCGTTTTTCAGCTCGACCCGCGCCGTCAGGGGCAGCCCCTGCACCGGCACGTCCGTCATCAGCACGGGAACCTCTCCGTCGTCAGCGCGGAATACGCCCACAAAGCCGTCATGCTCCCGAACCACATATACGGCGCTTTCCTCCGCCGAGGCCGGCAGCACGCCGAGACTGCCCAGCACCGTCGCAAGGCTCCACGCGGCAAAAGCGCATAGCAGGACGCACAGGGTGATCTTCAATCGAAGCTTCATGCGGATCCCTCCCGGAACAGTATGCCCCACGGCGCGGCATTTTATGTTGGTTACAATTTCACGCGGCATCTTGTAACCTTTGTAATTATGTGCTATAATGCCCTGTAATTGGCTATGATGGATTTGATCATCGGATTTGGCTATAACGGACGCGCACCGTCCGTATCGGAGGAACGGCTTCGTGGAGAAACTACGCGATATTTGGAACAGCTACAGGACGTGGCACCGCTCGCGCAAGGCGCGGCGGCTGCGGCGCGCCGCCGAAACCGTGGCGGATACCGCCGCGGCGGGCGTGGGGTTTGCGCTTCGGACGGCGCTGAAGGTCATCGTGACCGTACTTCTCGTCTTCATCACCACCGGCCTCATCTTCACCTGCATTTTCGCGGTGTATGTAAAGACCTGCCTGACGGACGATCTGAACGTCACGCCGGAGGAGATGTCCATGTCGCTCTCCAGCACCATCCTGTACCGTGATGACGAGGGAAGCTGGCAGGAGCTGGCCACGCTGTATTCGGACGAGTACCGCGTCTGGGTCGATTATGACCAGATCCCCAAAAACCTCGAGCACGCCGCCGTCGCCATCGAGGATCAGCGCTTCTATAAGCACAAGGGCGTGGACTGGTACCGCACCGCCGGCGCCTTCGTGACGATGTTCGGCCAGATGAGCAACAGCTTCGGCGGCTCCACCATCACCCAGCAGCTCATCAAAAACCTGACGCATTACGACGACGTAACGGTGCAGCGAAAGCTCTCCGAGATCTTCCGCGCCCTGGAGTTCGAAAAAACCTATACCAAGGAAGAGATCATGACGTGGTACCTGAACGCCATCTATCTTGGCGAGCGGTGCTACGGCGTCGGAACAGCCTCCAAGATGTATTTCGGCAAGGACGTGTCTCAGCTCGATCTGGCCGAATGCGCGAGCCTCATCGGCATCACGAACAACCCCTCGCTGTATGATCCCTACATCTCCGACCGCACCCGGGAAAACAACAAAAAACGCGCCCGGACGATCCTCTGGGAGATGTACGATCAGCAATATATCACCTATGACGAATACGCCGCCGCGAAGGAAGAGCTGGAGGTGCTCGATTATCAGCAGAGCTCGGACTTCCAGCGCCAGACCGTGATCTACTCTTGGTATGTGGAAACGGTCATCAACGACGTGGTGGCCGACCTTGCAGCGGACAAGGGCATCTCCAGCGAGGTTGCGGAGGTGCTGCTCTATAACGCGGGGTATAAGATCTACTCCTGCATCGACATGAGCATCCAGAATATCGTGGACGACATCTACGAAAACCCCGAAAACATCCCCAGTGCCTACCGCAGCTCCAGCCAGCAGCTCCAATCGGCCATTGTGATGATGGATCCCTATAACGGCGATATCGTGGCACTGTCCGGCGGCGTCGGGGAAAAGAGAGCCAACCTCCTGTCGAACCGAGCCACCATGTCGAAGCGCCCGCCCGGCTCGTCCTTCAAGCCGCTGAGCGTGTATTCCCCGGCGCTTGATCTCGGACTCATCACCCAGCGCACTGTGGTGAACGACTCCCCGAACGAGCAGCTCGCCGGCACCTCTTGGTATCCCCGAAACTCCGGCAACGCTTACGGCGGCCTCATGACCATCCATGACGCCCTTGTCGCCTCGAAAAACACCGTAGCGGCGCAGCTTCTCGACCGGCTTGGCCTTGCGACCTCGTGGGATTATCTCACGAACCATTTCGGCATCACATCGCTCATCCGTGACGAGCTGCAGCCAGACGGCCGGACGCTCACGGACTATGCCTATTCGCCGCTGGCGCTCGGTCAGCTTTCTTGGGGTATCACCGTGCGGGAAATGGCACAGGCCTACACCGCCTTCGTGAACGACGGTGTGATGAGCTACGGCCGCACCTATTCCCTCATCACCGACGATAACGACGAGTTGGTGCTTTCAAATCCGCCGCGGCAGCGGGTCGCCCTCAAGGCCAACACCGCATGGAACATGTGCGATATGCTGGAGGACGCCGTCTCCTACGGCACCGGCACCGACGCCTACTTCCGCTCCACCGCCGTCGCCGGAAAGACCGGAACGACGAGCGACGATAAGGATCGCTATTTCGTTGGCTTCACCATGTACTATGTCGCGGCAGTCTGGACGGGCTATGATATCCCGGAAAAGATGTATTTCTCCGGCAACCCCGCCGCGAAAATATTCCGCAACGTCATGGGACAGGCGCATGCCGGCCTTGCCTACCGCTCGTTCCCGACGGCGACCATCGGGCAGCCCACGGCGCTGTTCGGCCTGACGGAGGAGGATATAAATCCCACCGACACCCCGGAACCGACCGAGACGCCGGAACCGACCCTCGATCCGAACGCCACTGAAATGCCGATCGAGACCGATCTTCCCATCGCGTTCACCGATCCCCCGGAGGAGACACCCGCCGAGCCGACGCCGGTGGAATCCGAACCCACACCGGTCGCGCCCACGGCAACGCCGGAGCCGACGGCGACCCCGGAACCGACGGCAGAGTCGGAGCCCACGGAAGCCCCGGCCGAGCCCACCGAGAACCCGCCGGAGCAGACGGAGCCTCCCAGCGATCCGACCCCGGACGAACCGACGCCCATGCAGCCCACTCCCATGCAGCCGGAGGAGCCTGAAGAGACAGAGCCTCCCGCGCCGCTGGAAGAGGAACCTGAGGCCGGAGAGTAAGTAGTAACAAAAGAATTACAAAACAGAACGCCCGTTTTCCCGCAAAAATTCTGGATTTTTTGCGAAAAACGGGTGTTTTTGCCGCAAAATGCGGCCAGTTGCTGTTGACATATAGGAAACAATATGTTACAATTTGGTGACAAATCCCATGGAGGAGTGTACTATGGAAAACAACAAAACGGCAGCTCTGCAATACAAGGGGCACCCCCTGCGCCGGAAGGACAATCTGATCTATTTCGGCAGCATGGCGGATAAGTATATCATCATGCTCCAGATCCTCGACACGAAGAAAATCAAGGACATGGACGTGGCCACGAAGGTCTCCGTCCAGCTCCAGCTCACCGATCCCGATCTCAAGAGCCGTGACCGGGTCGTGAAAAAAAGCGAAAAGGACAGCCTGTATGCCGCCATGGACGTAGCTTCCGTCTGGCTGGATCGGGCGCTGGCTTCCCGGTGAGATGAATAAATACAGAAAATTTGCCGCGGTTGTGGGAATCGTGGTCTGTCTGATGCTGGCCGTCGGCGCGACGGCAGCGCGGGCAGATTCCGAGGGCGTCGGCACCGTTACGGCCTCCGCTCTCAACATACGCAGCGAAGCGTCGGCTTCCGCTGCGATCGTGGCTTGCCCACCGCAGGGTACGAAGGTGCTCGTCACCGGCGATTCCGGCGACTGGTATCAGGTCTATTACGACGGGCATTCCGGCTATATGAGCAAGGAATACCTCGATTTCTCCGAATCGGGGGATATCGCCCTCGGAACAGGCACGGTCACGGGCAACGACGTCTGCGTCCGCTCCGGCGCAGGCACCTCGAACGATATCCTCGGCGGCGTCAACAAGGGCGACACACTTTCCGTCACGGGCGTTTCCAGCGGCTGGTTCAAGGTCAGCTATAACGGCTCCGCAGGCTATATCAGCAGCGCGTATGTGAGTCTCGGCTCCGCCGGGACGAACACCGGCTCGGAGGCATCCCCGGCCTCGGAAAGCCAGACCTCCTCGGAGACCGGCACCGTTACGGGAAACTATGTCCGTATCCGTTCCGGCGCGGGGACGACCTATCCCATCCTCGGACAGGTCAGCACCGGCGATACGCTGACGGTGACGGATTCCTCCGGCGACTGGTTTAAGGTCAGCTATCAAGGCTCCACGGGCTATATCAGCGGGAAATATGTGAGCCTCGGTTCTTCGCCGCAGACCTCGACGCAATCGGAGACCTCGGAGACCGGCAGGATCCAAGGCACCTATGTCCGCATGCGCTCCGGCCCGGGAACAAACTATTCGATCCTCGGCACCTATGACACCGGGACCGAGATGACGGTGACCGGCACGGATGGCGACTGGTATAAGGTTCGCTATAACGGCACCGACGGTTATGTCTACAAAGCCTACCTGACCACCGGCGGCGAAAGCGGCAGCCAGAGCGGCAGCGAAACTTCCGTCACGTCGATGGACGACACCGCCGCCACGGTCATCAGCGCCGTGCATTTCCGCACCGGCCCGGACGCCTCGTATGAGAGCCGCCGGGTGCTGGAGGCGGGGACGAGCGTCACGATCACCGGCTATACCGATAAATGGTACCGCGCGACCTATGACGGCGCCGAGGGGTATATCTTCAAGACCTACCTCTCTACAGGCACGGCTTCGTCCGGCGCCGTCTCCACGGAGGGCGAGCGGCTCGTGGCGGAGGCCAAGCGCTACCTCGGCGTGCCTTATGTTTACGGCGGCACCTCCCCCTCGGGCTTCGACTGCTCCGGCTTCGTGTACTATGTCTATCGCCAGTGCGGCTATTCCATCACCCGCACGGCCACCGCGCAGAACGGCAACGGCGTCTATGTCTCCCGGGACGCGCTCCAGCCCGGCGATATCATCATCTTCTATAACGGCGCCATGTCCGGCATCGGACACGCCGGTATGTATGTAGGCGACGGACAGTTTATCCACGCCTCCTCCGGCTCCGGCCGGGTGGTGATCTCCAGCCTGTCTGAAACATATTACAACTCGCATTACTATAGCGCCCGCCGCGTGGTGTGACGCTGCCCATAACAAAAAACTCTCCCGCCGCGTACTTCGGTGCGCGGTGGGTTCGTCTTCTAAGACAGAAGATTAGCGCTGCTAGAACGATGCCTCTTTGTGAGAACGATTTGTCCTAAAGAAGGGCAACCGAAAGCCTCAAAAATGCAAAACAGCCACTACGGATAATGCTTCGTGGTGGCTGTCCTTGTAGTGGCCGATGGCCGGAAGTGCCTGAAATCAAGGGATTTTTAGGCAAAAGAAAA
>CAJOIU010000003.1 GCA_905234855.1 uncultured Oscillospiraceae bacterium
TATATATGTATTTCTATATATGTATTTAATATATTTACTTGCCCCTACTTGCCCCTAGAATAAAATAAACATATATAAACTAATAAATATATACATACTTGACCGGTACTCTCTTACGCCCCCTGTGCCTTTACATGCTTACGCCGCAGTAGCTCCTCTGTTTTTTCGAGCTGCTGCGTGGCAGAATGCTATGATCGACCTCCGTGTCTCATTTTAGTCGGCATCCTTGCCACTACAAATCCTCGCGTCCGCGCCGTTGTCTGCGGTTTAACCCGCCTTTGTCACCAGTTCCAAATGGGTGTGAGCATCCCTCTCTTCACATCGCTCGAATCGGAAGAGGCGGCGACCCTATCAAACTATCTCTAAGAAAGGGTCTGGCTTTAACTTCACCGCTGTAAAAGTCAAAGAGCAGAATGTAAGTTGAAAGCGATAGAACAGAAGTCCAATTCCGCCTCTCTGCCCATTCCAACCGGCTGCGTCATAGCTTTTTCATCGCCCTGCAGTCGGCTCGAATCGTCAGAGAATGATTATTACAAACTATCTACAAGACCCCGGTATGAGTGAAATCAAATCCTCTCTACATCTGCACTCTTTCAAAATGTATTTCACATCCCCCGCAACCCCGACAAACTCTTGTACTTTTACATCAATACGTTTATTCTTGGACACCATCTTCGAGATAGTCCGCTTCTCCTTCAATGGTTAAACTCATAGCCAGCACTGAAGGCGGTATGATAAACTCATTCTCAAAAACGTTGTACAGTTTTTGGTGGGGCAGAGCTATCGTTGTGCAAAAGGTACAATATATAGGGGTTATCCGCTTGTTTACGCCGCTATTTTTGGTGCTTTATTACAAAGCGTCGGGTAACTAACTCTCTCTAAGACGTTATTACCGTTTCCAGACAGGATGGATTCTGTGCCAAAGCAGCCGGTTTACACGCCTTTATATGTAGCGCCAAATGACTCCGCAGCATCCTCCACGATCAGCGCACCATGTGCATCCGCGATAGCCTTGATCTCATCGATCTTTCCGGGCGTTCCATAGAGGTGAGCCACGACGATCAGCTTTACTTCCGGATACAGTTCGAATGCCTTCTCCAGAGCCACAGGATCCATGTTCCATGTGTCCCGTTCGGTATCGATGAACACCGGAATACCGCCCTCATAGCAGATCGGATTTACTGTCGCGTCAAAGGTCATATCGCTGGCGAACACGCGCTTACCTTCCAAAGAACCGTGTCCAACGGGAGGCTGACCATACAGTTTTTCCGCGCAAAGCTTGATGGCGAGGTGAAGCGCAGCAGTACCGGCAGAACAGCATATTTCCTGCCGACCTTCTCAGCCGTCAGTTTTTCCACAGCATCTATGTTCGCGCCAACGGTAGAGACCCAGTTCGTCTGGATCGCTTCGTCCACCCACCGCTGCTCATCACCGTGCATGGTAGGGCTGCTCAACCATATTTTTCTCTCAAAGCGCTCTATCCCTTTGAAACGCGGGTCGTTTAAAAAATCCATGTCCTTTTCTTCCTATTCTTTTCAAGTCTTATATCTATTTCAATCCAGCCACTATATGTACAATCGGAATGGGCAGAGAAAAACGGTTTTGTGTTGAGTCGCTACAGTCGCCTCCGAGCCCTTTCGGTCGGCTTCGCCTCCCTCTCTGGCTCTCTGTCTCCTTCCGCTTCACCGATATCCACAGGCGCCTTCGGCGAAGTCTTCACCCATCATCCTGCTCCTCATCGGGCTCCTCTTCCGCCGCGTCTTGCTCTTCCGATTCTTCCGGCTCCACGATTTTCTCTTCCTCCGGCTCCAACATTTCTACCTCTTCAGTTGAGGTAGGAGACGATGCGGTAGTCGGAGTAAAGATAGGTACTTTCCAATTCTTGACCACAAAGCGTCGTGATGCAGTGGGTTCGCCATAAGCGTAAACCATTATAATATACGCTGACAATATACAGCCAAAAACGCTATTATCGTCTGCTTAGGACTATAATAGCGTTTTATTTGCAGTAATCTTTCATATCTTTTTCAATTAAATCCGTGGACGACCTCGCCGGCTTCCAGCTTTCGGCCATGCTCGATCCGCGCGCCGCCTTTGCAGATCGATCCGGCGTTTATGTGGGCAAAATCCTCCACCACAGCATCGTGATCCACGATAGCGCCAGCCGAGAGGATGCATCCGCGTGCGATCCGGCTATGCGTATTCACGATCGCCCCGGGCGCCACCACCGTTCCCGGCGCTATGCTCGCCGACGGAGAAACATAAGCCGCAGGATGGATGAGGGTCGCGATTTCTATCCCAGCTTTTTCCAATCGGATCTGCAGATCCTCGCGCATGGAATTGTTCCCGATCCCCACAAAAAAAGTATCGAACCGACCGATAAATCGCTCAAAGTCCGCCAGCCGCCCGATCACATCCTCACCCGGCGCATCATCCAGAAATGCCGCGCTGTATCCGCATGCCGCGGCCACCTCCGCGGCTGTTCTGCCGTGACTGCCCGCGCCCAAGATCAAGATTTGCTTCAAGCCTGCGTCCTCGCTGCCATAAATCTCCTATTTTTCTGCCTCTTTGGATCGTCAATTGAAAAAAATATTCGCTATTTTTGTAACGAGGAGGCGTCACTTTCGCTGGAAAAATATATCGAAAACGATTTCCCTCTCCGACATATAAAACCGAAAAGTATATACTTCCCCTATATTGCATACATGATACCATAACCAAACAACAAATACAAGCAGTTTTTATTTCGCAGTTTTTGTACGTCCCTCCAAAAAAGATTTTGGGACGCCGCTTCACTTCAGCCGGCCGTCCCAAATCCGTCTTTTCGTTATCCCTCCGAGCCCAGCAGGCCGATCTCAGCAGCATGCTCCTTCATGCCCTCGATGCAGATCTCCGCCACATCCCGAACGTCCATGCCCAGCATCTCACAGCCCTGCAGTATCGTTTCCCGGCTGCATTTGGCAGCAAATTTCTTGTCCTTGAACTTCTTCATAAAGCTTTTTATCTCAAGATCCGTAATCCCGCGCGGCCGCATCCGGGCGCAGGCCTGTATGATCCCCGTCAGCTCGTCCACGGTGAACAGGCTCTTTTCCATGTTCGTCTCGGGCAAGACATCGTTCACGATCCCATAGCCATGGCTCAGAATGGCTCGGACATCCTCCTCCGACACCCCTGCAGCCAGCAGCGGCTCCTTCGTGTGCTGCAGGTGCTCGTCGGGATGCTTTTCATAGTCATAGTCATGGAGCATACCCACCGCCTGCCAATGCTCCGCGTCCTCGCCGAAATGCTTTGCCATCGCGCCCATGGCATAGCACACGTTCCGCGCATGGAGGATGAGATGCTCCTCCGTCACCATCGTCGCGTTCAGCTCCGTTGCTCTTTCCAATGTCAGCATGATACCCTTCCTCCTATACCGCAATTCTATTCTTTCGCACGGTTCCGGCTCGGCTGGGCTTACGCCCATGTACCGTCCCGGAAGATGGCTTCCTCGGAACCGTCCGGGCGCACGCCCACGATGGACAGATCGTCCGCGCCGATCATGAAGTCCACATGGAGGATGGAATCGTTGATCCCCCGCTCCTGCGCCTGCTCCATCGTCAGGTCGTCACCGCCCGGCAGAACCTCCTTGAAGCCCATGCCCACGGCACAATGACAGCAGGCGTTCTCGTCGAACAGCGTCTCATAAAACAGGAAGCCGCATTGGTTCACCGGGCTTTCCTTCGGGACAAGCGCGACCTCACCGAGCATGGAGGCGCCCTCGTCCATTTTGAGCATCCGCTCCAAAAGCTCCTGTCCCTTCCGGGCGCGGCAGGACACCGCCCGTCCGTTTTCGAAGGTGATGGAGAAATCCTCGATGAGCTGGCTGTTCCACGACAGCGGCTTCACAGCAACCAGCGTACCCTCGCATTTTCCTGCCATGGGGGAGGTAAATATCTCCTCCGTGGGCAGGTTGGGGATATAGAACGCGCCATTCACGGGATTCGTCACACCCGCCCCCTCCCACTTTGCGCCGGGGATCAGCTCCACGGTGAAATCCGTGCCGTTGGCGCTGTGATACCGCAGGGACGAAAAGCCCTGCGCGTTCAGCCACGCGGCCTTGGCCTCGATGAATTCCACATGCGCCTTCCAATCGGCGACGGGATCGTTATCCTCCGCGACGCGGACGGTACGCAGGATCGCATCCCACAGCTTCGCCACGGCGTCCTCCTCGCTTTCCTCCGGGAAGCATTTTTTCGCCCATGCCGCTGATGGGTGAGCCGCGATGACCCATTGATGCTTTCCGTCGATGGCGTTGCGATAGGGCTTGAACACCGTGGATCGGCTCTGCATCACCGCGGAGAGCTTTTTCGGATCCACGCCTGCCATAGCGTCCGGGTCCTCGGACAGGATGATGATCCTGCAGGGCAGATCCTCCGTCATCTGCTTCATCTTGGCCTCCTCCCATGGCAGCACGGAGGCCAGCACCGACTGCTCCGCATAGCGATAGTTGAGGCGGCTCTGGGCGTCGCTCGTCCAGTCCACATTGACCTTTTTCGCCCCGGCCTTATAACACTCCTCCATCACGAGAGCGGCAAATTCATGCTGCTCCACGGAAATGGTGAGCTGCACGATCTGCCCCGGACGGACGTTTCCCCCGGTGCGGACGATCAGCTCCGCGTATTTTTGCAGGAGCTTCTTGGATACGCTCATGTTGGTTCGTTCCTTTCTTTGCCTTTGATTATCTGCGCGGGCGATCTGTCCATGATACCTCCCGCAGGAAAGCGCCAGCCGACCCGTTTACCGGGCGGCCGGCGCCTTTGTTGTTGGGACGCCGTTTTCGACGCGGCCAATCCGTCAGCTTCGGATCATTTGCTTTGGATGCTGACGACCGTGCTGTAGGCCGAATTGGCCGCCGCCTTGCTGCCGACCGCCACGACCCAGTAATAATAGGTCTTGCCGGATGTGACGTTCTTGCTGGTGTCCGTGTAGCTGGTGGCGGTCAGCCCGCTCTTGATCAGCGTTTTACTTCCGCTGCTGCTGGTGGAACGGTACACCGAATAGCTTGCCGCCCCGGTCACCGCCGCCCACGACAGGCGGGGCTTGCCGCTGGTGTTGAGCTTAACGGTCACGGTGGGTCGGGCGCAGTCGCAGGTGCAGGATTTTACCGCGCTGTAGGCGGAGTTGGCCGCGGTCTTGCTGCCGACCGCCACGACCCAGTAATAATAGGTCTTGCCGGGTGTGACGTTCTTGCTGGTGTCCGTGTAGCTGGTGCCGGTCAGTCCGCTCTTGATCAGCGTTTTGCTCCCGCTGCTGCTCGTGGAACGGTACACCGAATAACTCTTGGCGCCGGTGATCTTCCCCCACGAGATCTTGATCTTGCCGCTGGAGGCAACGTTCGACAGCGTCACCGTCGGCCGCGCCAGCTTATAGGTCGCGGAGCTCGCCGCGCTGTAGACGGAATTGGACGCAGACGTGCTGCCGTTCGCCACGACCCAGTAATAATAGGTCTTGCCCGGCGTGATGCTTGCGCTGGTATCCGTGTAGCTGGTGCCGGTCAGTCCTTTCTTGATCAGTGTTTTGCTTCCACTGCTGCTCGTGGAACGGTACACCGAATAGCTTGCGGCGCCCTTTACGCTCTTCCAGCTCACCTTGATCCTTCCGGTCGCCGTGTCGTTCGCGAGGGTCACGACCGGGCGCGGGCAGCGGCAGACGGCGGAACACATCTTGCTGAAATCCGAATAGGAGCCTGTGCTTGTGACTGCCTTGATCTGGTAGTAATACCTCTTTCCGACCTCGACCGCACTGGAACCGTCGATGAAGCTCGTGTCCGTTACGCCGGATTTGATCGCCGCCATATCCGAACCCGACGACTTCGTGCCTCGGTATATCGTGTAGCTCTGCGCGCCTTTGACAGCCGGCCAGCTCAGCTTCGGTTTGCCGGTAGCGCTGTCCCTGCCGGCCGTCACCTCCGGCGGCATCAGCGTCACAACGGTCAGCGTGGCCGCGTCACTCTCTATGGTGAGCCGGTCGTTGCTGATCCGGCAGAGAAATTCCTTTCCGTTATTGGCCTCGGTCGCCTTCACGGTCAGCGTCGGCGTGTCGAAGCCGTCGGCAGAGGTCTTATACCACATTCCCGCGGCTACATCGTAATACCGCCATTCATATTTGTTGGCGTTGGTAGCCGCGACCGAGAAGGTCACCGTATCGCCCTGCAGGGCGCTGACGGATTTCGGCTGCAAGGTGATGACCGGAGGATCGGCGGGCTTGACGGTCAGCGTAGCTTCCTCGCTCGGAATGGGTGTTGTGAACTGGGAGTTGCTGACCTCGCAGCGATAGCGCTTGCCGTTATTGGCCTCGGTCGCATCCACAGTCAGCTCCGGCGTGTTGCAACCGTCGGCAGAGGTTTTATACCACGTTCCCGCAGCTACATCGTAATACCGCCATTGATAGGTTTCCGCATCGGTGGCCGTGATCGAGAAGGTCACCTTATCGCCCTGAATGGCGGTGACGGATTTCGGCTGCGTGGTGATGACCGGCTTCTTTTTCGCGCCGTCCCGCTCCTCCTGCGATACCGTTAGAACCACGGGATCGCTGCGAATACCCGAGATCTTCGTATTCGAGCCGTCGTTTTTGATCGCCCGGACGCGGTATGTATACGTCACCCCCGCCTCGCCTTCCGTATCGGAAAAGCTGAGGCCGCTGGTGACATAGGTATAATACGGGATCGGACCGTCCATGCCGCCCCGGTCGATCCAATAGCTGTCCGCGCCGGGAACCGCATCCCATTCCAGCGTCGCGTAGCCGCTGGAGGTATCGGCCGAGAGGATCACGGGCGCGGGGATCGTGGGGTCGTAATTATCAAAGGTATACTGATAGATCGAGTTGTAGTAATAGTTGCTGTCCATCTCGACGTCCGTCATATCAAAGCCCGCATAGGAGATCGAGTCGGCCTTGACCCATGTATCGTCGTCAGCGATGCTGAAATCCGAGCGCTTCCAATGGCTGTTGCTTCCGCGGACGGCGTCCACCACGATCCACCGGCCATCGATAAAGGCCTCCGCCCAATAGTGGGTGATCTCCGTCGTATAATCGATGTCCCATGTGTTCCAAACAGTGTTTGTTGTGGCGATATGCGCTCCGTTGACCATGCGAGCCGGGATGCCCTTCGCACGGCACAGCGCAACAACCATGGCTCCAAAGCCGTTGCAGACCGTGCCTACCTTGCCGTTGATGCTGTTGGAGCTGCTGATCTTGTTCCGCAGGTTATACAGGTTGTCATACGGATTGCATATCTTTCGGTCCACCGTCTCCGTATTGTGGGCGTAATCGTCATAATAGTAGTTTTCGGCAAGATACTCATAGATCTTCAGCAGCATATCGTACTGGCTGCTCACCCGCGCGGTGATCTCATCCGCCACGCTTTGGATATACTCCACCTGCGCGGGACGCAGCGGGCTGATGACGCCGTTGTTGCTCATGCTGCCCTCAAGATCCTTCATATATCTGTCCGTATAGCGGGTATAATCCGCCGTTCCCTTGACCGGCTCGGTCGGATCGCTGACAGACCGCCGCCGGGCGGTGACATTCGGAAAGTTCGCAACCGAGGGATCGTTATTCTCCACATGGACGACGAGCTCCTTGAACGCATACCCCAGCGCGCCGCGGAGGGGGTTATCGTCCGTATTCCACGCGCTGTCGTATACGCTTTCCGCATGCGCCGCCGTGGTTCCGCGGGTGATGGCAACACGGTACCAGCCGTTCATGGCGGAAACCTCCCGATAGCCGGGGATCGTGCTGTAGCACATCTTATTATTGGGGCCGCCTTTTTCGTCCTTGATGACCGTTCCCTTGATCTCGGCGGGGTACATCTGGCTTCCCTCTGCCATATTGATGCTGAGGGCGAATTCTCCCGCGCTGTTGGGAATTACGAACGCACGGATCGCCGTATCGGTCGCTCCGGTATCCGTTTTCCCCACAAGAGAGATCATGAGGATCGACGTCTCGATCTTTGTTTTCCCCTCGATATAGATCATGCACGGCTCATTCGCGGGTGTGCGGACGGTATAGTATTCCCCCGCATAATTGCTGGAGGTTGCCGATTCGAGCTCAATATACGCCTCGCCGTTATCCCCCGCCATGCTCATGGCGTCAGAGACCTCGACAGGCTCCGCCTCCGCCTTGATCGCTTCCGGCTCCTCGGAGGGTTCTTCCCCGGTGGGCTCCTCCGCTTCCGCGGGCTCCTCCGCTTCCGCGGGCTCCTCCGCCTCCGCGGGCTCCTCCGCCTCCGCGGGCTCCTCCGCCTCCGCGGGTTCTTCCGCTTCCGCAGGTTCCTCCGCCTCCGCGGGTTCTTCCGCTTCCGCGGGCTCCTCCGCCTCCGCGGGTTCTTCCGCTTCCGCAGGTTCCTCCGCCTCCGCGGGTTCTTCCGCTTCCGCAGGTTCCTCCGCCTCCGCGGGTTCTTCCGCTTCCGCAGGTTCCTCCGCTTCCGCAGGTTCCTCCGCCTCCGCGGGTTCCTCCGCTTCCGCGGGTTCTTCCGCTTCTTCGGATTCTTCCGCTTTCGCAGCCTCCTCTGCCAGTGGGATTATTTCGGCCTCCGCATCCTCCGCATACGCGGCAGGCAGCAGGGAAACACACATCATAAGGCACAGGACCAATGCCAGCAGTCTTCTTCCGTTGTTCCGCATGTGATCACATCCCATCCAGTATTGGCTGTTACGCCTATGCTTCCATTTTACCGATAATTCGCGGCTTGTCAACAAAAACACGAAGCTTTCCGGGCGCAAAAAAGCAGGAGAGGAAGCGCTCCCTCTCCTGCCGCATAGATGGCGGTTATTCTTCGGGCTGGAAATCCTCCTTGCCGACGCCGCATAGCTCGCACACGAAATCGTCGGGAAGCTCCTCCCATTTCGTACCCTGCTCTTCCTCGTCATAGACCCAGCCGCAAACGGTGCAGACATATTTCATCGGTATGATCTCCTATTCTCAAGTTTGCTTCATCATAGCATATGCGATACGTTCTGGCAAGGGCTTTTCCGTCCCGGGGAACAAAACCGGCTCATAGCGGCATAGCATGGGCAAAGGGGGAATGCCATATGCGAAGCCTGCCGTATGACCGGGACGCCGCCGTCGCCTATGCGCGGCGCTGGGCGCTCGGTCGGAATCCGGCTTACTACGATTTCCAGAACCTCGGCGGCGACTGCACCAATTTCGCCTCGCAATGCATCTATGCAGGCGCGGGCGTGATGAACTATACGCCCGTCACGGGCTGGTTTTACCGCTCCGCCTCCGACCGTACCGCCTCATGGGCGGGTGTGCGGTATCTGTATGAATTTCTGGTGAACAACCGCTCCGTCGGCCCCTATGCCCGGGTGGTATCCCGCGAGGAAGCCGAACCGGGGGATATCGTCCAGCTCGGCCGGAGCGACGGCACGTTCTACCATACGCCCGTCATTATCGCCGTGGAGCCGGAGATCCTCATTGCGGCGCATACCTATGACGCACTCGACCGCCCGCTGTCCTCGTATACATATGCCGCGGCGCGGTTTCTGCATATCGAGGGCGTGCGCGGCTGGTAAGAAAAGCAGGAGAGGAAGCGCCCCCCTCTCCTGCTTTGTTATGATCTCCGACGTTACTCCCCGGTCTGCCAGAAGACGACGAAATATTTCTCGTCCACGCTCCCGTCCCGGTTGTCAAAGATGAAATTCTTTACCTCCGCAAAGATCCCCTCGTCTTTATATACCGTGATTCGCTCCGGCGCAAATAAAATCACCCCGCAAGCCCCGCCTTGCGGTACACCCGCTGGATCACCGCCACGGTGAAAGCCGCGCAGGCGATAAAGAACATGTACGCCGGCACATACGATCCGCCGAAGCGGTCAGCCAGAATCCCCGGGAGGGTGGAAAACACAAGGCCCCCCGCTGCGTAGCCGGTCTGGAACCGCTGGATGGTGGCGTCGTATTGCTCGGGGCTGCTCAGATCCCCCGCCCACGCGGTCAGGCCGATGGTTCCGAGGGGCAGACCCATGCTGTAAACGATCATGGCGGCATACAGCAGGAGCGTTTTCCCGCCGGTCACGCAGCACAGGATCAGTCCCGCGATGAGAAGTCCGCCGAAGATCCAGTTCGTCGCATAGGTGGAGAGCTTCTCCTCCAGCCATCCATACCCGAATTTGCTCGCCATGAGCGCAAGGCCGGATACCGTGACCGCCAGCGCAATGGTATGGGGCGCAAAGCCCGCGCCCTTGGCGAGCACCGTGATATGGCTGTAGCCCACGCTGGTAAAAGCGCCGACGCACAGCAGCATCGGGATCAGCAGGAGCCAGTCCTTTTTGGCAAGGCTTCCCGTCCGCTCCCGGCCGCCCAACTCGGCAGCCGCCGCGTCCCAGCTCCCGTAGGGCTTTAGGCCGATATCCGCAGGACGGCTGCGCACCAGAAGAAAGCTCCCCAGCGCCAGCACGGCAATGACCCCGCCCTCCATATAGAAGGTTGCGGACAGTCCGTATTTCTCAATGAGCCATGTCAGCAGCGAGGGGATTCCCAGCGTGGAAAGCCCCGTCACCGCGGAGCATAAGCCGACCGCCAGCGTGCGCTTTTCGATAAACCAGCGCTCCATCACCATGGAGACGGGGATCATGGTGCCGAAGCCGTAGCCCACGCCTACCACCGCCGCCGCCAGCGCATAAGCCGCAAAGCTGCGGGCCGCGCCGAACAGCACGAAGCCCACCACGGTCAGCAGTCCCGCAAGCCCCATGCCGCCCCGGAGGGACAGTTTTTTATAGTATACGCCCGTGAGCAGCATCGAGCCGAAGCCAAACAGGCTCCGCACCGTCACGATCAGCGAGGACTGGGCGTTCGTGAACCCGTTCAGAGACAGGATGTACGGCTGATAGATCGTAAATGCATTCACACAAAGGCCGCTGGTGCAGAAAAGGAGCATGGCGCAGCCCGCGCAGACAAACCACGCATAATGGGGCTTTTTCATGCTCCTTCTCCCGCCAGCAGCGCCTCGATCTCGTGCAGGTCGCGGATATCATAGTCCACGCGCACACCACGGTCGTTGGGAAGCCCCTGCGGGTTATACCAGCAGCAGACGATGCCCGCGTTGTTGCCGCCGCGCATATCGCTCGTGAGCGAGTCGCCCACGATCATGATCTCGTTTTTTTCGCAGGGCTCGATGCGGGCGAGGACGTGATCGAAAAAGCCCTTGCCCGGCTTTTCCACCCCCACGATATCGGAGATGAAGATGCCGTCAAAAAGCTCTCCCAGCCCGGAATTGGTGAGCTTCGCCGCCTGCGCCGCCACCGTGCCGTTCGTCACGGCATACTGCCGGACGCGCCCGCGCAGGCGGCTCACCAGCGCATAGCTGTCGTCGCAATAGCAGACGGTATCGCCCAGCCGGAGCTGATATTCCCGGTTGAAAGCCTCGATATCGGCGCATTCGACGCCCTCCGAGGAGAAAAACTCCGCAAACCGGCCGACCAGCACCTGCGCCTTCGTGATCTCGCCGAGCTCCATGCGCAGCCAGTACGAGGCGTTGATCGCGGAATACCGCGCCACCATCTCCTCCGTGCATTCGCCGAGGCCAAACAGCTCGAAGCAGCGCATGATCGCCGCCCGCTCCGCCGCACGAAAATCCAGCAGCGTGCCGTCCACATCCCATAAAACCGTTTTTATCATGCGTTACGCTCTCCCATCGGCCGCTATGGCGCGATTGTTATAAATGAAGTTCACCACCGCCATCGAGAGGATGACGGCATAGCCCACAAAGCTCCAGATATCCGGCATCTGGCCGAACAGGAAATATCCGATCACCGCGCTGAAAATGACCTGCGTATAGTCATAGACCGATATCTCCCGCGCGGGGGCGAAGGTATACGCCGCCGTGATGCAGAACTGTCCGCCCGCGCCGCAGCAGCCGCACAGGATCAGAAGCAGAAGCTGCCGCGCCGTCGGCAGCACGAAATCCGCCGCGATGAACGGGATAGTAAAAAGGCAGGAAAAGCACGAAAAGCACAGCACCACAAGCTCGCTCCGCACGCCCATGCCCGTCGCCTTGCGAAGGCAGGTATACGCCGCTCCCGCCCCCATGCCGCCGAAAAAGCCGCCGATGGCGGGGATGAGCCGCAGGTTCGCGCCGCTGGGCTTGATGATCAGCAGCGCGCCGAGAAACGCCCCCGCCACCGCGAGCGCCTGCACGGGCTTCACCTTCTCCTTCAGCAGGAAACAGGAGAACACGATGGCGAAAAACGGCGAGAGCTTATTGAGCATATTCGCGTCTGCCAGCTGCAGCCGGTCGATGGCATAGAAGTTCAGCAGAAGTCCTGCCGTGCCGAAGATGCAGCGAAGCAGGACATATTTTCGGCTGGGCCGGTCGATCCTCAGCGGGATATGCCTCGCCCGCACGAGAAAGAACACGATCACCGCCGCGACGAAATTGCGAAAAAACGCCTTTTCAAACACCGGCAGCTCCCCCGCCAGCCGCACGAACGCGCTCATACCCGCAAAGCACAGGGCGGAGCCGAGGATGCACAGCACGCCCTTCGTCCGATCCGAGAGCCTCATGCCGCGCGCCGTCATTGCAGGGTGATGCCGTAGACCTCCTCGGCGCGGGTGCCGATGACTACGGTGTTGTTATACACCACGGGACTGGCCTCCGTCGTGCAGGCGAAGCGGAAGGTATCGCACAGCTCGCCGCTCAGGCCGTCGAACCAATAGAGCTTGCCTTGGATGCAGCTCGTATACAGCACATAGCCGTTGCCCTCCGTATCGTAGAAGCAGGTGGGACTCGACCATGAATAACTGTCCGAGGTATATGTCCAGAGCTCCTCGCCGGTATCGGCGTCGAGCGCGAGAAGCTGGCCGTTCGCTCCGTTCGGCTGCCGCGCCATGGCGACATAGAGGATGCCGTCGAGGCTGCCCTTGCCGAGCGCCAGCGAGCCCTGCACGCCGCCGGAAAGGCCGGATTCGGAATAGCACTCGTAATCGTGGTGCCATACCTCCTCGCCGGTGACAGCGTCGATCTTCCAAACAGGGATCGTGGCCTTATAGCTCGACCGCCAGCCGATATGGAAGGATGTGGACAGATAGACGTAGGGATGCCCCGTCTCGTCCACCTCCAGAACGCCGGTGCAGTTCGTGTCATCCAGACAGTCGAAGCACCATTCGATCTCGAGCGTGTTGAGGTTAAGGCAGATGAAATCGCCGCCGTTATCCGCGATCATAAGATGACCGCGCCAGATGATGGAGCTGTCCTCCATCCCGTAATAATACTTATCCGCGCTGCTGGAGGTATATTTGAATTTCGTCTCCACAGGGTCGATGGACAGCGTTCCCGCCGCCTCGTCGTATTCGGAGTTGAGTTTGATGATATAGAGGACGCCGTTTTCGCCGGGATAGATGAGCTGATCCGTCTCCGCGTCCACGAGGGCTGAGCTGTCAAAGGCCGACCATGACCGGGGAGCGAAGGAATCGCCGTTGCCGGTGGTATACAAAACCTCGCCGTCGATGAGGCTAACGATCATGATGCGCGCGGGGCTGCCGTTGGGATTGGCCACACCGCCGCCGACATAGAGGATGGGATAGCCGCGCGGATCGAGCGCGCCCGCGCCCTTGAAGGTGAAGCCCAGATTCAGCACATCCCGTGTGCGCTCGCCGGATTCGAGGTCGAAGAAATACACACGCCCGCCGAGGGTGGCGTAGATGACCTCCACGAGGCCATCCTTTTCCTTCGCCCAGTCATACATATTCATAACGGCCTTCGTCTCCGCCGGCCATTCCACGATGAGGGGCTGTCCCGTCCAGCCGCTGCCGCCCCAGTAGTTGCCGCTCGAATCGGACATGCCGCTCGTCCGCATCCGCCAGTAGTTTCCAAATGTGCGGCTCCCAATCTCGGCAAGGCCGTATTGCGCGTTGTTGCGGAAGTTGTTGCCCCGGAAGGTGACGATGCCCTTCATGGCGGTATACTCCTCCGGCGCGCCGAAGTCCATCGTATGCGCTTCGTCCGCGAGGTAGCTCTCCACCTCCTCGCCGTCCACCATGACGGCGGTGCCGGTGATCATAAGCTCCGGGAGCGCGTTTTCCCCCGCCTGCGGCGAAAACGCGGGCAGCGGCGTCGGCGTCGGCCCGGGGGTGGGCGTCGGCGTCGGCTCCGGCGTGGGCGTCGGCGTCGGACTGGGCGTGGGCGACGGGGTCGGCGTGGGCGACGGCGTGGGCGCTGGCGTAGGCGAGGTATAGGCCGCCTTCTCCGTCATCGCCGCGAGCTTCGACCCCGCGGGCGCGAGCATCCCCGCCAGATTGTATATCAGCAAATACAGCGCCACCAGAAGCGCCACCAGCACGGCCATTTTCGTCAGACCGCCGTATACCTGCTTTCGGCTCATTGATCTACCCCTACTGACTTTCCTTTACTTACTCGGTGAAATGGATATGGTTGTTGATATGATCCGCGCAGAAGCAGTGATACCCCGCGCAGCGGCTGCAGTAGCGAAATTCCAGTCCGGGACTGTCCGTATCCGTGCGGCCGCAGACCGCGCACTTGCGGGTATAGGGTGCGTTTTCCTGCTCGCGCTGGATCTTTTTCACCGCCTGCTTGAACTGGATCGTCCGCGCCCGCTGCTTCACGGTACGGGGACGGAAGAAATCAAAGAGCCATTCGCCGCAGAACACGAGATAAGCCGCCATCGCTACCACGGGGACAAAGGCAAAGGCGAACCGTCCCGCGATGATATACATCACGATCTGATACACGAACAGCGCCGCATCCGCCCACGCGAGCCATTTCATCTTCACAGGGATCACGAAAAACAGCAGCACCCGCTGCTCCGGCCAAAGCGTGGCAAAGGCGAAAAACAGCGACAGGTTCAGATACGTCGCGGTCACGGGAACCCGCGCCCGGAAGATCAGATACACCAGCAGGGAATACACCGCCGTGAGCAGCATGCCGCTGAAATAATAGATCGTGAATTTGCCCGCGCCCCAAGCCTGCTCGAGGTTCGAGCCGATGAAATAATAGAAATACAGCGAGATCGCCAGCCACAAAACACCGCTCGCCTCGGGGACCAGCGCAAAGGTGACGAGCCGCCAGACCTGCCCCCGCAGGAACATCGCCGGATCGAAATACAGGAGATTATACAGCGTGTGGGTCGTGTCCATCTGACCGAACAGCCATACCAGCACGTTCCCGATCACGATATACAGCATCAGCCTCGGGATACCAAACCTCGGATGCAGGAGGCAGAAGCGTTCGATTTTATTGTTCAGAGATTTCAAGCTATTTCACCTCATTGTAATCATACCCTTTTTCACCCATAAAGTCCATACTTTTTCTCTTGCAGACACTTCCAAAGCGCGGCGGTTTGTGTTATAGTGTTTGCTGTATGAATATGTCAGAAGAAAACATCATAGAAGGCAAAAACGCCGTTATCGAAGCGCTGCGCGCCGGACGCGCCATCGACAAGATATTCCTTGCCCGCGGCACGAAGGACAAGGCGCTGGGCTTTATCGCCTCCAACGCGCGGAATGCGGGCGTCGCCGTCACGGAATGCGACCGCCGCAAGCTGGACGCCATGAGCGCCACGGGCGGCGCCCATCAGGGCGTGATCGCCGTTGCCGCCGCGCGGGAATACTGCGAGGTGAGCGATATCCTCGACCATGCCGCCGCGCTGGGCGAGGATCCCTTTGTCGTCGTCTGCGACGGCATCGAGGATCCCCGCAATCTCGGCGCGGTCATCCGCTGCGCGGAATGCGCGGGCGCTCACGGCGTCGTTATCCCCCGCCATCACAGCGCGGGCATCACCGCCGCCGCGGACAAGGCCAGCGCCGGCGCGGCGGAGCATATGCTCGTCGCCCGGGTCGCGAACCTCACCGCCGCGCTGCAGGATCTGAAGCGTCACGGCCTGTGGGTCTACGGCGCGGAGGCCGGGGGCGAGGCGCAGCTTTGGAAAACCGATATGAAAGGCCCCATCTGCCTCGTGATCGGCTCGGAGGGACAGGGCGTCTCCCGCCTCGTGCGGGAAAACTGCGATTTTGTCATGTCCATCCCCCTGTTCGGGCAGGTCAATTCGCTCAACGCTTCCGTCGCCGCCGCCATTTTGATGTACGAGGTCGTAAGACAGCGCCATGAGTGATCGGTATCTGGACAGCTTAATGCCGGATTTCGGCGAATACTCGCTGGACGCGATCCTTGCGCAGTACCAGTCCGCCGCCGCGGACGAGCCCCCTGCTCCCGCGGAGAGCGCGGTGAGCATTGCGGCGCGCTCCCGGCGCATCGTGATGGAGGCGCTGGGCGAAACGCTACGCCAGCATCAGGAGCCGGCCGAGGTCAGCGCCGTTTCCGAACCGCCGCAGGAGGATCCTCTCCCTGCGGCTGAAGCTGTTGCCGATACCGAGGCTACAAAGCCCTTTATCGTCCCCCTGCGAAGACCCGCGGCGGAAGCTCCCGCCCCGGACGAGGATGAGGATGAGGACGATGTGCCGGAGGAGATCCCGCACGAGGTGTCAACGGACGATGCCGAGGAAGAATCCAAGGAAGGGGACGCCCCGCCGGAAAAGCCCCGCCCCATCGTCACCGTGGGAGAGGACGGCATCATCACCATCCGCTATGTGCAGACGGAGGAAGCCGCCGAAGGAGCCGAGCCGGAAGACGAGGAACCGCCGGCCGACGAGCCGCCGGAATCCGAAACCGTGGAGGACGCCGCGGAGGAGTCTGCCGGGATCGCCCGGCCCCGACCCCAAACGACCCATCGAAGCCCGCCGAAGCAGGCGGACGCGCCGTCCTTCACCGAACGCTTCCTCGCGCCGCTGGTGCGCATGGTCGCCGTGAGGATCGCCCGGCGGCAGATGCGCTCGGCGGAGGCCAAAAAATGGCCGGAGCCTGTGGAGCTCCACGAGGCGCCGGAGCTGTCCCCCTTGAAAGCCGCCAAGTTTTACGCCTATTACGCCCGATCCATGCGTCTGCGGGGGCGGATCGCCCTGTTTCTGTGCGTCATCCTCGCATGGATCGCCCTCGGCCTGCCCATGGCGGGGATGCTGGGTCGCAGTCTGCGGCTCCAAGCCGGGGTCAGCCTCGTTCTGACGCTTGCCGTCATGATGGCTGCGCTGGATGTTTTCACCGCCGGTATCCGGCAGCTTTTTGATATGAGCGTCGGCGCAGAGGCGCTGGCCGCCCTCTCCGCGTTATTCGCCTGCGTGGACGCCGCCCTCGTTCTGCTGGGCTTCGGCAGCGCGCTGCCCTTCTGCGCCGTGGCCGGGGTATCGCTGACCGCCGCCCTGTGGGGCGAACGCCTCACCTGCACCGCGCGGATGCGTACCTTCAAAACGGCGGCCTCCTCAAAAGCCCCCTCGGTGCTGTCCCCCGAAGCGGCCTCAAAGGACGGGACGACCGGCCTTCTCCGCTCCGAACGGGAAACGACGGAGGGCATCGTCCGCCGCGCCGAGGAGCCGGATTTCTGCCGCACCGTCTATACAGCCGCCTCGCCGCTTCTGCTGCTGGCCGCGCTGGTTCTCTCGCTGATCGCCGCTTTGGGCGGAAACAGCGGCTATTTCCTGCATACGCTCTCCGCTCTCATCGCGATCAGCGCCTCGTTTTCCGCGTTTTTCAGCTTTTCCCTGCCCTATGCCATGACCGCCCGCAGGCTCCGTGCCTCCGGCGCGGCGCTGGTGGGCTATGCCGGATGCGCGGATATCGGCAAAACCCACCGCATCGTCATCACGGACGAGGATCTCTTCCCCCCCGGTACGATGAAGTTTTCCGAGATCAACGTACAGGAGGGCGTTTTCGTCGCCAAGGTCGTTGCCGATACGGCGGCGCTTCTGGAGGCCTCCGGCAGCGGCGTGACCTCGATCTTCCGCGAACTCATCACCCGCCGGGGCTATACCCTGCCGGAGGTAGAGCAGTTCCGCTGTCATGAGGGCGGCGGTCTTTCCGGCATCGCGGACGGCGACCGCGTCCTTGTGGGTTCGGCTGGGTTCATGAATCTGATGGGCATTCGCCTGCCCCAGAACCTCACCGCCAAAAACTCGATCTGCACCGCCATCGGCGACGAGCTGGTGGGCGTGTTCGTGATCGACTACATACCTGTTACCAGCGTGCAGGACGCGCTGGTGACCCTGCTGCGGGGACGGACGCAGGCGATCTTCGCCATCCGCGACTTCAATATCACCCCGCTTATGATCCGCCAGCTTTTCCGCGTTCCGACGGATAATTTCCACTTCCCCGCCTTCCGCGACCGCTACCGCATCGCCGCCGAAGCCGCGCGCACGGACGCGCCCATCGACGCCGTTATCACGCGAAACGGCGTATTGCCGCTGGCGGACGCCGCCGAGGCCGGACGCAAGCTTTATAACACCGCCCGGCTCAGCACGATCCTCTCCCTCGTCGGCACCGCGGTCGGCATGGTCATCATGTTCCTCCTGTGCCGGGTGGCCTCCTTTGAAACCGCCAGCGCGGGCAACATGCTGTCCTTCATGCTGCTGTGGGCGCTGCCCGTTGCGATCCTTTCTGTGGGGCAGAACCGATAAAAACCGCAAAACCCAAAACCGCCGCGGATAAACTATTGCCAATTTTTATGCAATCGTGTATAATTATCAAATGAGCGCTGCGATCTGCGCAGCGGTTCCCTTTCATCGTGAACGACTTCGATTTTAATAGAAGGAGAACTTCCCTATGAGTTATGAACTGAAGAACATCCGCAACATCGCCCTGCTCGGCCACGGCGGCAACGGAAAGACCTCGCTGGCGGAGAGCATCCTCTCCGTCGCCGGCATGACCGACCGTCAGGGCCGCGTCGCCGACGGGAACACTGTTTCCGACTTCGACGCCGAGGAGATCCGCCGCCAGATCAGTATTTCTGCCACGACCATGTTCGCCAACTGGCAGAAGCACAAGATCAACATTATCGACACGCCGGGCTTCTTTGATTTTGCCGGCGAGGTCCGTCAGGCGCTGCGCGTCGCCGATATCGGCGTCATCTGCGTTTCCGCGAAGGACGGTCTGAACGTCGGCGCGGAAAAGAGCTGGAAATATCTGAAGGACGCCCAGAAGCCCCGCTCCATCTATATCTCCAAGATCGACGAGGATCACGCGGATTTCGACAAGACCTTCGATCAGCTCCGCGAGAAATTCGGCACCTCCGTCTGCGCCATGACCGCCCCCATCAAGGAGGGCGACAAATACGTCGGCATCGTGGACGTCGTCACCAAGAAGGCATATAAGATGGAGGGCAACAAGCGCGTTGACGTTGCCGTTCCCGCCGAGATGGAAGGCCGCCTCGAAGAGCTCTATACCGAGATCTGCGAGTCCGCCGCCGAGACCAGCGAAGAGCTGATGGAGAAGTATTTCGAGACCATGGAGCTGTCCCCGGAGGAGATCTCCGGCGCCCTCGGCACCGCCGTCGCGGACGGCAGCATCTGCCCGGTCTACTGCGGCAGCGCCTTCACCGGCCTCGGCACCCGCGTTCTGCTCGACGCCGCCGTCAGCATCTTCCCCGAGCCCTCCGAGGGCGGCGAGCCCCTTGATCCCAACGGCCCGGCCAAGGTCATCGTCTATAAGACCGTTTCCGACCAGTTCGGCAAGTTCTCCCTGTTCAAGGTCGTTTCCGGCAAGGTCACCCCCGACCTTACCCTCACGAACGCCCGAAGCGGCGCGCAGGAAAAGCTCGGCCACATCTACACCATGCAGGGCAAGAAGAACACCGAGGTGCAGGTCATCGACTGCGGCGATCTCGGCGCTGTCTCGAAGCTGACCGACACCAAGACCGGCGACACCCTCTGCGCCCCCGGCGCCGTGGAAGCGCTGCCCGGCATCGAGTTCGACGTTCCCTGCTATCAGATGGCCATTGCCCCCAAGGTCAAGGGACAGGACGATAAGGTCGCGCAGGGTCTCTCCCGTCTGAACGAGGAGGATCCCACCTTCACCGTCACGCTGAATGCCGAGACCCATCAGCAGGTCGTCGCCGGCGCCGGCGATATGCATATCGACGTTCTCTGCTCCAAGCTGAAGAGCAAGTTCGGCGTGGAAGTCGAGCTCTCTCCCGCCCGCGTGGCCTACCGCGAAAAGATCCGCAAGACCCTCGATACCCACGGCCGCCACAAGAAGCAGACCGGCGGTCACGGCCAGTTCGCGGATGTCAAGATCCGCTTCGAGCCGCAGTCCGAGCAGGAAGATATGATCTTCGCCGAAGAGGTCTTCGGCGGCAGCGTTCCCAAGAACTTCTTCCCTGCCGTGGAAAAGGGTCTGCGTGAGTGCTGCGCCAAGGGCGTTCTCGCCGGTTATCCGATGGTGTTCCTGAAGGCCGTTCTCTACGATGGTGACTTCCACCCCGTCGATTCCTCCGAAATGGCGTTCAAGACCGCTGCCGGTCTTGCCTATAAGGAGCTGGTGAACGCGAATCCCGTCATCATGGAGCCCATCGGCCTGCTCCGCGTCACCATTCCCGACGCGAATCTGGGCGATATCATGTCCGATATCCCCTCCAAGCGCCGCGGCACCATGCTCGGCATGACCGCGCACGACGGTCTGCAGGTCGTGGAGGCCGAGGTCCCCATGGCGGAGATGACCACCTACGCCATCGACCTTCGTTCCATGACGCAGGGTCGCGGCTCCTTCACGCTGGAGTTCATCCGCTACGATGAGACGCCTGCCAACGTACAGCAGAAGATCATCGAGGAGGCCAAGGCGCTGGCCGAGGCCGAATGATCCCATAAATGATCCGCAAGGGGAGGCACAGCGCTTCCCCTTGTTTTTTCGGAGGATTTCTATGAACAGACGTTCCCGCGAGGGATTTCAGGCGATATGGCTGGCAGCCGTTATGCTATGCGCGGTCATCGCGGTTTTCTGCGCGATCCTTGTTTCCTGCACCAAGGCTTCCGGCAGCCCGCCCGCGCCGAAAACGCAGACGGAAGACAGCGCGATCCTGCCCGACGACACCGGCGACTGACGCGCCGATCACCTCCCGCATAGAATGTGCGGGAGGTTTTTATATGACAGAATTTACGATGAACGACAGCCTTCAGGAAACCATCACCGGCTTCGATGCCGTATGGCGGCGCGTCAAGGGCGGCGCCGCCGCGCCGTCGGAGGATGAATCCCTGTGTCTTCTGATACGAGGCGAGCAATGCTCCGCAGTGTATGACGCCTGCCTCGCCCGCATGTTTCAGGGCACGGCTCGCTCTCTTCTCCAAACCCATGCCAATAACGCCTCGGCGAGGGCGCGGCGTCTCGGCGCGGAATACTTCATCCGCACCGGCCTGTGCAGCACGCCCGAGGAAGAGTGTCACCCCTGCGGCCGCCGGCTGATCGCGCTGCGCACGGCCATGGAAAAGGACTCCGCCGCCGCCGAAGCCTATCGCGCCGCCGCAAGGGACACGTCCTGCGCGGAGCTGGAGGCGATATATCAGCGTTTTGCCGAAGCCAGATGCGCCG
This sequence comes from uncultured Oscillospiraceae bacterium, assembly GCA_905234855.1. Classification (GTDB taxonomy): domain Bacteria; phylum Bacillota; class Clostridia; order Oscillospirales; family Oscillospiraceae; genus CAJOIG01. The sequence goes on from CAJOIU010000003.1 coordinate 21,394, forward strand.
CCGCGCAGGATAAGCGCGGCATCATCCTTCGCTGCTTCTGACGGATAAGCGCCTGCCTGTTATGCGGCAGCAGCCTCCGTCCCTTCCAAGGAAGCGGACGGAGGCTGCTTGCTTTGTCCCGTTATGACCGCCGGCGGGCGCGGGCTTTCCGCCGCCTCATCAGACGGGGATCACTGCCTGATCCTCTTATGCAAATAAATCTCGACGGCCGTATTGACGCAAATCAGCACGAGCGCCCAGACCCCCAGCAGAACCGTACGGTCAGCGAGGAACAGCGGATACGGAGCCAATACCATCGAACCCAAGAGGTTGTAGAGAAGGGACGATAAAAAGATACTGATCGCGGGGAAGGCGATCATCCAGTAACGCGCGACCGCCTTCGGATCGATGATCCGATTCAGCCTGGCCGCATAGATCACCACAACGGAACCGATCTGCCAGATGAAGCCGTTCATAATGGCAAAGGCATTCTGGTTTTCATACCAAAACGCGCAGGTCATGATATAGCCGATCCACGCCATGTAGGGTGCAAGGAGCGCCAAGGCATTCCCGATGTGCTTTCCTGTCTTCTTTTCATCGGCGGCCGGCTCGATCCCTTTGAGAAGATAATCCGTTGTGACCTCAAAGAAATCGCTCATCAGTACGATCTTGTCCAGTTCGGGGACACTCTGCTCCGATTCCCATTTGCTGACTGCCTGTCTGCTGACGCCCAGCCTGTCCGCCAGCGCTTCCTGTGAGATTCCCTTTTGCTTCCGCAATTCCAATATTCTGTCTGCAAGCTTCATGGTGATTACCTCCTTTGGTGGCTTCATCTTACACTTTTCCTTGGTTGCGGAGCCACCATTTGGGAGCGGAACTTTGTCAACTGCCGGTTGCGGTTTCTCCCGCGCCGGTCATTCTATGCTTTCAGAGCCGTTGATCCCGATTTCTCATATTGTATTCTACAGTCCCTCCGGCTCCCTGTCAAACACAGGGCAAATAATCAAGCGAAATCTTCCCGCTCATCGGCTGTTGACACATTAGTTACAATATGTTAAAATACGGTTACAAATATGTTTACAACGGGAAGGATGCACCGTTTTATGAAACGACTGATCGCCATGCTGCTGGCCGCCGTGCTTCTCGGCAGTCTGCCCGCGCTGGCCGTCGGAGCGGAGGAGCCGCTGCCGGACGGCATGTTTCTGCTGGGGGACGCCTCGGAATACGGCGATATCGCCGTGATCCGGGGGGACGCGCCCACGGCGGAAGAAAGCGACGGCGTGATCGTAGCCTATGCGGAGGATATATCCGTGTCCGACGCGGCGAGCATGGCAGCCATCGGCGTCGACGGCGCTCCCAGCGGTCTTCCCACGGCCTATGATCCCCGGGGCACGGCGCTTCCCGCCGTGCGGCAGCAGGGCACATGGAACACCTGCTGGGCCATGTCCGCCATCGCTGCGGCGGAGCTGGACGGCATCGCCGACGGGCTTCTCTCCGCCAAATCCGTCAATCTGAGCGAACGGCATCTTATCTATTTCTTCTCGCATCAGGCCGACGATCCGCTGGACAACTCCTCGAACGACTACAACGTGGATCCCACATTCTGGATCCGTTCCGGCGGCAACCCGGTCGTGGCGGCCATGACCCTCGCGAGCTGGCACGGCGCGGCCTCGGAGAAAGCCACCGATTCGGCCTACAGCGGCCTTTCCGCTTCCGATTCCCTCCGGGCGGACACCGCCTATGCCGATGTGCTGCATTTGGAGAACACCTACACCGTGAACCTTTCCTCCGCCGCAGGACGCACCGCCCTCAAAGGGCTGATCCAAGAACACGGCGGCGCGGTGCTGTGCCTGTATTTCAACAGCGGCTATCTTTTCGCGGGTTCGCCCTCCGCCCATACGGGCAGCGGCGGAGATCCCTCCCCCTTCCTCCCCACGACGGACGCCGACGAGGGCGACGGGGAACCCATGCCCGCCTCGGACGCCGCGCCGGAATCCGATCCCGAGCCGCTCCCCGAGCCGGAAACCGACATGCCGGGGACGGAAGAAATACCTGCGGAGATGGACGATACGCTCCCCGCGGAAGCCCCGGAGACAGACGATACCGCCGAGCCGGAGCCTGCGCCAGAGCCGGAATCGGAGCCGGAGGATACGCCCCCGAAGCCGGAAGAGGTATCTACGGAGCCGGAAACTTCCCCGATGGACGTCTCCGACGATCCCGAGCCTCTGCCGGAGGAGAGCGCTCCGCCGGAGCCCATCGATGGGGACGCCTCCGTATCCCTTGACGGCGCCCCCGGCACCGAAGCCGATCCCGCCGATACGGACGCGGAGGATTACACCGTCTGCTATTATCAGGACATCGTCGCCGCCGCAACAAATCACGAGGTCGTCATCGTCGGATGGGACGACGATTATCCAGCGGAAAACTTCGGCTGCTCCGATCAGGGCGCGATCCCGCCCGCCGACGGCGCATGGCTGTGCCGCAACTCCTATGGCAGCCATTGGGCAGGCGGCGACGGCTATTTCTGGATCTCCTATTACGATGCCTCCGTCCGCTATAATTCCGCCCGAATCGACGGACGCGCTACCGTTTTCGACTTCGCCCCGGCGGACAATTACGAAAACAATTATGAATATGACGGTGCGGCGATCTTGGGCTATGTGAACGACAGCATCGACGGCAAGGGGCTTTCCACCGGGAAGGTCGCCTCCGCCGATTCCCGCCGCTGGTACGCAAATATCTTCACCGCAGCCGCGAACGACGCGCCCCGGGGCACGGAACAGCTCCGGGCGGTGGCCACCTATACTTACAGTGCCGGTGTCCCCTATACCGTTTCGGTGTATACCGGCCTCACCGACGCCGCCGATCCTGTCTCCGGCACGCTGGCTGCCACACAGTCCGGCACCTTCGAGTTTGCCGGGTTCCATACCGTCGCGCTGACGAAGCCGGTATCTCTGCGGGAGGACGAGCGTTTCAGCGTTGTCTTCTCCGTGGGCGGCGCGGCAGACGGCTCGATCTATCTGCCCGCCTGCTATACCAGCGCCAACTGGCATTCCACCAACGAGACGCTGGCCGGCCAGAGCTTCGCCTCCCTCGACGGCAAAAGCTGGCACGACTGCAGCGAGCTGAAAAACGCGCCTAACGTCCGCATCAAGGCATACACGGACAACGCGGACGCCGTGTTCCCCTTTGCCGACGTTTCGGAGACGGCGTGGTATTACGGCGACGTAGAGGCGAGCTGGCTCAAATATCTGGTCGAGGGCATGTCCGACACCGCTTACGCGCCGGCGAAAAACGCCACCCGCGCCCAGATCGTCGCCGTGCTGCATCGGCTGGACGAGGACAGCGCGACCGCCTCCCGGACTTCTTTCGATGACGTGAAGCCCGGCGCGTGGTATTACGACGATGTGTGCTGGGCGGAGAGCCTCGGGATCATCACCGGCTCGGACGACGACGGCGACGGCGTATTCAGCTTCCGGCCGAACGCTGGCATCACCCGGCAGGAGTTCGTGACGCTCCTGTACCGTTATGCGGCGAAGAGGGGGCTGAAGACCTCCCAAAAAGCCGATATAGCCTCCTTTGCCGACAGCGGCTCCGTCGCCGGCTGGGCTTCGGACGCCATGGCATGGAGCGTTGCCGTGGGGCTGCAAAAAGGCTCCTATTCCTCCGCCCGGGGCTATGAGCTTCTGCCGCAGGGCAGCGTGACCCGCGCCCAGCTTGCCGCGTTTCTGAACCGCTTTTCCGATATGCTGTGAACCGCATAAAACATAACAGGTGCGAGCCGGTTTTCGGTCTCGCACCTGTATTATTTTGCAACTCCCGTGCCGTCGAAGGGCGGGGTATAGGCCGCCTCCGCACTGGACAGCTCCTGCGTATAGCCCTCCAGCAGGCCGAGAGCCGCCATATAATCCGCCGCGCGGCGGTATTCCTCCTCCGTCAGCCGCCGGGCGGGGCCTCCGTATCCGTTGGGGGTATACTGTCCCATGAGGCTCACCAGCACATCACCGGGACGGAAGGTCTCCCCGATCCAGTCCAGCACGCCGAAGGTGTTGTCCAGCTCCCCCGGCAGCACAAGATGCCGGATCATCACGCCCCGGATCAGCATCCCGTCTCCATCGAGGGTATACGGCCCGGTCTGCCGGAACATCTCGCGGATCGCCGCCTGCGCAACGCGGGGATAATCCGGCGCGGCGGACAGCCGCCCGGCAAGACGCGCGTCCGAATACTTCATATCCGGCAGCCAGACCTGCACCTTCCCCTCCAGCGTCCGCAGCGTTTCCACCGACTCATACCCGCCGCAGTTCCAAAGCACCGGCAGCGGCGGCTGCGGCTCCAGCGCCTCGCGGATCGCGGCGGCAAAATGCGTGCCGGTGACAAGGTTCAGATTATGCACACCCTGCGCCGCAAGCTCCGCGAAGATCTCCCGCAGGCGGGGTATATCGATCTCCGTGCCGCGCCGCAGGGCGCTGATCTCATAGTTCTGGCAATAAACGCACCGCAGGCTGCACCCGGCGAAAAACACCGCGCCGCTGCCCCGCTCGCCGCTGATGCACGGCTCCTCCCAGTAATGCGGCGCGGCACGGCTTACAACGGGCGCATCCCCCATGCCGCAGAAGCCTCCGGGCCGCTCCGCAGCACAGCCCCGGGGACAAATCGAGCATATCATACCGCAAAAAACCTCCATTGCCGCACCTGATCCTCCGGCGAGGCATAGCCGATTCCGATCCGCCCCGAGCGTCCGATCTCCGGCCGAAAGCCGTCATCCTCCAAATAAAGCGCTTCGCCGAGCCGCGTATCGTTGAGGGAGCCGTCGATGCCGAGGTATTTCGTCACCCGCCCCGGGCCGGAAACACCTTCCACGCCCCGGATCAGAACTGCCTGCGGATCGTCCGCCGCGCCTGTGACGAGGTTCAGCATCCAATGGACGCCGTAGCAGAGATAAACATAGACCGTCCCCGCCTCGTGATACAGCACCTCGGCCCGCTTCGTGCGCCCGAAGCGGGCATGGCAGGCGGTATCGCTCTCGCCGTAATACGCCTCCGTTTCGGTAATGCGGGCGCGCAGCTCCCGTCCGTCGGGAAACCGGCGCACCAGCACCCTCCCGATCAGCGCCTCCGCCGCCTCCGGCGCATTTTTATCCAAGATACTCATAGGTATACCCATCGCCCGTCTCGGCAAAAACCTCCGCCAGCCCCGGCGTCACGATCACATGGTCGTCCCGGGTGATCAGCACCAGCTCGAAATCCCCCTGCGCGGCATAGAAATCCAGCGCAGCATCCTTCCCCAGCACAAAAAGTGTGGTGGAAAGAGCGTCCGCCTTCGCGCCGTCGTCCGTGACAACGGTCACCGACAGAAGATCATTCTGCACGGGATAGCCCGTCACAGGATCGAGGATATGGATATAGGTCACGCCGTCCTGCACGAAATACCGCTGATAACCGCCGGAGGTGACCACTGCCGCCTGCCCCACGGACAGGATGCCCACATAGCCGCTGCTGCCGTCCGGCGCCTGCACGGCCACCTGCCACGCGGAGCCGTCCGGCTTCGCGTCCCCCAGCGTCTGCACATTCCCGCCAAGGGATAGGATCGCGGAGGAAACGCCCATGTCCGCCATGAGATCCACCACCCGCTGGGCGGTATACCCCTTTGCCACCGCGCCGAAGGATACCTCCATTCCCGCCGGGATGGAAGCGGCGCAGGCCGCCTCGTCCAGCAGGATGCCCCCCGTGTTCTTCACGGAAAGCAGAGTGTTTATCTCGCTCTGCGCGGGAACCCGGTAATCCCCGCCGATAAAGCCCCACGCCTTGGACAGGGGATACAACCCCGGGTCAAGCGCGCCGCCGGAGGCGATGTAATACTGCATAGCAGTTGACATAACATCATAAGCTTCCCGACTGATGACGACCTGTCCTCCCGCGCCCGCATTGAGCGCATACACGGAGCCGCGCACCGATTCCGGGTCGAGATCGGCCTCCAGCGCATAGATCTCTGCCTCCGCAGCCTCCAGCGCCTCCTCTGCTTCCACACCATAGGCCGTTAGAAGCATCACGGTATCCATGGCAAAGACCTGCCGCGTATGCTTCTCCAGCTCCGCAGCCGAAGCCGTTTCCGGCGTGTCCGCCGTTTGTTCCGTCGCCGTTTCCGGCGCAGCGGCCTCCTGTGTCGGCGTCTCACGTCCGCCGCAAGAGGTTAACATAATCATTGCCAGCGCAAGCGCCGCGAGCTTACAGCTCGTTTTTATGCTCTTCATAGAACTGCCGGTAATCCTTCAGCATGTATTTGAGTATGTTCGGCGTATCGAGCTTATACGGGCAACGGGAGCGGCAGCGACCGCATTCGATGCAGGATTCGATGCGGTTCATTTTCTCCTGCCATTCCGGCGTGAAATACGGCCGCCACGGACTGCGGCGGATGAGCATATCCATCCGGGCGCAGTTGCGGATCTCGATCCCCTGCGGGCAGGGCATGCAATAGCCGCAGCTCCGGCAGAACTGCCCGGAGAGCTGGGCGCGGTCTGCCTCGATGATCGCCCGCAGCTCATCGTCCATCGTCGGCTCTTCCGCCGCGAGCGCCAGCCATTCCTCCAGCTCCGCCATGGTCTGGATGCCGTAGATGGGTACGACGCCCTCCTGCTCCGCCATGAACGCATACACCGCCCGGGCATTGGAGAGAAGACCGCCCGCCAGCGCCTTCATGGCGATATAGCCGATGTTTTTCTCCCGGCAGAGCCGCACCAGCCGATGCTCCTCCTCGTTCGAAAGGTAGCTGAACGGGTACTGCAGCGTTTCAAAGCGCTCCGATTCCGCCAGTTCGAAGGCAAAGCGCAGGCTGTGCGCCGTGACGCCGATATGGCGGATATATCCCTTCTCCTTGGCTTCCAGCGCCGCCTCATAGGCCTCGTTCACATCGTCCCAGCTTGATACCAAATGGAACTGGAACAGGTCGATGTAGTCCGTTTTCATCCGCTCCAGCGAGAGCGCGATATGCTTTTTCACCGTCTCCCGGTCGCGCGCCTGACTTTTCGTGGAGATCACGATATCCTTGCGCACATCCGACAGAGCCAGTCCGATCTTCTCCTCCGAGTCGGTATAGGCGTTCGCGGTGTCAAAGTAGCGGATCCCGCCCTCATATGCTCGGCGCAGGATCGCCGTGGCTTCGTCCTTCGAGCAGCGCTGGATCGGCAGCGCGCCAAAGGCGGGCTTCGTGACCGTCAGCCCGGTTTTGCCAAGCATCATGGTTTTCATCGGCTATCACCTCATCATGCATTTTGATTCTCAAAAAAGTATATCACAAAGCTCTTGATATTCCAAGCGGGGTGCGGTATAATACATAAGCTATTTGATAAGCGGCTGTAGCTCAGCTGGATAGAGCGTTGGCCTCCGGAGCCAAAGGTCGTGGGTTCGAATCCCGTCAGCCGTACCAAGCTCCCCGGTATCCCGCCGATGCCGGGGAGCTTTCTTTATCCTTCTCCATCCTACGAAAACAGAAAAAGGGGATACCGAAATGTCCGATTACACCATTGCCACCTCCAGCACCTCCGACCTCACGAGGACTTACCTCGATGCCCATAACATCCCTTTCATCCCCTATACCTATACCATCGGACGCGACCTCTTTGAGGACGACTGCCGGGAGGAAAGCCGAGAAGCCGTATACGCGGGCATGCGCAAGGGTGACCTTCTGAAGACCTCGATGATCAACGAATTTGTTTATGAGGACTTTTTCCGCAGCCTGCTGGACACCGGCAAAGACGTGATCTTTCTCGATATGTCGCAGAAGATGTCCGTCTCCTTCGAAAACGCCAACCGCGCCGCGGCGACGGTGCGGGAGGATTATCCCGATCGGAAGCTGTATATCATGGACACCCTGTGCATCTCCGGCGGTCTCGGCCTGCTGGTGCAGTGCATGGTCGAGCGCATGGAGGCCGGTATGAGCTTCGACGACGTGATCGCTTGGGGCGAGGAAAACAAGCTTAGGATCGCCCACCGTTTCACAGTGGACGACCTCAACTACCTCAAAGCGGGCGGCCGCGTTTCAAACGCCTCGGCGCTCGTCGGCTCCATTCTCTCCATCAAGCCCGTGCTGTATGTGCCGGATCGCGGCACGCTGGACGTAGCGAAGAAGGTACGCGGCCGCAAGGCTGCGCTGAACGCCATCCGGGACGGCGTGCTGCACGATCTTTCTGAGATCGACTGCACCGGCGCGGAGATCCATATCCTGCAGGCTGACTGCCGCGGCGACGCGGAATGGGTGCGCGACGCCATCCGCGAGGCGTATCCGCAGGTGGGCGAAATCACCATCACCTCCCTCGGCGTCGTCATCGGCGCCCATTGCGGTCCCGGCCTCTTGACGGTCTTCTATTTCTGCAACGGCCGCCGCCCGGAGTAAATCATCGAAAACCGCACGCCCCTGCGTCCTTTTGGATCGGACGCAGGGGCATTTTCCTATGCATACGGATGCCGCACGGCAGCGGTCACGCATCCGCTTTCAGGCATTCCACCAGCTTTCGGATGCTTGGGTTCGTATTCCGTTCAAGCCAGACCGCCACGAGATCCGGCGTATCGCTGTCCTCGATGGGGATGACGCGGATATTCTGATCACTCTCCAGTCGTGTATTTCGATCCAGCACGGCGATCCCCACGCCGGTCTCCACATAAAACAAAAGGCTGTCGAGAGAATCCGCCGTCCGCACGATATTCGGCTCAAAGCCCCGCGCACGGCAGGAGCGGAGAAGCTGCTCATATCCGCCGTAGCTCTCCTTGGGCGAGATGACGACATAGGGCGCTTTGGAAAAATCCTCCAGCTCCACCAGAGGACTCATGCGGCTGACAAAGATCGCCGGCTCCTGCATCCGCTTGACGCTTTCGATGCGAAGTCCTTCCCGAGGGCGGATATCGAAGGAAAAGGTGAGGATAAGATCAAAGCGCAGCGAATCCAGCGCCCGCTGCAGCTCCGAAAAGCCCGCCTGCTCCAGCCAGATTCCGATCTCCGGGTACATCCTGTTGAAACGCTGAAAGCTCAGGATGACATCCTTCCGCAGCTTCTGCCCGGCAAGCACGCCGACGGTGAGCTCTCCGATATCGCTGCGGCCGATGGCGCGTGTCGTTTCCAGCATGCGCTCGAACTGAGCGGGCATATCCTTCGTCTGCTCATAGAGATACTCCCCCGCCTTCGTTAACCGTATGGCATGGTTATCCCGGAAAAAAAGCTGCACGCCCAGCTCCCGTTCCATGGAGGAAATCTGCTTCGAGATATTCGGCTGCGAGGTATACAGGCGCTGCGCCGTCTCCGTAAAGCTGCCGCAGGACGCGGCGGTGACGAAATAGCGGAGCTTTGTCAGATCCATAGACATTCCCCCTTCCGCCGTTATTCTACCATATAACCAAACGGAATGGCAACCCCACCAAAGAGATATTTGCTAATTGTTTCACATTTCCCTATAATCAAAAGCAGAGAGTTTGTTAAACAAATATTTTTTAGGAGGCTCCGCCATGAAACAATCCACCGCAAAAGGCTTCGGCGCCAAGGGATGGGTCATACTGATCCTTACGTTCTTCAGCATTCTGATGAACTCCATGATCATCTATGACTCCCTGAACGTCACGCTGCTGCCCGATACCGGCCTCGGCTGGCCGGCGCGGCTCGGGCTGCAAAACCCCAGCATTCTGTACATATTCTCCACCATCGCCGCATGGATCAGCGTGCCAGGCGCCATCGTTTTCGGCTGGCTGTGCGGCAAGAAGAGCTGCAAATTCGCATGGGGACTGGCGCTGGTTCTCAACGCCGTTGTCTGCTTCCTCTGGACCTTCGCCGCGGCAAGCCCGGTGTATCTTCTGATGCTCTGCCTTGCGAACATCTGCGGCATGGGCTTCAACTACATCGCCAGCCTGAACGTGGTTTCCAACTGGTATCCCACGAAGAAGGGTCTGGCCATGGGCGTTGTCACCATCGGCTTCCCCCTCTCCGCTACCATCGCGACGCCGCTCTGCTCCGGCCTTCTTTTCGGCATCGGCCTCAACGGCATCTACTATATGTTTTCCATCATCTGCCTCGTTCTCGGCATCCTTGTCTTTGTCCTCGTGAAGGATTATCCCGAGCAGGCGGGCGCCTATCCCGATAACGACAAGAGCTTCGACCGCGCTCTGTCCGACAAGCTGCTGGCCGAGGGCATCGAGTATCAGAAGACCTCTGTTTGGCAGCCCAAAAAGTTCCTCCGCACCGGCAATGTATGGAAGATCATCTTCCCGCTGGGCGTTATGGAGCTTTTCTCCCTCGGCGTTATGTCGAACTTCGTCCCCCGTATGGCACAGATCGGCTTCGACACCGCCGCCTGCACTCCCATGCTGGCCTGCGCCGGTCTCGTGGCCTGCGTCGGCAGCTATCTCTGCGGCGTGATGGATCAGAAGCTCGGCACCAAAAAGGCGATCATCATCACATTCCTTTTCGGCATCGTTTCTCTGACACTGAACGTCATCGGCGGCTTTGTCACCACGAGCCGCGTGGGTGATCTCGGCTATATCCTCATCTTTATCGGTCAGCCGTTCATGGGCATCATGCTGGGCGGCGCGGCCAACTACCTCGTTTCCCTCATCTCCACCATCTGGGGCCGCTACGACTTCGATAACGGCTACCGGGTCATGAAGCCCGCCGTCGCCATCATCGGCGCTCTCGGCATCACCATCTGCGGCGCTCTCGGCAACGCCCCCGGCGTCGGCTATGCCTATGCGTATATCCTGATCTGCGCGCTGTGCGTCATCGCGGTCATCACCGCAGCCCGTATCGACGATACCTACGTCGGTAAAAAAGACTGATTCTGAAAAAAGGAGAATAGCGCTATGAAGATCGTAGGCGTATCCTTCGGAACAAAAAACGGAAATAACGACACCATGTGCCGCGTGGCGCTGGAGGCAGCCCAGAAAGCGGGCGCCGAGGTGGAATTCATCCATCTGATGGACTGGCACATCGAGCAATGCACCGGCTGCGTTGCCTGCTCCCGCGGCCTTGTCATGGGCAAGGGCAACATCTGCACCCGCAAGGACGATTTCGATGCCTTCCGCAGCATCCTGCTGGACGCTGACGGCGTTCTCTTCGTCAGCCCCATCTTTGAGTCCGGCGCGTCCGGCCTTCTCCACGCGGTATGCGACCGCTTCGGCCCCCGAATGGATCGCGGCATGAACATCATCGGCGATCAGATCAGCAAGGAAATGGGCGGCTCCGGCGTCGATCCCCGCCTGCTGAAGGATAAGGTCATCTCTTTCGTCGGCATCGGCGGCTCCGACTGGGCCTGCCGCGTCCAAACCGATCACGCCATGTGCGCCATGAGCCCCGCATGGAAGATCATCGACAACGACTTCTTCTCTTGGTCGAAGGACGTCATCATGCACGACGACAAGATCGAGCGCATGCAGGAAATCGGCCGCAACCTCGCGGAGGCCGCCGCCGATATCGAAAAGGCGCACTACATGGGTCAGCCCGGCGTATGCCCTCATTGCCAATGCTCCAACTTCTGGCTGGTGCCCGGCACCACAAAGGCCGTCTGTGAGCTGTGCGGTCTCGAAGGCGAGATCCTTGTGGAGGACGGCGCGTGGAAGTTCGTATTCCCCGCGGAGGACGAACACAAGGCTCACGACACCATCTCCGGCAAGTTCCTGCACGCGGACGATATTAAGGAAAACGAAGGCCGCCTCATGAACCTCAACAAGGATCCCGAGTTCAAGGCCCGCAAGAAATACTACACCGATCTGTTCCAGCCCACTCCTCCCCCCGCAAAGGCGTAAGCCCACCTTGAAAGGAGATTGTTGAAATGAAAGCATTGGCACTCTATGGCAAAGGCGATATCCGCATGGAGGAGCGGCCCGTTCCCCATCCCGGCCCCAATCAGCTCGTTGTTAAAATCAACTATGTCGGCATTTGCGGCACGGACGTGGAATTTTACGGCGGACACTATCCCCCCTTCATCCAGCTTCCCATGGTTCTCGGCCACGAAAACTCCGGCACCGTGGTGGAGGTTGGCGAGGGCGTGACCGATTTCAAGGTCGGCGACCGCATTCTCTGCGGCCCCCCGTCCGCCTGCGAAGAGGGCTGCCCCCTCTGCAAAGAAAACCGCACGAACATCTGCATCAACGGCTTCCCCAACACCGCCGGCATCGGCGGCCCGGACGGCGGCTACTGCGAATACTTCCTCATCCGTGACGTAGCGCACACCATGCTCATCAAGGTGCCGGAGGGCGTGGATCTCAAGGACGCGGTGCTGTTCGATGTCGTGTGCGTGGCGCTCCACGGCATCCGCCAGTCCAAGTTCCAGATCGGCGATGACGTGGTGGTTTCCGGCACGGGTTCCGTGGGTCTTTCGGCCATTCAGTTCCTGAAGGCCGGCGGCGCCCGGCGCATCATCGCCCTAGGCACCTCTGACGAGAAGGAGCCTCTCATCCGGGAATACGGCGCGGATTACTTCATCAACTCCAAGACCTGCCCCGATGTGGCAGCCGAGGTCATGCGCATCCTCGATTCCCCCGTCGGCGCGCCCATCGTCTTTGAATGCGCGGGCAACCCCGCCAGCTTCAACACCTGCATCTCCTGCGTGCGCCCCGGCGGACAGATCATGGTCATCGGCACCATCAACCAGCCCTTCCCCATCACCCCCGGCCAGTTCTCCATCCATGAGCCGGAGTTCAAGTTCACCTTCGTGTACACGCGGGAAGAGGTCGAGATGTATCTCGATATGCTCGGCCGCGGCAAGGTAAAGTTCCCCGGCATGGTCACCGGCATCGTGAGCTTGGAGGACGCTGTACCCAAATACATCGCCGCGCCCAGCCGCCGGGGTCATCTGAAGGTTCTCATCGATCCCAGCCTGTAAATCTTAATGTACAGTTAATCATTCTGTGGTATTATCATAACAAATCGGCCGCCCGCCGAACCCGGCGGGCGGCACAAAAGGATAGGAGAAAGACAGTATGAAGAAATATCCGCATGTATTTTCCCCGATCCGTGTGGGCGGCGTGGTTCTCAAAAACCGCATCATCTCGGCGCCCAGCACGATCCATACCGCCTCCAGCGGCCAGCCTTACCCCACCGAGGAAGGCATCCGCTTCTTTGAGGATCGCGCCCGCGCCGGCGCCGGCCTCGTGACCTGCGCGGGCGTCTCCATCGGCGGCGCCTTCGACGACGGCACCCACGCGAGCTGGGATCTCAAAAAGCCCAATCATACGAACCGCCTCGTCGACCTTTCCGAGCGCATCCACCTCTATGGCGCGAAATGCACCATGGAGCTCATCGGCGTGTTCCCCGAGGGCTACACCGTCTCTGACGGCTGCTCCATCATGGGTTCGCCCCCCATCGGCCGGGAGATCCCGAAGGAAAAGATGGAATGGTTCAAGAACGAATACGTCGAGGCAGCCGTGGGCATCAAGGCCGCGGGCTTTGACGGCGTACTGCTGCATATGGGTCACTCCATCCCGGTGGCGCAGTTCTTCTCCCCGTATACCAACAAGCGCACCGACGAATACGGCGGCTCCACCGAGAACCGCTGCCGCTATGCGGTGGAGATCCTCACCGCCATCCGCAAGGCTGTAGGCCCGGACTTTATCATCGATGTCCGCATCTCCGGCACCGAGTATCAGGAGGGCGGCATCGACATGGAGGAAGGCCTCAGGATCGCCGAGATCCTGCAGGAGCATTGCGATATCCTGCAGGCCTCCTGCGGTATGCACAACTCCGACTGGATGACTTGGACGCATCCCTGCGGCTTCCTGCCCCCCAACCACAACATGTTTATCGCGGACACATGGAAGAAATCCGGCCGCATCAACAAATGCTTCATCTCCACCATCGGGGGACTAACGAACCTGACCGACTGCGAGAAGGTGCTGGCCGCCGGCAGCGCCGACTTTGTCGTCGTCGCCCGTGAGTTCATCGCCGATCCCGACTGGATCAAGAAGGATCTGGCCGGTCATCCCGAGGATGTGGTTCCCTGCATCAAGTGCATGCGCTGCCACGACTCCGACAACTATGCCCAGCATCTGCAATGCGCCGTGAACCCCCGCGCCGGTCTGGAAGCCCCCATCGACCGCATCCCCGCGAAGCCCGAGCGCGAGAAGAACGTCGCCGTCATCGGCGGCGGCCCTGCGGGCATGTACGCGGCACTGGCCTGCGCCGAGCGCGGTCACACCGTCACTCTGTTTGAGAAAAAGCCCGCTCTCGGCGGTCTGCTGGAGTATGCCGATCATGTCCGCAACTTCAAGTGGCCTCTGTCGGATTATAAGAACTGGCTCATCATGCAGGTCAACAAGAATCCGAAGATCACCGTGAAGCTTAACACCGAGGCAAAGCCCGACGAGATGGAGGGCTTCGATTCCATCATCGCCGCCCTCGGCTCCGAGCCGGTTGTGCCGAAGTGGCTGCCGGGCGTGGAGAATTGCCGCACCGCTGTTTCCGCCTACGGCCATGAGGATGAGATCGGCCAGCGTGTCGTCATCATCGGCGGCGGACAGGTCGGCCTTGAAACCGCCGTTCATCTGCAGAAGCTCGGCCGGGAGGTCACCCTCATCGAGATGCTGCCGCAGCTCGCGGGAGACGCCTCGAAGACCCACCGGGATGAGCTGCTCGTCGAGGTTCGGGATCACAGCGATATGCTGCATGTCCTCTTGAACGCCCGCTGCACCGGCGTTGTTCCCGGCAAGGTCAGCTTTGAGCTGGACGGCAAGGCCGAGAGCGTGGATTGCGACAGCGTACTGCTGGCCGTCGGTCTGCGCGCCCGCCGCGACGAGGCGGACTCCTTCATGAATGCCGCCGACGATTTCTATGAGATCGGCGACTGCGTCCGCGCCCGCACCGTGGAATGGTGCACGAAGGAAGCCTTCTACGCCGCGATCAATCTCTGATCCACAAGCACATAATCAAAAAACTTCCGGCGGCTCCAAGGAGCCGCCGGAAGCTTTTATGTTTTTTATTATGACAGGATGCCCTTGAGAAAGATCTCCAAGCCGATGGCGATCAGGATGAGGCCGCCAAGGATGGAGGCCTTCCCTGCCAGACGGGTGCCGAATCGCTTGCCGATGGCAAGGCCGCCCATGCACAGGCAGAAGGTCACAGCGGCAATGATGAGAGAGGCGGTAAGCGCCATCCAGAAGCCGTATTCCGCAATGGTGAAGCCCACGGACAGGGCGTCGATGGACGTGGCGACCCCCTGCACGAAGAGCGCTCCCCCGTCAAGAACGGCGTCTTCTTCCTCCCGCTGGGAGAAGCCCTCCACGAGCATCTTTCCGCCGATATAGACGAGCAGCGCCAGCGCGATCCACGGAATAAACTTTTGAAACGCGCTGAAATGCTCCACCACCGTATGCACGCATACCCAGCCGATCATGGGCATCGCCGCTTGGAAACCGCCATAGACGCCGGCCATGGCGCTCATCCGCGAAGCCGGCATTTTCGGCTCATGCAGGCCGTTTGCCAGCGAGACGGAAAAGGCGTCCATCGCCAGTCCCACACCCAGAAGCACACTATTGAAGAAAAACAGGAAGCTCCATGTCATTGCCTGCTAAACCCCCCGGAGAAATCATAACCACCGGCAGGGAAACCGGCGGTCATGACATAAATATCGATCAAAACTCCGCGTTGCCCACGGTGCGCGGATGCAGCTCCACGTCCCGGATGTTCGAAACTCCGGTGAGATACATGACCATGCGCTCAAAGCCGAGGCCGAAGCCCGCGTGACGGCAGGTGCCGTAGCGCCGCAGGTCGAGATACCACCAGTAGTCCTCCTCCTTGAGTCCCAGCTCCTTCATGCGGGCGGTCAGCACGTCGAGGCGCTCTTCGCGCTGGCTTCCGCCGATGATCTCGCCGATGCCGGGCACGAGGCAGTCCGCCGCGGCAACGGTCTTGCCGTCGTCGTTTAGACGCATGTAGAACGCTTTGATCTCCTTCGGGTAGTCGGTGACAAACAGCGGACGCTTGTAGATCTGTTCCGTGAGATAGCGCTCATGCTCCGTCTGCAGGTCGATGCCCCATTCCACGGGGAATTTGAACTCCGCGCCGGATTTCTGCAGCAGCTCCACCGCCTCGGTATAGGTCACCCGGGCAAAATCGCTGGAGGCGACGTGGCGTAGGCGCTCCAGCAGTCCCTTATCCACGAAGCTGTTGAAAAACTCGATCTCCTGCGGGCATTTTTCCAGCACGGTATTGATGATATGCTTCACCATCGCCTCCATGCATTCGAGGTCGCCCTCGAGGTCGCAGAAGGCCATTTCCGGCTCGATCATCCAGAACTCGGCGGCATGGCGCTGGGTATTGGAGTTTTCGGCGCGGAAGGTGGGACCGAAGGTGTAGACGTCGCCGAAGGCCATGGCAAAATTCTCGGCGTTGAGCTGGCCGGAAACGGTGAGGTTCGTCGCCTTGCCGAAAAAGTCCCTGCTGTCGTCCACGGTGCCGTCCTCGCGGAGCGGCAGGTTATTGAGGTCAAGGGTCGTCACCCGGAACATCTCCCCCGCGCCCTCGGCGTCGGAGCCGGTGATGATGGGGGTGTGGACATACACGAACCCGCGGCTCTGGAAGAACTCATGGATCGCCTGCGCCGCCACGGAGCGGACGCGGAAGGTGGCGGAGAAGAGATTCGTCCGGGGACGCAGATGCTGGATCGTGCGCAGGTATTCCACGGTATGCCGCTTTTTCTGCAGCGGGTAATCCGGCGCTGACACGCCCTCGATCTCCACGGACTGCGCCTTGATCTCGAAGGGCTGCTTTGCCTCCGGCGTCAGCACGAGCTGACCCGTTACGATCAGCGCCGCGCCAACGTTCAGCTTCGCCACCTCGTCGTAATTATCCAAAAACGCACGCTCTATGACGATCTGCACGCCCTTGAAGGCGCTGCCGTCGTTGAGCTCGATAAAACCAAAGTTCTTCTGATCGCGCACAGTGCGCGCCCAACCGCAGACGGTGACTGTCTCGCCGCCGAAGCTCTCCGGCGACTTCCAAAGCGCGGCGATCCGCGTTCTGGTCATGGCTGCTCACTCCTTTTCCTACGAAAATAATAGACGATAATGCAGATATTATAGCAGGCCTGCGGAAAATTTCAATAGATTTTCCCGCAGAAAAACGCTCCGTCCGTCCCGAGGGACAGACGGAGCGCCGTTACAATTTGCCGTACTTGCGCGGTCACTCGGCGGAAAGGCTCAGGCCTTGACGGCCTTCTTCTCGGAGCGCGCCTTGTCGAGCTTCGACATATACAGGGCGCAAGTGGAGTCGCCGACGATATTCAGCGTGGTACGACCCATGTCGAACAGCTTGTCGACACCGGCGATCAGCGCGATGCCCTCGACCGGCAGGCCGACGCTCTCGAGCACCATGGCCAGCATGATCATGCCCGCGCCGGGGGCGCCCGCCGTGCCGATGGAAGCCAGCGTGGCCGTCAGAACGATCATGGCCATCTGTCCGAGAGTCAGATTCACGCCGTAGCAGGTGGCGATGAAGATCGCGGCAACGCCCTGATAGATCGCGGTGCCGTCCATGTTGATGGTGGCGCCCAGCGGCAGGACGAAGGAACTGATTTCGGGATCGGCGCCCATGTCATTGGAGCACTCGATGGTCACGGGCAGGGTGGCGGCGGAGGAGGTGGTGGTGAACGCCACGACCATAGCCGGCCAGATGCCCTTCACGAACCTGCCGAAGCCCACCTTCGACAGGAACTGGGCGGAGATGCCATAGGTGATGAGGAAGTGGAGGATGTAACCGGCATAGGCCACGAGGATGACGAGCAGCAGCGAGCCGACGATCTGCGGACCGTTCACCGCAACGACGTTGCACATGAGGCAGAACACGCCGATGGGAGTGATGCTGATGATCATGGTCATGATCTTCATGACGACGGCATAAGCGCTTTCAATGAAGGAGTTGAAGGGCTTTGCCTGCTCTCCCGCCAGCAGGATCGCGACGCCGATGAACAGCGCGATCACGATGACCTGCAGCATGTTGGCGTCCACATAGGAGCCCCACATGTTGGAGGGGAAGATATTCACGATGACGTCCATGACCTTGGAGCTCTTCGCCTCATACTCAAGGCCGGAAACCTGCAGGACGGGGAAGACGCCCTTGAAGATGTTGGCAAGGATAAGGCCGATGACGATGGCGACGACTGTCGTGGCCAGATAATAGACGATGGTCTTCCAGCCGATGGCGCCGACACGGCGAACATCGCCCAAGCTGACGACGCCGCTGATGATCGATGTCAGCACCACGGGAACGACGAGGAACTTCAGGAGGTTGATGTAGATCGTGCCGAAGGGCTTGATATACTCCGTCGTGAAGTCCGGATTCTTGAGGAAGCAGAGACCTGCCAGAATACCGGCGACCAGCGCGATCAGAATCCACGCCGGCAGACTGAGTTTCTTCTTTTCTTTCATGAGAAACACTCCTTCTCTCAAAATTTGTCAGTATTATAGCACACGTTGTGCAAATTGTAAAGATTATTCAGGCTGTGTATCAGATTATTTTATCATATGATACAAATATCGCTGTTATAACATCTTCCGTATGGTTTCCGACCGCGATAAGCATCCGACAGGAAAAATCGCATTTTCTCTTTCCTTTTTTCATAGGCTGATGTATAATGCTGTCAGCTATCCAACGAACTATGGATTAGGAGGATAAAGACTATGAGAACAAGACAGGAAATCAAAGCCATCGGCAAGGAACGCTTCAAGGCAAACTACTGGAACTGCGTCGGCGCATGCTTTCTGGTAATGCTCGCGATCGGCGTCATCTCCGGCCTCTTTTCCGGCGGCCAGACGCAGGCGATCATGTCCGGCGATGAGTCCGCCATGGTCAGCGCCTCTTCTACGAGCAGCATCGGCTCTCTCGTCATCGCCATCATCTCCGGCCCCTTGGAGATCGGCCTCGGATATTTCTTCATCAAGAACATCCTCGGCGCAGTAGACGAGATCAACGTCGGCACCCCGTTCGTCTCCGCCTTCTCCGGCAATTTCGGACGTAAGCTCGGCGGCTACCTCTGGATGGAGCTTTTCACCTTCCTGTGGAGCCTGCTGCTCATTATCCCCGGCATCATCAAGAGCTTTTCCTATGCCTTGACGCCGTATATTCTGGCGGACTGCCCGAATGTGAAGGCCAAGGACGCGCTGAAGCTCTCCATGCGCATCATGGCCGGGAAGAAGTGGCAGCTTTTCGTGTTCTGTCTGAGCTATATCGGCTGGGGTCTTCTCTCCTGCCTCACCCTTGGCATTCTGAGCATTTTCTATGTCTCCCCGTACATGAACAGCTCTCTTGCCTGCTGGTATCTGGAGGCTCGCGAGGACGCGCTCAGAAACGGCGTCATCACCATGGGTCAGCTTGAAGGCGTCGAGGCCGTGTGACCTTTTCCCAAAAAGAAAACATCCGATCGGTTTTCATACCGGTCGGATGCTTTTTTACACCGTTTTTCAGTCCAGCTTGCCGTCGCAGTATACGCAGCGGTAGACCTTGTTCTTGCGGTCGGTCAGGCGGAAGATCTGGGGCAGCTCCTGCTCCACGGTGCTGATGCAGCGCGGATTCTTGCATCGGACGATATCCCGTATCTCTGCGGGAAGCTCGGGATGGTACTTCTTCACGCACACCTCGTTTTCGATCACATCGATGGTGATGTTCTGGTCGATGAAGCCGAGCACATCCACGTCAATGCCGATAGGGCCGTCGATCTTGATAATATCCTTCTTCCCCATCTGGCGGCTCGCGACGTTTATCATGAGCGCCACAGGGCAGCCAAGGGACTCGAGATCAAGGAAGCGGTACAGCTCCAGCCCCCCGCCGGCCTTGATATGGTCGATCACGATGCCATTTTTGATGGAATCTACGTTCATAGTTTTCCCGCCTCCTTCAGCATTTTCAGGATCAGCGCCATGCGGATATACTTGCCGTTCAACGCCTGCCGGAAATAGCAGGCTCTGGGATCGTCGTCCACCGCCACGGAGATCTCGTTTACGCGGGGCAGGGGATGCATGACGATCATATCCTCCTTTGCCCGGCGCATCTTCTCCGGCGTAAGGATATAAGTATCCTTCAGGCGAAGGTATTCCTCCTCGCTCAAAAAGCGCTCCCGCTGTACGCGGGTCATATACAAAACATCCAGCTCCGGCATCATGCCCTCAAGATCGGTGGTCTGCTTGTATTCGATCCGCTTTTTCTGGATGATGTCCTTCTTCACATAGCTCGGAAGCTTCAGCTCCTCCGGGGAGATCAGCACGAACCGCACGCCGGGATACCGGCTCATGGCTTCGATGAGCGAATGCACCGTGCGTCCGAATTTGAGGTCGCCGCATACGCCGACGGTGAGGTGCCCGAGACCGCCCTTCTCCCGGTGGATGGTGAGCAGGTCGGTCAGCGTCTGAGTCGGGTGGTTGTGGCCGCCGTCGCCGGCGTTGATGACCGGCACAGAGGCATTGAGGCTCGCCACATACGGTGCGCCCTCCTTCGGATGGCGCATGGCAATGATATCGGCATAGCAGCTCACGGTGCGGGCTGTGTCGGCGATGCTCTCGCCCTTGGCCACAGAGCTGGACTGCCCCTCCGAGACAGACAGAACATACCCGCCTAGCTCATACATGGCCGCCTCGAAGCTCAACCGCGTGCGGGTGGACGGCTCAAAAAACAGCGTTGCGAGCTTCTTGCCGTGGCAGACCTCGGCGTATTTCGCCGGGTTTGCGATGATATCCTCGGCCGTGGCGATCAGCTCGTCGATCTCCTGCACGCTCAGATCGGTGATGCGTATCAGACTTCTCATGCTTTTCCTCCCTGTATCCAGCTTTCGTCCGAGGGATCGTCGCGGAAGGCCATCAGCCTCGCCACATCCTCCGGCTGTATATAGTTTTCCTCCGCAGCCGTCTGCACGACCGCGTCAAAATTCGTGAGGCTCACGTTTCTGAGCCGTGCCGCCGCAAGGCGCTCCAGCCCCTTCTGCATGCCGTAGGTGAAGATACTCACCACGCCGAGAACGTCCGCCCCCGCCTCCCGCAGGGCTTCCGCCGCCTCTATGACGCTGCCGCCGGTGGAGATGAGATCTTCCACCACCACGACCTTCTGTCCCGGCTCCAGCCGCCCCTCGATACGGTTCTGCCGCCCGTGATCCTTCGCCCCGGATCGAACATATCCCATGGGCAGGCCGAGGATATGCCCCGCGATGGCGGCATGGGCAATGCCCGCCGTCGCCGTTCCCATCAGCACCTCCGCTTCGGGATATTCCCGGCGGATCGTGTCCGCCACGGCGTTTTCCACCGCATCCCGCACCGCCGGCGCGGTGAGGATCAGCCGGTTATCGCAGTAGATCGGGCTTTTGATGCCGCTGGCCCATGTGAAGGGCTCCTCCGGCCGCAGGAATACGGCGCGGATCGACAGCAGACCCCGGGCAACGGTTTTTTCCATATTCTCCATAGCGTCCTCCCTTTCCGTTAATCCGTAAATTCCGCGAGGCAGCGCTCATACGCCGCCACGGGATCGGCCGCCTGCGTGATGGGACGGCCGACGACAATGTAATCCGATCCCAGCGCCTTTGCGCCCGCGGGGGTGGTGATGCGGGTCTGATCGTCCTTCGCCGCGTCGGCAAAGCGCACGCCGGGCGTCACCGTGAGGAAGTCTGCTCCGCAAACCTCGTGGATGCGTCCTGCCTCCAGCGGAGAGCAAACGACGCCGTCCAGTCCCGCCACGCGGGCGTTCCGGGCATACGCCGCCACCACATCCTCCAGCGGGCGGTCGATGAGGATCTCCTCCCGCATCTGCGCCTCCGAGGTGCTGGTAAGCTGCGTCACGGCGACGAGCAGCGGCCTCGTGGCGTCCGGCCGGGTCAGCCCCTCCAGCGCGGCGGTCATCATGGCGCGCGTTCCCGCCGCATGCAGATTCACCATATCCGCGTCGAGCCTTGACAGCACCGCCATGGCTTTTTTCACCGTGTTGGGGATATCATGCAGCTTCAGATCGAGAAACACGGGATGCCCCCGATCCTTCAGCCGCCGCACGATATCCGGCCCCGCGGCGTAAAACAGCTCCATGCCGATCTTCACATACGGCCGACGCCCGGTGAAGTGTTCGAGAAACGCCAGCGTCTCCTCTCCCGAGGCGAAATCGCAGGCAATGATCACGTCCTTACCCATCAATGCGCTCCTCCTATGATCTCCGCAAGATTCGATATGCCGTATTGTTCCATCACGGCGGGCAGATTCTGCACGATATCGCGGCTGGCATACGGCTCCACAAGATTGGCCGCGCCCACGCCCACCGCCGTCGCTCCGGCGAGTATCATCTCTAAAACGTCCTCCGCCCGGGACACGCCCCCCATGCCGACGATGGGGATACGCACCGCCTCATACACCTGATACACCATCCGCAGCGCCACGGGGAACACCGCGCCGCCGGAGAGCCCGCCCGTGGTATTGGCGAGGATCGGCTTTCGGGTCTTGAGCCCGATGCGCATACCCAGAAGCGTGTTTATGAGGCTCACGCCGTCTGCCCCCGCCTCCTCGCAGGCAGCGGCCACGGCGGCGATATCCGTCACGTTCGGCGATAGCTTCATAATGACGGGCTTTGCCGTCACGGCCTTCACCGCCCGGGTCACCTCCGCCGCGAGCTTCGGCTCCGCGCCGAAGCTCATGCCGCCGCCGTGCACATTCGGGCAGCTGATATTGACCTCCAGCCAGCCGACCTGCGGCTGGGCGTCCAGCATGGCGCAGGTCTCGGCGTATTCCTCCACTGAAAAGCCGCTGACGTTCGCCATGACGGGCTTGTGAAAGACCTTCGCAAGCGCCGGCAGCTCCTCGGCGATCACCGCCTCCACGCCGGGATTCTGCAGCCCGACGGCGTTGAGCATCCCGCCGGGACATTCCGCGACGCGGGGCGTGGGATTGCCAAAGCGCGGCTGCCGCGTCGTCCCCTTGAAGGAAAACGTGCCGAGGCAGTTGATATCATATAATTCCGCAAACTCCCGTCCGTAGCCGAAGGTGCCGCTGGCGGGGATGACCGGGTTTTCCAGCTCGACGCCGCAGAGCGTCACGCGCGTATTTACCATACGATCTCCTCCCGCCGGAACACCGGCCCGTCCTTGCAGACACGCTTATGTCCGTTTTTCGTTTGGCAGGTGCAGCCCATGCACGCGCCGAAGCCGCAGCCCATGCGTTCCTCAAAGCTGTATTGCGCCGGACTTTCGATCACCGCGTCCAGCGCCCGGAGCATCGCCGTAGGTCCGCAGGCAAACACATAAGAATACGCCCCGACCGCCGGGACGCCGTCGGTCACAAAGCCCGGGATGCCGCAGCTTCCGTCCGCCGTCGTCACAATCACATCCGCGCCGAGGGCGCGGAACTCGTCCGACATGAACATCTCCTCCGCCCGGTTGAAGCCGAGGATCACGGCGGGGCGCTTCCCCTTCGCGATGAGCTGCTTCGTCAGCCGATACAGGGGCGGGATGCCCACGCCACCGCCGACCACGAGGGGACGGTTTCCGCTTTCTGCGGTATCGTAGCCGTTGCCGAGGCCGGTAAGCACATCCAGCCACTTCCCCGGCTCATACGCCGTGAGCGCCCGCGTCCCCTCGCCCAGAACCTTATAAATCACCGTGACGGCTTCCCCGTCCCAGTCGCAGACGGAGATGGGGCGGCGGAGGAAAAAGCCGTCGAGCCGGATATCCAGAAACTGCCCCGGCGCGGTGAACGCCCCGGTATCGCCCGCCAGCCGCAGCCGCCAAAGCTCCTGCGCGAGCGGAGAGTTTTCTATAATAGTATATCTTCCCTGCTTCATAGCGCCTCCAAAAGCCTGTCCTGCCAAACGACTCGCCCGGCGCATACCGTCATGAGGCACCTGCCGAAAACACGCCGTCCCTCAAAGGGCGTCGCCCGACCCATCGTGAGAAATTCCGCCGGATCGACGGTATAGTCCGCGCCGAGATCGAATACCGTGAAACCCCCCTCGCCGTCGAGTCCGAAGCGGCGGCGGGGATTATCCGTCAGCAGCCGCACGAGCGCCTCGAAAGGCAGTACGCCGGTTTTGACGAGCTCCGTATACAGCACGGGAAACGCCGTTTCAAGACCGACGATCCCCATGAGGCTCCCCGCGAGGCCGCGGCCTTTTTCCTCCGCACTGTGGGGGGCGTGGTCGGTGGCGATCATATCGACCGTGCCGTCGAGGATGCCCGCTATGAGCGCCTGTCTGTCCGCCTCCGAGCGAATGGGCGGATTCATCTTGAACCGCCCGTCCTCCTGCAGCATGGAGTCGTTCAGAACGAGATAATGCGGCGCGGTCTCGCAGGTGATATCCACCCCCCGCGCCTTTGCCCTGCGGATGACCTCCACGCTCTCCGCGCTCGATACATGGCAGACGTGATAGGCGCAGCCGCTTTTTTCCGCAAGCCGCGCGTCCCGCTCGATGGGTCCCCACTCGCTCTCGGAGCAGATGCCCCGATGCCCGTGGGCGCGGGCGTATTCGCCGTCATGGATATAACCGCCGCGCAGGAGGGAATTATCCTCGCAATGGGCGGCGATGAGCTTACCGAGCCTTTTGGCCTTCCGCATCGCCGTGAGCATCATCTCCGCGCTCTGCACACCGCGGCCGTCGTCGGAAAACGCGCAAACATAGGGCGCCATGGCGTCCAAATCCGCGAGCGCCTCGCCCTTCTCGCCCTTCGTGATCGCGCCGTATGGCACGACGCGGATCACCGCGTCCCGCTCGATGATCTCCATCTCCTGCCGCAGCGTGTCGAGATCGTCCGGCACGGGATCGAGGTTCGGCATGGGGCATATGGTCGTATAGCCGCCCCGCGCGGCGGCCATGGAGCCGGTGCGGATCGTCTCCTTATAAGAAAAACCCGGCTCCCGCAAATGCACATGCACATCTGCGAAACCGGGTAAAATGCAAATATCACGCCCGTCAGCGACGGAAGCGGGGGGAACCTCCCCGCAGGAAAGGCTGAGCCGCCCTCCCGATACGAGCGCATCCGAGCGGACAAAGACACCGTTTCGGAAAACCTGCGCGTTTTTGAACAAAATATCCATGCTCCGTCCCCCTTGCTTTTCAAGTTATGTTAGCATATCCCGCTGGAAATCGTCAAGATAACAAAGGTGACAAATCGTCGGTTGACAGGTCGGGCGGGGTCGTATATAGTTGCCATATGAACGTATATGATTTTGACAAAACCATCTATCCTACAGACAGTACGGCGCAGTTTTATCTATGGTGCCTGCGCCGGTATCCCGCCTGCCGCCGCACCCTAGGCTGGACGGCTTGGGCGTTTTTCTGCATGGGCACCCGGCTCAAAACCAAAACCCGGAGCAAGGAGATCTTCTATCGCTTCCTGCGCCACGTCCCGGCGGACGCGCCTCTGCTCTTCTGGCAGGAGCATATCCGATACATACAGCCGTGGTATTATGAGCAGCGGCGGCCGGACGATCTCATCATCTCCGCCTCGCCGGAATTTCTGCTGGCGCCGGCCGCGCAGATGCTGGAGTTCGCCCTCATCGCCTCGCCCGTGGAACAGGCTACGGGGAAATACATGGGCGAAAACTGCCACGGCGCGGAAAAGCCCCGCCGCTTCCGCGAAATCTACGGCGAAACGCCTGTGGACGGCTTCTGGTCGGATTCCCGCTCCGACGCGCCCATGGCGGCCATGGCCGCCCATGCCCATCTCGTTCGGAAGGGCGTCCCGGAGGATTGGTGACGGGTATTGTGGATTTTGCTCATAAACAAATCCCAAATGTCGCAAAAATCTGAAAAATGCCACTATTGCCATTGCTCCCGCCATCGTGTAAAATCAAATTAACAGATTTGTAAAAAATCTGGGAACCCTATGAGGTCGGAGGTGCGAGCCATGCGTCTGCTGGAAGAGCGAATCCTGAAAGACGGCAAGGTGCGCCCGGGCGGCATCCTCAAGGTGGACGGATTTTTGAACCACCAGATGGATGTGAATCTCTTTATGGATCTCGCCAAGCAATGGCACGACGCCTTTGCCGGCGATAACGTCAATAAAATCCTCACCATCGAGGCATCCGGTATCGGTCTCGCGTGCATCGCGGGGCTTGTGTTCGGATGCCCCGTTGTCTTTGCCAAGAAAAGCAAAACCAAAAACATCGACGGCTCCCTTTACCGCACCCGCGTGGAGAGCTTCACCCACGGAAACGTCTATGACGTGATCGTCTCCCGCGACTACCTCCTGCCCACCGACCGCGTTCTGCTCATCGACGATTTTCTCGCGAACGGCGCGGCTCTTGAAGGGCTCTGCGACCTCGTGGAGCAGGCGGGCGCGACCATCGTCGGCGCGGGCATTGCCGTGGAAAAGAGCTTCCAGCCCGGTGGAGCCCGGCTGCGGGAGCGCGGCCTGCGCATTGAGTCGCTGGCGCGCGTCAAGGCCATGTATGACGACGGAACACTGGAGTTCGACGACTGATCCTGTTGTCCCAAGCGGCGCGTGCCGCTTACTCATAAACAACTCTGTCAAATTTTTTTAGGAGGAAATTACAGAATGAAGAAGATCCTTGCCCTGCTTCTTGCCCTGTGCATGGTCTTTGCTCTGTGCGCCTGCAGCAGCACCAACACCGCTGCTCCCGCCGCTGAGGAAGCCCCTGCCGCCGAGGAAGCCGCTCCCGCTGCCGAAGAAGCTCCCGCCGCTGAGGCTGAAGAGCCCGCGGAAGAGCCCGCCGAGTCCGCCGCCGACGTGAAGATCGGTCTGATCTGCGTCCACGACGAGACCATCGGCTACGATCAGGCTCACATCGACGGCTTCAAGACCGCCGCCGCCGAGCTTGGCCTGACCGAGGACAACTACACCATCAAAACCAACATCCCCGAGGGTCCCGAGTGCTATGACGCCTGCGTCGACCTCGCCGAGGCCGGCTGCTCCCTCATCATCACCGACTCCTTCGGCCATGCCACCTATGCCCAGCAGGCAGCCATCGAGTATCCCGAGGTGGAGTTCATCTCCATGACCGGCAACAACGCTCTTGCGAGCGGCCTTGCGAACCTGCACAACATGTTCCCCCACACCTATGAGTCCCGCTTTGTCTCCGGCGTCGTCGCCGGCATGAAGCTGCAGGAGCTCATCGATAACGGCGAGCTTTCCGACGCCAACTATGACGCGGACGGCAAGATCAAGATCGGCTACGTCGGCGCCTTCCCCTATGCGGAGGTCATCTCCGGCTATACCGCCTTCTATCTGGGCATCCAGTACATCGTCGGCGATGTGATCGCCATGGACGTTACCTTCACGAACTCTTGGGCTGACGCTGCCGCCGAGCAGCAGGCCGGCAAGGCTCTCATCGACAGCGGCTGCGTCATCATCAGCCAGCACGCCGACTCTCAGGGCATGCCCACCACCGCGCAGGCCGAGTGGGAGAAGGGTACCGTCTGCTATGCCGTCGGCTACAACGTTGATATGCTGAACGTGTCCCCCGACGCCTGCCTGACCTCCGCCCAGAACAACTGGTCCGCCTTCTATGGCTATGCCTTCAACTGCATCCTGAACGGCGAGGCCATCCCCACCGACTTCTCCATCGGCTATGCCGATAACGGCGTTATGATCTCCGAGCTCGGCGCTTCCTGCGCTGAGGGCACCGCCGAGAAGGTCGCCGAGGTCGAGGCCGCTATCGCGGACGGCTCTCTGCAGATCTTCGACACCGCCAACTACACCGTTGACGGCGAGACCCCCACTTCCCTGCTGGTTGACATCGACGGCGACTTCGTCGGCGACGAGGGCTACGAGGCCATCGAGGACGGCATCTTCTATGAGTCCAAGATCATCTCCGCCCCGTACTTCTCCTTCAACATTGACGGCATCACGCTGCTCAACTGATCCCTGCTCTTTTTCGGGAGCCGCGAAAGCGGCTCCTTTTTTTTGTTTCCGAATTGTTTTTTTACAGGAAATGTATCTTATGTTACAATAAAGTGTAAAAATGCAGTCTAACTCTCAAGCTACAAAGGGGTGATCCACTTGGCAGAGGAATACGCCATCCGGATGGTCAACATCACCAAAGCCTTCGGCACCAAGGTCATTGCGAACAACAAGGTCCATCTGGATCTCAAGAAGGGCGAGATCCTGTCTCTGCTCGGCGAGAACGGAAGCGGTAAAACGACGCTCATGAATATGCTCTCCGGCATCTATTTCCCGGACAGCGGCCAGATCTTCGTGGACGGGCAGGAGGTCACCATCGCCTCCCCGCACGACGCTTTCGAGCTGGGCATCGGCATGGTACATCAGCACTTCAAGCTGGTAGACGTTCTCACCGCGGCAGAAAATATCGAGCTGGGACTTCCCGGCAAGGCCGTGGTGGATCGGAAGGCCATCGCCGCCAAGATCAAGGAGATCTGCGACCGCTACGGCTTCATCGTCGACCCGGCCAAAAAGGTCTATGATATGTCCGTTTCCGAAAAGCAGACGCTGGAGATCGTCAAAACCCTCTATCGCGGCGCGAACGTTCTGATCCTCGACGAACCCACCGCCGTGCTGACGCCGCAGGAAACGGAGCGCCTGTTCACCGTCATGCGGAACATGAAGGCCGACGGAAAGAGCATTATCATCATCACGCATAAGCTGCACGAGGTCTTGGAGATCTCCGACCGCGTGGCTGTCCTCCGCAAGGGCGAATACATCGGCGATATGCTCACCGCCGACGCCGACGCGCAGAAGCTCACCGACATGATGGTCGGACGGGCCGTGGCGCTCAACATCGAGCGCGCCGAGCCGAAGGATCTCGTGGAGCGCCTGCGCATCCGGCATCTCACCGTGAAGGACGCCGACGGGATCACCCGTCTCGACGATATCAACCTCGACGTGAACGGCGGCGAGATCCTCGGTATCGCGGGCATCTCCGGCTGCGGCCAGAAGGAGCTGCTGGAGGCCATCGCCGGACTGCAGCCCACGGAAGAGGGCTCCAGCATCCTCTATTTCCCCGAGGGACAGGAGGAAGGCGAGGAGCTGATCGGACAGAACCCCCGCACGATCTCCGATATGGGCGTGAAGCTCGCTTTCGTGCCGGAGGATCGCCTCGGCATGGGGCTCGTGGGCAGCATGGATCTGACGGACAACATGATGCTCAAGCGCTATCGCGAGGGCAGAGGCATCTTCGCCGACCGCAAGCCGCCCCATAAGCTGGCGGAGGATGTGGTCGCCGCCCTCGAAGTCGTAACGCCCAGCATCGAAACCCCGGTGCGCCGCCTTTCCGGCGGCAACGTACAGAAGGTGCTGGTAGGCCGTGAGATCGCCATGTCCCCCGCCGTGCTGATGAGCGCCTACGCCGTCCGCGGCCTTGATATCAACACCTCCTATACCATCTACCGCCTGCTGAACGAGCAGAAGAAGAAGGGCGTCGCCGTCATCTATGTCGGCGAGGATCTTGACGTACTGCTGGAGCTGTGCGACCGCATCGCCGTTTTATGCGGCGGCAGGCTCAACGACATCGTAGACGGCCGCACCGCCACCAAGGAGGAGGTCGGTTACCTCATGACATACCTCAAATCCCCGGAGGAAAAGGAGGGGCAGGCATGAACCATTCCCATGAACCCTTGATCCATATCGCCAAGCGCGACGGCATCGTATGGTGGAAGAGCTGGCTGATCCGTCTGACCGGCGTCGTGCTGGCGCTCATCGTCAGCGCCCTGTTCATCTACGGCATCTCGAAGCTCGATCCCCTGAAGGTCTACGGAGCCATGTGGGACGGCGCCTTCGGCACCTCCAAGCGTGCATGGGTCACCATCCGCGACACGATGATGCTGCTGTGCATTGGCATCGGCCTTGCCCCCGCCTTCATGATGCGCTTCTGGAACATCGGCGCGGAGGGGCAGATCCTCGTGGGCGGCTGCGCTACTGCCGCCGTCATGATCTATTGCGGCAACGCCATGCCCACATGGATCATGCTCGTCATCATGTTTGCCGCGAGCTGCGTCTCCGGCGCCATCTGGGGTCTGATCCCGGCCATCTTCAAGGCTCATTGGAACACGAACGAGACGCTGTTCACCCTCATGATGAACTATATCGCGATCCAGCTCACAAACTTCCTCGTTTCCAAATGGGAGAGCCCTCCCGGCTCCAACGCCGTCGGCGTCATAAACCTCAACACCCAGTCCGGCTGGTTCCCCTCCATTCTCGGCCAGCAATACCTTCTCAATGTGCTGATCGTGCTGGCGCTGGCCGTCGTCATGTTCATCTATCTGCGCAGCTCCAAGCAGGGCTACGAGATCGCCGTCGTGGGCGAGAGCGAGAACACCGCCCGCTACGCGGGCATCTCCGTCAAGAAGGTCATTATCCGCACCATGGCCATCTCCGGCGCCATTTGCGGCGTGGCGGGCTTCGTGAACGTAGCCGGCGCGGCTCATACCATCTCCACCGAGGTCGCCGGCGGCCGCGGCTTTACCGCTATCATCGTGGCGTGGCTCGCGAAATTCAACACCTTCGTCATGATCCTCATTGCCGCCCTCATCATCTTCCTGCAGAAGGGCGCCATCCAGATCGCCTCCCAGTTCAACCTCAACGACTACGCCTCCAATGTGGTCACCGGCATCATCCTCTTCTTCATTCTGGGCAGCGAGTTCTTCATAAACTACGAGATCCGCTTCCGCGGCGGCAAGAGCTGAAAGGAGACGCGCGTCATGAAATTCTTATCCCTTCTCCAGTCGGCCATCGTATACGGCACGATCATCCTCTATGGCGCCATGGGCGAGATCCTCACCCAGAAATCCGGCAACCTGAACCTCGGCGTGCCCGGTCTCATGAGCCTTGGCGCCGTGGGCGGCTTCATCGTCTCCCGTGCCTATGAAATCCTGTACTGCGGCTCCAACGGCCTCACGCCGAACGCGCTGCTGTGCATCCTCACCGCGCTGCTGGGCGCGCTGCTGTTTTCCGGTCTGGGCGGTCTGCTGTATTCCTTCCTCACCATCAGCCTCCGCGCCAACCAGAACGTCACCGGCCTTACCCTCACCATTTTCGGCTGCGCGCTGGCAAACTTCTATGGCAGCGCCCTGCTGCAGAAGCACGGCGGCGTCGGTTCCCTCTCCCTCGCGGTCACCTCGAACGCCTTTCGGGCGGTGATTCCGGGTCTCGAGACCGTCACCGTATTCTATGCCTTGGGCTGGCTCGTGTATATTTCCATCGCCCTCGCCATCTTTATGCAGTGGTTCCTCAACCGCACCCGCGTGGGGCTCAACCTGCGCGCCGTGGGCGAAAGCCCCGCCACGGCGGACGCGGCGGGCATCAACGTCACCAAATATAAATACGTCGCTACCTGCGTCGGCGCATGCATCTCCGGCCTCGGCGGCCTCTACTACTTCGTGGACTATGTCAAGGCCGCGTGGACGTCCGACGGTACGCTGGAGGCGCTGGGGTGGCTTGCCGTGGCGCTCGTCATCTTCGCCACATGGAAGCCCGCCCGGGCGATCTGGGCGTCCTACCTCTTCGGCGCGCTGAGCTGGTTGTATTTCTATATCGGTGGCCTCAACCGCTCCAGCCAAGAGATCTTCAAAATGCTCCCTTATCTCGTCACCATCGCCGTGCTGGTCTTTGTGAGCCTCCGGCGCTCCAAGGAATCTCAGCCGCCCGCAAGCCTTGGCCTGTCTTACTTCCGAGAAGAACGGTGACCGTCCATGCGCTGGCAGAACATCTTCTTCGATCTTGACGGCACCATCACCGATTCCGCGCCGGGCATCACCAACTCCATTATTTATGCGCGGAAAAAATGGGGCATGGAGCCCGGCGTCAACGCCGACTACCTGAAATTCATCGGCCCGCCCATGCCCCAGAGCTATGAGGAATTTTGGGGCTTCTCCCATGAGGACGCCGTGCGGTTTCTGGCGGATTACCGAGAGTATTTCGGAACCAAGGGTTTGTTTGAAAACTCCGTCTATCCCGGTATGCTCGACCTTTTCGAGGCGCTGAACGCGGCGGGCGGCAAGCTCTATATCGCTACCACGAAGCCCACCGGCTTTTCGGAGCAGATCGCAGAGCGTTTCGGGTTCCGGCGATATTTCGAGATCGTCTCAGGCAGCGACCCCAAAAAAGACAACACAAAATATGACGTCATCGAAAACGCCCGCGCGGCCTGCGGCGTCGATATGACGAGCGCCGTCATGATCGGCGACCGCTCCCATGATGTGGAAGGCGCGCACCTGCACGGCATCCCCTGCATCGGTGTTACCTATGGCTTCGGCTCCCGGGAGGAGCTGGAGGACGCAGGGGCAGATTATCTGGCTGCCTCCGCGGAGGAGCTGCGGAAAATTCTGCTTGCATAATCCCACGTTTTTTCATATGATAGCATATGGAAATAATACCCATTTTGTTTTTGAAAGGAAGTGAAGCAATGGACGCAGGCGATAGTACCGGCACAAAACGAGGCCATCCGGCGCGGGCGTCCGTTGCCCGCGGCTGATTCCTCCCGCTTTGTGCCTTACTCCTGCCTTTCCGGCTCGGCCGGACGCGAGCACAAGCTCGACTTGAAATGAAGGAGGAAGGATCATGGCTGAACGCAGCGCTACCCTTGAAAAAACCATCGAAACCCTGACCGAACAGAAGAAATACCCCGCCCTGCGGGATATCCTCGTCACCATGAACCCGGCGGACGTGGCCGCCCTGTTCGACGCTTTGGAGGAGCGTACCCTGCCGCTCCTGTTCCGGCTGCTGCCGAAGGATATCGCGGCAGAGACCTTCGTGGAAATGGAGCCGGATTCACAGGAGCTTCTCATCCGCGGCTTTTCCGACAGCGAGCTCAAGGAGGTCGTGGATGAGCTGTATGTGGACGACGCGGTGGATCTCGTGGAGGAGATGCCCGCAAATGTCGTCAAGCGCATCCTGCGGCAGGCGGACGCCGAGACCCGCAAGCTCATAAACGATATCCTCAAATACCCCGAGGATTCCGCCGGCTCCATTATGACGACGGAGTTCATCGAGCTCCGCCCCAGCATGACCGTTGCGGATGCCGTAAAAAATATCCGGCGCAACGGCCTCGATTCCGAAACCATCAACACCTGCTATGTCGTGGACGACGGCAAGCATCTCTTGGGCACTATTTCCATTCGCGACCTCATTCTCGCGGAGGAGGACGCGAAGCTGTCCGATATCATGGAGGAGAACGTCATATCCGTCAGCACGATGACGGATCAGGAAGAAGCCACCGCCATGATCTCCCGCTACAACTTCACCGTGCTGCCCGTGGTGGACGGCGAGGGACGCCTCGTCGG
Source organism: uncultured Oscillospiraceae bacterium (assembly GCA_905234855.1). Taxonomy (GTDB): domain Bacteria; phylum Bacillota; class Clostridia; order Oscillospirales; family Oscillospiraceae; genus CAJOIG01. The sequence goes on from CAJOIU010000003.1 coordinate 54,547, forward strand.
CATCATCACTGTGGACGACGCCATGGATGTCATGGAGGACGAGGCCACCGAGGACATCGAGATCATGGGCGGCGTCACCCCTGTGGATAAGCCCTACCTCAAAACCGGCGCTTTTCAGTTCTGGCGCGCCCGCATCCCATGGCTCCTTCTGCTGATGATCGGCGCGACCTTCACCGGTATGATCCTCAACCACTATGAAAACGCCCTCGCCCGCATCACGGCGCTCACGCTGTTCATCCCCATGCTGATGGACACCGGCGGCAACTCCGGCTCACAGAGCTCCGTTACCGTCATCCGCGCCCTCTCGCTGGGGGATCTTGAATTCAAGGATATCCTGTCCGTCATCTGGAAGGAGATCCGCGTCGCCTTTCTCTGCGGCGTATCGCTGGCCTGCGTCGCTTTTTTGAAGATCATGCTGATCGATCATCTGCTGCTGCAGAACGACGACGTCACCGTCCTCGTGGCGCTGACCGTCTGCGTCACCATGGTACTGGTCGTCCTCGTGGCCAAGCTCATCGGCTGCACGCTGCCGATGCTGGCGGAAAAGCTGGGCTTCGACCCCGCTGTTATGTCGAGCCCCTTCATCACCACCATCGTGGACGCGCTCTCCCTGCTTATTTACTTCGCCATCGCCAGCGCCGTCCTCGGCGCATAGCGTTTCTTGACAAGCCGCCCGCCGCTGTACTATAATGGTTTCCCAAGAGGAGGTGACGGGTATGCCCAACGCAACGCAGGATCGCATCTACCGCGAGGCGCAGCGCATGGTCTCCGCGGAGAAGATCAGCGATTTTCTGAACGATTACCGCGAGTTTATCCGCCGCCTGCGCGTCGGGTATTACAGCGACAGGCTTGTATACCTCCATCGCTGGCTCGTGAACGACGAGCAGCAGCAGATCGACGAGTATTACGGTCGAAAATAACCATACCGCCGCCGGAAGCATCTTTCGGCGGCTGTTTTTTACAGGAGCATCCCTATGCATACCATCGCCATCATCGGCGGCGGAGCCTCCGGCATGGCCGCAGCGCTCTCCGCCCGGGACAGCCTTGATAACCGCGTGATCCTGCTCGAACGGCAAAGCCGCGTCGGGCGGAAGCTGCTCGCCACCGGCAATGGCCGCTGCAATCTCTCTAACGCGAACGCCGGACCCTTTGCCTACCACGGCAACGATCCCGGCTTCATCGGCCCCGCCATGACCCGGTTCGGCGTGACGGATACGCTTGCGTGGTTTGCCGCCCTCGGCCTGCGCACCCGCACGGAACCCAACGGACGGATCTATCCCCTGTCCGACGCCGCGGGCAGCGTCGTAGACGTACTTCGCCTCGCCATGGATGCCCGGGGCGTCGAGACCGTCTGCGGCTTCACCGCGGCGGAGGCTCGGCGGGAGGACGGTCGCTTTATCCTCTCGTCCTCGCTGGGGGACGCCGTGGAATGTGACAAGCTGATCGTGGCCTGCGGCGGCATGGCCGGGGGACGCCTCGGCGGCACTAAGGACGGCTATGCCATCCTGCGCGGCTTCGGCCACAATCGGACGGCGCTGCGCCCCTCCCTCGTGCAGCTCAAAACCGATCCTGCATGGACGCGCTCCATGAAGGGCGTCCGCACCCAAGCCTTCCTCACACTGGAGCAGGGCGACACCGTCCTTGCCCGAGCGGAGGGGGAGGTGCAGTTTACCGATTACGGCCTCACCGGCCCGGGCGTTTACGATCTCTCCCGCGCCGCCTCCTTCGCCGGAGAGGACAGCACCGTCGTTCTTCGTTTGCTGCCGGAACTGAATAAAGTTGACATAATTCAGTATCTATCTGATAAGCGAGCAAACTTTCCGAATTATCAAGCGGAATATCTCCTCAGCGGTGCTTTACATAATTCAATTGCCCGCACCGTACTTCGCCGGGCAGAGATTCCACTGGAAGCGCGCTTATGGGCACTTTCAGATGCGGCGCTGGAGCAGATCGCGTCCCTGCTCTGCCGCTATGTGCTGCCTCTGCTGGGAACGCTGGGCTTTGACGACGCGCAGGTCACCGCGGGGGGTATAGAAACGGCAGGATTCGACCCCGAAACCATGGAGAGCCGGATCGTTCCCGGCCTGTATGCCTGCGGCGAGGTGCTGGATATCGACGGCGACTGCGGCGGCTATAACCTGCAATGGGCATGGTCAAGCGGCCGGTTGGCCGGACTCGCCGCCGCCGGGCTTATAGGAGGCGCGGAATGATCCGGTTGAGAAACCTTCGGCTGACGCCTGACGAGGGCGAAGCCGCGCTGCGCGAAAAAGCGGAAAAGGCGCTTCGGATGCCTGTTTCCGAGCTTACCATCGTGCGTCGATCCATCGACGCGCGGAAGAAAAACGATATACGGATCGTGTATACCGCGGATGTAGCCGTGGGCAATGAGACCTCCGCGCTGCTGCGCTGCCGCGACGCCGCGCCTGCCGTGACACAGCCTTATACGCCGCCCGTTCCCGCGCATCTGGCGGAGCAGCGCCCTGTGATCGTGGGCTTCGGCCCTGCGGGCATGTTTGCGGGACTTGTCCTCGCGCTGGTCGGGCTGCGTCCCATCATACTAGAGCGCGGCGAGGACGCGGAGCGCCGCACCGCCAAGGTTGCCGCCATGCGTCGGAGTGGCGTCCTCGATCCCGAATCGAACATCCAGTTCGGCGAGGGGGGCGCCGGCGCGTTTTCCGACGGAAAGCTATCCACCGGCGTGAAAAGCCCGCGTATACCTTGGGTGCTGGAGCAGCTCGTGGAGGCAGGCGCGCCGATTGACATAACCTATGATGCCAAGCCACATATCGGCACCGACCTGCTCCCGGGCGTCTGCGCCAATATCCGCCGCCGTATCATTGCTCTCGGCGGCGAGGTACGTTTTTCCCAAAAGCTCGTAGGCATCGAGTCCGATCACGGTCGCCTCACCGCAGCTGTCACGGAACACGATCGCCTGCCCTGCTCCGATCTGATCCTTGCCTGCGGTCACAGCGCGAGGGACACATTTGAATTATTATGTAAACTTTCTATCCCTATGTCTCCCAAGGCCTTCGCCATGGGGATGCGGATCGAACACCGGCAGACGGACATCGACCGGGCGCAATACGGCGCTTTCGCCGGTCATCCAAATCTCCCGCCTGCCGACTATGCGCTTGCCTGCCAGCTCCCCAACGGACGTCGGTGCTATACCTTCTGCATGTGTCCCGGCGGCGAGGTCGTTCCCGCCGCCAGCGAACCCGGCCGCGTATGCGTCAACGGAGCCAGCCCCAGCAAAAGAAATTATGTAAACTCTAATGCCGCCTTGCTGGCCGCTGTTTCCCCGGAGGATTTCCCCTACGACGGCATTCTCGGCGGCATGACATGGCAGCGCGAGCTGGAAGAACGAGCCTTTGAGGCGGCTGGCGGTGGTTATCGCGCGCCGATCCAAACCGTGGGCGGCTTTCTGAAACGAAGCGACAGCCCCGGCTCCGTCATCCCCTCCTATGAACCGGGCGTGATGTCGGTTGGTTTACATAATATTCTTCCGCCAGTCATCACGGACACCGTAGCCGACGCGCTTCCCATTTTCGGACGAAAGCTCACGGGCTTCGACGCGCCGGGCGCCGTACTCACCGCGCCGGAAACCCGCTCGTCCAGTCCCGTCCGCATGGAACGGGACAGCACGCTGCAATCCCCCGCCCTGCGGGGACTGTACCCCTGCGGCGAGGGCGCGGGCTGGGCGGGTGGCATCATGAGCGCCGCCCTCGACGGCATCCGCTGCGCCGAGGCCGTCATTCATGCTTTGTGAGGTGCGCCATGAAAACACCTGTTTCGACCGAATATGTCTGCCGCGATTTTGACCGCGTGCCGGACTCCCTCATCGAGGAGCCGGAGGTTTGCGAATTTTGCTCGTATTATGATAACGGATATTGCACAAAGGAGGCCGACTATGCGCAATCATGAAGTCACGACGCGCCAGCCGCTCTTGAACGACAGAGGCGAGCTGCGGGAACCCGGCTGGGCGCGGCAGCTCATCTTTGACTACGACCGCCGGACGATCCAAGCGCCAGCCTTCCGCATCAAGGAATGGGATTATTATCTTGTGATGGGAGACGGTTTTGCCGGGGCGTTTACGATCTCCGACGACGGCTATATCGGCCTGCAGTCGGTATCGCTGCTCGTCTTCGGGGACCGGCCTTGGGAGCACACGGAAACGGTGCTGAACGCCTTCCCCATGGGCAAATTGAAGCTGCCCGCCAGCTCCGCCGCGGGCGACACCGTTTATGAGGACACGCGCCTTCAGATGCGCTTTGTCCACGAGGGCGCAGAGCGGCATATCACCTGCCGTTTTGAGAATTTCTATGAAAAAAAGCCCTTCACCTGCGATATCCGCCTCGCGCCGCCGCCCCCGCCGGGGGACACGATGGTGATCGCCACGCCATGGGACAAAAAGCACGCCTTTTACTACAACCAGAAGATCAACTGCATGCGCGCCTCCGGCTGGATGGAATACGCGGGCGTGCGCTATGAGTTCCGCCCGGAGCACGATTTCGGCACCCTCGACTGGGGTCGGGGCGTATGGACCTACGACAACACATGGCATTGGGGTTCATGTAATTGCGATCTCGGCGGCAAAGCCTTCGGCTTCAACATCGGCTATGGCTTCGGCAACACCGCCGCCGCAACGGAAAACGTCCTGTTTTACGACGGACGCGTGCATAAGCTCGACGATGTGACCTTCCACATCGACCCGGAGGATTATATGAAGCCATGGCGTTTCACGTCCTCGGACGAGCGGTTCGAGATGGATTTCCTGCCCGTGCTGGATCGGGCGGCGAAGCTGGATTTCAAGGTTTTGGTGTCCGATCAGCATCAGGTATTTGGCAAAATCAGCGGCAAAGCCATCCTCGACGACGGCACGGAGCTCATGCTGGATAACGTGATGTGCTTTGCGGAAAAGGTGCATAACCGCTATTGATCCTCCCCTGAAAAAAATAAAAAGCAGGTATGGCATGAGGCTTGATTCATGCCATACCTGTTTCCTTATATCTCACAGACTTACAAAAACTGCTGCACGATGACGGTGCCATGGACGATCTCCGGCGTCAGCCAATCCACAGTGAGCGCCGAAGCGAGGATCGATAGAAGCTGCGCATAGATCATGCTGACCACATACGCCTCCGCTACGCCCAGCGCGCCGCCGAGGATCTGGTTCGTTTTGCCAAGGATCCCACGCCCGCGCCGTCTCCTGGCCGAGCGGCGGGACAGGAAGCGAAATACCGCCAGCGACACCGCCAGCACCGCCACGGAGAGCGCTCCGCGCACAAGGCTCATGAGCATCGGCTCCAGCACCTGCTCCGTGATGCTCAGCGCAAGGCTGCCGCTGTCCTGCCGGAGCGCCGATTCGATCGCGGCCACCGACTGGGGATCGACGACCTGCCCGCCCATGATGCCGCCGAGTTGATCGAGTATGCTTTGGATCGACTGCATGGCGTCCGCGCCGCTGTTCATGGCAGAAACGGTCTCGGGCGGGATCGCCGCCGCAACCGTATCCACCGCATATGCCTCCACATACCCCCGATAGATCGCCTCCGACCATTGCGGGACATATCCGACGATGATGAACGCCGCGACCGCCCAGCCAAGCAGCACCAGCAGCGTAGCCAGCGCGCCCGACCTCCAGCCCCGGACGATCAAAAGAATCCCGATCGCCACGAGGACGATATCATAAACGATGCTCATGCCCTGCCTCCAAGAGATGTTTGTCCTATTATAGCCGCTGCCGCGCGCAAATGCAAGCAAAGCGCCGGACAAGACGTCCGGCGCTCTGCCATTTTTCTCATTCCCGGCGCAGCGCCTCGATGGGATTCAGCTTCGCCGCCTTCACCGCAGGGATCATGCCAAACAGGATGCCGATCAGCATCGAGAAGGCCACCGCCACGATGCTGGCAGGGATGCTGATAGCCGTCGGCGTGCCGGAGACCGAGGATACCACCCGGCTGAACGCGATGCCCGCGATAACGCCCAGCAGACCGCCGATGCTCGTGAGGGCGGCCGCCTCCGTCAGGAACTGCCAGAGGATGCGGCGCTTTCGCGCGCCGATGGCCTTTTTGAGGCCGATCTCCCTTGTGCGCTCCGTCACCGTGACAAGCATGATGTTCATAACGCCGATGCCGCCCACGAGAAGCGAAATGCTGGCGATCCAAAGAAGCTGACGGTTCGTGCTGTTCGACAGCGCCTGCAGCTGCTCGGCCTGCTCCATGAGATCCTCGCTCTTATAGGAGACGGTATCGTCCGGGCGGCTGATTTGCGAGGCGGTAAGAAGGCTTTCCGCCTGCTGGCCGATCTTCGTCATCGCGTCGGTGCTGGCCGCCCGAAGCATCACGCCCTGCGGCTCGTCAAAGCTGTAGACAAGGGGCCAATCCGCCAGTGGGATGAATACCGCGCCGCCGCTGGTATCGGCATACGTCCAATAGTCACTGACCGTTTCGATCTCCAGCTCCGTGGAGCGGGTCTTTTCCACCACGCCCACAACGGTGAATACCTCGCTCTGCATCTCCAGCGTTTTGCCGATGGGATTCATCCCCGCGAACAGCGCCGAGCACGCCTGCGTATCGAGGATCGCCACCTTGCGGAAGCCGGAATAATCCGCCGGGACGAATGTCCGTCCGTAGCTCAGCTTATACCCGCAGGTATCGAAATAATGCCCGTCAACACCATAGAAATATCCGTTGAAGGAGCTGTTCTTGTAATAAACGCTGCTGTCGTACTGCCGATAGCAGAACAGCGACACGTCCTCCACATTGTCGATGTCCAAAAGCTCCTGCCGGGTCTCCTCCGTGATGGGAGCGACGCCTGCGGGAACACCGTTATACCACCAAGAATAACCCCAATCCTCCAGATAAAGCTGTACCTTTACGGCATTCGTTCCCGCGCCGATGAGGTTTTCCTTGATCTGCTCATTCGTTCCCTTCATGGTAGACACGATGGTGATGATGGAGGCAATGCCGATGATGATGCCCAGCATGGTCAGAAATGACCGCAGCTTATGGCTCCAGATGCCTTGGAAGGCCAAGGCGATATTCTCAAACATGATCGCTCCACCTCCTGTCAGCCGATGCCATAGTACGCAGAGGAATACAGCTCATCCGGCTCGGCTTGGCGCGTTTTCGCGCCTTCCACAGTCGCCCGCCCATAGGGGAAGGCGATATAATCCTCCTCGGAAAGCCCGTCAAGGATCTCCGTATAGCTGCCCCACAGGTTCCGCCCGGTCTTTACAAAACGCTTTTCCAGCGTTCCGTCCGCGCCCTCGGCATAGATATAGCTTCTGCCGTTTTCCTGCCGCAGGAACATGTTATCCAGATACAGGCTGTCGTCCTGCGTGCCGGAGGTGGAATAAGTGATCGAAACATATTCGTTCTCCCGCAGCTCGGCGTCCTCATCCACAAATACCTTGAAGGGATAGGTGGATACGTTCTGGTTGCCCTCGCTGTAATACCAATACTGTCCGCCCGAATCCGGGTATTCGGAGATCTCGGTGATCCGTCCCTCGTATTCGGCGTAATTCTCCCAGCTCCGCACCGTCACGGTATCGCCGACCTGCATGGAGCCAAGCTCCATCTCCCCCAGCAGCGCCGTGACGTAGTACCCGCCGCCGCCCGAAACCATCACCACGGGCTTGTTCTCCTCCCGCGCCTCGTCCGGGTCGCGGACGGTCTTTACGATCCCGTCGATCTTGGCTACGACCTCGCCGTTTGAAAGCTCATACTCCAGCCGCTCATATTCAAGCTCCGCCTGCTTGAGATCCAGCTTGAGATCCTTGATCTTCTGGTTGGTTTCCGCCTTCATCTTCGCGATCTCGGCCGCCGTATAATACTCTGTCGTATCATAATAATAATCGTCCCAGCCGCCGTCATAGGAGGCATCGTCCCCCGGGTCATAGCTCGGCTCGATCATGCGCAGCGACCAAGCGCCGCTCTCCCCGTCATAGACGATCGCCAGTTCCGATGCGCGGAGGATCTCGCCCTCCGGCGCGTCCGCCTCGCGCACCTCGAAAACCACATATACCGTCGGGTCGTCCAGCTCAGCGAGGATATCGTCCTCCTCCGGCGGGAACTCTCCCTCCGGCTGATCCGGCGTTCTCACCGCGATCCTCTGCGGGCGTGCCGCGCTGAGAAGGCGCATAAATCCCGCTTTTTGAAACGCCGCCGCCAGCTCCACCGGATCCTCCGTCTCGCCGGATTCCTCGGTTTCGTCGGATTCCTCGGTTTCATCAGGTTCTCCCGGCTCATTGGGTTCTTCCGTCTCAACAGGCGCTTCGGTCTCGATGGGCATTTCCGTCTCGATGGGTTCTTCCGTCTCAACGGGCGCTTCCGTCTCGATAGGCGCTTCCGTCTCAACGGGCGCTTCCGTCTCAACGGGCGCTTCCGTCTCGATGGGCGCTTCCGTCTCAACGGGCGTTTCCGTCTCGATGGGCGCTTCCGTCTCGATGGGCTCCTCGCCGCTGTGGGCTTTGCGGTATTCCTCCCGATTGACCGAGGCCAGCGCCGCCAGTTCCCGGATCAGCTCCTCACTGAACCGGCAATCGTCGTTCCAGAGATAGACGATAGGATCGCTCGCCGTACCCAGCGCCTGCGCCGTGCGGTTATACGGCATATACGGCACGCTGACAAGGCTGCTGTTTCCTTCGGTATACGACGGCGTATAGCCGGAGGATGGCGAGCCGATGCGATAGGTGCCGATCTTTTTCAGCTCGGCCTCTGCGTCGTCGATATCCAGCTTGAGCTGATCGACCTTGATAGCCTGTCGATGCAGTTCCAGCTCGCTGAGGGTCGTATCAAAAGCAAGGATCGGATCACCGGCCTTGACCTCCTGCCCCTCCTCCACATAGACCGCCGTGATCTGCTGGGTGGAGGAAACGTACACCGATTGTATCTTGTCTGTGGTAACAAGCCCCTCGGTCTCTGCGTTGGATACCCAATCGGCGTTGGTGATAAAACCGGAGGCGGCATATACGTTCACCTCGCCGCCGCGGCTTTGCAGCAGCTTCACGGCGCCGAAGCCGGCAGCGCCCACCGCCGCGATGACGATCACGACGATGAGGAGAGTTTTCCAAATCCGGTTTTTTTTCTTTCCTCTCATACGCGCGCGCCTCCCTCCTCCGAACCGAGCACACCGTCGAGGATGCGCCGAAGGCGCTTGGCTCGGGCGCCCACCGCCGGTTCATGGGTGATGAGAACGATGGTGGTCCCGGCGGCGTTCAGCTCGTCGAAAATATCCATGACCTGCTCGCCGGAGGCCGTATCCAGCGCGCCGGTGGGCTCGTCCGCCAAAAGCAGCTTCGGGCGGTTGATCATCGCCCGGGCAATGGCCACGCGCTGCTGCTGGCCGCCGGAGAGCTGCGTCGGATAAAAGTCGATGCGATCCTCCAGCCCCACGGTTTTGAGCGCTTCCTCCGCCCGGCGGCTGCGTTCTCTTTTATTCACGCCCGCATACAGCAGCGGCAGCGCCACGTTATCCCGCGCCGTCAGCTTCGGCAGCAGGTTGAAGCTCTGAAATACGAAGCCCAGCGTGGCGTTGCGTATATCCGCCAGCCGGTTCTCTCCCGCCTCGGATATATCCTCCCCATTGAGCGTATACGACCCGCTGGTGGGAACGTCGAGACAGCCGATGATGTTCATGAGCGTCGTTTTCCCGGAGCCGGAGGGTCCCATGATCGCAAGATAATCTCCTTCCTCAATGGCAAGCTCGACATGCTTCAAAACATGCACGACCTCCTTGCCCTGAGGATAGTCCTTGCAGATATCCTTCATTTCCAAAAGCATAGCAGCACCTATACCTTCCGCGATCAGCCCATCGGCGCGACCGCCGGAGCGGGAGCGGCCTCAGCCGGAGCGGGAGCGATCTCCGCCGCAGGCTCGGCGTCGCCCATATCGAAGCTCTCGTCGAAAACGAATTCCTCACCCGCATAGGCATCCTCATCGGAATAGACATCCTCGCCCATGTCGAAGCCTTCATCAAAGACCATATCCTCGCCGCCGAAGCTGGATTCGTCGTAATACACCACATCCATGCCCGCCGACAGGGATTCGTCCGGGAAGGCGATATAATCCGATACGTCAAGGCCGGAGACGATCTCATACTCGTCCATATCCGCGTCATAGGCGCCAAGGGTAACAGCGCGTTTTTCGAGCTTATCCTTGGCGGACGCTGCCCAGACCCACGGGCTGCTTTCCGCGTCGGAGATATAATACGCTGGCAGCATCAGCGCGAGCGTCTCCTCGCCCTGCCCATAATCCGGCTCGATATACACATGCTGTCCCAGCATGAGGCCGTCTGTGCTGTCGAGCATCACATAAAACGGATATTTCGAGGAGGAGGTCATCTCGTCATTATTGCCGCCGTAATACATCTGCTGATTGCCCGTAACGGGCTTTTCCCAGTCGATGCTGTCGATGACGCCCGACCAGATCTCATTGTCGTCGATGCGGGAGCGGACGACCACGCGCATCCCCTCCATGAGGGATCCGCGGTTCAGCTCGTTGATGTTGCCCTCCACGCGATAGGCGCTTACATCCATCACCGTGATGAAGGCATCGGACGAATCGCCGCCCATGTCCATCTCATAGTCTCCGCCTCCCGGCTCGTCCGCGCTGCCGACGCTCATGACACGGCCGGACAGAGGCGTGGTGATCTCCGTGTTTTCCATGGCCGCTTCCATGGAGGCGATCTCCCGATCTTTCAGCGCGATATTATATTCCGCCTCCCGGATATCGGCATTCCTCGAATCGATCTGCAGGGTGTAGCTGAGCTGCTGGCTGGAGGAGGCGCTTGCCTTCTCCTTCTGGAGCTGTTCGATCTCGCTCTCCGCGGCGGAGATGGTATTCTCATAGCTCTCCTTTTCCAGATAGAGCTTATCGAGCGCTAGCTGCATCGCCTCCATGTCATAGGAAAACAGCACGTCGCCCTCCTTGACCATATCGCCCTCCGCGACATAGACCTCCAAAACGGTCTTATCCGCGTCTTTCTTGATCTCCGCCGTTTCGCCCGAGACGACCTTTCCGGCAAAGCTCGACACAACGCCAACCGAGCCCATACCCGTGATCATCCCCACGGATTCCACCGAAGCAGCCTCGCCGCCGCCCTGCGCACCGCAGCCGAGAAGCATGGCCGCCAGCAGCGCGCCGAGAGTCAAAATTCCGATCAACCGTTTCATAGAAGCCTCCTAAATACCGTTCTTCTTATTATTATAAGACGCAGGCAGAAGCAAAATGTTTCTGTTCCCGTGAAATTTCATCCATATCATAACACCCTGCGGATAAAAAGCAAGAGCCGGTTATTTATCTTTTTCTTAAGACTTCCGCAGGACACAAAAACAGCGCCGGGTCTTTCGACCCGGCGCCGCATATCAGGTGCTGATAATCAGCCGGCCATGAACTCGTCGTAGGTCAGGATCAGACCCTGACGGGTGAGCATGGCGAACGCATCGTCGTTGCCGTCAGCAGCGGCGTTGATGCTGTCCACGGTGGTCTCGACGATCTCGGCGGGGGCGTGCTCGTCCTGACGGAGCGCCTCGATGGCATAGGCCTTGTAGCCGTCGAGCGTGCGATCGAAGCCGTCAGCGGGATACAGCTCGGCAACGGGCTCGCCGGTGGGCTCCTCCGAAGGCTCGCCTTCCGCAGGGGCGGCGGGAGCAGCGGGTGCAGCTTCAGCGGCGGGAGCGGCCTCCGCAGCGGGAGCGGCGGGAGCGGCTTCCTCGGCGGAGCTGCCGCAGGCGCACAGCGCGAGGATCATCATCATGGCAAGAAGAAGTGCAAGAGTCTTTTTCATTTGGATGTTTCCTCCTTTTAATATTTACCGTGCCATTGTAGCGCTTTTTTTCCCGGCTGTCAATGGCTGACAAAAAACAGCCCTTTTCAAAAAGGGCTGTTTTTTGGATCGATGCGATTACTCAGCAGGCTCCTCGGTGGGCTCGCCGGAGCCCTCGCCGGAGGCGGAAGCGTCGGGGCCGCCGGTGACCAGAGGCTCCTTCACGATGCCCTGCTGGAACTCTTCCCAAGTGGACAGGCCGATGGTGGTGAACATCAGGTTCCAAGGAGCGGCGGTGTCGTCGATGTCATCCCAGCCGGTCAGAGCATAAACCTGCGCCTTGAATTCCTCGGGGTCGGGGGAATTTCCGCCGGCCTTCTCGATCAGATACTCCTGATAGTCAGCCCAAGTGACCTCGCCGGCAGCGGGAGCCTCAGCGCCGGGAACGGCAGCGTCGGGCGCGGCAGCGGGAGCAGCGGGGGCAGCGGGAGCAGCGGGAGCAGCCTCAGCAGCGGGAGCGGCAGGAGCAGCCTCAGCAGCGGGAGCGGCAGGCGCGGCTTCCTCGGTAGAGCCGCCGCAGGCGCACAGCGCGAAGACCATCATCGCAGCAAGCAGAAGTGCAAGGATCTTTTTCATGTGTGTTTTTCCTCCTAAAAAAATCTGTTATTTTATTATAGATTTGAAACGTCGAATTGTCAACCACCGAAAACGATCGGTTTTCCCGGGGATCATTCCTCCAATCCGTAGAGCGCGGTATATTTCTCCTCCAGATAGCTTGTGAAAACGGTCGGATCGAAGGTCTCACCCGTCGCCCGCTCGAACAGCTCGCCCGGACGGTAGGTGCTGCCATACTTCCAGATATGCTCCCGGTTCCAGTCGTTGATCGGCCCGAAATCACCCCGGCGCAGACACCCGTCCACATCCACGCTCTCGCGCATCTTGCGCAGAAACTGCGCACCATAGGCGCTGCCGAGGGCATAAGACGGGAAGTAGCCGATGTTGCCGCCGGACCAATGGCTGTCCTGCAGAACGCCGCGCTTATCGTCCGGCACGTCGATGCCGAGGTATTCCTTATACAGCCGGTTCCATTCCCCGGGCAGATCGTGCACGGCCAGCTCGTCCGCAAACAGGCGGCGCTCCAGCTCATAGCGGATCATAACGTGGAGGCAGTAGGTCAGCTCGTCCGCCTCTGTGCGGATGAGGGACGGCTCCGAGCGGTTCACGGCTTTATAAAGCTCCTCCGCCGTATGACCGGCCATATCCTCCGGGAAGATCTCCTCCAGCACCGGGAACAGATATTCACAGAAGGGACGGCTGCGGGCAAGGATATTTTCATAAAACCGGCTCTGGCTCTCATGGATGCCCATGGAAACGCCGCCGTCCAGCACCGTCCACGCCAGCTCGTCCGCGCTGCCGGTATCGTACAGCGCGTGGCCGCCCTCGTGGATGACGCTGAACATGGAATAGGAGAAATCCTCCTTATAGTAATGGGTCGTGATGCGCTCGTCAAAATGGGAGCCGAAGCTGATGGTGAAGGGATGCTCCGTGGTAGAAAGCGCCACATGCTCCTGATCGAGGCCGATGAGCTCCATCAGCCTATGCGCCAAAAGCTCCTGCTTAACGTCGGAAAAGCTGCCCCGCAGGATGCTGTTGTCGAGCTGGGGCTTTGCCTGCACCTTCCGCAGCAGCGGCACGATATGCTCCCGGAGCGTGGCGAAAAACGCGTCGCACTTCTCCATGGTCAGACCCTCTTCATACTTATCGAGCCAATAATCGTAGGGAGCCTTTTCCGGCGCGACCCATCCGGCGATCTTCTTGTGCATATCGAACACCTGCGCAAGAACGGGCTCGAACAGGGCGAAATCACTGGTTTCCTTGGCGGTATGCCAAACGTCGTCCGCCTTTACCATGAGGCGCTGGAGCGCGACGTATTCCTCCATCGGGATCTTCTGCATCTCCCGGATATCCTTGAGCAGAAGAAAAACCTGCCGCTGTTCGGGGGGAGTCAGCTTGTCCTTCTCCGCATCGAGGAACTCGAGCAAGGCGACGGTCTCCTTGCCGGTAGCAAGGCGGTAGCCTTCCTCGCCCAGAACGCCGAGGGTCTGGGCGCGGTTTTCCGCCGTTCCCTTGGGCGCGGCGGTGCAGCCGTCGTAATAGATGAGGGCGGTAGCATGGTCATAGGCGCTCATCTTCGCCTGCAGGGTCTTCAGTTGTTCTCTTGCCTCTTCAAGTGTCATAAAGTGATTACTCCTTTACTGCCGGAATGCGGGATCATGCCTCGCGGCGGGCTTTGATCTGCGCGGCGATCTCCTCCACCTTCGCGTCGTTCAGGATATACCGCTTGCGGAACCAGAAGAAAGCGATGATAAGTCCTATGATGGGGATGACGGCCATCGTCATGCGCAGGCCGGTCTTGGCGCTCTGCGCCACGCCGATCGACCAGTCCACCAGCTTATCCGCCTCGGAAACCTCCGTGCCGGACTGGAGATGGTTCACACTCAGGCAGATAGAGGCCACGAGGGCGGCAATACCGGAGGCCAGCTTCACGACAAAGGTCTGCATAGAGAAGATGACGGACTCGTCGCGGCGGTCGTTTTTGAGCTCGCCGTAATCTACGGTATTGGCAAGGAACACCGTGGTGATGACCGTCAGCATGCCGTTTGCCGAGAAGATGAAAAACGCCGGGACGAACAGCACGAACACGCTTCCCATAAAGGTGAAGGCAAGGATCAGCAGCACCGCATAGCCCGCTACGGCCATAGCAAGGCAGATATAGAAGATCTGCAGGCTGGAGAACTTTTTCCGCAGCAGCGGATAGAACAGCATCATCGACAGCACCTGCATCGCGCCGCCGAACATGTTGAACAGGACATAGGCGTTGTTCCAGCCCGTGGTGCCGAAGTCATACTTGAAGAAATAGATGACGAGGTTTGAGGTGATATAGATCGAGCAGTTGATGAGGACGATGGCGATGGTGACGGTCATGGCCTGATCGTTCTGCACCAGCGCCTTGAACATCTGTCCGACGGAGACGGTCTCCATCTCGGCGGTGGACTTCTCTTTGATGTTGACGCAGGTGAGGATGGTGAACAGCACAAACAGCGCCGCCACGATCAGCGAGAAATACTTGAAGCCCACGATCTCGATCATCTTCGCGCCCGCGTCGGCGCCCGCGAACATGCCGCCGAGGACAGGGACGAGGATCATCGTCACGATGGTGATGATGGCGCTGCCGACGCCCGCGGAGGTACGCGCCAGCGTGGTGAGGTTCTCACGCTCCTTGCCGCCCTCCGTGAAGGCCGGGATCATCGACCAATAGGGGATGTCCATCATGGTATACGTCACGCCCCAGAGGATATATGTCACGGCGGCGTAAGCCGTGAGGCCGGCGGCGTCCATCTTCGGCGGCGCGGCAAACATGAGAAACAGCACCACGGCGTTTGTGAGCGTGCCGATAAGGAGCCACGGGCGGAATTTGCCCCAGCGGGTCTTGGTCTTCGCCACGATGATGCCCATGATGGGATCGTTGAAAGCGTCGAATACGCGCGCTGCCAGCAGGATGATGCCCATGGCGACGGCGCTCACGCCCAGCAGGTCTTGGAAGTAATAGAGGACATAGCTGGCCGAGAGCATATACACCATGTCCTTTCCCACCGCGCCCAGCGCGTAGGAGAGCTTCGATTTGCCGGATAGCTTCTGTTGTTCGTTCATCTTGTTTCCTCTCTTCCTATTATCGTTTTTTCAGTCCCATGGCGATCTGCACGGCCTTATACGCGCCGTCGTATACGCCGATGGTCTTATTGGACAAAATGCACTCGCACATCTGGGAAAACAGCGCCGTATCGTCAAGGAACATATCGAGCATCTGCAGCGTATGGGGGATATCCTCGCATTCGATAGTGCCGTCGCCGATCTCGGCGGAATGGATCGCGCCCCAGCGCTCGTGGCCGCCGATGCGCTTCAAAAACAGCTTCGGCACTGGGTAGAACGCCAGCTCCGAGGGCTTTGTCACCAGCACATCGCACGAACGCATCAGCAGATTCGTGCAGTACACCGCCTCGAAGATGTTCGGATGCCAGAAGGCGTGGACCCCCTCCACAGCGCCGATGAGCGCCTCTTCCGCGAAGGCGTTCGTATCCGCCCAGTTATCGAAATGCTCCTGCGAAAGCGCGGAAAGCCCCTCGATCTCCCGGCACAGCTCATCCCATACATTGCGGTAATCGCCCACGTTCACATACAGTGCCGCGCGCTTTTCGCGGATCGCGGGCAGCAGATGCCGGATCACCGCCGCGAACAGCTCCCGCTGCGCCCCTGCGCCGCCAATGGTCAGCAGAAAGCGCATCGGCTCGCCCTTCTCCTTCCGGGCAAGGCGGGCGGCGCAGTCGGCCTCGATATTCGCGGTAAGCTCATGGTCTATGTAGTGCCCGGTGTAAACGAGGCTGTCCGCCGGCATGGGCTGCAAGACCTCCTTGCCGCGCATACCGTTCAGCACCCGATAGCCGATATAGGACTGGTGCGTCTGGATCGTGTGGACGCTGCCCTCCGCAAGATGCAGCGCCATCGGCCAGTTGTCCGGGATGGCGTTCACAACATATTTCATCCCGGCGTGGAGCGCCGCCTGCGCCGGCCAGACATGGGTGCCGATCACGGGGATGTCCTTCGGGACATTTCGAAATACCGGAGCCATGAGCTCGGCGTTTTTCTGGTCGGAGGCGTTATAACTCAGCTTGCGGAAGCCCTCGTAGTTCATCGGCTCCCAAACGAGCTTGTTGAACAGGCGGCTCTTCTGCGAGATGCGGGAGCCGAGGGAATACAAATCGTTCTGCGCGCCGATGACCTTCGTGCATGTCGTTTCGGGATAGGAATTGAGATCCATCCAATAGGGCGTATACCCCAGCGCGTGGGCAGCGGACGCCATAGCGATGGAGATGCGGTAATGCCCGAAGCCCATGCGGATGTTCCCGACGATGATCCCTTTTTCAAGATCGAAATCCCGCTCGCCCTCGCCCTCCGCCACGCGGATATCCTCCACGCCCAGCGGCTCATAGAGACATACGTTTTTCACAAGCTTCGCCGAATAATCCTCCCCGGCGTCGTCGCCGTATTTCTTGGCGTACTTCGCTTTCGATCGGACGGCCTTTTTATAGTCCCCCGAGGAGATCTCGTTTCCGAAAATGATTTTTGATCTGTCCTGCATTTATGGTTCTCCTTTGCTGTCGGCTGAAACTTCAAATTCGATCCGAACCGGCGCGCCCTGCGCCGGACGCAGCGTCAGCGACGCATGGCCGCTTTCGCCGACGGTTTTCACATACACGCCGCCCATGCCGCCCCGCAGCATCGCCTGCGCCGGGCCGATCACCCGGATGGGGCCTTCCGTTTCAAGGGATATGGCGTTGTTGTAAAACGGAAGCGTATTCCCGTTCTGGTCGCACATCCGCAGACGGACAAGCGCAGCATCGTAGGTATCCTCTTCCCGCAGGGCAGTATGGTCGACCCGCGCCTCCAGCGCCACCGACGACGCCGGCGTCTTCACAACGCTCGCTGCGACCTTGCCGTCCTTCACAGCGTCAAAGCGGTAGACGACCGCCGCGCCGCCCCAGTTGCCGATGTATTTGCCATACAGCGCGTAGGCGTCGGCAAAGCTCATGCGCCAGCGCAGCATCAGCCATCCGGCCTTCAGCAGCAGCTTAGGCGGCATACGGGACGAGCCGAACCGCGCCGAGTGGTTCAGGATCTCCTTCACGAGCCGCGCCTGCGCGGGCGCAAAGGGCTCGTTTTTCTCTATCTGATCGCCCAAAAAATCGTCGATCTCGATGGGCGGACGGAACAGGCGCTTATACGGCGAGTCCGCATGGGTGTATTCCCGGATGAATTCATCGTTTTTATACATCCGCACCGAATCCGCGTTCGTGAATATGAAGATGCGTCCCCGGTTGCCCGCCGGATGCTCGCCGATATCCATGGAGGAGCTGACGGACAGAAACGGCGCCCCCTCCCGCCGGGCGGCATAAACGCCCGCCGCAGGCTTGGGATTGCGGAACATATCCAGCACCCCGTGGTAGCATATGCGGTCGCCGCTTCCGAAATCCTTATGCGTGTTGTAGTCGAACATACACCAGCCGAAGGTGCCGGCGATATCCGCCTCGCCCTCCGCGGCGTCGAGGACGTTCGCGTGGCGCAGGGCATGCTCGAGGCGGTGCTCCTCGTCGTCGAAGCTCTTCGTGGGGTACATATGCCCGTCATACTCCGAGATGAGGTATGCCTTACTCATGTCCGGCGTGATGTTCTTTTTCGGCTCGCAGCCCGGGGTCTTCCCGTCGTGGGAGAAGTCGTTATAGGTGTATACGTCCTCCAAAAGACTGCTCTTTTTGAGGTACCGCACGCCGCCGGTGGCGCGGGTGGGATCGAGCCGGTGGGCGGCGGCATTTGTCTCGGAATACAGCGCGTCGTTGTCTACCGACTCGTTGATGCGCACGCCCCAGAGGATGATGGATGGATGGTTCCGATATTGCAGCACCATATCCTCGGTGTTCTGCAGCGCCTGCCGCTGCCAGCCTTCACCGCCGATGTGCTGCCAGCCGGGGATCTCCGTGAAAACCAGCAGACCAAGCTCATCGCATCGGTCGATGAAATGCGGCGACTGGGGATAATGGGAGGTGCGCACGGCATTTAAGCCCAGCTCGTTTTTGAGGATATCCGCGTCGAGCTGCTGCATGGAGCAGGGCATGGCATAACCCACATAGGGATAGCTCTGGTGGCGGTTGAGGCCGACAAGCTTCACCTTCCGGCCGTTTAAGTAAAAGCCGTCTGCGCTAAACTCCGCCCGGCGGAAGCCGATGCGGGTCTCCACGCGGTCGATGACCGCGTCACCCGAGACAAGCTCTGAGGTCACAAGATACAGCGCGGGATCGTCTATATCCCACGGCCGCACCTGTCCGCAGTCTGCGGAAAGCTCCGCCGTCGGCGCCGCAGCCGCCTCGGCACACGCCGTCACGGCCGCTTCTTTCCCCGCGGGACATACCGTCTGCCGCAGCGTATACGAGCCTCCCGCCGGAAGCCCGTCGAGCGTCACCGCGCTGCGGAGCGTCCCCCGCCGCGTTTCCGGGTCGAAATCCGGCATGGCAAACACGTCGGCGATATGGCACGGCTCGCACACCTCCAGCCATACCTCCCGGTACAGCCCGCCATAGGTCATATAATCGATGACATACCCAAAGGGCGGGATGTCCTGCGACTCGCGGCTGTCCACCTTCACGGTGATCAGCGCCTCCGCCCCGGGGGTGAGCGCCCCCGTCAGCTCCGCGCGGAAGGCGGTATAGCCGCAATGATGCTCCGCAAGCTTTTTGCCGTTTACGAATACCTCCGCGCTGTGTCCCGCCGCGCCGACGCACAGGAACACCCGCCTGCCCGCCCATGTCGCCGGAACGGTCAGCCGACGCCGGTAGCCGCAGAGCATCTGATACTCGCTCTCGTCAAAGTAGTTATAAGGCGTCTCGCGGCAGGTATGGGGCAGATCGACGACGGCGATCCCCTCGGCCGCCTCCCCCCGCAGAAATGCTTCGCTGAAGGCCTCTGTAAACTCCCAGCCCCGATTCAGGGCGATCTTCTCTCGCAAGCGCATCCCACCTTTCCCGAACAATACAGTCCATTGTTTATTTTATCGCAAATTCCAACAAAACGCAACTATCACGCCGCAAATCCTGTAGCAGTTTTCACAAAACAAGGACTTTACAAAACCCTCGATTTGTGAAATAATGGTCGGTAATATATTATTGGGAGGGCGCGGACATGACCTACACGGAGCTGCTGACGAAACGCATCCATATCGCGTCCGGCATGGAGCCGGCGGATACCGTTATCAAAAACTGCCGGATCGTGAACGTGTTTACCCGGGAGATCATAGAGGGGGATATCGCCCTGAGCGACGGCGTGATCGCCGGGATCGGCCAATATACCGGGCGGGAGGAGATCGATGCCCACGGCGCCTATGCTCTGCCCGGCCTTATCGACAGCCATATCCACATCGAGTCCTCCCATGTCACCCCGGAGGAGTTTTCCCGCCTGCTCGTGCCGCACGGTACCACCACGGTCATCGCCGATCCTCATGAGATCGTGAACGTTTGCGGGCTGACCGGCCTCTCCTATATGTTGAATGCTGCGGAAAAGGCCGCTCTTGATATCAAATTCATGCTCCCCTCCTGCGTTCCCTGCACCGAATGGGAACACGCGGGCGCGGCGGTAACGGCGGCAGATATGGCCGAGCCGCTGCGGGATGACCGCATCCTCGGTCTGGGGGAGTTCATGAACGCGCCGGGCGTTATCCGCGCCGTGCCCGCCGTGCTGGATAAGCTTGCCGCCGCCAAGGCCGCCGGCAAGCCCGTGGACGGTCACGCCCCGAGCCTACTGGATCGGAACCTGACCGCCTATGCCAGTACAGGCATCCGCACCGATCATGAGGCCGGAAGTGTCGAGGAGGTACAACAGCGCCTGCGGCTCGGCCTCTATGTCATGCTGCGCTACGGCTCCGCCTGCACGGAGCTGGAGGAGCTGGCAGCCTGCGTCACCCCGGAGAACGCCCGCCGCTTCCTGCTCTGCTCAGACGACTGCCACCCGGCCACCATCATGGCCCGGGGCAGCACAGACGCCAGCCTGCGGGTTTGCGTGGAACGCGGCATCGACCCCATCACCGCCGTGCAAATGGCGACGCTGAACGCCGCCGAATGCTATCATCTCGACGACCGGGGCGCCATCGCCCCCGGACGGCGGGGTGATATCGTCCTCGTGGACGATTTGCAGGAGTTCCGCGTCCGCAGGGTTTGGATCGGGGGGAAGCCCGTCGCACAGGACGGCGCATATCTGCCCGAAACCGCCCGGCATGATATATCCTCCGTTATGAGCAGCGTGCATGTGAAGGACTTCTCCGCCGAGCGTCTGCGCCTGCGCCTCACCTCCGATCACGTCACCGTCATGGATCTCCATCCGGGTACGGTGCTGTCCCATCGCAGCGACGCTTACATCCGGCGGGCGCCGGACGGCGATTTCCTCTTCGACCCGGCGGCCGATATCGTCAAAATGGCCGTCATCGAACGGCATCATGCCACAGGAAACCTTGCCATGGCGCTGGTGCGGGGCTACGGTCTCGACCGGGGCGCCATCGCCCTCACTGTGGCTCACGACTCCCATAACATCATCGCCGCCGGCGCGAGCAACGACGAGATGGCGTTTGCCGTAGACCGTCTTATCGACATGGGCGGCGGCATCACCGTCGTGCGGGACGGCGCCGTTTTGGAAGAGCTTCCTCTGCCCGTGGCAGGACTCATGAGCGATCAGCCCGTTGAGTGGGTTCGGGATAGGCTGGACGCCATCCATCGCGCCGCCTTCGAGGAGCTGCACGTCAGCCGCGCCGTCGATCCCATCACGACGCTGTGCTTCATGGCGCTTCCCGTCATCCCGGAGCTGAAGCTCACGGACATGGGGCTTTTCGATGTGATCCACTCCCGCTTTGTTCCGCTGGAAGCGGAGGAAACCGCCGAAGAATGAAAAACTATAAGCTCATCGTCGCCTACGACGGCACCCGCTACCTCGGCTGGCAGAAGCTGGGCGAGCGCGGCTCGGCACAGTACGCCCGCACGATCCAAGGGAAGCTGGAGGGCATCCTCTCCCGCATGACCGGCGAGGCCATCGAGATCCACGGCTCCGGCCGCACGGACGCGGGCGTCCACGCCCTCGGCCAGATCGCCAGCTTCAAGACCGGGTTTGAAACCACCCCTGCGGAGATCACGGCCTATCTGAACCGTTATTTGCCGGAGGATATCGCCGTCACAGCGGCGGAGGAAGCGTCGGAGCGTTTTCACGCCCGCCTGAATGCCAAGGAGAAAACCTATCGCTATAGCATCAACACCTCCGCCGTGCCGGACGTGTTCCGTCACCGCTATGAATACCAGCTCGAAGCCGCCCTCGATATCGAAAAAATGCGCGCCGCCGCGGCGCTGCTTGTAGGAACCCACGATTTCCGTCCCTTTTGCAGCAGCAAGCGCACCAAGAAATCCACCGTCCGCACGGTCTATGCCGTTGAAATCACGCCGGAGGACAAAAAAATCGCCGTCACCTTCCGTGGCAGCGGCTTTCTGTATAATATGGTCCGCATCCTCGTCGGCACGCTGATCGAGATCGGCCGCGGCGACCGCCCGCCGGAGGATATCCCCGCCATCTTCGAGGGTCGGCTTCCCGCGGGCTATACCGCCCCCGCCAAGGGTCTGACGCTCTTGGAGGTAGTCTATTAAAATGACAGCGCCCGTTCACGAATCCGCGAACGGGCGCTCGTTTTATTATGCTTGCGGGATCAGTACCACCGCACGGCTGCCGAGCTGGCGGTAGATCTTCATGAATGTCTCCCGCGGCACGCGCCGGTTGAAATCCAGCGGGTCGGCGATGGTGAAGCATTCGTCATCCACGCCGCAGCATACCATGCAATGCAGCCCCTTGAACACGCGATGCTCCCCGCCGCCGGGCAGCGGAAAGCTGCCGCAGGGATCATAGCCGATATCTTCAAAATGCAGCGATGCCCAGAAAATGAACGGCTGCCCCGCCGCAAGCCGGGCGATCAGCTCCGCCTCCTCCGCGCCGGTGATATCCGTCGGCGTATACGCACCCGACGCGCCATGCGCAGCGAGCCATCGCTCCGCCGCCTCCACGATGGGCCCGGCAAAGCAATAGTATCCCTCCTGCGGGCTTCCGTCGTTCCGATGGGGATCGCCCATATACACCCAATCCGGGTCGGCGCCCCACCACGTCTCGCTGCGCGGCAGATAATGATCCGCCAGATCGCACTTTTCGGCGTGGTAGCCCAGATAATTCAGCACCTCGCACAGGCTCGTGATCTCGCAGCCGTTCGGCAGCTCCGGGTTCTGCAGGATCTGCGGAACATTCATTTGAATTTGCATTATGTAAACCTCCGTCAAAACAGGATCGCCGCGTCGAACCGGCCCTTACTCGCGCACCACAGGCGCTCCTCCGTCAGCTCCCATTGCAGCTCGATCTCCTCATCCGGGAAGGTCTCGGCGCGGTAGTTGATGCGAAGCCCCGTCATGGGATGCGTTTCATGGAAGGCCGCGGGGATGAGGTCGGTCATCCAGTCCACATAACGGGTATTCGTGAGATGGCCGTTTATATCCGTTTCGGAAAACTGCACGCGGCGGCGCGTGATGTCCGGCTCCGACGCGGGCTTGATGGGCTTCATGCGCGGCAGAGGCGTTCCTTCCGGCTCCGGCGTAGGCAGGCTGATGCGGGGAATATTCGGGCTCATCATGGAGTGCGTTTTGAGATCGGACAGCACCCACATGGAACAGCCGGTGACGCACTCGAGCCCCGCCGCGTCCTCGATGACATAGCGAAACGGACAGATGCCCGACCGGCTGCGTCCCGCCCAGCCCCGGATCAGGATGCTCTCCCCATGCTCCGGCAGACGCGACACCTCGCATTCCACCTTTGCCGAGACCCAAATGATATCCTTTTGCAGCATGGCCTCCAGCCCGACGCCCCAGCCCTCCGTGAGCGCCTCGGAGCAGTCCTGAAACATGGCGAGCAGCGCCGAGGGCTTCAGGCGGCGGTAACGGTCGCAGTCCCGCAGCAGCACCTCGCATTTTTTCTCATAGATCATTTCCATCCTGCACACCTTGCAAAAACGGCAGAAGCGATCCGCTTCTGCCGTTTGGATTGTTCGTGGATCAGCCGATCATCTTGGCTACTTCGGCGGCCAGATCGTCCTGACGCTTCTCGATGCCCTCGCCCTTCTCGAAGCGGACATAGCACTTCACACCGATGGGAGCGCCGACCTCCTTCGCAACGGCGGCCACGTGCGCGGCGACATCCTCGCCCTCGCCCTTGACATACGCCTGCTGCATGAGGCAGATCTCCTTATAATACTTCTCGATGCCGCCCATGACGATCTTCTCGATGATCGCGTCGGGCTTCTTCGCGTTCTTGGGATCCTGCTTCGCCTGCGCGAGACGGACTTCCTTCTCATGCTCGATGAACGCGGCGTCCACATACTGCTTATCGAGGTACTGGGGACGCATGGCGCAGATCTGCATGGCCACATCCTTGCCGAGCTCGATCACGGCATCGGCGGTGGACTCGGTATCGAGATTCACCAGCACGCCGACCTTGCCGCCCATGTGGACGTAAGGCACGGTCACGCCGCCCTCGATGCGCTCGAAGCGGCGGATCTGCATGTTCTCGCGCACAGCCAGAAACAGCTCGTTCTTCGCGTCGGCGACGGTAGTGGCGCCGTCCACCCACTTGCAGGCAAGCAGCGCGTCGGGATCGACGGGCGCTTCCTTCGCGATGACGACAGCCAGATTCTGAACAAAGGTCTTGAACAGATCGTTGCCGGCGACGAAATCGCTCTCGCAGTTCACCTCGACCACGACGCCCACGCCGTCCACGACGGTGGCGTAAGCCATGCCCTCGGCCGCGACGCGGCTGGCCTTCTTGCCGGCGCTGGCAAGACCCTTTTCGCGCAGATAGTCGATCGCCTTGTCCATATCGCCGTCGCAGGCGACGAGAGCCTTCTTGCAGTCCATGAGGCCGGAGCCGGTGGCCTGGCGAAGTTCATTGACAGCAGCAGCGGTAATAGCCATGATTATTCCTCCTCTTTCGCTTCGGCTTCCTCAGCGGGAGCCTCGACCTCGGCATCGGCGCCCTGACGGCCTTCCTGCACGGCGTTCGCCATGGCGGCGGAGATCAGGCGGATGGCGCGGATCGCGTCGTCGTTGCCGGGAATGACGTAATCGACCTCGTCGGGATCGCAGTTCGTATCAACGATGGCGACGATGGGGATATGCAGCTTGCGGGCCTCCGCGATAGCGTTATGCTCCTTGCGGGGGTCGATGACGAACAGCGCGCCGGGAAGCTTCTTCATGTCCTTGACGCCGCCGAGATAACGCTCGAGCTTCTCCTGCTCCTTCATGAGCTTGATAACTTCCTTCTTGGGGAGCATATCAAAGGTGCCGTCCTCCTGCATACGCTTGAGCTGGTTAAGACGGTCAACACGGGTGCGCATGGTTTTGAAGTTCGTCAGCATGCCGCCGAGCCAGCGGGCGTTCACATAATACTGACC
This sequence comes from uncultured Oscillospiraceae bacterium, assembly GCA_905234855.1. Classification (GTDB taxonomy): domain Bacteria; phylum Bacillota; class Clostridia; order Oscillospirales; family Oscillospiraceae; genus CAJOIG01. Next base: position 79,433 of record CAJOIU010000003.1, read on the forward strand.
GACGCGGGAGGCTTCCTCGCGCACGGCGTCCTGCGCCTGCTTTTTGGTGCCGACAAACAGAACGGACTGGCCGTTTTCCGCCAGAGAGCGAACGAAAGCGTACGCCTCCTCCAGCTTGCGGACCGTCTTCTGAAGGTCGATGATATAGATGCCGTTGCGCTCCATGTAGATGTACTCGGCCATCTTGGGGTTCCAGCGGCGGGTCTGGTGACCGAAATGGCCTCGAGGAGCTGCTTCATAGAAACTACTGCCATTACGTTTTTTCCTCCTTGTTTATTCAGTTTTACCCTCCGAACGCATCATCCTTACGACCATCCCTGCGGAACCGGGTCGCGTGTCCGCGTCCGTGCGTAATAGGCAAGCCCGATCATTATATCAGCCTCCGCCGGGCATTGCAAGTATTTTCCCCGGATTTTTCCTTGTTTTTTAGGAAAACCATCGCTTCGGCGCGCTTTTGCCCCGCCGGATGCCATGATCCGACTCCACAAGGATGATATCCTCCCCGATTCGGCTGATGCACTCCCACGGCAGGATATAGTCGTCCTCCCGCCCGAACAGGCCAAGATACCGGGGCTTTCCCGGCACGATCAGCGCTGTGATCCGTCCCTCCGGGGATTGGAACTGCGCGTCGCATACATAGCCGAGCCGCGTGCCGCTGCGGACGTTTATGACCTCTTTATAGCGAAACTCCGAAAAATTGCAAAGCATCATGATCCCCTCCGCTGAACTCTATGCGGCTTCCGTCGAATCTATGCACGCTTTGCCATTCCCGTCGAAGCGTGGTATAATTTTTTTATCCAAACTCGGAGGGATCGATATGCAGAACCGATACGGAAAACGGGTATTCGTCACCGGCGCATCCGGCGGCCTCGGCCGCGCCTGCGCCGTGGCCTTTGCGCAAAACGGCTGCGACGTTCTGGGCGTCTCCCGCTCCTGTGAAGAGACCGTCATGGACTACCCCGGCGGCGGGCAGCTCGTCATGCGCCGGATGGACGTGACGGACGACGCCTCCGTGCAGGCCGTTTGCAGCGGGATGAACGGCGTCGATATCGCGATCCTCGCGGCGGGAATGGGCGTTTCCGGCCCCGCGGAGGAGCTGCCGATGGAGCTTGCCTACCGCCAGATGGAGACGAACTATTTCGGCGTGCTGCGCGTCGGCCGCGCCGTTTTGCCTCTCATGCGGCGGCAGGGTCACGGGCTGTTTCTTGTCATCGGCTCCGTGGCAGGGCGCGTGCCCATCCCCATGCAGAGCCACTATTCCTCCAGCAAATTTGCACTTGAAGCCTATGTCGAGGCCGTACGGATGGAGATGCGCGGCTTTGGCGTCCGCGCCTGTATCATCGAGCCGGGCGACACATGCACCGGCTTTACCGATGCACGGCAGAAATACTGCCCGCCCGACTCCCCCTATGCCGCCGTTTGCGAGAAAAGCGTCGCCGCCATGGAGCATGACGAGCGAAACGGACGCCCGCCGGAATCCGTCGCCGCCGTCGCCCTGAAGCTCGCGGGGCGGCTTCATCCGCCCGTGCGTACCGCTGTGGGCTGGCAGTATAAGGCGCTGCTGTTTGCCCAGCGGCTGCTGCCCTGCCGCGCCGCAGAGGCGATCCTCCGAAAGCTCTATCTCTGATCTCCGCCGCCGGCTGCTCATTTTTCTCCGGCGGTTTGCGCTGACCGTATATTATCGAATTTCAATAAATTTTTCTTGACTTTCGATATCTCTCATGCTATGATGACGCTAAAAGAACAAGCGAAAGTGAGGTTCGATCCATGAAACAAAAAGAGCTTTCCCGCTGGCTGCGGGTCGTTGTGATCATCGGCTGGTGTACCTGCGCGCTGCTGTCGGTCTTCGTCGCGCCGAAGCTGGCGCAGGACGCTGCGCTGGATATCCCGGAGCTTGCGTATCTCGAATGGCCGTGTCTGGCGATCTTCTGGCTGGGCATGGCGCCCATCGTCATCGCCCTCTGGCACAGCTGGCAGATCTTCGGCGAGATCGGGCGGGACAACAGCTTCTGCCGCGAGAACGCCCGCCGCCTGCGGATCATCAGCGGACTGGCGCTGGCGGACACGGTGCTGTGCCTGCTTTCCATTGTGCTGCTCCTGCTGCTGAACGCGCTGCACCCGGGGGTATTTTTGCTGATGCTGCTCATCGCCGTTGTCGGCGCGGGGATCACCGCCGCAGCCGCCGCGCTGAGCCATCTCACCCTCAAGGCGGCGATCCTGCAGGACGAGAACGATCTTACGATTTGAGGCGATCAAAATGATTATGGTAAACCTCGATATCATGCTTGCCAAGCGTCGTATGAGTCTGACGCAGCTTTCGGAAAAGGTCGGACTCACGATGGCGAACCTCTCCGTTTTGAAAACAGGAAAAGCCAAGGCTGTACGCTTTTCCACTCTTGACGCCATCTGCCGGGCGCTGAACTGCCAGCCCGGCGATATTCTGGAATACCGGGAGGGGGAATCCGACAATGGATAATCGAAGCGAGTATAGTTATGTAAACTTACCGCCAATTCCGCCTTCCGCGCCGGAGACGCCCGCCTCGTGGCGGGACATCGCCGCCCCGCTGCTGGCGCTCGTGCTGAGCAGCCTGTATTGGGCATGCTTTGCGCTCGACACCGCCTTCGCCTGCTACGGCCCGGGCATCGGGGTGCTCGTATTCGTAATCGCTTATTTTGCGACGGTATTCGTGATGCTGGAGCCTCGACGCAGCATCGGCGGACTCGCGCTCATGGCGGCGGCCATTGTTTTGGCGCTATGCTGCGGACTGTATGCCCATATAGGTCTTTCCATCCTCAACTGCTTTGTCATCCTGCTGGTCTCCGCCATGGCGACCTTTGCTCTCTCCGGCCAATCCACGGCGTCCGCTTTCTCGCTGCGGTCGATCCCGGAGGCGATCCGGCTTTCGTTTATGGCGCTGTTCACACAGATCGACCGGCCTTTCCGGCTGCTGCGCCGGTTTGGGCAGGAAAAGCGCGGCGCTGCGCTGCGGGTGATCTTGTCCGCTGTTTTTTCGTTTGTTGTGCTGTGCGTTGTGCTGGCGCTGCTCGCCTCAGCGGACATGGTGTTCGGCAGCTTTTTTGCGGACATTCGCGCTTGGCTCGAAAAGCAGGCGCCGATTTCCCTCATCTGGAAGCTCGTCCGCATTGTTGGGCTGGCGCTGCTCATCGCCTCCGGGCTGTATTTCCTGCGCACCGAAGCGCCGGAAACAAGAAAAAAGGAAAAGTCCGATGCCGAGCGCCACACGCTGCCGTTTCTTCTGCCGGCGCTGCTGCTCGATATCGTGTATATCCTTTTCTGCGCGGTGCAGCTTCGTTATCTCTTCGGCGGCGCGGAGGCCGCGGCCATGGCGGGCGGCTGGGCGGAGTACGCCCGAACGGGGTTTTTCCAGCTCGTCGCCGTGGCGGTCATCAATCTCGCGCTGTGCGTGATCGGCGCGGACGCGAGGCGCTTCGCCGCCAAGGGCGGCTTTGTTCTGCGCATCGCAAACGGGCTGATGCTGGTCCTCACGGTCGTCATCCTGCTGTCCGCCGCTCGTCGGATGCAGCTATATATCCTCGCCTACGGCCTGAGCATCCTGCGCCTCATTACGCTGTGGGGCATGCTCGTCATCGCCGTCGGGATCCTCGCCGCAGCGTGGAAGCTTG
>CAJOIU010000004.1 GCA_905234855.1 uncultured Oscillospiraceae bacterium
GGTGGTTATCAAGGTGGACATGGTGGATGGTACCTCCGGGGTGCGGTGAGTTGGGCGGGGCGTCCGTCAATCGGCGGCGCTGTCCTCGGCAAAGCCCTCGTAGGGCAGCTCGATCTCGCCCGCGTCTGTCGCGGCGAAATAGGCGTTCAGATCGGACGCGAGCTTCGAAGTGTAAAGCGTGCGCGTGGGCGCGGCCAGATGATAGTCGTCGTCGAAGAACACGGCGGGCTCATAGATGGCGTCCTTGATGTCGCCGAGGATGTTGATGTTGTAGTTTTCGTCGAGATAGGACTGGAAGGCGTCCATGGCCTCGTCGGTCTGATAGTCATAGAGGGAGTTGCGGTTGAGCGGCGTGAACGCCATGGCGTAGTCGATGCCGTTTTGCTGCAGCTTCCAGTATTGGACGTTGCTGTAGTAGATCATGAAGTCGTATTCCGGCCAGCCGTCGCCGAGATAGATCTTGCGGCCGTTCGTAAAGCTGTCGGAGCCGTTGGCGCGGGTAACGACGTTCAGCGTGCCCTGAATGTCGTAATAGCCGTTCGGCGCGAGGGAGCTGACGTAGTCCTCATAGGTCATGGGGCTCATATCCCGCCGCGCGTCGAGGTAGGAGTTGAAGGAGTCGTAGAGCATGTTGTACTTTGCGGCGTTCACCCAGCTGAAGATGTTGTAGCAGCTTTCAAAGGAGCGGAAGGTCTCCCAGCGACACTGCACGCCGCCGAGCTGCCAGTAGCTGTATTCGATGATCTGCAGCAGGAAGTCGCCCTCCTTCATGAAGCGCATCGCCCAGTCGCTCGTCATATTGAAAAGGTTCGCGCCGTTGGAGCCGCAGTTCAGCACGAGATAGTCCCGGTTGAGCTCGGATTCGAGCTGCTCCGCGTCTACGGCATAGGTGGTGGAGGAGCCGCCGAGGACGATCATCTTCGGCCGGTCGGAGTCCTTCCAGTAGTTCATGATCTCGATCTTCTTCGTGTGGTTGTTGAACCAGTTCGAATACCGCGGCATGGTGGCGGCGCTGAAATAGACGGAATAGAGCCACCAGTCCTCATTGAAGGAGGCGTCGGAGAGGTAATCGAGGGAATCAAAAAGCACGAGGCTGTGAAGGTTCTCGCAGTTGTTGCAGGAATAGTCCTCGATCACGCGGATGGAGGAGGGGAAGACAATGCTCGTAATGGTGTCGTTTTCGGAAAACGCGCCCGCGGCCACGCCGACGACGGGTTCGTTGTTATAGGTGGAAGGGATGCTGACGGATTCACCGCCGGTATAGCCGGTGATGAACCAGCCGCCCCGGGAGTTGTCGTATTCGAAGGTAAAATCGCTGGCCGGATTCTGCTCGCTCCAGATGCAGTAGAGCTCGATGACCTCGTCGGTGTCCTCGAAGGCCTTGCCGCCGATGTTATAGAACTCGCCGGAATTGTCCGCCTCGGTGTTGTAGCCGATGAGGGTATAGCCCTCGCGCTCGAAGTAGCCCATCTCCGGCAGGGTGTTGGGATAGAGGTAATAGGCGAGGGAGAAATCGTCCCAGAGGGTATCCGTGGTGGAGACGAGGTTTTCCTCGGCGCAGTCGGTGGCGCCGATCACGGTGCCGCCGTTCGTGTGGTAGCGGACGAGGGCGGTGTCATGATCGCGGAAATTGGCAAAAAGCCATGTATCGCCCGTGATGGGGAAGGTATAGTCCTTATCATAGCTCACGATAACGCCGCCGTCGGAGAGATAGCCGCCGGAGGTCCAGCAGAAAAATGCGCTGCTGTCGGAGGGAACGGCATGGGCGGTGATCTCCGTTCCGGCGTCATAATAGCCCTGCACGGTCTCGCTGTAGATGTTGCCCTCCGCGCCGTCGTAGGTCATGCCGAAGGAAAACCGGCCGTCGCCGCCGTCGATGGACACCCCGTCGATGGAGATGGTCACGTCTGAACAGGCACAGAGCAAAGCGATCATGAGGATCGCGAGGAGAATGGGGATGATTCTTTTCAAGGCTTTTCCCTCCAAACCGGGCAGGCGCCGGCGTCAAATATCACAGAATATGAGCTATTGTACCGAAATCATATAATACGTCAAAATAAGGAGAAATTCAACTCCAAATTCCCCCTTGCCGCCAGTATGAAAAATCTTTAATATAGGAACGCGCCGAAGCGCCGCGGGCTTGACAGGATCGAAGGCGAAGGGTTACAATCAGCGGTGGCGGATGACCAGTATACGTTGCATGGAAGAGAGAAACCGGCTATGAGCAGCATCATCGAGTATCTTGACGCCTCCTGTGAGGCGTATCCGAAGGCCGTGGCCGTAGCCGACGGCGCCCGCGGGCTCACCTTTGAGGCGCTGCGCCGGATGGCGTGGGGGCTCGGCGGCTTTTTGCTGGAAAAGGGCGTTTGCGGACAGGCCGTGGGCGTCTATGCCCAGCGGAAGGCGGAGGTCATCGCTGCGATGCTCGGCTGCGCCGTTTCTGGGAACTCTTATGTCCCCCTCAATCCCGATGCCCCGGCGGAGAAGACGAAAAAGATCCTCGCCCACGCGGGCGTGCAAGTGATCCTCGGCTTTGCCGACGGCGAATACGACGGCGCGGATGCGGGCTGCGAGTATATCCGCATGGACGGAGAGTGTTTTCCTGTATCCGACACCCGGCCGGATGTGACCGTCCGCGGGGAGGACACGCTCTATATCATCTATACCTCCGGCTCCACCGGCGAGCCGAAGGGCATTCGCAAGAGCCATGGCTCCGTGGTGGATTTCATCGAGGCCTATGTTCGGGAGCTGGGCTTTACCCATGAAGAGATCCTCGGCAACCAGACGCCGTTCTGCTTCGATGCCTCGGCCAAGGATATCTATCTCATGCTTAAGACCGGCGCGCGGATGGAGATCATCCCCTCGGAGAAATTTATCTTCCCCGTGCAGCTCATCGAGTATCTGAACGAGAAGAAGATCACCTTTATCTCTTGGGTGCCTTCGGCGCTGGCCATTGTGGCGCGGCTGCGCACCTTCCGGGATATCCTGCCGACGACGGTGCGGCGCGTAGCCTTCGTGGGGGAGGTGTTCCCCGTCAAAGACCTCGAGGCGTGGCGCACGGCTCTGCCGGAGCTCGAATATATCAATCTATACGGCTCCTCGGAGCTGGCGGGCGTTTGCGCTCTCTACCGCATCCCCAAGCACATTCCCTGCCCGCCCGCGCTGCCCATTGGCAAGCCGCTGGGAAATTCGAAAATCTATCTTTGGGAGGATGGGAAGCTTGTCCCGGATCGGGGGGAGATGCTCGTGGCCAGCGCCGCGCTGGCGGACGAGTATATCCACGACCCGGAAAAGACCGCCGTCACCTTTACGGAGATCGAGATCGACGGGAAACCCACCCGGGTGTTGCATACCGGCGACTGGGCAAGATATGACGAAAACGGCGACCTCGTGTTCATTTCCCGGGGCGACGGGCAGATCAAATATAAGGGCTACCGCATCGAGCTCGGCGAGATCGAGGCGGCGGTGAATGCGCTCGATTTCATCGGCCGCGCCTGCTGCCTGTATAACGCCGAGAAGGAGCGGATCACCGTTTTCTGCACCACCGATCGCGATGGGCTGAGGCTGCGCGACCTGAACGCCGCCCTTGAGGGACGGCTCGTGGATTATATGCTGCCCCGCCGTCTTGTCGTGCTGGACGAGATGCCGCTCAACGCCAACGGCAAGATCGACCGGCCGTATCTGAAAACCATGCTGTGAGGAAAGCTTATGACGAATGAAACGCTGCTGGCGCTGGCCAAGGAATACGGAACGCCCCTGTATGTCTTCGACGCGGACGCCTTCCAAAAGCGGGCTGCGCTCGTAAAAAATGCAATGGGGGAGGGGATCGCCCTCTGCTATTCCATGAAGGCCAACCCCTTTTTGCTGCGCTGTCTGCCCGAAGAGATTTCCATGCTGGAGGTGTGCAGTCCCGGCGAGCTGACCGTGTGCGAGAACGCGGGCGCCGATCTGACGCGCATCGTTTTTTCCGGCGTGAACAAGACCCGGGAATGCGTTGAGCGGGCGATGGACGACCGTGTGAACGTGTTCACCGCGGAAAGCCCGCTGCACTGCGAACATATCGAGGCGGCCGCCGCTGCCCGGGGGATCACCGTGCCGGTGCTTATGCGCCTGACCTCCGATAACCAGTTCGGCATGGACGAGGACGTGATCGTGTCGCTCGCTGCGGCGCGGGATCAGGCGTATCCCCATATCGACTTCGTCGGCCTGCATTATTTTTCCGGCACGCTCAAAAAACGCCCCACCCTCATCGGCCGTGAGCTGGATAAGATGGACGTGCTGGCGCGTCGTGTGAAGGAAGAGGCGGGTATCACGCTTACCCGCATGGAATACGGCCCCGGCCTCTGGATCGACTATTTCGGCGACGACCCGGACGGCGCGGAGGAGGCTCTGCTCGCGGAGGCGGCGGAGGTCATCCGGCCGATGGGCGAGAAATACGATCTCACCGTGGAGATGGGGCGGTTTTATTCCGCGCCCTGCGGCGCGTATCTCACGACCGTTATGGACACGAAAACGAACTGCGGCTACAACTACGCTATCGTGGACGGCGGCCTGCATCAGATGAACTACGACGGACAGATGAAGGGAACGCAGGTGCCCGATATCCGCTGCTTGACAGGCGCCGCGGGCGAGGAGAGCGACTGGTGCATCTGCGGCAGCCTCTGCACGCCGAACGATGTTTTGGTACGCCGGGTTTCGATGCATGCCCCGATGCGGGGCGATATTCTGGCCTTCTGCCGGACAGGCGCCTATTCCATCAACGAGGGCTTCGCGTTCCTCCTGAGCCGCGATCTTCCCGCGGTGGTGATTTATTCGGAGAAAAACGGCGCGCATGTCGCCCGTGAGCATATAAGGCTCGATCCTCTCAATACCCCGAAATAAAGAAGGAGTCACACCATGGATATCGACTATTTTTCCAACAAAGAGCTGCGTGAGATGGGCTTCAAAAAGCTCGGAAAACGCGTGCTGATCTGCCGCACCTGCAAGATCTATCACACCGATCAGATCGAGATCGGCGACGATGTGGAGATCGACGATTTCACCATCCTGAACGGCACCATCTCCATCGGCAATCACATCCACATCAGCTCCAACTGCGAGCTTTACAGCGGCGAGTCCCGCATCGAGATCGCGGACTATGTCGGCATCTCGTCCCATTGCTCGTTCTACGGCATCACAGACGATTATGTAGGGCCGTATATGAACAACCCCACCGTGCCGCCCCGCTTCCGCAATCTCACCGAGGAGCCGGTCATCATCGACAAGCATGTTCTGATCGCCACCCACAGCGTCGTGCTGCCGGGCGTGCATATCGGCGAGGGCTGCTCCTTCGGCGCGCACGCCATGATCTCGAAGTCCACCGAGCCTTGGGGCGTTTATGTCGGCTGTCCCGCTCGGCGCATCAAGGAGCGCGACCGGGGCATTCTGGAAAAATGCCGCCAGCTTGAGGAGAGCGAGGCTGCCCGCAAGGAGCGCGCCGCCGCCAGAAAAGCCAAGCTTTGAAAAACCAAATTTGGAGGATTATACAAAATGCGCGAACAAGTTTTAGAGATCCTGCTGGATGTCGTCCCCGATGTGGACTTTGAAAATGAGGTCGATCTCATCGCCGGAAAGATCATCGACTCCTTTGCTGTCGTCGCCATGGTGAACGAGCTGAACGACGAGCTGGATATCGACATTCCCTCCCGCGAGATCCTGCCGGAAAACTTCTACAGCCTCGATACCATCGTGAAGCTGGTGGAGAAGTATAGCTGATCCGAAGACAAAAAAGGGCTGCCGCACCATTTGGTATGCGGCAGTCCTTTATTATTTTACCGGCGGGTATCCGTTTCGTTTCCGATATAACCGTCGCGGTCGGTGACAGTGCCGTCCGCCGCGCTGCCCATGCCGTCAGTCATATCCTCGACAGCGTTGCCCGCGCCGTTCACGATATCACCGACGGCGTCGCCGGCGCCGCGCACCGCGTCGCCCACTGCGTCGCCCGCGCCCCGGGCGGCGTCGCCGATGGCGCCTCCGATGCCGGTATCGGTGCCGTTACGATCCGGCGCGGCAGTAGCCGCGGGAGCTGTCGTGGCAGTCGCCGCGGGACTGGGGGTAGTGCGCGCCTCTTCGCGGCGCATGGTTCTCGTGTTCGTGCCGCAGGCGGTCAGAGCGGAAAGCAGCAGCGCTGCCGCCGCGAAAATGGAAATTATGGATTTCATCCTTTTGCCTCCGATTGTTTTGAAAGTTACGGGCATAGTATGACCGAATCGAAGGCTTTTTTTCACGGCGGTGCAATTTGCATGATTTTGTAAAAAAACGGAACCGCCTAAGCGATCCCGTTTCGATATTTGATTTGACTGTCAGATCACACCCGCGAGGACGAGAGCCAGCAGCACGAAGGTCGCAAGAAGAACGAGAGTGACGAGGATCACGCCCCATTTGGTGCTGCGCTTTGCGCCGGAGGAGGATTCCTCCACGAGATGCGCCCGGCGCAGGGCGGTGACGATGGGCTTGTAGAGCAGCATGGTGAGCGTGGCGTTGATGCCGCCCTTGACGAGGTTGAAGGGCAAAAACACCGGGATCAGCATGGCGGCCACGGCGCTGCGGGGATAGCCCATATAGATCGGCGTAATGAGGTAGTTCCAAAGGAGCATCAGCGCCGTCATGAGCAGAACGCCGCCCACGAGGCCGAGAATCGCGCCCTTCATGCTGTGATCGCGCTTATAGATCACCGCGGCGGTGCAGGCGAAGGCACAGCTTGCAAGCACGTTCATCACAAGGCCGATGAAGCCGGTGCTGCTGATGGTGAGCATCTCCACGAGGGACACGACGACCGTGATGGCGACCGCTGCGAGGGGTCCCATCATGAAGCCGCCGATGACGATGACAACGTCCTTCAGGTCGAAGGACAAAAAGCCGGAAACCGTTGGGAATACGTTGGAGATGAGCTTTGCCACGAAGGCGATGGCGCACAGCATGGCGAGGGTGGCGAGGGTTTTGGCGCTGATGTGTTTGGTGCTTGTGTTTTTCATGGTTTTCTCCGCGTCTTGTAAATTAGGGCAAAAGAAAAACACCCGGAAAACCTTCCGGGCGCGCAAAGAATATGGATGAGGGAACATCCTCGATCCGTCCTCTTCCATCCAGACTGTAACTGTCGGCGCCGTGATTTCAACGGCTCAACGCTTTCGCGCTCGCGGGCTGTACCGCCGGTGGGGACTTTCACCCCGCCCTGAAGACGGTATTATTATAGCACGGGAATCACAGATTGCAATACCCTAACCGAAAAATGTATGGTATAATCAAAGCGCTATGATGAAACGTGAGATCACCTGCTGCTTCACGGGGCACCGCACAGCGAAGCTGCCGTGGGGCGAAAATGAGGACGCGCCGGACTGCCGGCGGCTGAAAGCCGCGATCGCAGATGTGCTGGAGGCGGTGTATACGGCGGGCTATCGCTGCTTCTTCTGCGGCATGGCCGACGGCGCGGATATGTATTTCGGCGAGGCGGTCGCTGCGCTGCGGGAGGAGCATCCCGATGTGAGGCTGGAGGCGGCGGTCCCCTTTCCCGGGCAGGAGCGGCGGCTTTCCGCGGCGGGACAGGCTCGGTATATCCGCCTCAAGCAGCGGTGTGATGCGGTTACGGTGATTCGTCCGAAATATACCCGGGGCTGCATGATGGAGCGCAACCGCTATATGGTGGATCGCTCCGCGCTGCTCATCGCGGTCTATGACGGACGGCAGGGCGGAACGAAAAGCACGATCCACTATGCTGCGGCGCGGGGACTGGAGATCATCGAGCTGCCCGTGACCGGGCTGCCTGAGGAGTCGGCGGACTGATTTGGCGGTAATTATAAGATTTTTTCCGCAGAATGCTTGTTGAAAACAGACCGCGAGTATGGTAAGATAAGATATCAAAATATGTTTTGCAGGAGGTGAGCATATGGCGGAAGAACGTGTTCCTCTGATCGAGCTGAGGAACATCACGAAGGTCTTCCCCGGCGTCAAGGCGCTGTCGGATGTGTGCTTCACGGTCTATCCCGGCGAGGTGCATTCCCTGTGTGGCGAGAACGGCGCAGGAAAATCCACGCTCATTAAGGTCATGACCGGCGCGCACGCTGCGGATGGCGGTGAGTATTTCATCGACGGAAAGCCTGTGCATATCAGCTCTACGGCGGAGGGTATCGCCCTTGGCGTGTCTTGCGTCTATCAGGAGCTTTCCATCGCCCCGCAGCTCGATGTTGCGCAGAACCTTTATATCGGCAATCTGCCGATGAAGGGCATCTTCATCGACCACAAGAAGCTCTACCACGACGCGCAGGAGGTGCTTTCGCTCCTCAACATGAACATCTCGCCCAAGACCCCGGCGGGCGAGCTTTCCGTTGGCCAGCAGCAGATGATCGAGATCGGCCGCGCCGTCACGAGAAACGCCCGCTGCATCATCATGGACGAGCCGACCTCCTCCCTTTCCGAGGCGGAGACAGAGACCCTCTTCAAGATCATCGGTATCCTGCAGGAGCGCGGCATCGCTATCGTATACATCAGCCACCATCTGGACGAGGTCATGCTGCTGTCCGACCGCATCACGGTCATCCGCGACGGGCAGAACATCATCACCATGAACAAGGCCGATACCACGCAGGATATCCTTATCACCAACATGATCGGCCGCCCGCTGGATAAGCAGTATCCCGAGAAGACCGGCCGCAAGCAGGGCGAGGTCATCCTGGACGTGCAGCAGCTCTCCGGCGAGAAATTCCGGGATATCTCCTTCCAAGTCCACGCGGGCGAGGTACTGGGCTTCTTCGGCCTCGTCGGCGCCGGCCGGTCGGAGATCATGCGCGCGATCTTCGGCGCGGATAAGCCGTCGAACGGCAGTGTTACGATAAACGGAAAGCCCATCCGTCCCGGCAGCCCCGCGGACGCGATCCAGAAGGGCATCGGCTTCGCTACCGAGGACCGCAAGAAGGAAGGCCTCATGCTTCGGCTGAGCATTCTTCTGAACTCCACCGTCGTGAAGCTGCCGCATCTGGCAAATGTCGGCGTCATCGACCGCAAGAGCCAGAACGCAGACGCGGAGAAATACGTCACCGCCATGCGCACCAAGACGCCATCCATCAACCAGCTCGCCGGCAACCTCTCCGGCGGCAACCAGCAGAAGGTCGTCTTGGCGAAGTGGCTCACGATGGAGCCGCAGGTGCTGATCCTCGACGAGCCCACCCGCGGCATCGACGTCGGCTCCAAGGCGGAGATCTACGACATCATCAACGATCTTGCCAAATCCGGCATGGCCATCATCGTCGTTTCCTCTGAGATCGAAGAGATCATGGGCGTTTGCGACAGCGTTATCACCATTTTCGAGGGCAATATGACCGCGCAGCTCCCCATCACGCCGGAGCTTACGCGCGAGAAGGTACTTGCCTGCTCGCTGGGAGGTAAGCCGTAATGCAGGAAAACAAGATCAAAAACGCATTCAAGCGGTTTTTCGCGCTGGACGCCAGCGCGGTCATCGTGGCAATGGTGGTGCTGGTGGCGCTCATCTCCATCCTCGCGCCGCAGATCACCGGCGGCACCTTCCTCACGAAGACCAATATCATGAACATCTTCCGCAAGCAGACCTATATCGGCATCATCGCCTGCGGAATGACCCTCGTCATGATCACGGGCAACATTGACCTCTCCGTCGGCAACATGATGACGCTTCTCACCGTTATCTGCGCGCTGCTGACGAAAAGCGTCGGCCCCGTTCCTGCGATTTTCCTCACGCTCCTCATCGGCGCCGCCTGCGGCGGCCTCAACGGCGTGCTTGTCGGCCCCCTCGGCCTCAACGCCTTTATTTCCACCCTCGGCACCACGTCGATCTTCTATGCGCTGGCGCTCATCATCAGCTCCGGTTTCACCCAGAGAGCGGAATCGAAGCTCTTTGACGTGATCGGCAGCGGCAGCCTGTGGATCTTCCCCGTGCCGGTCGTCATCATGGCGGTCGTCGTGGCGATCTTCTGGTTCGTCCTCAAGCGGACGGTCTATGGCCAGCAGCTTTACGCCATCGGCGCGAACAAGACCGCCGCGGACTTCTCCGGCATCCGCTCCAAGGTGCAGGTGATGGTGACCTACATCCTCACCGGCCTGTGCGTAGCGCTGGCTGCCATCGTGATGATCGCGCGCTCCACCTCCGCGAACCCCCAGGCCGCGGGCGGAACGGAAATGGACGTTATCCTCGCCGTCGTCGTCGGCGGCACGAGCATCGCCGGCGGTAAGGGCACCATGTTCGGCACCGTGCTGGGCTTCCTGTTCATCGGCTTCATGACCACGGGCTTCACGTTCCTCGGCATGAACGAATACATTCAGAGCATCGTCACCGGCGTCATCCTTGTGGCCGCCCTGAGCTTCGACGTTATCAAAGCAAGGAGGAGCAAGCTGTGAAAGATCAAGTAACTGCCCTGCCCGCCAAAAAGCGCGTCAAGAGGCTGATTTCGGACTATAACTCCGTTGCCATCGTGCTGATCCTGCTCATCATCGCCAGCTTTGTGGTGGACGGCTTTAACGGCAAGAGCATCAACACCATCCTCATCCAAGCCAGTCTCTATGGCTTCATCGCGCTGGGTCTATCCCTCGTGATGATCACCGGCAATATCGACCTTTCCGTGGGCTATCAGCTCTGCACCGCCGCCATCCTGTGCGTGCTGGTGCTCAACGCGACCGGCAGCATGATCCTCGCCGCCGTCGTGGCGCTGCTCATAGGCGCCCTGACCGGCTCCATCAACGGCTGGGTCGTGACGAAGATCGGCGTCAATCCTCTCATCGCCACCATTGCCACCAACTACATCTACAAGGGCTTTTCCTATTACTTCACGGAAAACGGCGCGCTCTCGCCGCTGAAGGAATACAAGGATACCCTGAAGGGCATCGCGAAAGCGCAGCTTTTCGATTCGAAATGGCTCACTGTCACGATCATCATTTTCGTGGTGGTACTGGCGCTCATGTATATCATCCTCTACAAGACCCGCTTCGGAAACGCCCTCTATATCAGCGGCGACAACGCCGAGGCCGGTGCCTTCGCGGGCATCAACATCAACAACGTGAACTTCCTCGCCTTCCTGCTGTGCGGCGTGTTCTGCGCCGCCGCGGGCATCCTGTTCGCTTCGGACAGCGCCGGCGTCACCTATACCATGGGCGAGGGCAAGGACGTGTTCGCCATCTCCGCCTGCGTCATTGGCGGCATCAAGATGATCGGCGGCAAGGGAACCATGGTGAACGTGCTCTCCGGCGTTCTCATCATGCGCATCATTTCCAAGGCTCTCGATATGATGCTGCTGCCGCAGCAGTGGTCGAACTTCGTTTCCGGCGCTCTGCTCATCGTCATCCTGCTGGTGGACGCGCTGTCCTCCCGCAAGAAGGCTTGATCCCCTGTATGTCACCGCGGAACGCGGTTTCATAAAAACGAATCCTATATTTTCAGAAAGGACACAAATCATGAAAAAGATCATCGCACTTGTTCTTGCGCTGATGATGGTTCTCGCTCTGTGCGCCTGCGGCTCTCAGGGTGGTACCACCGAAGCCGCTCCCGCCGCCGAGGCTGCTCCCGCTGCTGAGGCCGAGCCCGCTGCCGAGGCCGAGCCCGCTGCCGAGGCTGAGCCCGCTGCCGAGGCTGAGCCCGCTGTCGGCGGCGATCTTGACCGCAACGGCGACGGCAAGGTCACCATCGGCTATTCCACCATCGCCTATGCCATTGCTCCGCTGACCCAGTTCCTCTGCGATAACCTCAACGAGCTGGCCACGGCCGAAGGCTGGGAGTTCAGCTACCTCGCCGCTGAGGGCGACGCTATGCTGCAGGGTCAGCAGATCGAGACTCTCGTGGATCAGGATCCCGACTATCTCGTTATCTTCCCCGCGGACGCTGAGCTCGCCATCGACTGGGTCGAGGGCGCTGCTGACGAAGGCGTGCCCGTATTCCTTGTCGGCACTGACGTTGCCGAAGAGGCGCATGACAGCGCTATCGCTTTCTGCGGCCCGGATAACTATGCCATGGGCGTTGAGCTGGCTGAGGCTCTGATTGCCGCCAACGGCGAGGATGCCGCTCTCGGCATCGTGGAGATCGGCGGCAACGCCGGCCAGGCGGACTATATCGACCGTAAGGCCGGTTTTGAGGATACAATCGCTTCCTCCTCCAACTACACCATCCTCGGCGACACCGCTTGGTGCCACTCCAGCCGTACCACCGCGCAGGACTCCATGGCGGACTTCCTCTCCACCTATGGCGACCAGATCAACGTCCTCTATGGCATGGACGACGACCTGACCCTCGGCGGCGTTAACGCCATCGCTGAGGTCGGCCGCGACGATATTCAGGTCTACTCCATCACCGGCCAGGTCGAGGCTATTCAGGCCATCAAGGACGGCAAGATGGTCACAACCACCTACACCCCGACCCGTCTCACCGCTTCCCTCGTGATCGATGCCATCAATGAGTATGCCGCCAACGGCAGCATCGAGTATTATCAGTCCTATCTGCCCGACCTCATCACCGCCGACAATGCGGATAACTATGAGGGCGAGTTCTAAGGATCGGCTGAAAACCGCATAAGCCTTGGAGTGCCGCGTGAGCGGCGCTCCTTTTCATATAAGCTCGACGCGGTATTTCTCCAGCCAGTAGTTGAGCTGCAGCATATAGGCGATGGTCTGCGGCGCGGTCATGAGCTGCCCATACCACGGCTCGGCGCTGTCGCTCTGGAGAAGAGTCTCCAGCGCCTCCCGGCGCACGATGGACAGCAGCGGGGCGGTTCCTTCCGCCATGACCTCCCGCAGCCTATCGGACACGGCGGCAAGATAGGACGGATTGTGGGTTTTTGGATAAGGACTTTTTTTCCGCCAAAGCACATCATCCGGCAGCAAGCCGCGAACGGCCTCCCGCAGCAGACCTTTCTCATAATGCCGGTGATCCGTCGGACACGGTTTGTGATAAGGATTCGGCTTCGGCGCGGGGAAAGCGGTAGAAGATCTCAAGCTCCTGTTCCCGGACGCCGTTCGGCAGCTTCACAGCCTCGTGGACGGTGATCTTCTCGATCAGCCCTTGGAGCAGCTCGGCTGTCAGCTCGGTGGGAGCCGCATATTTCTCGATAAGCGCGCCCCAGCGCTGGGCGCTGCCGTCGTCAGCGGGTTTTCCGGCCGACTCCTTTAGGCGCACCGTCCTTTCGGCCAGCGCTGCCTGTTCCGCTTGATATTTCTCCGAGAGTATTTCGTAGTTGTATTCTGTGATCCTGCCTGCCGCCCGATCCTCAAAAAGTATTGAAAAGATGCGATCCAGCTCTGCTTTTCGTTTTTCGGCCTTGGCGAGCTCCGAAGCCCGTTTTTTGGCGGCGGCCGCGCCTTCGCGGCCGCTTGTCCGCAGGAGCCCTGCAAGCAGTCGCTGCTTTTCCGGCGGGGTCAGTGCTGCCCAAACACGGAGACGGGCGAGGATGACGGCATAGAGCGCGTCATAGCGGATATAATGCTGGGTGCAGCCCGCCCGTGCGGTTCCATAGCGGCGATAGCCGGAGCAATTGAAATAGGCGATAGGCTTTTTGCCCGCCCGGTTCGTCCCATAGCCCAGTGCCCGTCCGCAGCCGCCGCATCGCGTCAGTCCCGCAAAAATCTGTACGGTGTTTTCCCTCGTGCTGCGGCGACGGGAGGCAAGCGCAAGCTGAACGCGCTCAAAAAGCTCGGCGCTTATGATCCCTTCATGGGTGTTTTCCACCCGGATCCACTCCTCTTTTGGGCTGCGGATCATTTTTCGGTTCTTATAGGATATGCTGTGCTTTTTGTTTTGGACGCTGTTGCCGATATACACCTCGTTTGTCAAGAGGCTTTTAACGTAGGTATCCGTCCATCGGTACGCCTTTTCGCCGGGGTTTTCCCCGTGGATATGGGCGAAGCTGCCGTCCCGCTGATAATGGAGCCAGCTCGGCGTGGGAACCTGCTCCTCGGCGAGGAGCTTTGCGATCCTTTGCGCGCCATGACCGTGGGCGGCAAGATCGAAGATCCGTTCGACGATCCACCGGGTATCTTCGTCAATGAGCAGCCTGTTCGGATGCTCCGGGTCTTTTTTATAGCCCAAGGGCGCGTGGGTGCAGATATACTCCCCCGCGGCGTACTTGGCTCGGTAGGCCGCTTTCACCTTGCGGCTGGTGTCCTTGGCGAGCCATTCGTTGAACAGGTTCTTGAACGGCACAAAGTCGCTCAGCCCATGCTCCGTGTCCTCGTTGTCCGTCACGGCGATGTAGCGGATGCGCTTTTCCGGGAACACAAATTCCAGATAGTAGTCCATCATTACATGCTCGCGCCCGAGTCGGGACAGGTCTTTCGTGATGATGCAGCCGATCCTGCCCGCGTCCGCGTCGGCCAGCATACGCTGGAAGGCCGGTCGGTCGAAGCTCGTGCCGCTCCAGCCGTCGTCCACATATTCGTCATAGACGGGAAAGCCATGCTCCTTGGCATACGCCCGCAGGATGGTGCGCTGGGTCTCGATGCTCACGCTGTCGCCATAGCTCTCGTCGTCTACGCTCAGTCTCATATAAAGTGCTGTTTGGTTCGACCGCTTCAAATGATACCTCCCGAAAAAACGACCCACGCTTACGGTTCGATAAGCGTGGGTTCCGTTCTGTTATTATTCTGCAGGCTCGCTGCGGGAGCCGTCCTCCTGCCGGGCGGCATAGAGGATGAGCTCCTCCAGCAGCTCGCTCATGGGTTTCCCCTTTTCCGCAAAGTGTTCCGTGACCTTGATGCGGTTCTTCCCGCGGTGGAAAACCGCCTGTTCGTCTTCATCGACCGTATAGAACGCCTTGCCCATGCCGATCCGCGCCGCCTCCTGTGCCGCCGTGATCCCGAAACGGTGTGTTCGGGTCAATCCATGCCTATGCGGGATCGCCCGACCATATGACAGGCATCGCCATGAGAAAAAACGTCCGGCACGACGCTTTGCGTGCCGGACGGTCATTCCATTTCCTGTATGCGGTCGGTCATGATCTTGAAGCCGGCCTTCGTGAGCTCATCCTTGATGGTTTGGATCTGGGCGAAATCACGGGTCTCCATGCCGATCTTGAGGAAGCAGCTCGAGATCGCCATGTTCGCGTCCGAACGCTCATGGTGGACGGAGACGACGTTGCCGCCGCAGTCGGAGATGATCTTGCTCACACCCACGAGCTGACCGGGTTTATCCTCCAGCGCGATCTGCAGAACGCTGTTGCGCCCGCCCATGACAAGGCCGCGGGTGATGACCCGGGAGAGGATGTTCACGTCGATGTTGCCGCCGGAGACGAGGCATACGACCTTTTTGCCCTCAATGGGCAGCTTGTGGAACATGGCTGCGGCCACGCTGACCGCGCCTGCACCCTCGGCAATGAGCTTCTGCTGTTCGATGAGCGCAAGGATGGCTGCGGCGATCTCGTCCTCCGAGACGGTCACCACGTCGTCCACAAACTGCTTTGTCATGGAGAACGTCACGTCCCCCGGCGTTTTCACCGCGATGCCGTCGGCAAAGGTGGCAACGGTTTCCAGCGTCACGATCTCATCCATCTGGCGGCTGCGCGCCATGCTGGGCGCGTTGGAGGCCTGAACGCCGTAGACCTTCACGTTCGGGTTGAGGCTCTTGACGGCGCAGGCGACGCCGGAGATGAGCCCGCCCCCGCCCACGGGGACGATGATGGCGTCTACCTCCGGGAGCTGGTCGAGGATCTCAAGGCCGATGGTACCCTGCCCGGCGATGACGAGCTCGTCGTTGAAGGGGTGGATGAAGGTGGCGCCCGTCTCGTCCCGCAGGCGGCAGGCGTATTCATAGGCGTCGTCATACGCGCCGGGAACGAGCCGCACCTCCGCGCCGAGACGCTTCGTGGCCTCCACCTTGCTGATAGGCGCGCCGTCGGGCATGCATACGATGCTGCGGATGCCCATTTTCGTGGCCGAGAGCGCCACGCCCTGCGCATGGTTTCCGGCGGAGCAGGCGATGATGCCCGCCGCCCGCTGCTCCGGGGTGAGGGAGGCGATCTTGTTGTATGCGCCCCGCAGCTTGAAGCTGCCGGTCACCTGCAGGTTCTCGGCCTTCAGATAGATCTGGGTATCGCCGCTGAGATTTGGCGCTTGGAGCAGGTCGGTTCTGCGCGCTATGTTTTTGAGCGTGAACGCGGCCTGATAGATCTTGTCAAGGGTCAGCATGGATCGGTATTCTCGCTTTCGTTGGATTCATCCCGGCGGCAGACAAGATCGTTAATGAACTGCTGTGCCGTGCGGCCGGAGCGGCTGCCGCGCCGTACCTGCCATGTGGCTGCCGCCGCGCGCAGCTCCTGCGCCGATAGTCCCGCCAGCGCGGGGGAGCGCTCCGCCAGACCGCGCACGATGGCGTGGTATTCCTCAAACGAGGGGTTCGGATAGAAGATCTGCAGGCCGAAACGCCCGGCCAGCGACAGCTTTTCCTCCATCGTGTCGGAGCGGTGGATATCGCCGTCATGCTCCATGTCGGAGCGGTCGTTCCATGTTTCCTTGATGAGATGGCGGCGGTTCGAGGTGGCATAGATGAGAACGTTTTCCGGCGCGGCCTCCGCGCCGCCCTCCATGACGGCCTTCAGGTGCTTGTATTCCACCTCGTTTTCCTCGAAGGAAAGGTCGTCCAAAAACAGGACGAAGCGATAATTCCGACCCTTGATCTGGGAGAGCAGATCGGGGATGAGGGAGAATTGATGCTTATATAGCTCAATGAGCCGCAGCCCCCGGTCGGCGTATTCGTTTGCGATGGCTTGGATGCTCGTCGATTTTCCCGTTCCCGCATCGCCGTAGAGCAGCACGTTATTGGCGTGACGCCCGCGCAGAAAGGCGAGCGTGTTTTCCAAAAGCTGCGCCTTCTGTGATTCATAGCCCACGAGATCGGCCAAATGCACCGGCCGCCGATTGTCCACGGGAAACAGCCGCGCATGACCGCGCCGCTCTTCCACGCGGAAGAGCTGACCCATGCCGAGGGTGCCGACGCCCTGCGCCGCGTAATGCGCCGTGACGAGGACTAAAAGCTCCTCCGCCGAAGAGGCTGCCGCGAGCTTTTCGGCAAGAGCAGAGATCTGCCGTGCGGCGGGAGAGAGCGCCATGACGCTCTCATGCCGGAAATCCGCCAAAAGTCCCGCAGTGGGCGCCTCCGGCGTCATGGAAAAAAGCTGGCGGTAGAGCTCCATATCGTGCAGCGCCAACGCCCACAGGCTGTCGTGCGGCGCCTCCCGCCGCTCGCAGGCAAGGGAAAAGGGGTTCTCGTCCGCGATGATATCATGTGTCAGCGAGCAATGCCACAGATTCCCCTGCCAGCCGAGGGCGGCGGCGCGTCGGATCAGCTCCGGGGTGGGGTGCCGCCGCGGATGATACAGCATGGACTGCTCGGCCAGCCGGTCAAATGCTTGCGTGTTGGACATGTTATTGCAGGATCGCGCCCTTGTCGGCGGAGGTGACGAGCTTGGCATAGCGGGCGAGATACCCGGTTTTGACCTTCGGCTCGGGGCAGACCCATGCCGCCCTGCGGCGGGAAAGCTCCTCATCGGATACCTTCAAGGCGACGGCGTGGTTCGGGATGTCGATGGCGATGATGTCGCCCTCCTCCACGAGGCCGATCGTGCCGCCCGCGGCGGCTTCCGGGCTGACGTGACCGATGGCCGCGCCACGCGTTGCGCCGGAGAAGCGTCCGTCCGTGATGAGCGCTACGCTGGAGCCGAGACCCATACCAACGATGGCGGAGGTGGGGTTCAGCATTTCACGCATGCCGGGGCCTCCCTTCGGACCCTCGTAGCGGATGACGACTACATCTCCGGGGTTGATCTTTCCGGCGTAGATGGTGCCGATGGCGTCCTCCTCGGAGTCGAACACGCGGGCAGGGCCTTCATGCACCATCATTTCCGGTGCGACGGCGCTCTGCTTAACGACACAGCCGTCCGGTGCGAGGTTACCGTAGAGCACGTTGATGCCGCCGGTAGCGGAGAAGGGCTCCTCCAGCGGGCGGATGAGGTTCGTATCCCGGTTCGTGACGTCCTCGAGGTTTTCCGCGACGGTCTTTCCTGTGGCGGTGAGAAGACTTGTGTCGAGAAGCCCAGCCTTCGTCAGCTCCTTCATGACCGCCCAAACGCCGCCGGCGTGGTCGAGGTCTTCCATGAAGGTGTCGCCCGCCGGGGCGAGGTGGCAGAGGTTCGGCGTCTTGTCGCTGATCTCGTTGACCATATGCAGGTCGAGCTCCACGCCCGCTTCATGGGCGATGGCAGGCAGATGCAGCATGGTGTTCGTGGAGCATCCGAGCGCCATATCCACCGTCTCCGCGTTATGGAAGGCGGCGGCGGTCATGATATCGCGCGGGCGGATATTCTTTTCGATGAGCTCCATGATCTTCATGCCGGTGTGCTTGGCAAGACGCAGGCGCGCGGAGTATACGGCGGGGATGGTGCCGTTGCCGCGCAGCGCCATGCCGATGGCCTCGGTCAGGCAGTTCATGGAGTTGGCGGTATACATGCCGGAGCAGCTCCCGCAGGTGGGGCAGGCGTTTTCGGTGTATTCCGCGACGCCCGCTTCGTCGAGCGTTCCGGCGTGATACGCGCCAACGGCCTCGAACATATGGGAAAGGCAGGTGCGGCGTCCGTCGTTCAGCTTACCGGCCAGCATCGGGCCGCCGGAGACAAAGATCGCGGGGATATTAAGGCGCGCGGCGGCCATGAGAAGGCCGGGCACGTTCTTGTCGCAGTTGGGGATCATCACAAGCCCGTCAAACTGATGGGCGATCGCCATGGCCTCGGTGGAGTCCGCGATGAGATCACGGGTCACGAGGGAATATTTCATGCCGATATGCCCCATGGCGATGCCGTCGCACACGGCGATGGCGGGGAACATGACCGGCGTGCCGCCCGCGGCGCGGATGCCCGCTTTGACGGCGTCGGCGATCTTATCGAGGTTCATATGGCCGGGGACGATCTCGTTATAAGAGCAAACGACGCCCACCAGCGGGCGTGCCAGCTCCTCGTCCGTATAGCCGAGGGCATATAAAAGACTGCGGTTCGGGGTGCGTTCGACCCCGATCTTAACCTGTTCAGAAAGCATAGATAATCTCCTATTGTGGCTGGTCGCCTTGCCGGAGGATATCCCGGCCGGAACGTCCCTGCGGGCAATGTTCCGTCCGGCACACCCTCCGGCAAGGTCTACGTGTCTGTGAGTGTCAGATTAGTTGGAAGCGCTGTCGAGTCCCTTGTCGCCGTCCTGCGAATCCTTCCAGAGCATATTCTCGCGCAGCTCGCGGCCGATGATCTCCATCGGGTGCTTGGCCAGCATGGCGCGCTTGGAGTTGAAGAAGGTGCGGCCGTTCTTGTTCTCCGCGATCCACTTGCCGGCGAAGGTACCGTCTTGGATGTCGGCGAGGACGGCGCGCATGTTGGCCTTCACGACGTCGTGGGGCAGTACCCGCGGGCCGGAGACGTATTCGCCGAACTCGGCGGTGTCGGAGATGGAGTAGTTCATGGCCGCCACGCCGCCCTTGTTGATGAGGTCGATGATGAGCTTCATCTCGTGGATGCACTCGAAATAGGCGTTCTCGGGCGCGTAGCCGGCCTCGCAGAGGACTTCAAAGCCGCACTGCATCAGATCGACGACGCCGCCGCACAGAACGGTCTGCTCGCCGAAGAGGTCGGTTTCGGTCTCGTCATGCATGGTGGTCTCCATGATGCCGGCGCGCGCGCCGCCGATGCCGGCGATGTAGGCAAGCGCGATCTCCAGCGCACGGCCGGAGGCGTTCTGCTCCACGGCCACGAGGCAGGGAACGCCCTTGCCCGCCACATACTGGGAACGAACGGTGTGGCCGGGCCCCTTCGGGGCGGCCATGAACACATCCACGTCCGCGGGGGGAACGATCTGCTGATAACGGATGTTGAAGCCGTGGGCGAAGGCGATGGCCTTCCCGGCGGACAGGTTGGGTGCGACGGATTCCTTATAGATATCGGCGGCGCGCTCGTCGTTCACGAGCATCATGATGATGTCCGCGGCCTTGGTGGCCTCGGCAACGGTCATCACGGTGAAGCCGTCCTCGGCGGCCTTCTGCCAGCTCTTGCCCTGACGCAGGCCCACGATCACGTCGCAGCCGGAATCCCGCAGGTTCTGCGCATGGGCGTGGCCTTGAGAGCCGTAGCCGATGATGGCGATCTTCTTGCCGTTGAGGAATTGGATGTCGCAGTCCTGCTCGTAGTACATTTTAGCCATGATAGAAAACTCCTTATATTTTGATTTTATAATAAGCGAAGGGATAAACGGGGAAACTCAGCCCTTGGCGTCGGCGGTATGCACGACGATCTGGGGGAAGGGGATCTCGATGTCCTTTTCGTCGAAAAGCACCTTGATATCCCGGGTGAGGAGCCGCTGGGCGGTGAAGATATCCGTCTCCCGGACGCTGACGACGAATTTCAGATTGACGCCGCTGTCCGCCAGCTCGGTTATGCCGAGGTACTGCGGCGCGTCGAGATAGATATCCCGATGGGCGTCCAGCATGAGGGGGAGACTTTCGGCGAGGATCGCTTCCAGACGTTTGATATCGGTGCTGTAGGAAACGCTGACCTCGCAGGCGGCGAGGGAATCGTTGCGGGAACGGTTCTGGAGGTTGCGGATATCGGAGTTGTTCACGATCTTGAGGTTGCCTCCGGCATCCTCGATCACCGTGGTGCGGACGCCGATGCTGCGCACCGTGCCGCGAAAATCGTCCAGAATGATGATGTCGCCGATGGCATACTGGCCTTCAAAGATGATAAAGATGCCGGTGATGATATCCTCGATGAGGCTCTGGGCGCCGAAGCCGAGGATCAGGCCGATGATGCCGACTCCGGCCAGCACCGCCGCGGTGTTGACGCCGAGGATGCTCAGGCACCAGATCACGGCTAGGATCACCGCGAGATACTTGATAACGCCGGTGATGAGCTGGGTGATGGTGCGGGTGTGGTCGTTTTTGCGGCCGACCAGCGCCAGCAGAAGCTTCAGGATCGTGTAGCAGAGCCATGTGATGCAGATAGCGGGGATGAGGGTGAGGATATGCGCGATCGTGAACTCTCCGCTGCGCTGGATGAGGAAATGAGAGAGCTCCAGATCCCGGATGCTTTCCGCTGTGCCGGCGGAGAGGGGGAGCCATTGGGGGTTCAGAAGCAATGCGATGAGAACGACCGAGATCACGATACCGAGGATGGTTTTTGCGGTTTTCATGGATTTGTCCTCCGAAAGTTATTCGTCGATCTTTACGGGATCGCCGGGATAGACGTCAGTAATGGGGTATACCGTTCCGTCGTAGGGGTCGGTGGCGCAGGCGGTATAGGCCGGCACGATCTGGATACAGTCGGCGTCGATGCCGCCGGGCGGTGTGATGTCGAGGGTCGTCTCATAGGTGTAGAGGTAATACCATTCGCCCCATTTTTCCTCTGGGCCGGTAACGGTGACGGGACTGGCGCCGGAGCCGTCCCAAAGCACCTGCTCCGCCCCGGCCTCCGCGTAGGTGCCGGGCGAGACCTCCTTCATCCATACGAGCTTCAGGGAGGTGAAGTCCACCGAATAGGTCAGCGGATCGTTCAGCCGTACCCAGATCTCCGTGTTCAGCGTGACGGTCTTCGAGGTGACCGCGCCGGTGGCCGTGGTGCTGTAGAGGAAGGAGACATAGCCGAACTCGGGCTCCGCCGTGATCGTTGCAGTCAGTGTTTTTGCTTCTCCGCCGAGGGTATAGTCCATTGTGACGGTGGCGACCCACCGATCACCGAAGGTGTATGCCAGCTTTCCGGCAGTGTCGATATTCGCCTGCAGATCGCCGGTGCCCGTGATATCCGCCGAGTCGGCAGCGTCGGACGGCGTAGTTTCCGAGGCGAGATGCACGCGGGAGACGATGTTTTCCGCGTCGTTTGCCGTGACCGTAAAGTATACGGCGGCATGATCGAAGTTGGTCCAATAATCGATCCCAGTGGCGGTAAGCGTCGGATCGGACAGATCGGCAGGCGTGGGTGTAGGTGTCGGCGTGGGTGTCGGTGTCGGCGTGGGTGTAGGTGTCGGCGTCGGCGTCGGACTGGGCGATGCCGCAGTCGTGGGCGTCGGAGAAGGCGTGGACGTCGGCGCCGGTGTATCTGCCGGCACAGGCGTATCCGTGGGCGCGGGCGTCAAAGTAGGCGTGGGCGCCGGGGTGTCGGTGGGCGCCGGCGTTGCGGTCGGCGTGAGCGTATTGATCGGCGTAGGAAGGATCGGCGGGAACGTGGGCGATATCGGGATCGGCGTCGGCGCGGGCGTCATGGTCGGCGCAGACGTCGGCTCTGTGGTAGGCGTCGGTGTCGGCGTGGGCGGCGCGGTGGGCGTCGGCGTCGGACTGGGCGATGCCGGAGGCGTGGGCATGGGTGTCGGGGCAGGTGTCGGTTCCGCTGTCGGGGTGGGGGCAGGCGCGAATACCTCGCTCATGGTCGGAGGCGGACTATCCTCTGGCGGCCGCTCCCGGGAGGGTGCGGCCAGCGCTGTGGAAAGCAGCAGAACAAAGCCGACGGCCAGTAGCGGCGCAGCGGATAGGATCGGTCGCTTGGATGACAGCTTTTTGTGATGCCGCCCGCCCTTGACGGGCTCGTACGGCTCTCCGAATTCCGGGTAGCGATCATCGATCTCGCGCATGGGAGGTCTCCTTCTTTCCGCAGGTGATTTGATCCGAGGACATTATACTACATCTTTGGACAAAGCACTACAGAAATCTGCCTGATCAGCGCACGTTTTTACCGTAGTTGAACTCACCGCGCACCTTGGTGTCGTCGTGGAGCGTCGGCGCGCCGCGCTCGAGGGCGACGATGCCGGTGCGGTCGATCTCAAGGATGCCATGCTTCTCCAGCAGGGCAAGGATGGCGTTCGTCTTGTCCTCCTGCCCGATGACGGCGAGGATCAGGGAGGAGGGCGCTACGTCAATGATCGACGCGCGGAAGATATTGCAGATCTGGATGATCTCGTTGCGGGCGTCGGCGGTCTCGGCGCGCACCTTGATGAGGGAAAGCTCCCGGCGGAGCGCAAGATCGGCGGACAGCACCTTGACTGAATGGACGGGGAAGAGCTTGCGGAGCTGATTGCATAGAAGATTCACCTGCGCGTCGGTCTCGGCCATGATCTCGGTGGTGATGCGAGTGACGCCGGGCTGCTCGATGGGACCGGCGGAGAAGGATTCGATGTTATAGCCCTTGCGGGAAAACAGGTGGGCGATCTGGCTCAGAACGCCTGCCACGTTATCCACAAGGATGGCCAGCGTATAGCGTTTCTTTTCCATCTTCATGTCTCCTTTACGCCAGCAGGAACTGGGTGATGGGGTTGCCGCCGCTGACCATGGGACGCACCATCTCGTCCACATCGATCACGCAGTCGATGACATAGCCGTGACCGCAGGCGAGCGCCTCATGAAGAGCGTCCTCAAAGTCGGCCTGATTACTCACCCGGCGGCCGGAAAGACCGTAGGCCTCCGCGAGCTTCACATAGTCCGGCTCCTTGGCGATATCCGTCTGGCAGTAGCGATGGTCGTAAATGAGCGTCTGCCATTGGCGCACCATGCCGAGAGTGCGGTTATCGAACAGGATGGTGATGACGGGCAGATCGTAATAGGCAACGGTGGCAAGCTCATGGCAGTTCATGCGGAAGCTTCCGTCGCCGGTAATGTGCAGCACGACTTTGTCCGGGTGGCTGACCTTCGCGCCGATGGCCGCGCCGAGACCGAAGCCCATGGAGCCGAAGCCACCGGAGGTAAGGAGCTGGCCGGGGTAGTCGTAATGGAAATGCTGGATCGCCCACATCTGATGCTGCCCCACGTCGGTGGCTACCATGGTGTCCTGCGGACAGATGCGCGCCACGGAATCGGAGATCTGGCGGGGATTTAGAGAATCGCCCGCGAGGGAGTATTCCGTTTCCGTGGGGAAGGAGAATACATACTCCTTCCACAGGGTGTGATCCTGCTGGGTGACGCGCTCGTTCAGAAGCTCCAGAACACGCTTGGCGTCGCCGATGATGTGGTGGGCAGTCTGCACATTTTTGTTGATCTCGGAGCGGTCGATGTCCACATGGACGATTTTCGCCTGTGCGGCGAAGCTGGCCGGATCGAGGGCGACGCGGTCGGAGAAGCGGCAGCCGAAGGCGATCAGAAGATCGCAGCTGTCCACCGCCATATTGCTGGCCTGCGAGCCGTGCATGCCGATCATGCCGGTGGTGAGGGGGTTCCGGCCGCGGAAGCCGCCGCCGCCCATGACGGTGATGGCCACCGGCGCGTCAATGCGGTTAGCAAACTGCTCAAATTCCACATGGGCGCGGCTTCGGACGACGCCTCCGCCGCAGATGAGCAGCGGCTTCTCGGCCTCATTTATCATCTCCACCAGCTTGTCGATATCTGCGAGATCCGGCTCCGGGGCTTTGAGATCGTGACTCGCCCGGGCGATGAGCGCCCCAAGGCGCCCCTCGGCGTAGTGCTTGTCGCGTTCGAGCGGCTCATACTCGGCCTGCTCTGCCGTGGCATTTTTCAAAACATCGATCAGTACAGGGCCGGGACGGCCGGAGCGGGCGATGGCAAAGGCCTCGCGCATCACGTCCGCGATCTGATCCGCATGGGAAACGATATAGTTGCATTTCGTGATGGGCATGGAGATGCCGGTGATATCCACCTCTTGGAAGGAGTCCTTGCCGATGAGGTTTTTGCCCACATTGCAGGTGAGGAACACGACGGGAGACGAGTCCATATACGCCGTGGCGATGCCGGTGATGAGGTTCGTCGCGCCCGGGCCGGAGGTGGCGAAGCAAACGCCGACCTTGCCGGTGGAACGGGCATAGCCGTCCGCGGCGTGGGCAGCACCCTGCTCGTGGGCGGTGCGGATATGGCGGATGCGATCCTGATAGTGGTACAGCTCGTCGTAAACATTCAGGATCGTGCCGCCGGGATAGCCGAAGATGGTGTCCACGCCCTGCTCCAGCAGACATTCGATGATGATTTTTGCGCCTGTCATTTTCATAGGATACTACCTGCCTGTTTATCAGATCCGCGCGAGGATGGCTTCGGTCATCCCGCCGCAGGTGAGAACGGGGTCGCCGGGGCCGGCGATATCGTTCGTGCGGCACCCGTCGTTCAGCGCCCTGTCAACAGCGGCTTCGATGGCGTCCGCCTCGGCCTTCAGATCGAAGGAATAGCGCAGCATCATCGCGCCGGAGAGGACGGTGGCGATGGGATTGGCCTTGCCGGTGCCGGTGTATTTCGGAGCGGAGCCGTGGATCGGCTCGAACAGGCCGCGGGTGCTGTCGCCGAGGGAGGCGGAGGGCAGCATGCCGATGGAGCCGGTGATCTGGCTGGCCTCGTCGGAGAGGATATCGCCGAACATGTTCGTGGTGACGAGGACATCGAACTGGGAGGGGTTGCGCACGAGCTGCTGGGCGGTGTTGTCCACCAGCATATCCTCCACGGTGACCCCCTCGTATTCCTCCGCGACGCGGTGGACGATCTCACGCCAGAGCCGCGAGGTCTCCAGAACGTTCGCCTTGTCCACGCTGATGACTTTGCCGGTGCGTTTCTGGGCGGCGCTCATGGCGACGCGGCAGATGCGCTCGATCTCCATGACGGAATAGGCCTCGGTGTCATAGGCCTCGGGGCCGTATTGCCCCTCCCGGCGGCCACGGTCGCCGAAGTAGATGCCGCCGGTCAGCTCGCGGACGATGAGCATATCAAAGCCGTTTGCTACGAGATCGGCGCGCAGGGGGCATTTGCCCGCGAGCGCGGGATAGAGCTTCGCCGGACGCAGGTTCGTATAAAGCCCCATGGCGGCGCGGATGCCGAGAAGTCCCTTCTCCGGGCGGAGCTGAGCGGGGAGTGTGTCCCACTTGGGGCCGCCCACCGCGCCGAGCAGCACGCTGTCGGCGGCAAGGCAGCCGTCCACGGTCTCCTGCGGCAGGGGAACGCCTGTGGCGTCGATGGCGGCGCCGCCGATGAGGTATTCGGTGAAGCGGAAGGTATGGCCGAATTTTTCGGCGACCTTCTCCAGTACGGCTACGGCGCTGTCCACGATCTCGGGGCCGATGCCGTCGCCCTTCAGAAGCGCGATATTGTATTCCATGGCAGTCTCCTTTTCTTAACCGTTCTGGCGGCTCTTCAGATAGGCAAGAAGCCCGCCGTGAGAGATGATGTTGTTGATGAACGCGGGGAACGCGACCGCTTGAAATTTCGCGCCGGTCGTCTCGTCGGTGATCGCACCGGTATCGTAATCAACGGATACGGTGTCGCCGTTTCGGATGGCCTCGGCGGCCTCCGGGCATTCGAGGATGGGAAAGCCGATGTTGATGGCGTTGCGGTAAAAGATGCGGGCGAAGCTCGCCGCAATGACGCACTCCACGCCGCTGGCTTGGATGGCGATGGGGGCGTGCTCCCGGGAGGAGCCGCAGCCGAAGTTCCAGCCGCCGACCATGATATCGCCCTTTTTGACCGTTGGGGCGAACGCCGCGTCGATATCCTCCATGCAGTGCTTTGCCAGCTCCTCCGGGGAGGGCGCGTTCAGATACCGGGCGGGGATGATGACGTCGGTGTCGACGTTATCGCCGTATTTGAAAACCTTTCCTGTTACCATGACGAATCCTCCTTAATCAAGATCGGCGGGGGAGGCCAGCGCGCCTTTCACGGCGCTGGCCGCGGCCACGGCGGGGGAGGCGAGGATGACCTCGCTCTCGGTATGACCCATGCGCCCGACGAAGTTGCGGTTCGTGGTGGCGACGGCGCGCTCGCCCTCGGCCATGCAGCCCATATGCCCGCCGAGGCAGGGACCGCAGGTGGGCGTGGAGAAGGCGCAGCCGGCATCAAGAAAGATCTCCGTCAGGCCCTCCCTGAGGCATTGGCGGCTGACCTCCTGCGTGGCGGGGATCACGATGCAGCGAACGCCGTCCGCGACCCTGTGTCCCTGGAGGATCGACGCTGCGACGCGCATATCGGAGATGCGCCCGTTCGTGCATGAACCGATGACCACCTGATCGACCGGCATCCCGCGCACCTCGCTGACGGTGCGGGTATTCGACGGAAGGTGCGGCAGCGAAACGGTGGGCTCGAGCCTGCTGAGATCGATGACGACCTCGGACTCGTATTCCGCGTCCGCGTCGGCCTCATACGCCGTCCACGGGCGACTCATGCGGCCGGTAACGTATTCGACGGTCTTTTCGTCTACGGGGAATATGCCGTTCTTTGCTCCGGCCTCAATGGCCATGTTCGCGATGGTGAAACGGTCGTCCATGGAGAGCGCCTTGACGCCCTCGCCGGAGAATTCGAGGGATTTATACAGCGCGCCATCTACGCCGATCCGGCCGATGAGGTGAAGGATCACGTCCTTGCCGCTGACATAGGGCGGCAGCGTGCCGGTGAGGGTCACGCGGATGGCGGGGGGGACCTTGAACCAGTTCTCGCCGACGGCCATGCCCGCGGCCATATCCGTGGAGCCGACGCCGGTGGAGAAGGCGCCGAGCGCGCCGTAGGTGCAGGTGTGGCTGTCCGCGCCGATGACGCAGTCGCCGGGGCCGACAAGACCCTTTTCCGGCAGCAGCGCATGCTCGATGCCGACCTGCCCCACATCGTAGAGGTGGGTAATACCGAACCGATGGGCAAATTCCCGGGCGGTCTTGCAGAGCTGCGCAGATTTGATATCCTTGCAGGGGGTGTAGTGGTCGAGGACGATGGCGATCCTGTCCTTGTCAAAGATGCCGGTGAAGCCTGCTTGGTCGAACACCGAGACGGCAACGGGTGTGGTCACATCGTTGCCGAGGACGAGATCGAGCTTTGCCTCGATGAGGTCGCCCGCCTTCACGCTGGGAAGTCCGGCGTGCGTGGCGAGGATCTTCTGGGTCATGGTCATGCCCATGCGGTCAAACCTCCTTTTTTGTGGCGGCGCAGAGCTTGTTCACGGCGCTGATATAGGCCACAATGGAGGCCTCGATCACGTCGGTGGAAAGTCCCTTGCCGGTGTATGTCCTGCCGCCGGCGACGAGCTTCACAGTGACGTCGCCCAGCGTGTCCTTGCCCTCGGAAATGGAGTGGATGTTGTAGATATCGAAGGTATGCTCCACGGGCTTCACGATCTTGTCGATGGCGTTGAAGGCCGCGTCAATGGGGCCGTCACCGAGGCATACGTCCTCAAACTTTTCGCCGTTCTTTTCAAGGCTGACGGTGCAGGTGGCGGTGGTGAAGTTGGAGGTGTGAACGGCAAACCAGTCGAGCTTGTAGCCGTTCTGCACATCCACGTCCGCCACGGCGCGATGCTCCGCAATGGCTTCCAAGTCGGCGTCGGTCACGGTCTTTTTCTTATCACACAAAACCTTGAATTCCTCAAAGCAGGCCACGAGCTCCTCCTTGGAGAGGGTGTAGCCGAGCTGCCGCAGCCGATCCTCCACGGCGTGCTTGCCGGAGTGCTTGCCGAGGACGATATTGTTCGTCTGGATACCGAGGGATTCAGGTGTGAGGATCTCGTAGGTCTGCTTATTGGCCAGCACGCCGTGCTGATGGATGCCCGCCTCATGGGCAAAAGCGTTGCGGCCGACGATGGGCTTGTTGAGCGGTGCGCTCTGGCCGATGATGTTGTATACGGTACGGCTGGCGCGGGAGATCTGCGTCGTGTCGATGCGGGCGGAAAAGGGATACACCGTGGGGCGGGTGTGCATGGCCATGACGACCTCCTCCAGCGCGGTATTTCCCGCCCGCTCGCCGAGACCGTTCACAGTGCATTCGATCTGCCGCGCGCCGCCCAGAACGCCCGCGAGGGAGTTTGCTGTGGCGAGGCCGAGATCGTTGTGGCAATGGACGGAGAAAATGGCCTTGTCGCTGTCGGGAACGTTTTTGCGCAGGTACTCGATGAGCTCCCGCATCTCGGCCGGGGTGGTATAGCCCACGGTGTCGGGGATGTTCACAGTGGTGGCGCCGGCGCGGATGGCGGCGTCCACGATCTTCACGAGGAAATCCCAGTCGCTGCGGGTGGCGTCCTCGGCGGAAAACTCGATGTTCGAGCAGTATTTCTTTGCATGGGCGGTCATGGAGGAAACGGAGGCAAGAACCTCTTCCGGCGTCATTTTGAGCTTAAACTCCATGTGCAGGGGGCTCGTGGCGATGAAAAGATGGATGCGGGGATCTGCGGCCATTTTCACCGCCTCCCATGCCGTGTCGATGTCCTTGACGTTTGCCCGAGCCAGTGAGGCCACGGAGCAGTCCCGCACCGTTTTGGCGATGGTGCTGACGGACTCGAAGTCGCCGGGGGAGGAGATGGCGAAGCCTGCCTCAATGACGTCGACCTTCATCTTTTCCAAGCATTTGGCGACCTCGATCTTTTCCTTGAGGTTCATGGAGCAGCCGGGAGACTGCTCGCCGTCGCGGAGGGTGGTGTCGAAAATTACGATCTGATCCATTTGGCTGATACCGTTCCTTTCCGTCCTTGGATGGTTTTTTCTGTATGATCGCAGGCCATCGGCGTTGATATGAAAAAACCGTATGGCCCGAAAAGTCAGACCATACGGTGTGATCCTGCCTGCTTTGCCGATATCGTTACCGGCGTTTTCAGCATCCCGTGCTCAGAGCATGACTTTTCGCGCTATTATCACGACCCCACAGTCGAATAATAACGCTAAGTAGAAGGATAATGCTCACAAAAGCGAAAACCACGGTGCTACCTCGTCTTGCAGTAGTTGAAAAGACTTTATCACATCACATCGAAGCTGTCAAGTATTTTCATTATAATATGTATGTTAAAGAATACACATTGTTCGGTCTGTGCAAACAGCGAAAGAAGTGCTATAATAGCACCCGTTGAGAAAGAGAAGGGATCAGATTCATACGATGTGGAAATATTTCGGCGTTTTTTGTAATGTGCTGACCGTTCTGCTGGGCGGGTCGCTGGGGCTTTTGCTCCGTGCTCGGGCGAAGCGGGCGGCGGCCGCCCCAACGGGGGGCGCTTCTGCGCTTCCGCCGCGGGAGAAGCTGCCGGAGGTGATGATGGTCTGCCTCGGCTTTTGCACCATATTCGCCGCCGCCTCGGGACTCATGGGTGTGGAGGACGGCGTGCAGGCGCTGATCTGCGTGGGATCGATGGCGGTCGGCGTCCTCATCGGATGGGCGCTGCGGATCGACGACCGGCTGAATCGGTTGGGCGATACTTTTTTGGAACGGTTTGCCAAGGACGGAGCCTCCGGACGGAGTAATCCTGCCGAGGGTGTGGTGACGGCGACCCTGCTGTTCTGCATCGGCTCCATGACGTTTCTCGGCTCCTTCGAGAGCGCGGCCAATCCCGCCGGAGCGCTCGACTTGAACTGCCACACGACGCTGCTTATCAAATCCATGCTGGATTTCGTCTCTTCCACCTGCCTGGCCGTGACGTTCGGCGCATCGGTGCTGGCCTCCGCCGCATGTGTGCTGGTGTTTCAAGGACTGCTCGTTCTGCTGGCCTCGTCGATCCAGCCGTTTCTGGAGCAGATTGCCGTCATGCCGATCATCGGCTGCGTAGGGTCGCTGATCCTGCTGGCGATCGCCCTCAATCTGCTTGGCATCAAAAAGATCAAGACCGCGGACTATCTTCCGGCGCTGTTTCTGCCGATCCTCATTTGCTGGCTGATCTCCTGAAATCTTCGGGAAAAAGAGGAAAAGTGCGGATTTGCGGTTGAAGTTCCCGCGGGAATGTGATTTAATATAAGTTGTTCAAATTCTTTATGTATTTCTGATCCGAAACAGGAGTGTACGATATGGGCAGAGTTGACGGAAAACGCATTAAAAACGAGGTGCCGATGTATCTGCTGGCGCCCCAGTTCATGACCCAGCGGAACGACGCGATGAACATGACGACGGTGGACATCCCCATCGAGCCGCTGCGCAAGTATATGAATGCCAAGCGCAAGGAAGGGCATCACATCAGCCATATGGCACTCATCATGTGCGCCTATGCGCATCTGGTGGGGGAGTATCCCTCCATCAACCGATTCATCGCCAACAAGCGCGTGTATGAGCATAACGACTTCTCCGTGGCGCTGGTGGTGCTGCGTCCCGGCAACACCGGCAACGACGATACCATGGCGAAGCTCTATTTCACGCCGGAGGACACCATTTTTGACGTGCAGCGGAAGATCGACGAATACATTGAGGTGAACACCACCGGCGCGGATGAGGACAGCAACGCGCTGGATAAGTGGATGGGCATCCTCTGCTCGCTGGGCGGTCTGCTGGATTTTGCGGGCTGGCTGCTGCGGCTCCTCGACCGGCATGGCTGGCTGCCGCGGGCGCTGGTGGACGCCAGTCCCTTCCACGCGAGCCTGCTCATCACGAACCTCGCCAGCATCCGCACGAACCATATCTATCACCATGTCTATAATTTCGGCACTACCTCCGTCTCCATCGCCATGGGCAACATGCGCGAGGTGCCGAAGCGCGGGCGTGACGGAGGCGTGGAGCTGGTGCGCTGTATCCCCCTCGGCGTCGTGATGGACGAGCGCATCGCCTCCGGCCATTATCTGGCGCTGGCCTTCGCCCGCATGAAGGATATGCTGGCTCACCCTGAGCAGCTCGAGCAGCCCGGCACGCGCGTCGCTGCGCTTCAGGGGCAGGGACGATAACAAATAAAAAGATATCGCCGGAGACTGCGCGCCTCCGGCGATATCTTATTTGCCTTCCACATAATCGAGCAGCGCCTCCGGCGCGGAAAAAACGCCGAGACATGTCCACAGATCCCGGGTAATGAAGGACTGAGCCTCCATCTTCCGCAGAAATACCAGCAGCTCGTCGTAGTAACCGCCGATGCTAAAGATCGCCACGGGCTTATTGTGCCGTGCCAGCGAGCGCAGCGTCAGCACCTCGAAGAACTCGTCCAGCGTGCCGATGCCTCCGGGCGCGATGATGAAGCCGTCGGAGCGATCCTCCATGATGCCCTTTCGCTCGTCCATCGTCTCGGTGAAGATCAGCTCGTCGCAGTCCGTCAGGACGCCGGGCTGATCGAAAAACCTCGGCGCAACGCCGACGATGCGGCCGCCATGCCGCCGCATCCCCCGGGCTGCCGCGCCCATCATGCCGGTTGCTCCGCCGCCGAATACGAGGGTATGACCCCGCTGTGCCATGGCCTCGCCCAGCGCCTCGGTTTGTTTTATGTAAACCTTTGGCACGGTATCGCTTGCCGCGCCGAACAGACAGAGATTCATGGGGATTCCTCCTGTTATACCCAGAAGATATCCGGCTCCGGGCGGGTGGGGATGTTGGGGAAGCGCACGCCGTCGGGGATGCCCACCATCATGCAGCATTGCATCGAGCAGCCGTCGGGGATGCCCAGCATGGCCTTCAGCTCCGGGCAATGTCCCGTGATCTGGCGAAGATACCCGCCCCAGCAGGTGCCGAGGCCACGGCTTACGAGCAGCAGCTCCGCCGTCTCCATGGCGATAGCGGCGTCCACGCAGGGATTCAGGCAGTCGTCCGGGGACCAGCCGATGAGGATGACCGGGGCGTTGCCGGTGAGCAGGTCGAACCCCTTGGCCGCAAACCGCACCAGCTCCGGCGCTTCGCCGGTTTCCTCGCAATGACGCAGGGCGAGCTCCCGCACGGCGGCGGTGCGCTCCATGCCGTAGACCACCGTCCAGCGGTTGGCGTGCTGGTTTTTGCCGCTGGGGGCATAGCCCGCCCGCTGCAGCGCCCATTCGATGATTGCCCGATCCGGCGCTTCGGTTTTGAATCGCCGCACCGAGCGGCGCGAAACGATCACGCGCTCCAGCGCATCCTCCGGCGGATCAATGATCGCCGGCGCGCCGTTATCCAAAACCGCCTGCCGCGGGCAGACGGCGGCGCATTGTAGGCAGCCCATGCAGGCGCCCCGACCCGTGGCGGCCGGGCCTTCGTCCGTCATACGCAGATGCCCCATGGAGCAGGTCTTTACGCATTTCCCGCAGCGGACACAGCGTTCGCGGTCAAATGTTATGTTAACCATAGCAAACAGTTCTCCCTTTGTTTTGCAGACACGATGGAAATATTATAGCAAAGCTGGCATTTATTTGCAAATACTGGTACAATAGGAAAAAACAATGGCAGGAGGCAGAAACGTATGGGATATAAGCAGCAGATCACGGACTGGATGCAGGCGCACAGGGAAGAACTGATCGAGGATCTGAAGCGGCTTTGCCGCATTCGCAGCGTGATGGGCGAGGCGCGGGAGAACGCGCCCTACGGCGAGGGTCCCGCCAAGGCGCTGGCGGAGGCCATGGAGCTTTGCGCTGGCTATGGCTTTGCGGTGGAAAACCACGGCTGGCGGGTGATGACCGCCGACCTCGGCGCTCCGGAAGGGCGAGCTCTCGATATGCTTGCGCATCTCGACGTGGTGGGCGAGGGAGACGGCTGGGACACCGATCCCTATGAGCCGACGATCAAGGATGACGGGTATATCTATGGCCGCGGCGTATCGGACGATAAGGGTGGCGCGGTGGCGGCGCTGTATGGCATGCGATGCGTGAAGGAGCTGGGGCTTCCGCTGAAGCGCGGCTGCCGGCTCATCCTCGGCACGGATGAGGAGTCCGGCTCCAGTGATATCGAATATTACTACAAGCGCGAAAAGCCCGCGCCGAATACCTTCTCGCCGGACGCAGAATTTCCCGTATGCAACGCGGAGAAGGGTATGTATCGCCTGCGCTTCCGCAAGAGCTGGGCGGAGGAAACGGCGCTGCCCCGGGTGGCGTCGCTCTCCGGCGGCTTCCGGGTGAACGTGGTGCCGACGGAGGCCGGCGCCGTGATCGCAGGGATGGAGCCGATGCACCTCATGGCGGGCGCTGCGCCGCTCTGTGCGGAGCTGGGAGCCTCGTGCCGGGTGGAGGAAACGCCCGAGGGCGCCCGGCTCACTGTGGTAGGCAAGGGCTGCCATGCCGCCTCGCCGGAGCTGGGCTTAAACGGCAATACCGTGCTGATCCGCGTTTTGACCGAGCTGCCGTTGGCGGAATGCGCCTCCACCCGGGCGCTGCGGGAGCTCGACCGTCTGCTGCCCCACGGCGACTTCTTGGGCAAGGCTCTCGGTATCGCCCAGAAGGACGCGCCTACGGGGGAGCTCACCTGCTCCTTCACCCAGATCGACTTCACCGAAACAGGACTGGAGGGGATTTGTGACTGCCGCGTGCCCCTGTGCGCCACGGCGGAAAACTGTAAGGACGTGGCGGACGCGGCGCTGTCGGCCTGCGGCTTCGAGACGGCGGGCATGATGATCCCGCCTCACTATACGCCGGAGGATTCGGCGTTTATCCGCACGCTGCTTGCATGCTATGAGGATTTCACCGGCCGGAAGGGCGAGTGCTATTCCATGGGCGGCGGGACGTATGTCCACGATATCCCCGGGGGCGTGGCCTTCGGCATCGGGATGCCGGGGGTGGACGTGCGGATGCACGGCGCGAACGAGCGCTATCCCGTAGAGGATCTATTCACCTCGGCGATGATTTTTGCTGCCTCCATCGCGGCTCTCTGCGGCTGAAGCGTCGGAATGATCGCGATACCGGCGCATGTGCGCGAGGTGCTGGAACGGCTGTGGGAGGCGGGCTTCGAGGCCTATCCCGTAGGCGGCTGCGTGCGGGATGTGCTTCTGGGAAAAACGCCGCAGGATTGGGATATCTGCACCGCCGCCCGACCCGAGCAGACGCGGGCGGTGTTTGCTGATCGCCGTGTGATCGAAACGGGGATGAAGCACGGCACCGTCACGGTGATTACCGACGGCCGGCCGGTGGAGATCACTACCTTCCGGGTGGAGGCGGACTATGGCGACCGGCGGCATCCGGACAGCGTGGCGTTCGTGCAAAGCCTGCGGGAGGATCTTGCCCGGCGGGATTTCACCGTGAATGCCATGGCCTTCGATGCGGACGGCGGGGTGATCGACCCCTTCGGCGGACAGGAGGATCTTGCCCGCGGCGTGATCCGCTGCGTGGGCGAACCGGAAGAGCGCTTCCGTGAGGACGCGCTGCGCATCCTGCGAGGTCTGCGCTTCGCCGCGAGGCTTGACTTTCGCATCGAGGAAAGGACCGCGGAGGCTTTGCGCGACAACCGGGCGCTGCTGAACGATATCTCCCGGGAACGGTTTTTCTCGGAGCTGAAGGGACTTTTATGCGGCACCGGCGCGGGAGAGGTGCTGCGGGCGTTTCCCGAGGTGATCTTCACCGTGATCCCGGAGCTCGCGGCGGAATATGGCTTCGAGCAGAACAGTCCCCACCATATCCACGATATCTGGACGCATACGACCATGGCGGTGGACGCCATCGCACCCGAACCTGCCCTGCGGCTCACCATGCTGCTGCACGACGTGGGCAAGCCGGAAAAATACTTCACGGACGAAAACGATGTCGGCCACTTCTACGGTCACGCGGAGGCGGGCGCCGTAAAGGCCGACGCGATCCTGCGCCGTCTGCGGTGCGACAACGATACACGGGAAGCGGTCACGCTGCGCATCCGATATCACGATATCGAGCCGCCGCAGACGAAAAAGGGCGTGCGCCGCCTCGTGGTGAAGCTTGGTGAGCCGACGGTGCGCGATCTGATCGCCTGCTGGAAAGCGGATTCCGCTGACCGCGCCGCACCTGTTCGGAAGAGGAATCTGGCGTTCATCGGCGTGACCGAAGGATTGCTGGACGAGTTGATGGCGCAGGAGAGCTGTTTTTCACTCCGTGATCTCGCCGTGGACGGAAGCGACATGCTGGAGCTGGGGATGGAACCCGGCCCGGCGCTGGGCGATACGCTTCGGGAGCTTTTTCGGATGGTAACGGAGGAGGGGGTCCCGAATGAAAAGGAGACGCTCCTCCGCTATGTAAAAAAGCCGTAAGAAATGCATAAATTTATTTATGCATAGATTGCGTTTTATAGGTTGGTATATTAGAATATCATATAATGTAAATTATCCATCAAAGCAGAAATAGAGAGGAATACTGGAAAACATGAAAATCAAGATCACGGCGGACAGTACCTGCGACCTTAGTCGGGAGCTGAT
Source organism: uncultured Oscillospiraceae bacterium (assembly GCA_905234855.1). Classification (GTDB taxonomy): domain Bacteria; phylum Bacillota; class Clostridia; order Oscillospirales; family Oscillospiraceae; genus CAJOIG01. The sequence goes on from CAJOIU010000004.1 coordinate 35,961, forward strand.
CGAGCAGAACGACATCACCATTACGCCTCTCACCGTGACCTGTGACGGCAAAAGCTACCTCGACGGGGTGGAGATCGATCCCGAGACAATGTTCGAGATCACCGAGTCTACCGGCGGCATCGCAGCGACGGCGGCGGTGAACATCCATGCATATACGGATACGTTTTCCGAGCTGCTGAAGGAATACGATGCCATTGTGCATTTCACGATCAGCAGCGCTATGTCCGCCTGCTACCAAAACGCCTGCATCGCGGCGGAGGAGCTGGGGAACGTCTATGTCGTGGACAGCCAGAACCTTTCCACGGGCATCGGTCATCTCGTGCTGGATGCCTGCGAGCTCGCGCGGGAGGGAATTTCGGCGGAGGATATCAAAAAAACGCTGGACGAGCGCAAAAAGAAGCTGGACGTCAGCTTCGTCCTCTCTACGCTGGAATATCTGCGCCGCGGCGGGCGTTGCACGACGGTGGCGGCGCTTGGCGCGAACCTGCTGAAGCTGCGTCCGTGCATCGGCGTGTCGAACGGCACGATGGGCGTCGGGAAGAAATACCGCGGCAACATCCGGGACTGCCTCGTGCAGTATGTAAAAGATAAGCTTTCGGCGCCGGAAACGGTGGATCCCCGCAGGGTTTTCATCACCGATTCGGGCTTCGATGAGGAGACCCGGAGTATCGTGGAGAAGGCTGTGCGGGAGTGCGTACCCTTCGAGGAAGTTATACATACCCGCGCCGGCTGCACCGTTTCCTGCCATTGCGGACCGGGCTGCTTGGGCATTTTATTCTATCGAAAAGCGTAATTATTGATAAAAAATCCGTGGTTGGGGCAGAAAAACCTAACAAATATTTTGTTTTTGATGGAAAATTAATAATTTGTTCACAATTTCTATGTTTATAGTTATTGCATTATGTAAAAATTTGGATTACAATGCTTTTGGTCTTTAATGACATTGCGATAGGTATAACGATAGGGGGTGTATGGAATGTCAAGACCAAAGGGAAGTAAAAACAAGAAAACGCTGCTCAATGAGGCTCGCTTGGGAGAGAGGATCGCTGAGCAGAAGGCTCTGAAAAAGAAGCTGGATGCTGAGGAAAAAAAGCTGATGGCTTCCATGGAGGAATTGAAGGAGCAGCTTAAAACCAAGCGTAAGGAGCTTCGCGCCGCGGAAAAGCTGATCGCCTCGCTGGAGAACCAGAAGGAGCAGGCCGATGCGATCGCGGTTGCCGTTGCGCAGAAGAAGGAGATCGAAAAGGTCGTCTCTTCGCTGGTGAGCAGCGGGCACTCCGCCGATGAAATTCTGGGAATGCTGAAGAAATAATCCAAAATAGCGTGGAACCCCCGCCGGGTTGGCGGGGGTTCCTTTATTTTCCATTAAGTGCGTTTATGCAGCAACATGCGGCTGGCGTTCAGGATGGCCAGAACGGCAACGCCCACATCGGCGAAGACCGCGCCCCACATGGAGGCGAGTCCCAGCGCGCCGAGGAGCAGGAAAAGTCCCTTCACGCCCAAGGCAAAAACGATATTTTCCCGCACGATGCGCAGGCATTTGCGCGAAATATCCATGGCGTTCGTGAGCTTAGCGGGGTCGTCGTCCATCAGCACGATATCGGCCGCCTCGATGGCGGCGTCCGAGCCCATGGCGCCCATGGCGATGCCCACATCCGCGCGGCTGAGTACGGGGGCGTCGTTCACGCCGTCGCCCACATAGGCGAGGACGCCGTCGGTCTGCGCCAGCAGCGCTTCCAAGCATGTCACCTTGTCGGCAGGCAGAAGCTGCGCGCGGACATCGTCGAGCCCCAGCTCCGCCGCGACAGCCTGCCCGACGGCTTCCGTATCGCCGGTAAGCATCACGGTGCGGATGCCCCGGGCTTTGAGAGCTGCGATCGCCTCCGCAGCGGTGGGCTTCGGGCGATCCGCGATCACGGCGCAGCCGAGATAGGCGCCGTTTTTGGCAACATACACCGCCGTGCCGGTCATGGGCGGCTGCGTAGGCTCGATACCCTCCTGCCGCAGCAGCGTTTCGTTTCCGGCGAGGACGGATACGCCGTCCACCGAGACGGAGATTCCGTGGCCGGGGATCTCCCGCACCTGCGATATCCGGGCGGGATCGGCCTCGCCGCCCCATGCGCGGCGCAGGGACTGAGCAATGGGATGGCTGGAATAAAGCTCCGCGAGCGCGGCTGTTTCCAATAGCTCCGCTTCGGAAATGCCCGGCGCGGGGTATAGTTCCGCGAGGGAGAACTCGCCGCGGGTGAGGGTGCCTGTCTTGTCGAACACGACGGTTTTCGTGTCCGCCAGCAGCTCGAGGTAGTTGCCGCCCTTCACGAGGATGCCCTGCGCGGACGCGCCGCCGATGCCGCCGAAGAAGGACAGAGGAATGGAGATCACCAGCGCGCAGGGGCAGGAGATGACGAGGAAAATAAGCGCCCGATGCACCCACACGACCCAGTCGCCTGTGATGAGCGAGGGGATCAGCGCCAGCACCGCGGCGGCGATCACGACGGAGGGGGTATACCATCGGGCGAATTTCGTGATGAAGTTTTCTGCTTTTGCTTTTTTCGAGGCGGCATTCTCCACCAGATCGAGGATCTTCGCCACCGTGGTCTGGCCGAATTCCTTCGTGACGCGCACGGTGAGGACGCCGGTAAGGCTCACGCAGCCGGAGAGGATCTCATCGCCCGTCGCCACGTCCCGCGGGGAGGATTCGCCGGTGAGCGCCGCGGTATCGAGCGCGGATGCCCCCTCCAGCACGACGCCGTCCAGAGGCACTTTTTCGCCCGGGCGGATGACGATGATATCCCCCGGGGCGACCTCTTCGGGATCGACCTCGGTGATCTCGCCGTCCCGCAGGAGATTCGCTGTGTCCGGGCGGATGTCCATGAGCTGGGCGATAGAGCGGCGGGATTTGCCGACGGCGCAGCTCTGGAACAGCTCGCCAACCTGATAAAACAGCATGACGCCCACCGCCTCGGCGTATTCCCCCAATACCAGCGCGCCGAGGGTGGCGATGCACATGAGGAAATTCTCGTCGAACACCTGCCCGTGGGCGATGTTGACGGCGGCTTTACGCAGCACGTCCCAGCCGATGATGAAATAGGGGATCAGAAACAGCGGCAGCCGCCAGAGTCCCTCCACCGGAATGAGCGCCGCGGCGACCAGAAGAGCGCCGCTCACGAGGCTGCGGACAAGCGTCCGTTTCTGCTTGCGTGTCATTTGAGAACGATCTCGCAGTCCGGCTCCACCCGCTTGCAGCATTTCACGACGTCCTTCATGATGGCGTCGAAGCGGGCGTCGTCCGCGTCCACAGTCATTTTCTGCGTCATGAAGCTGACGGAGGCGTCGTTTACGCCGTCCAGCTTTTTGATGGCGTCCTCCATCTTGCGGGCGCAGTTGGCGCAATCAAGATCAATGAGCTTGAAAGTCTTTTTCATGATGGTTCGCTCCTCTATACAATCTTTTTACGCGGGGGACAGTTACTCGTTCACATGCTCCATGCCTTGAGCGATGATCTTGCGCACATGATCGTCGGCCAGCGAATAGAAAACGGTTTTGCCGTCCTTCCGCGGCTTTACGAGCCGGCTGGCCTTCAAAAGCCGAAGCTGATGGCTGACCGCGGATTGCGTCAGCCCCAGAAGCTGGGCGATATCGCATACGCAAAGCTCTGCCTCGAACAGGGCGTAGAGGATTTTGATGCGCGTGGAGTCGCCGAAGATCTTGAAAAGCTCCGCCAAGTCGTAGAGCGTTTCATCATCCGGCATATCCCGCAGTACCTGCTCCACCGTCTGCTCATGCACACAGAGAAAGCCGCACCGTTCGATTTCGCTTGTTCCGATCTCACGCATCTTGTCACCTCGCCAAACAAACATATGAATGGATGTTCATATGTTAGCATAATAACACCGCTGTGTCAATAGATGAAATGCAAAAATGCAAAAACCGCCGCGCGGCTGCTGCCGTACGGCGGTCGGACAGTATAAGCTATTTGAGGCTTTGCAGAAACAGGGCGATACGGCGCAGGGCTTCCTCCAGATTCTGCATGCTGGCGGCGTAGCACATGCGCACAAAGCCTTCGCCGCTCTCGCCGAAGGCGTTGCCCGCGATGCAGGCGACCTTCTGCTCCACCAGCAGACGCTCGCAGAATTCCTCCGAGGAGAGGCCGGAGGAGCGGATGCAGGGGAACATATAGAAGGCACCTCGGGGCTCGAAGCAGTCAAGACCAAGCTGCCGCAGTCCGTTCAGAAGGAAGCGGCGGCGGCCGTCGTATTCCTCTTTCATGGCCTCGATGTCCTCGTCGCCGCTGCGCAGCGCTTCAATGGCGGCGTATTGGCTGGTGGTCGGCGCCGACATGATCGCATATTGATGGATCTTCGTCATCTGGGCGATCAGCTCCTTGGGGCCGCACACATAGCCGAGGCGCCAGCCGGTCATGGAGTAGCATTTCGACATGCCGTTCACCACGATGGTGCGCTCGTACATCTCGGGGATATTTGCCATGGAGACGTGATGCCGCCCGTAAGTCAGCTCGGCGTAGATCTCGTCTGACAGGACGAGGATATTATGCGCCCGCAGGATGGGAACGAGCTTTTCAAGATCCTCCCGCTCCATGATCCCGCCGGTGGGATTCGAGGGGAAGGGGAGAACGAGAACCTTGGTTTTCGGCGTGATGGCCGCTTGGAGCTGCTCGGGGGTGAGGCGGAATTCATTCTCCGCTGTCAGCGGGATCGGCACGGGTACGCCGGAGGCCAGCGCGGCGATAGGACCGTAGCATACGAAGCTGGGCTCCGGGATCAGCACCTCGTCGCCGGGGTTTATGACGCAGCGGATGGCAAGGTCGATGGCCTCGCTGCCGCCCACGGTGACCAGTACCTGATTCTCCGGGGCGTAATGCAGGTCGAACCGGCGCTCAAGGTATTCGCAGATGGCCTTGCGCACATCGTTCATGCCGGCGTTGGAGGTGTATTTCGTAAAACCCTTTTCGAGGGATTTGATGCCGGCAGTGCGGATATGCCACGGGGTCGGGAAATCCGGCTCGCCCACGCCGAGAGAGATGGCGTCGGTCATCGTTTCGAGGATATCGAAGAATTTGCGGATGCCGGAGGGCTTGATATCCTGCACCCGCTGAGAAATGAGGGAAGTATAGTCGATCATGAGAAAATCAGCCTCTCCCTCTGTGTCTGGCGCGGCTCGAACACTTTATTCTGCTGCTTATATTTTTTGAGGATGAAATGCGTGGCGGTGGAGGTCACGCCCTCAATGGTAGAAAGCTTCTGGGAAACGAACAGCGCTACCTCCCGCAGGGTGCGGCCAGTGATGACGACGGATACGTCATAGCCGCCGCTCATGAGATAGCAGCTCTCCACCTCGTCGTATTGGTAAATGCGCTCCGCGATGCGGTCGAAGCCGTCGCCGAGCTGCGGGGTGATCTTTACCTCGATGATGGCTTCAACGAATTCCGTGGCGGTTTTTTCCCAGTTTATCAGCGCTTTATAGCCGAGGATCACGCCGTCCGCTTTCAGCGCTTCGATGCGCTGGGCGATATCATCCTCGGTGGTATTGCACATGGCGGCAAGCTGCGCGGCGCTGTAGGTGCAGTCCTCCTCCAGCAGCTTCACAAGTTTTTTGGAGCATCGATCCATGGTATAAGCCTCCCGGATAGTATTGCTGCTATTATACACGAGCATCGGGGAATTGAAAAGAGATTTTTCGCGAAACGCGGTTCGATGCCGGATCGGCATATTGCGCTTGTGTTCAGCGGGAAAATGTGATAATCTATTATAGTAAAGACAAAAGCAGTCTACGATCCAAAGGAGTTATCACCATGGCAATGAACATCCATGAGTCGGCAGAGGATTATCTGGAGTGCATCCACATGGAAACGCTCAAGCGCGGCTATGTGCGATCCATCGATGTCGCTAATGCGCTGGGCTATTCAAAGCCCTCGGTCAGCATCGCCATGAAGCAGCTGGAGGAAAACGGCTATATCACCCGGGATGAGAACCGTTTTCTCTACCTTACGGACAAGGGAAGCGAGATCGCCCTGCGGATCTATGAACGGCATGAAACGCTGGCTGCCGGCCTCATGAAGCTGGGCGTGAGCGAGGAAAATGCTTACAAAGACGCCTGCAAGATCGAGCATGACTTGAGCGACGAGAGCTTTGACCGCATCCGGGAGTACCTCGGAAAAATCAACTGAATCGAAAAAAGCCCATACGGAGCCTCGTTTTGAACGAGGCTCCGTATGTCATCTATTTACAGCTTTTCCATATACCGCGAGGCAGCCTTGAGCATAAGGCGCTTCGTGCCGACGCCGTCGAAATCGATCTCCACGAGATGATCGCCGCCCATCGGCGTCATCTTCACGATCACACCCTCGTGGAACGCACTGTGCCGCACGCGGTCGCCCACGGCATAGGCGACCTTGACCGCGGCTGGCTTCGATACAGGCGGCGCCACGGTCTTCTTCTGGGGCGGCCATTGCGGCCGGGGACGGGGCACGTCCTCGAAGTCGAAATACGTCGGCTTGAGGTCGGCGTATGGCCGGTCGATATGCTCCGGCGGGATCTCGTCCACAAAGCGGCTGACCCGGTGGGACGCGGTCTGGCCGAATACCATGCGCTGCCGCGCGCTTGTGATGACAAGGCGCTTTTTCGCGCGGGTGATCGCCACATAGGCGAGCCGCCGTTCCTCCTCCATCTGATCCGCCTCGCCGATGGCCTGCAGGGAGGGGAAGATGCCCTCCTCCATGCCCGCGATGAATACGGTGGGAAATTCGAGACCCTTTGCGGAATGGATGGTCATGAGGGTGACGGTGTTTTCGTCCGCCTGCATGTTCTGCAGATCGGTATAGAGGCTCACCTCGTCGAGGAAGCCGGCCAGAGAATTGTCTCCGCTCTGCTTCACGTGGGTGGCGATGAAGCTTTTGAGCTCCCGCACGTTTTCGAGCTTGTTGAGGTTTTCCTCCGACTGGGTCTCCTGCAGGATGCGGGCATAGCCGGTCTTTTCCAGCAGCGCGTCGTACAGCTCCTCCAACCCCGAGGTCTGCGTCATGGCGGAAAGCTCGTTCATCATGGCGGCGAAGCCCTTCAGCTTTTCCGACGCCCGGGAAAGCTCCGGGAAGCGTTCGGCCATGGAGATCACGGTAAACAGCGGGATGCCGTTCTGCTCGGCGATGCCGCGGGCCTTTTCCACCGTGGCGTTTCCGATGCCGCGGGCAGGGACGTTGATGATCCGCAGCAGGCGCAGCTCGTCGGCGGGATTGAGCAGCACGAAGAAATACGCCATCAGATCCTTGATCTCCGCCCGCTCGAAGAAGGGATTGCCCTTCACGATGCGGGGGCGGACGCCGTTTCGCAGAAATGCCTGCTCCAAGGAGCGGGACTGGGCGTTCAAACGATACAGCACCGCGTGATCCCGCAGATTGTCGCCCCGCTGCACGGCCTGCAGCACCTGCCGGACGATATACTGCGCCTCGTCGTCCTCGTTCTTGGCGATATACAGCGTGATGCGATCCCCGTCCCCGGCTTCGGTCCAGAGCTTTTTGCCCTTGCGCCCGGTGTTGTGGGAAACGACGCCGTTGGCCGCGTCGAGGATATGTCCCGTAGAGCGATAGTTCTGCTCGAGTCGGATCACGCGGCTGTTTTTATACTGGCCTTCGAAGGAGAGGATGTTCTCGATGGTCGCGCCCCGGAAAGCATAGATGGACTGATCGTCGTCGCCGACGACGCAGATGTTTTTATGTCCGCCCGCCAAGAGGCTCGCCAGCAGGTATTGGAGGTTGTTTGTGTCCTGATACTCGTCGATGAGGATGTAGCGGAACTTGTGCTGATAGTATTCCCGCACGTCCTCGCAGTCTTGCAGGAGCCGGACGGTGTTGTAGATGAGATCCTCAAAATCCATTGCCCCGGCCTCTTTGAGCCGGTCGGCGTAAGCCGCATACAGCGCGGCAACGCCCTGCATACGGAAATCGCCCATCCGATCCGCCATGGCGGCAAACTCGCCCGGGGACTGCAGCTTGTCCTTGGCCTTGTCGATGATGCCAAGCACCCATTTGGGCGGATACAGCTTTTCGTCCTTGTTCTGCTCCTTGAGGATGCGCTTCATCACCGCCGTGCGGTCGGCGGTGTCGTAGATCGTGAAGCTGTTCGGGAAGCCGAGGCGCTCCGCGTCCCGCCGCAGGATGCGCACGCAGGCGGAATGGAACGTCCGTGCCCATATATCCTCTGCCGCGGTACCGAGCATGGCGTTCAGCCGATCCTTCAGCTCGCCCGCGGCCTTGTTCGTGAAGGTGATGGCAAGGATGCGCCACGGCTCCACGGGATCATAGGCCGCGCAAAGCTCCGCCTCCCGCTTGACGGACATGTCGCCGTCCAGATAGCGCTTCATGAGCGAGAGCTTTTCCCTGTCCGCGTCGGGGGGCAGGAGCTCACAGTCCGAGGCCTTGCCGTATTTCATGAGATTGGCGATGCGGTTTATGAGGACGGTGGTCTTGCCGCTTCCCGCCCCGGCGAGGATCAGAAGCGGACCCTCCGTGGCCATGACGGCCTCCCGCTGGCGGCTGTTGAGCCGAGGGAAATTGCGCGCGATGACCTCTCGCCGCGTATGTAAGTAGTCGTTTGTAAAAGTATCCATAGCTTTGCCATTATAGCATGCGGAGCAGCCTCTTGCAATTGTGGAAAATGCTGTCTATAATAAGTCGGATCGTGGGAAAGGGGGCGGCGTTCGACCGTGCTGTTTGATAATAAGTCGCTGCGGGCGCTGCTGATCCCGCTGGTGATCGAGCAGGTGCTGACCGGCCTTATGGGCATCGCGGATACGCTGATGGTATCGAATATCGGCGAGGCCGCCGTGTCAGGCGTGGCGCTGGTGGACTCGATCAACCTGCTGTTTATCTATTTTTTCTCCGCTTTGGCCACCGGTGGCACCATCGTATGCGCCCAGTATATCGGCCATGACGACGAGGCAGGCGCCGGCCGCGCGGCGCACCAGACGGTGCTTTCGAGCGTGCTGCTGGCGCTGGCCCTGTGCATATTGCTGGCGCTTGCGCGCCGTCCGCTGCTGAAGCTCATCTTCGGCAGCGTGGAGCCGGCGGTCATGGACGCAGCGGTAGTATATATGCTCATCACTGTTTTGAGCTATCCCTTTCTCGCGCTGTATACTGCCAGCGCTGCGCTGTACCGTGCGCTGGGAGATTCCCGTCGGCCCATGATCGTGGCGGCGGTGGCGGACGGCCTGAATATCCTCGGCAACGCCGTTTTGATCTTCGTATGCGGCCTCGGTGTGGCGGGGGCGGCCATTGCCACGCTGGCGAGCCGGATCTTCAGCGCTGCCGTGATGCTGTATTTTCAGCGCCGTCCGGGGCAGACCATCTCCCTCGGCGGCATCGGAGATCTGAAGCCGGACGGCGTTATGATCCGGCGCCTGCTGCGGATCGGTCTGCCGAATGCAGTGGAAAACGGCATGTTTCAGTTCGGCAAGCTCATGGTACAGAGCACGGTGTCCATCCTCGGAACTACCGCCATCGCGGCGCAGGCGGTGGTGGCCACGCTGGAAATGTTCGGCTCCATGCCCGCCATGGCCATCGGCACGGGACTTCTCACCGTGGCGGGACAATGCATCGGCCGCGGACGGACGGATGAGGCGCGGCGGTATATCAAGCGGTTCACGGGGATCTCCGAGATCGTTGTTCTTATCACGGGTGTGCTGCTCTCCGCCGGTGTTCCGTTTTTGGTGAAGCTCACGGCGCTGTCCGACGAGGGCGCGCGGCTGACCTGCCGACTCATCTGGTTCACCTGTGCCATGAAGCTTCTGTTGTGGCCGGGCGCCTTTACCAAGCCCAACGGCCTGCGCGCCGCCGGGGACGTGGCCTTTGCCATGTGGGTCAGCACTGTCAGCATGTGGGTGTTCCGGGTGGGGCTGAGCTGGTGGCTCTGCCGCTATACCGCCGTGGGGCTGTGGGGCGTCTGGATCGGCTGGTGCACGGACTGGCTCATCCGCAATATCTGCTTTGGTCTGCGTTTCCGCGGCGACCACTGGCTGACGCATTCGGTATTATGATGTACATGGATATGATAAGAGCCTCCGGCTGCGCTTTGCGCTGCCGGAGGCTTTTTTCTATTCGGTTCAGGCGATCGCGGCCTTGGCCTTCTCGACGAGAGCGGTGAAGGCGGCGGGATCGTTGATCGCGGTCTCAGAGAGCATCTTGCGGTTCATCTCGATGCCGGCCTGCTTGAGGCCGTACATGAAACGGGAATAGTTGATGCCGTTCTGCTTGCAGGCGGCGCTGATGCGGGTGATCCACAGTCTGCGGAAATCACGCTTGCGCAGCTTGCGGCCGACATAGGCGTAACGCAGGCTCTTCATGACGGCCTGATTGGCCATCTTATAGTGACGGGACTTGCTGCCCCAATAACCCTTGGCCATGCCGAGGATCTTGTTTCTTCTCTTGCGCGTCATCATTGCGCCTTTAACACGTGCCATCTTTCGTTGCCCTCCTTATTTGTACGGAATCATGCGCTTGACAGTCGCCGCGTTGGTGCTGTCGGCATAGGCGCCCTTGCGGAGGCCTCTCTTGCGTTTGGTGGTCTTTCCGTGGCCGTTGAGCAGATGGCTCTTATAGGCATGCGCGCGCTTGACCTTGCCGTTTTTGGTAAGGGAGAAACGCTTCTTGGATGCACTGTGGGTCTTCAGTTTCGGCATTTCGATGTATCTCCTTTGCTTATTCTTGCTTCTGGGGTTGCTTTTTGGGAGGCGTCTGCGCCTTGGGGGACAAAAACTCCGTCATGAGGCGGCCTTCCAGCTTGGCGCCCTTATCGAGCTTGGCGATATCCTCGCACTCGGCGGCGAAGCGCTCGAGCAGATTCCGGCCGAGATCGGTGTGCGCCATCTCGCGGCCGCGGAAACGCACAGTGACCTTCAGGCGGTTGCCCTCCTGCAGGAACTTCTGTCCGTTGCGGAGCTTCACCATAAAGTCGTTCTCGCCGATGGACGGCGACATGCGGATCTCCTTGACCTCGATGACATGCTGGTTTTTCTTGGCCTCTTTTTCCCGCTTTGCCTGCTCGAAACGGAACTTTCCGTAATCCATGATCTTGCAGACGGGCGGTTTGGCCACGGGAGAGATCATGACAAGATCGAGGTCACGCTCCATGGCGACCTCCAATGCCTCCTGCGAGGACATGATGCCAAGCTGCTCTCCGTCTTCTCCGATGAGCCGAACCTGCGGCTCGCGGATATCCTCATTGATCGGATGATTCGTGGTTGCTATTGCCGTAGCACCTCCCTGAATGGTATAAACAGAAACGCGGATACGAAGTTCGTATCCGCGTCAAACACAGGCTGACCCCCATAGGGGAAAGACGGTTTGCTGCCGCGGCGCGCTCTTGCGGCCGGGCGAGGACGGATACCGCTTCGTCCTTCTTTATGCCACAACACTATAACAGCGCAGTCCCGCGTTGTCAAGCATTTTTTTGGAAAGCCGGAGAAAAGCCGCCTTATTCGCCTTCCGGCGCGTCCTCGGTCTCTGCGGCGGCGGCTTCCGCCGCCTTTTCCTGCTCAATGGCGAGCTTTACGATGCGGCTGGTGCCGAGACGGTCGGCGCCGAGGGCGATGAAGTCCTCCGCGTCCTGCATCGTCTTGATGCCGCCGGAGGCCTTGACCTTGACGGCGTCGGGGCAGCACTCGCGCATGAGCGCCACATCCTCCCGCGTCGCGCCGCCGGTGGAGAAACCGGTGGAGGTCTTGATATAATCTGCACCGGCGGCGGCCACGAGGGAGCAGAGCATCCGCTTTTCCTCGTCTGTGAGAAGGCACGTCTCGATAATGACCTTCAAAACATGTCCCTTGGTGAACTCCCGGACGGTCTTCATCTCATCGAGCAGGGCTTCCCAGCAGGCGTCCTTCACCATGGAGAGGTTAATCACCATGTCGATCTCGTCCGCGCCGTTACGGATGGCGTCCTGCGCCTCGAAGGCCTTGACCTTCGGCGTGCTGTAGCCGTTGGGGAAGCCGATGACCGTGCAGATCCTGAGCTTATCGCCCACATAGCGCTTCGCGCCCGCTACATGACAGGGCGGGATGCAGACGGAGGCCACGCCGTAGCGCATGCCCTCGTCGCAGAGCTGGATGATCTCGGCGACGGTCGCGTCCTGCCGGAGCAGGGTGTGGTCGCAGCGGCTGAGAATTTCTTTCAGTTCCATAGTATCCTCCTGTAAAGGAGCCGGGCGGCTCCGAGTGATCGTCATATTCCCCGCACATCGCCGCATAAACTGTGCTATCAACTATGCGAGGTGCGTCTATGGACGAGGTATTTTCCGCCAATCGGGCGGAGCTGTGCGGCGAGGTCGCGGCGCCTCCCCGCTTCTCCCATGAAAGCCGGGGCATTCGTTTCTTTACGTTTCCGCTGGAGACGCGCCGCCTCAGCGGCGCGTCCGATACGCTCAATATCGTTCTGCGGGAGCGGCTGCTTTACGAAATGCCGCTGGAGGAGGGCGACCGTGTGCGCGTTGCGGGGGAGCTGCGGTCGTTCAACAACAAATCCGGCGTCGGCAACCGGCTGATCCTCACCGTGTTCACCCGGGAGCTGCTGAGCGGCGGCGGGGAGGACGAGAATCATATCCTGCTCAATGGCACGGTCTGCAAGGAGCCGATGCTGCGGGTCACCCCCATGGGGCGGGAGATATGCGATATCATCCTTGCAGTGGGGCGGCGGTACCGCCGCAGCGATTATATCCCCGTGATCGCATGGGGACGGCAGGCGCGGGATATCGCGCTTTGTCCCGTAGGCACGCAGCTTGCGGTGCGGGGACGGCTCCAGTCCCGGGCGTATACGAAGGTCATTGACGGACAGAGCCATGAGCGGATGGCCTTCGAGGTTTCCGCGGCGGATATTTTTCCGCTGTGACAATATTATACCTATTGTAGCCGTTTCCGGCCGCGCTGTCAAATATTGAAAAGTTCGTTCATCTGTATTATGATATAAGCAAGGCAGAGGGATAGACGATACATACGCCATGCCAAAAACGTATCATCAAGGAGGATGAACCGTCATGCCCCCCAAACAAATGAAACAGGAGCTGGCCGCGATCGCGGCGGAAAAAGGACGCGGCGCTATGCCGAAGATCCTGCTGGCAGCGGCGGAATGCGCGCCGCTGGCAAAGACCGGCGGCCTGGCAGACGTGGTGGGAACGCTGCCGAAGTATTTCCGCAAGCTCGGCGTCGACGCCCGTGTCATGATCCCGTATCACCGCATCATCAAGGATAAATACGGCGATCAGGTGGAATATCTTTTCAGTTTTGAGATCTCCCTCGGCTGGCGCCGGAAATTTGTCGGCGTGAACCGGCTTATGCTGGATAAGGTCTGCATCTGGCTCATCGAAAACGAGGAATATTTCGGCGGCCCGATCTATATGCCGAACCGGGAGGGCGAGCAATACGCCTATTTCACCCGCGCCGTGCTGGAGGCGCTGCCCCGGCTGGGATTCATTCCCGATATCATCCATTGCAATGACTGGCATACCGGTATGCTGCCGCTGCTGCTCAAGACCCAGTATATCGACTCGCCGCTGGCGAAGACGAAGAGCCTCATCACCATCCATAACATTGCCTATCAGGGGCTGTGCAGCTTTGGCTTCGTGCAGGATTATCTTGCCGTGCCGGACGGCTGCTTCGGCCTCATGGAGCGGTTCGGACAGGCGTCCTTCCTCAAAGCGGGCTGCGTCATGGCCGACCGGGTCAGCACCGTAAGCCCCTCCTATGCGCGGGAGATCTGCACGCCGGAATACGGTGAGGGACTGGAGCGGGAGCTTTCCTTCCGGGGCGATGTCTGCGGCATCACGAACGGGATCGACAAAACCGTGTGGACACCATCGAAGGATCCCCATATCCCCGTGCCCTACAGCCGCTCGAAGCTCACCGGGAAGCTGCAATGCAAGACCGCCCTGCTGGAGGAGCTTGGACTGGAGCTCGTGCCGAGCCGTCCCCTCATCGGTATCGTTACCCGGCTGGCCGAGCAGAAGGGCATCGACCTCATCATGGGCGCGATGGATAAGTTGCTGTGGGACAACGATTTCGCCTTCGTCCTGCTCGGGAACGGCGACGCCCGCTATGAGGACTGGCTCCGGGGGCTGCAGGCGCGTCATCCCGGGCGCGTGTGCGCGTGGATCGGCTATGATGACGCCCTCAGCCATCGCATCTATGCCGGGTGTGACTTCTTCCTCATGCCGTCCCGGTTCGAGCCCTGCGGCATATCCCAGCTCATTTCCATGGCCTACGGCACCCTTCCTATCGTGCGCGAAACGGGCGGCCTGCGGGATACGGTGCAGCCCTATAACCGCTATACCGGCGAGGGTACGGGTTTCTCCTTCACGCGCTATGAGCCGGACGATATGGCCGGAGCGATCCGCTATGCCCTCGGCACCTACGGTGACAAGCACGCCATGGCAAAGCTCATCAAAAACGCCATGTCCGTGGACGTGAGCTGCGAGCAATGGGCCTTCGAATACGCGAAGCTCTATCTCGATATGCTGTGATTATTTTTCCCCAAATAAATTCCCAGCCTTTCCGTTTTGGAATGGCTGGGTCTTTTTTATCGGTTGAGGAGCCACACGCCCGCGTTCAGGTAGATGGCAAAGGCCACCCAGATGAGATACGGCAGCATCAGTTTCCCCGCGGTGGATCGGATGCGGTAAAACCGCAGCGTCGTCAGCAGGATCAGCACCCACAGCAGGATCAGCCACAGCAGCGCGAAGCCGAACCGGCGGGCGTTGAAGAAAATGAGCGACCAGCAGAAATTGAAAAAGAGCTGGGCGGCGTAAAGCCCGAGGGCGCTGCCGCGATCCGGGCTGTCCGTGTCCCATACGAGATAGGCCGCGATCCCCATGAGGACGAACAGGATCGGCCATACGACGCTGAATACCCAGTCCGGCGGCGACAGCGGCGGCTGCGCGGTCATGTCATACAGCCGCATCGCGTCGCGGGTCAGCAGCGCGGACAGTCCGCCGACGCCCAAACTAATGACAAGGCTGACAACCAGCGGTTTGTATTTTCTCATACCCTTTCCTCCCTTCATGGATAGCCTATGCGCCTGCGGCGGAAACCATGCGGAGAAAAACATTTCAATTCGTTTATATTGTAACTTTTTGTTATAAAAGTGTTGTGTATGCAGGACGGCAAATACAGTATAATTTGATCGGAATATTAACGATCGGAAAGGAGATCCAGCATGAAATCCAAGCGTATTATGAGCCTGCTCATGGCGCTGTGTCTGTGCCTGAGCCTTTCGGCGGGCGCGTTTGCCTCCGGCGAGGCTTCCGGCAGCGCCTCGGGCGGCTCGTCCGGCAGCTATGAGAACCGTCCCGTGTTCGCCTCCGGCGTCTACGAGATGGAGAGCGCGGATGCGGTCACGGCGAGCTATCGGCTCTATGGGTATTACAACACCACGGACGCCTCGGAGCCGGACGCCTTTACGCTGCTGCCCTTCGCCCCGGGAACGACCGCCGGGGTGTATACCGATAGTGGCTGCGATACCCCGCTGCCCGGCGCGGCCGCGGCCTTCGACGGGGAAACGCTGACCGTCACCTTTGCCGCGCCTCCGGCGGAGGAGACGTTCGGCTATGTGCGGTTCGACGACGGCGCGACGGAATTTACCGCCGTTCCCGTTTACGTTGTGAGCTATGCCGCGCAGGACTACCTGAACGCTACGACGGATTACAACGGCTATGCGCTGCGCTATGATGCCAATGCTTACACCCCCGGCGCGGTTTATTACCATAACGGCACGGCGGACGCCATCATCGGCGGCGCCATCGACCTCTTCGGCGCGGAGGACTTCGCGGAGGAGATCGCTGCGGCGGCGGTGGAATACGGCTACGACTACGACGAGCTGTACGACGCGGTGGACTGGTATCTGAATAACGGCGCCACAACCGGCGGCGATACATGGGAGGAATTCCTCACCGACCGTCTCGTGAATGTGAACCCCACCGACGCGAAGGACGCCGTCCATGTGGGGGACGGATATCTGCGGGTCGAGGCATGCTACTACCTCTTCCGCTATTATTGGATGAACAACACCACCTATGAGGTCACGGCGGGCGACGACGTCACCGGCATCTTTGGGGACAATATGAACAAGCTCTATGAGGACTTCAACGACTTCTTCTGGGGCCACTACTACTGCACTTGGTTCCAAGCGCTGAACCCCGCGCTGCGATCCGGCGGCCTGTTCCGCTATGACAGTGTGGTGGATCCCGACGGCACGAACACCGACGAGACCGGTATGTACAAATACCGCCCCGAACTGGGGGTGGAGGGGCAGCTTCCCTATGAGATCGACGAGGCCATCACCTACGGTGACCTCTTCAATATGATTTATAACGCCATCACCGGCGGACAGTCCGCCCTGAACGAAACGGGCGAGGAATATGCCCGCGTGCTGAAGAAAATCGGCGGCGGCAGCCGCTATAACAACGTGCTGTCCGTCATTGAATATCTCGACCTGAGCTATCCCATCGACGAGATCATCGACGAGCCCGTGTCAAAATGGGACGCCGTCATGGTTTTCTATCGGGTGCTGAAGGGCACCTCCGACGCGGCCAAGGAGATCCCCGACGACGATACCGAGGATATCTATCTCTATAACACCACAAAGCACGGAACGCTGGCGAAGGACACCTATCTCGATACGGACACCTACTATTCCCGCCATGGCGTCGATGAATACGTCGCTGAGACGAACCATTACGGGCTGACCACCATGGCCGCCGTGACCATCAGCGCGAAGGACACGGTGGACGAGAGCGAGTGGGAAGGCTGCACCTTCTTCCCGGCGGGAGACTACTATATCATCCTCGACGATACCGCGATCATCGACCGCGCCGTTGCCACGAATACGCAGGGGACGATCTATTACGAGGCAGGCTATTCCGCGACGGAGTACGGCGGCGAACGGGAATATGAGGCACTGGCGTTCTCGTGGCAGCTCGAGGGCGACACGCTGGTGATTTCCGGCGTCGAGGGCTATAACAGCTTCGCCGCGGGAACCACATGGGATCTGGCGGACGTCGGCTCATTCTACTGCTCCGGCCTGTGGATCCGGGACGGGGTGAAGGCCGAGCTGAAAAACACGACCGTTCTGGCGCAGGCCTCCGGCACCGGCGACGATATCCGCGACGACTCCCACCGCTTCTTCGGCGGCGGCGACGGCCTGCAGGTCACGGATAAAAACACCGCCGTTACCGTGGAAAACGATAACGGACAGATCTTCCTCATCGGCACGGGCAGCACCGCGGCAGGCTCTATCTATGCCGGGGCTGGCTCCACTACCGTGATCCGCGGCTCCACGCTGCGCAATGCCAGCGGCCATCCCTTCAGCATCTTCTATAACGGCGTGCTGGTGCTGGATAACGACAGCCTCATGAACAGCGGCCGTATCTTCAACTCCGATGCAAGCTCCGGCACCATCATCTTCAACGACGTGGTGGCCGTGGAAAACAGCGGCGCGTCCGTCATGGACGAGACCTGCTCTGCCTATTTCGTCGACACCTTCGTTACGAAGCTCTCCGGCTGGGAGGTTAACGGCAATGCGCAGGCGGTGCTGACGAATACCACCGTGGAGACCGGCGGGAGCTGGAACTTCTCGAACAAGACCTCCATGACCTCCGATGTTGGCGAGGTCGTGCTGGTGAACTCGAATCTGCTCAATACGAGCGGCACACTCATCAATGCCACGCGCGGCGGCCGGGGCTATTTCCATGTGGTCGATTCCCGCGTGAACTGGAACGGCACCGCCGATACCAAGCTCTTCTCCGTGGGCGGACCCAACAGCTACACCGGCGCGTCGCTTTATGTGGATGTGGACGCTGCGTCCGAATTTCCGACGGCATTCTCCGTGGCCGTGGCCGGCGACTGCTTCAGCTCCGTGCGGGGCTGGAACGATGATGTGCTGTCGTATGAGTCGAACTCCACGCTGTATCTCGATATCGACAAGCCCGTACAGGTGAAGATGGACTGCACCGACGTGGTGGTCTGCTCCTTCGGCATGGTCGGCGTGACCGATCAGTTCACCGCCACCGGCAACGTCATCTTCGCGGAGGACGGCGCGTATGTCTATACCGGCCTCGACGAGGCGGGGGGGCTGTATAACGCCGACCTCGTCACAGCTTTCACCCCGAAGGGCGACGGCACGGCGGACGTGACCTATACGCTCTCCGATGGCAGCACCATGACCTACGAGAATCTTCCCTACGAGGGATGATCAAATAATAAAACAAGAGCGCGCTGCGGTTCACTCCTTGGGAACCGCAGCGCGCTTGCTATCTTTCGGGAAGGTGAGGAGGAAGACGGAGCCCTCTCCCGGGGTGCTTTGCAGATGGATGGAGGCGTTGTGGAGCAGAGCCGCGTGCTTCACGATGGACAGGCCGAGACCCGTGCCGCCCACCTCCTTGGAATGGCTTTTATCGACGCGGTAAAACCGCTCGAATATGCGATCCTGATGCTCCTGCGGGATGCCGATGCCCGTGTCCGAAACGGAAAGGCGGACGCCCTCGGGAACGGTTTCCGTGCGGATCGTGACCCGTCCGCCCTCGGCGCTGTATTTGATCGCGTTGTCGCAGAGGTTGTATACGATGCTGTAGAGGTATTGCTGAATGCCCAGCAGCTCAGCCCTTTCGCCCTCCACGACAAGCTCCACACCCTTGGCTTCCGCTTCGGCGGAAAGGCTGTCCGCGGCGTTTTCTGCGATGCGGTGCAGGTCTGAGGTCTCCCATTGCATGCCGAGGCCGCCGCTGTCCAGCTTCGTCAAGTCGATGATATCCTCCACAAGCTTCGTCATGCGCTGGGATTCCGCCCGGATCCGGCCGGCAAAGGGCTTCACGTCCTCGGGCTTTGCCATGCCGCTTTCCAGCAGCTCCGCGTAGCCGGAGATCACATGCAGAGGCGTTTTCAGCTCGTGGGAGACGTTGGCGGTAAATTCCTGCCGGATCTGGGAGGTCTTCTCCAGCTCCGCCTGATCCCGGCGGATCTGGGTCTGCTGATGATCGAGCCTCTGGAGCAGCGGCTCGATCTCGGCGTAATCCCGCTTGCCGATGTATTGCATGGGGTCGTCCAGCTCGACGCTGTTGATGGGCTCCACGATCCGCCGGGAAAGCCGGGAGGCCAGCAGGAACGACAGCACCAGCGCCACGACGATAATCGCGCACACCGGCAATGCGAGGCCCAGCAGAAGCCGCCATACCGTGGCCTGTGTGGCGGAAAGGCGCAAAACGGTGCCGTCCGGCAGCCGCCGCGCGTAATAGAGCTGCTTTTCCGAGAGCGTGTCGGAATAGCGGCTGCTTTGCCCCACGCCGGTGGCGAGAGCCTGCCGGATCTCCTCGCGTTCCATGTGGTTCACCATGACTGCGCTGTCCGCCTCGTTGTCATACAGCACGCTGCCGTCGCTGGTGATCCATGTGATGCGGTAATCCTCGGGATCGAGATCGTCGAAAAAGGCGCGGCCGTTCAGTATGACGCCCCGCGCCGCGAACTGGGATTCCAGCTCCAGATGGCTGCGCTGCAGCTCGGTGAAGGAGTTATACAGCACCGCCAGTATGATGGTGAGGGAAGCCAGAAACACCGCCAGCGTCACGATCCAGATGGCGTGGAAGATTTTCCGGCTCACGGTTCGGCCTCCAAGCGGTAGCCGACGCCGCGCACGGTTTGGATGGCGCTGCCGCAGCTTCCGAGCTTTGTGCGCAGTGTGCCGATGTGGACGTCCACCGTGCGGGTCTCGCCGATGTTTTCCGCGCCCCATACGGAGGCGAGGAGTTGATCCCGGGAGAATACCTGCCCGACGTTTTCCATCAGCAGCCGGAGAAGGTCGTATTCCTTCAGCGTGAGCGAGATCGCCTGTCCGTCCGCCGTGACGGAATGTCGGGTCTTGTCCATCGTGATGGCGCCACGGGTCAGAACGGCGTGCTCATCCTTCGGCGCGGTGCGGCGCAGGACAGCCTTGATGCGGGAGAGCATCTCCATCATGCCGAAGGGCTTGCTGAGATAATCGTCCGCGCCGAGATCGAGGCCGACGACCTTGTCGTATTCCGAACCCTTGGCCGTGGCCATGATGACCGGCACATCCGCCGTGAGTGGCGCGGAGCGAAGCTTTTTGAGGATCTCGATGCCGTCCTCGCCCGGCAGCATGATATCGAGGATCACGAGCTGCGGCTTTTCGGTCGCCATAGCCGCCCAAAAGGCGGCGCCGTCCGGGAAGCCGGTCGCGTCAAAGCCGGAGACATTCAGCGTATATACCATCAGGTCGCGGATGCTGGCGTCATCCTCCACACAGTAGATCATAGTTTCCTCCGTTTTGCCGGTTATTCGGCTTTATGGTGTCACAGGATTGAAAGCTCCCGTATCGATGCATCGTAAATATGTGTAAAGTATTTCCGGCGCTGCTTGCATTATAAGGGGAGCGGCGGCGGGAAGTCAAGAAAGGAAAAAATATTTCTCTACCCCCTTTTTTCGGACAGGCGGCCGAAGAGTATATGTGCAAGTGATTGCACGATAATGATTGTTTTTTACAGGAGGAAACCGTTATGAAAACATGGACTGCGCGATGCGCGGGAGCGCTGGCGTTCCTGCTGGCGGCTGTGATACTGCTTTCGTCCGCCTTTGCCAGCGGGGAGCCGCGGCCTCCCTTCAGCGGAGAGCCTTCCGGCGAGGTCGGTCTGGGCGCTTTGATGAAGCCGGAGGATATGGGCGTGATCGGCGAGGTGCTGTACCGCGCAGCAGGCGTATCGATTGAAAACGCGGACGATCTGGCGGCGCTTTTGGCAGAGGCGGATATCCCGGCGCTGGCGGCAGAACTGCGGATCGTGTTGGATATGACGCAGCTCATGACCGATGAGGAGCTGCGGACGCAGATCGAATCGCTGGCGCTAGCGTATGGATACTCCTTCACGGACGCGGAGCTGGATGCCATCGTGCGGCTCTGCCGCTCGTTCGAGCCGCTGACCGAAGCTGAGCTGCGGGAAAGGCTGGAGCAGATGCAGGGAAATTACCTCGCCGTGCAGGAGGTGCAGGAGAGTCTGAGCTCGCTGGGCGACCGCCTGCAGATGTTCCTGCAGAAGATCGCGGAGCTGATCCGCAGCCTGCTGGCAAGATTCGGCTGATCGGGGCATGCCGGGGCCTTCTTCTCATTATCCCAGCCCGACCTCCTTCATCTCCCATGGGACATTATACAGATACTCCGCAATGCGGTGATCGCAGAACGGAACGCGCACCTCCAGCGCGCTGTACATGGACATCCTGTCCTTCCGATCAAGGAGCGTTTGCATAAACCAGTCGGTATTGAGGCGCATCATCTCCCGCATGCGGCGGTCGGCTGCGCTGTCCTCCGGGAGGCTGTCCGTATCCCGGATCGTATCGTAATACCGAGCCAGCACATAGGCGCGGGCGTCCAGCCCCTCCATGTATTCCGGCCGCAGGAACGAGGCGCGCCAGCGGATCGACTGCGCCCACGGGAAGCCCTCCGCCATGCGGATCTTCTCGTCCCGATACCAAGGATAACCGCCGAAGATCTCATCGGCGCACTCCCCGGAAAGCGCCACGGTGACATGCTCCCGGATGCGCTTGCAGAATTGCAGTAGAGAGGAATCCACATCGCTCATGCCGGGCAGGTCGCGCGCGTCCACGGCCTCGAACAGCCCCTCCACCAGATCGTCCGTGTCGAGAGTGACAAGGACGTTCTCACATCCGAGCCAGTCCCGCAGGCCGGGGATATAGTCCGTGTCGGTGTTGGGCTGGAATTTTCCCGCGCGGAAATACTTGCGGTTATCCCGATAGTCCACCGAAAAGGTGACAAGCTTCTGCCCGCGGCGGCGCATATAGCTGTTCGCGACGGAGCTGATGATGCCCGAATCCAGCCCGCCGGAGAGGAAGGTGCCGATGGGTACGTCGGAGACAAGCTGCCGCTCGATGGCGTCGGCCACCAGCCAGCGCACATGGGCGGCGGTGTCCGAAAAGCTCTCCCGATGCGGCCGGGGCGTCAGCTTCCAATATCGCTCGGTATGGAGGCCGTATTCGTCGAAATAGCCCCGATAAGCGGGGGGCAGCTCATAGATCTCCTTAAAAACGCCGCAGCCCGGCGTACGGCCGGGGCCGGTGAGAAGCAGCTCGCGGACGGAATCCGCGTCCGCCTGCGGCGATACCCACGGATGCGCCAGTAACCCCTTCAGCTCCGAGGCAAAGAGGAATGCCCCCCGGCGCATCGCATAGAACAACGGCTTTACGCCCATACGGTCGCGTGCGAGGAAAAGGCGGCGTATCTCCGGCTCCCATACGGCAAAGGCGAATATGCCGTTGAACCGCTCGACGCAGGCAGCGCCCCAGCGGAGATAGGCCTTCAGAACCACCTCCGTATCCGAATGCCCGGAGAATTCAAAGCCCGCCCCCTTCAGCTCGCCGCGCAGCTCGGCGGTGTTATAAAGTTCGCCGTTATAGACGAGGACGCATTGCCTGCTGCCCGCGGCGGCCATCATGGGCTGGCGGCCGTTATCGGCGTCGATGACGCACAGCCGGTTATGGAACAGCGCGGCGTTTTCGGAAAAGTATTCGCCGTGCTGATCCGGCCCACGGCTTTTCATACTGGTTTTCATTTCCGTGAGATCGAGGCCGCGCACATCCTGCGCAAGGTCGATCATTCCTGCGATGGAACACATAGTATCACCCCATAAACCAATAATAAAAAGGCATGACGCGGTGTGCGCATGCCTTTTGTTCTCGGTTCAGTATATGCGGTTTTGCGGAAGTTGTCGCATTATGATAGGTATTCAAAATGCAGCTCCGCGATGCTGATGGTATCGCCGTCGGAAAGACCCATCTCCTCCATGCGGTCGTAAACGCCCGCCTCCCGCAGCTTGCGGTCGAGGTACATCCGGGATTCATAGTCGGAGAAATTGACCCGCGCCACCAAGCGGTCGAGCCAGTCACCCCGCAGCTGCCAAACATCGTCGATCAGCTCGATGACGAGATCGTCCGCCGTGCCGAGCTTCACCTCCGGCGCGACGTAATCCGCCTCGAATACCGTTACGGGCGGCAGCTCCGCCAGCTTCCCGGCGGCGGCCATGGTCAGCTCATGCAGACCCTGATGCGCCGCGGCGGAGATCTCGAAGAACTCATACCCCCGCTCCGTCACATAGGCGCGCAGGGCGTCAAGAGGCTCCCGATCCTCGCCCAGCAGATCGCATTTGTTCGCGGCGACGAGCTGGGGACGCTCGGCAAGCTCGGGGCTGTATTCCCGCAGCTCGGCGTTGATGGCCTCGAAATCCGCGATAGGATCCCGCCCCTCGCTGCCGGAGACGTCCACGACATGGATCAGCAGGCGGCAGCGGTCGATATGCCGCAGGAAATCATGTCCGAGACCCGCGCCCTCGCTGGCGCCCTCGATGATGCCGGGAATATCCGCCATGACAAAAGAGACGCCCGGCCCGGCATAGACGACGCCGAGGTTTGGATAGAGGGTGGTGAAAGGGTAATTTGCGATCTTCGGATGCGCCCGGCTCACGACGGAAAGAAGCGTCGATTTGCCTACGTTCGGGAAGCCGACGAGACCCACATCCGCCAAGAGCTTCAGCTCCAGAATGACCTCCCGGTATTCGCCCGGCAGACCGGGCTTGGCGAAGTGGGGCGTCTGGCGGGTGGGTGTGGCAAAGTGCTTATTGCCCCAGCCGCCCCGGCCGCCCCGGGCGAGGATAAAGCTGTCCGCAGCGGACATATCCTGCATGACCGCGCCGGAGTCCTTGTCCCGGATCACGGTGCCCTTCGGTACGCGCAGGATCACGTCCTCGCCGTCCTTGCCGGAGCAGCGCTTGCCCTGCCCGGGCATGCCGTTCGGGGCGATGAATTTGCGCTTATAGCGGAAATCCATCAGCGTGGACATAGAGGGATCGACCTGCACGACGATGTTGCCGCCGCGCCCGCCATCGCCCCCGTCGGGGCCGCCCGCGGCGACATATTTCTCCCGGTGGAAGGCCACCGCGCCGCCGCCGCCGTCCCCGGCGCGGACGGTGATCGTAACTTTATCAACAAACATGTGACATCACCCAATGGAAAGGATACAAAAAGCGGCGGTAGATGTTACCGCCGCTTTCGAATAATTACTGCTGAACCTCGTATACGGAGACCTTCTTGCGGTCAGAGCCGTAACGCTCGAACTTCACGATGCCGTCTGCCTTCGCATAGAGGGTATCGTCGCCGCCGCGGCCCACGTTGGTGCCGGGGTGGATCTTCGTGCCGCGCTGACGGACAAGGATGTTGCCGGCCAGAACGAACTGACCGTCGGCCCGCTTCGCGCCGAGGCGCTTGGAATTACTGTCGCGACCGTTTTTGGTGGAGCCGCCGCCCTTTTTATGTGCCATGTGATTTTCCCTCCTTGTCAGCCGATGGCGCCGATCTCAACCTTGGTGTAAGGCTGACGATGGCCCTTGGTGTTGCGATAGCCCTTCTTGGGCTTCATCTTGTAGACACGGATCTTCTTCGCGCGACCCTGCTTGACGACGGTGCCGGCGACGGAAGCGCCTTCTACATAAGGAGCGCCAAAGGTGCTGCCCTCTTCGCCGATGACGGCCAGAACCTTGTCGAACTTGACGGAAGCGCCTTCCTCGGCGTCCAGCTTCTCGACGAAGATCACGTCGCCCTCGGCCACGCGGTACTGCTTACCGCCGGTCTCGATGATTGCGTGTTTCATACGAAAATATTCCTTCCTTTCGGGCTCGCTGTCCCGGGGGCGGCCATGGCCGACTTAAAATGACCCCTTTCAAAGCGGCTTTGATATCATAGCATACGCCTGTCCGCTTGTCAAATGATTTTTTTGCCTAGGAAAACTCTTGACGACGGCGGGAGATGATGTCTATTATAATACATAAATAAATTGATTCAAGAGGCGGCATATGGAGATCATCCGATCCCGGCAGAACGAGCTCATAAAGCATTTTATCGCCCTCGGCGCGGATGTGAAGGCGCGTCAGGCGGCGGGGGAATATATCTGCGCGGGGGACAAGCTGCTGCGGGAGGCGGCGGCCTCCGGCGCGGAGATCGGCTGCGTGCTGACGGCCGAGCCGCGGGAGGGCTTTCCCTGCCGACTGGTGACGCCGGAGCTGCTGCGGGCAGTGTCCCCGCTGCAGAACAGTCCCGGCCCGGTGTTCACGGTGAAGATGCGGCCGCTGCCGCCTCCGGAGACCCTCGCGCGGGTGATCGTACTGGAGAACGTGCAGGATCCCGGCAACGTCGGAACCGTCCTGCGGACGGCGGACGCCTTCGGCATCGACCTTGTGGCGCTGTGCGGCGCGTGCGCCGATCCCTATAACCCCAAGACCGTCCGCGCCTCCATGGGCGCGATCTTTCGGCAGAGTGTCGTCCGTGCCGAAACAGAGGAACTGCGGACGATCCTCGGCGGTCTGCCGCTGTATGGCGCGGCGCTGGAGGCGGACGCGGAGGATATCCGCTTGCTGCCGAAAACGGGGCTGGCCGTGGCCGTGGGAAACGAAGGGCGGGGGCTGACGCCGGAGCTTTTGGCGCAGTGCGCCGGATCGGTCGTCATTCCGATGCAGCCCCGCGCGGAATCGCTGAACGCCGGGGTCGCGGCGGCGGTGGTCATGTGGGAGATGGTGCGGTAGCATGGCAAGACTGAAATACTGGGTTTGGCTGTCGTGCGTCGGCGGCGTGCGGCCGATAACAAAATACCGGCTGTGCGAGGCAATGGACGGGCCGGAAAAGCTGTTTTTTGCCGGACGGGACGAGATTCTGGCCGCCGGCGCAACGGAAGCAGAGGCGGATCGGCTGGCGGACAAGAGCATGGCGGGCGCCTCCCGCGCGATCTCTTCCTGCGCCGAGCGCGGGATCACGATCCTCACGCTGCAGGACGCCACTTATCCCGAGCGGCTTCGGAATATTCCCGATCCGCCGGTGGTACTGTATGTATGGGGACAGCTCCCGGCGGTGGACGAGCATTTGCTCATTGCCGTGATCGGCACGCGCCGCCCCTCGCCCTATGGGATGCGGATGGCGGCCAAGCTGGGCGGAGAGCTCACCGAGGGCGGCGGGATCGTCGTATCGGGTCTGGCCGAGGGCTGCGACAGCGCCGCGATGGAAGCAGCGCTTCGGGCGGGCGGCCGCACGGTAGGCGTGCTCGGCACGGCCATCGACGTGGTGTATCCCGCGAAGCACCGCAGTCTTTTTGAAGCGGTGAAGGCAAACGGCGCGCTGGTGAGCGAGTATGCGCCGGGGATGCGGACATTCCCGGCGGACTTCAAGGCGCGCAATCGCATCATCTCCGGCCTGTCCGTCGGCGTGGTGGTGGCGGAGGCGCCGATCCGCAGCGGCACCCGGGTCACGGCGAACTTTGCGTTGGATCAGGGGCGGGATGTTTTCGCCGTTCCCGGCAACGCGGACGCAGCGTCCATGGCGGGCTGCAACGATCTTCTGGCTCACGGCGCCATCGTAACTACTTGCGGGGCGGACATTTTCGCGGAATATCGGTCAAGAAACGACCTGCTGCCCCAAAAAATGACGGCGACACCTATTAAAAAAGAGATTGACAAGCCCAAGGACATAGTTTATATTGACCTATCGGAAGCGCCGGAAAATCTGCCCGCGGATCAGCGGGCGATCCTCCGGGCGATGACCCGTTCGGAGATGCATGCCGATGAGATCATCGAGGCGACAGGTCTTCCCGCAGCGGCGGCGCTGGCAGCGCTGACCATGCTGCAGGTGACGGGATATATCACCCAGAGCGCGGGACGGCGCTATACGCGGAAACAATGATTTTTAGCGAGGAATGGATATGGCAAAGGCAAAGAGCGAGCTCGTGATCGTGGAGTCTCCCGCGAAAGCGAGAACGATCGAAAAATATCTCGGCGGCGATTATAAGGTGGTTGCCTCCATGGGGCATCTCCGGGATCTGCCGAAGAGCAATATGGGCGTCGATATTGAAAACGGGTTTGAACCGAATTACCAGCCCGTCAAAGGCCGGGAGGACGTGATCGACTCTCTGAAAAAAGCGGCGAAAAAGGCAAACACCGTCTATCTCGCGACCGACCCGGACCGCGAGGGAGAAGCGATTTCATGGCACTTGAAGGAGCTTTTGGATCTGCCGGACGAAAAGGCGCGCCGCGTCACCTTTAATGAAATCACGAAAAAGGTCGTGCAGGACAGTATCGAGCATCCGCGGGACATCGATCAGGATCTGGTGGATGCCCAGCAGGCACGCCGCATCCTTGACCGTATCGTGGGCTATAAGCTCAGCCCGCTTCTCTGGCGCAAGATCCGCAAGGGTCTTTCCGCCGGGCGCGTCCAGTCCGTCGCCACGCGGATGGTGGTGGATCGGGAGGAGGAGATCAAAAACTTTGTCCCGGAGGAATATTGGTATCTGAACGCTAAGCTCGCCACCGCCGAAGGGGAGAGCTTCGAGGCGCTGTTCCACGGCACCGAGACGAAGAAGATGGAGCTGCACAGCGAGCAGGACGTCGATGCCGTCTGCCGCTCTGTGGAGGGAAAGCCCTTCGTCATCCGCACCGTGAAGCACGGGAAAAAGCAGCGCAGCCCGTCGCCCCCGTTCATCACCTCCACGCTGCAGCAGGAGGCGTCCCGCCGGCTGGGCATGACCCCGCGCCGGACGATGAGCATCGCCCAGCAGCTCTATGAGGGCGTGGATATTGAGGGCGAGGGCACCGTCGGCCTTATCACCTATATGCGTACCGACTCCCTGCGCCTGTCCGAAGACGCGCTGGCCGCCGCGGGCGTATTCATCCGCGAGAGGTATGGCGAGGCGTATTATTACGGCAAGCCCCGCAGGTTCAAGACAGGCTCCAACGCGCAGGACGCCCACGAGGCGATCCGTCCCTCCGTTCCGAGCCTTACGCCGGAGCGGGTGCGCAAGAGCCTCACGGGCGAGCAATACCGCCTTTACCGCCTCATTTGGGGTCGGTTCACCGCGAGCCAGATGGCAAACGCCGTGTATGACAACGTAACGGTGGACGCTGTGTGCGAGGGGTATCTCTTTCGGGCGAACCATTCCGAGATCGCTTTCCCCGGCTATACCGCCGTATACGAGGAAAACCGCGAGGAGGAGGAAACGGAAAACCCCGCCGGGAAAAAGCCTCTGCCCCCGCTGAAGGAGGGCGAGGAGGTCTCGCTGCAGAAGCTTGACCGGGAACAGAACTTCACAACGCCGCCCTCCCGCTATTCGGAGGCGACGCTCATCCGCGCTATGGAGGAAAAGGGCATCGGCCGCCCGAGTACCTACGCGCCGACAATCACAACAATCACCGCCCGGGAATACGTCGTGAAGGAGGGGAAATATCTCCGTCCCACGCCGCTGGGCGAGACGGTGACGAAGCTCATGGAGGAGCGCTTCCCCGATATCGTGGACGTGCGCTTCACCGCCCGCATGGAGGATTCCCTCGACAAGGTCGAGGAGGGCGAGGCCGACTGGAAAAAGATCCTCGGCGAGTTTTACGACGGCTTCTCCGATTCCCTCGGAAAGGCCGAGGACGCCCTACAGGGCGTGCATCTGAAGGTGCCTGACGAGGTGTCGGCGGAGGTCTGCCCCAACTGCGGCAGAAATCTCGTGTTCAAATCCGGTCGCTTCGGGCGGTTTCTGGCCTGCCCGGGCTATCCCGAATGCACCTTCACCATGCCCATCGTGGTGGAGATGCCCGGAAAGTGCCCACAATGCGGCAGCCGCATCCTGAAGCGCACCTCCCGCAAGGGCTATCCGTATTATGCCTGCGAGAAGGGCGCGGCCTGCGGTTTCATGACATGGGACGTGCCGACGAAGGACAACTGCCCCTCCTGCGGCAAGACCATGTTCAAGCTCTCCGGCAAGGGGCAGCGCAAGCCCTTCTGCACCAATCCCGAATGCCCGAACTTCCTGCCGGAGGATAAGCGAGGCTACCGCCGCCGCGCGAAAAAGGAGGCGGAGGCGGAAAAGCCCGCGCAGGAGAGCAAGGCATGACGGCGGAGGTGTCGGTCGTCGGCGCAGGACTTGCGGGAAGCGAGGCGGCATGGCAGCTCGCGCAGCGGGGATTGCATGTCCGGCTGTATGAGATGAAGCCGCATAAGATGACGCCCGCGCACAGCTCGCCGCTGTTTTCCGAGCTTGTATGCTCCAATTCCCTCCGGGGCGACGATCTTTCGAACGCCGTGGGACTTCTGAAGGAGGAGCTTCGCCGTTTGGGGAGTCTCATCATGGCCTCGGCGGAGCGGCACCGCGTCCCCGCCGGCGGCGCGCTTGCGGTGGATCGCACGGCCTTTGCCCAGACGATCACGGACGCTATCCGCGGCCACTCCAATATCGAGGTTATCGAGAGGGAGCTGACGGAATTTCCCGCAGGCGAGTGCATCGTGGCCACCGGGCCGCTCACGAGCGAGGGACTGATCCCCGCTATCGCGGAGAAATGTCCCGGCGAGGGCTTTTTGCATTTCTATGACGCGGCCGCGCCGCTCATCGCCTTCGACAGCATCGACATGACGAAGGCGTGGTTCGGCTCCCGGTATAACAAGGGCACAGCAGATTATGTAAACTGCCCGATGAACAAGGAGGAATATGAAGCCTTCGTGCGCGAGCTTGCGGCGGCTAAGCAGGCGGAGGTGCACGGCTTCGAGGATTCCGGCGTGTTCGAGGGCTGCATGCCCGTGGAGGTCATGGCGCGCCGGGGAGAGGATACCCTGCGGTACGGCCCCTTGAAGCCCATCGGTCTGCGCCATCCGGAGACGGGCGAGGCGTATTACGCCGTGGTGCAGCTCCGGCGGGACAACGACGAGGGATCGGTATATAACCTCGTGGGGTTCCAGACGCACTTGACGTTTCCCGAGCAGCGGCGTGTATTTGGCATGATCCCGGCGCTGCGGGACGCGGAATATCTGCGCTACGGCAAGATGCACCGCAATACCTTTATCAATTCGCCCAAAATGCTCGATCGGTACTATCGTCTGCGGAGCGACGAGCGGTTGTGCTTTGCCGGTCAGATGACCGGCGTGGAGGGCTATGTGGAGTCCTGCGCCTCCGGGATGCTGGCGGCGCTGGAAATGGCAAGACGCATCAAGGGGCTGCCGCCGCTGGATTTTTCGCGGGAAACGGCCATCGGCGCGCTGGCGCTGTATATCGAAAATGGCGCTGTGAGCGGGGATTTTCAGCCCATGAACATAAATTTCGGCATCATCGAGCCGCTGGGAGAGCGCATCCGGCAGAAGCGGGAGAAAAATCTCCGCATCGCGGAGCGATCGCTGGCGGTGATCGATGAGATCGTACATCGGGAGGACTTTGCCCTATGAAGATCATTTTGGACGCCATGGGCGGCGATAACGCCCCCGAGGCAGTCGTAAAAGGCGCCGTCGCCGCCTGCCGCGAATTTGGGGAGGAGATCCTCCTCGTCGGGCGTGAGGCGGAGGTGAAAGCCTGTCTTGCCGCCTGCGGCGCGGAAAACGAGCCGCGGATCACCGTCGTGAACGCCTCTGAGGTCGTCACGATGGAGGACGACCCGGCCACGGCCTGCCGCCGGAAGAAGGACGCCTCCATGACCGTGGCGCTGACTATGCTCAAAAACGGCGAGGGAGACGCGGTCGTATCCGCCGGGAGCACCGGCGCGCTGCTCACCGGGGCGACGCTCATCGTCAAGCGCATCCGGGGCATCCGCCGGGCGGCGATGGGGCCTGTGCTGCCGAACGGCGGCAGGGGGGTGCTTCTCATCGACTGCGGCGCGAACGTGGAATGCACCCCGGAATATCTGCTGCAATTCGCGTATATGGGCGCGTTTTATGCCGAGCGCATTCTCGGCTGCGAGAATCCGCGCGTGGCGCTTCTGAACGTCGGCGCGGAGGATACGAAGGGCGGTGAGCTTCAAAAGGAGACCTTCGCCCTGCTGAAAGCGGCTCATGAGGCCGGGCGCATCAACTTCATCGGCAACGCCGAGGGCAGCGATCTGCTCACCGGCAAGATGGACGTTCTCGTGACAGACGGTTTCTCCGGGAATGTCATGCTCAAAACGGTGGAGGGCGCGGCGAAATTCATGTTCAGGCAGCTCAAGGGCGTGTTCTACAGCAGCACCAAAAACAAACTGGCGGCGCTGGCGATCAAGAAAGACCTATCCGGAATGAAGGCTATGCTCGATCCCTCCGAGGTCGGCGGCACAGCCATGCTGGGCATCGCCAAGCCTGTCATCAAAGCTCACGGAAGCTCGGACGACCGCGCCATCTATAACGCCGTGCGGCAGGCCATCGCCTGCGCGAAGGCGGATGTGGCCGGCGCCATTGAGAACAATATCGAATATATGAAACTCGAAAAGGAGAATTGAACCATGTATGAGAAAATCGTTTCTATGATGTGCGAGCAGTTTGATCTGACCCCCGAGGACATCAGCGAGAATACCTCGTTCGTCGAAGATCTGGGCATCGATTCGCTGGATGTCGTCGAGCTCGTGATGGAGCTGGAGGACGCTTTCGGAATGGACGAGATTCCCGAGGAGGATCTCAAGAAGATGCGCACCGTGGGCGATCTCGTGGAGTACGTCACCGCGCATTCTGATACTTGATGGACGAGCTGGCAAAGCGCCTCGGTCACAGCTTCGCGAATACCGCCTATCTTGAAACGGCGCTGACCCACAGCTCCTATGCCAATGAGCGCGCCGGGCTTCACAGCAACGAGCGTCTGGAATTTCTGGGCGACGCGGTGCTGGGGTTTTGCACGGCCAAGGCGCTGTTCCGTCTCTATCCCGATATGCCGGAGGGAGAGATGACCCGCCTGCGCTCGGAGCTGGTATGCGAGGCGAGCCTGCATCGCGCGGCGGTGCGGCTGCGGCTGAACGAGCATATCCGCCTCGGCAAAAACGAGGAATGCAACGGCGGCCGGAACCGTACGTCCATCTTGGCCGACTGCGTGGAGGCTATTATTGCCGCCATGTACCTTGACGGCGGGCTGGAGCCTGCGGAGCGGTTTGTGGAGGAGCATATCCTCAGCGAGCTGGAGGAAGGCCGCCGCCCCGTCCGCACAGATTACAAGACCCAGCTGCAGGAGCTTCTGCAGCGGGAGGGCGGCGCCGCTCCGACCTATTCCATCATCGGAGAGAGCGGGCCGGATCACAATAAAACCTTCACTGCCCGCGTGCAGCTTCACGGCGGCGCGTTTGCCGACGGCGTGGGGAAAAGCAAGAAAGAGGCCGAGCAGGCGGCGGCGAAGGCTGCGCTGTCGCTGCCGGGTATGTGATGGCAAGGCGAAGCATATTACCGATATTTATTCCGCATCTGGGCTGCCCGAACGACTGCGTTTTCTGCGATCAGAAGCGCATCTCCGGCAGCCCTTTGCCGGCTTCCGGGGAGGATGTTGCGTCGGCGCTGGATGCTATGCGCGCACAGGGACGCCGGGATATGGAACTGGCGTTTTACGGCGGCAGCTTCACCGCCATCGATGCCGCTGCGCAGGAGGCGCTTCTGGCGGCGGCGCAGCCGGGGCTGGCGGACGGCACCATCGGCGCGATCCGCCTGTCCACGCGGCCGGACGCCATTGATGATGATGTGATCGTCCGTCTGCGGAGGTATCATGTCGAAACGGTGGAGCTGGGCGCTCAGTCCATGTCGGACGCGGTGCTGCGTGCCGCGGGGCGCGGCCATACGGCCGCGGATACGGAGCGGTCGGCGCGGATGCTGAAGAGCGCGGGCTTCCGGCTGATACTGCAGATGATGACCGGCCTGCCCGGCGCGGACGATGGAACCGATATCGAATCGGCGCGGCGGATCATCGCCCTGCGGCCGGAAGGTGTGCGCATCTATCCGACGGTGATCGTGAAAAACACGCCGCTGGAGGCGCTGTGGCGCGCGGGGAAATACCGCGAGCATACGGTGGAGGACGCCGTGCGTGTATGCGCGGCAATTCTGCCGATGATGGAGGAAGCGGGCATTCCCGTGATCCGGCTCGGCCTGAACCCAACGGAGGCGCTCTCCGGCGGGGACGCTGTCGGCGGGGCGTATCATCCCGCGCTGGGCGAGCTTGTCCGCTCGGAGATCCTGCGCCAAAGGGCGGCGGAGCTTTTGCGTGACGTTCCCGCGGGAGCGCAGGTCACTCTCGGCGTCGCGCTGGAGCGCGTGAGCGCCATGACGGGGCAGCACAGGCGCAATATCACGCGGCTGACAGAGGAGTTTTCCCTTTCTTCCCTGCGAATCGTCTGCCTGCCCGAGGCGGGGGATGGAATATTCT
>CAJOIU010000005.1 GCA_905234855.1 uncultured Oscillospiraceae bacterium
CCGCCGTACTGACTGATGATGAATTTTGCCAGCGCGGGATTCGGATTTTTGATGCGGATCGGGTATTGCAGCTTCTTTTCATATACAAACATCAGCCCTTACCTCCCTTGGTGCGGCGCTCCCACGGCCATGCGTCCTCCGGCCAGACCCACGAATCGAACATCGCTGTGTCGCGGCGCGTCACGGGGCCGCACATCTCCACATAGCGTCTGCGGCCTTCCTCGGCCAGCTCCACGAAGCATTTCCATGTTTTGAAGGCCTCCCCATCGTTTGGATGGGTGTTCAGATACAGCGCCAGCTCATGCGCCACGAAATCCAGCGCCATCAGCTCGGTCAGCGGTGTTTTCTCCACGCGCCCGGAGGCGACATAGTCCATAAACGGTAGATCGAGGCCGGGAAACAGCGTGCCCTTTTCCAATGCCTCCGCCGGTTCATAGGCATGCTCCGCGCTCTCCTGCATGGGCACCATGGCCAGCGCCAGCGGCGCGCAGGATGGGAGGCTGCCCTCTTTATAAGTGCATGATTCATTCTGTGCCAAAAAGATATCCCCCTTTGCACGCCATACTATGCAAAGGGGGATATGGGTTGTTACAGGGCGATCAGCGGATCGTGGCGCCGTGCTTTTCGGATAGCGCGTCAAGGATCGCCGTCATCGTCTCGGCGGCGTGCTCCTCGGTCAGCGTCTGGTCGGCGGCGCGGAGCGTCAGCGAGAAGGCGACGCTCTTGAAGCCTGCGGGGATCGGCGCGCCCATATACACGTCAAACAGCGCCACGGCCTCGAGGTATTGCCCGCCGGCGGCGGTGATGGTGTCCTCCAAGTCAGCCACGGGGATATCGGCACGGCAGACGAGCGCGATATCGCGCATAACGGCGGGAAAGCGCGGAAGCGCCTTGAAGGTCCGCTCCGGCGCTTGGAGCGCGCGCAGGGCAGTCATATCGAGCTGCGCGTAGAACGCCTCGCTCTCCAAGCCGTAGGCGTCGCATACGAGCGGGTGCACCTGGCCGATAACGCCGATCGGTTTTCCGTCTGCGGTGATATCGGCGCAGCGGCCGGGGTGGAAGGAGGGGTTTCCGCTCTCTGCGCTGTATCGGACGTTTTCAATGCGCAGATCCTTCAAAATGGCCTCCACGCAGCCCTTAAGCTGGAAGAAATCGGCGTTGCCTCCGTATTCGCCCAGCGTGAGCCATGCGGATTCGTCTGCCAGCGGGCTGTTTTCGAGCGGACGGTAAACGGTAGCCAGCTCATAGAAGCGGACGGAGGGGTTCCGGCGCGCCGCGTTCGTGGAGAGAACGTCCAGCATGGAGGGCATCGCCGTCGTGCGCATGACGCTGCGATCCTCGCCGAGCGGGTTCTGGATGACAAGCGCGTTGCGCAGAGGGGAGTCCCCGGGCAGGCGGATCTTGTCCCATGCGCTCCGGCTGCCGAAGGAATAGGTGAGGATCTCGTTGAAGCCCATGGCGCGGCAGAGGCTCGCGGCGCGGTTTTCAAACGCCTGCTTCGGGCTCCAGCCGCCCTGCGCAGTCTCGCCGCGGAACATGGTCGGCTCGATCACGTCATAGCCATAGAAGCGGGCGACCTCCTCCGCGAGGTCGGCGTAATGTTCGATATCGCTGCGCCACGAGGGGACGATCACATCGTCGCCGCGCATGGTGAAGCCTAGCTTTGTGAGCACAGACACCATGTAGTCCCGGGTGAAATCGGTGCCGAGAAGAGCGTTGATACTTGCGGGTTCCAGCTTGACGCTCTTTTCCGCAGCGGGAGCGGCGACAACATCGATCATGCCGTCGATCACCTCGCCCGCGCCGAGCAGCTCCACCAGTTCGCAGGCACGCTGCACGGCGGGAATGGTGCCCTCGGGATCGAGACCCTTTTCAAACTTGCTCGAAGCATCCGTTCGCATGCCCAGCGCGATGGCGGTCTTGCGGATCGAGGTGCCGTTGAAGTTTGCCGATTCGAATACGATCATGCGGGTGCCGTCTACGATCTCGGAGTTCTCGCCGCCCATGACGCCAGCGAGGCCGATGGGCTTTTCTGCGTCGGCGATGACGAGCATATTGGGGGTGAGGATGCGGGGGGTCCCGTCGAGGGTCATGAGCGTCTCGCCGGGCTCGGCGCGGCGAACAACAATCTTGTTGCCGCCGACGCAGCTATAGTCGAAGGCGTGCATCGGCTGCCCGTATTCCTGCATGACATAGTTCGTGATATCCACGATGTTGTTGATCGGACGGATACCCGAGGCGCGGAGCCGGCGGCGCAGCCAAGCGGGCGACGGCTCGATGCGGATGTTTTTGACCATGCGCGCGGTATAGCGCGGGCAGAGCTGCGGATCGCGGATCTCTACATCGAGATAGCTGCGGATATCGTCGCCGGAGCCCTTGACCACAGGCGTATGGACGGCAAAGGGCGTGTCGAAGGTGGCGGCCGCCTCCCGGGCGAGACCGATGACGCTCAGACAGTCGGGACGGTTGTTCGTGATCTCAAATTCCACAACGCTGTCGGTGAGGCCGAGCACCTCGCGGATATCCTGTCCCGGCTCACAGGGCTCTTCCAGAATGAAAATGCCGTTTTCGATGGCATAGGGATAATCGTGTGTGTCGAGACCCAGCTCGCCGAGGGAGCAGAGCATACCCTCGGAAATGACGCCGCGGAGCTTTCCGGTATGGATTTCCTTGCCGCCGGGGAGCTTTGCGCCGTCGAGGGCGACGGGAACCATTTTTTCCACTGATACGTTCTGCGCGCCGGTCACAATGGTGAGCTCCCGGCTTTGTCCGGCGTCGATCTTGCAGACCCACAGGTGATCGGAGTCCGGGTGGGGACTCATGAAGGTGACTTTGCCGGCCACGACGTTTTCGATGCCGTCGCCGGTGCGGGCGACGGTCTCGACCTTGGAGCCGGACATGGTCATCCCATCGCAGAATTCCTTATCGGATACGTCGATCTTCGTATAATCGTTCAGCCATTCGCGTGAAAGGTTCATCTCATCATCCCCCTCAGAACTGTTCTAGGAAGCGGGTGTCGTTTTCGAACATCAGCCGCAGGTCGCTGATGCCGAAGCGGAACATCGCCATACGCTCCGCGCCGACGCCGAAGGCAAAGCCGGAATATTTGTCCGTGTCGATGCCGCAGCCGGCCAGCACCTTCGGATGTACCATGCCGGCGCCCAGAAGCTCGATCCAGCCCTCGCCCTTGCAGACGCGGCAGCCCTTTCCGTGGCACTCGAAGCATTCCACGTCCACCTCGCAGCTCGGTTCGGTGAAGGGGAAGTGGTGGGGGCGGAAGCGGGTGCGGGTCTCGGGACCGTAGAGTCGGTGGACAAGCTCGTTGAGCGTGCCCTTCAGATCGGCAAAGGTGATGCCCTCGTCCACGACGAGACCTTCGATCTGATGGAACATGGGGCTGTGGGTGGCGTCCACCTCGTCCTTGCGGTAAACGCGGCCGGGAGAAATGATGCGGATGGGGAGCGGCTGCGTCTCCATGACATGCACCTGCACGGGGCTTGTCTGGGTGCGGAGCAGGACCTCGTCGTTGTCGTCGAAATAAAAGGTGTCCTGCCGATCCCGGGCGGGATGCCCCTCCTGCGTATTGAGGCGGGTGAAGTTATAATCCGAGAGCTCGACCTCCGGCCCTTCGGCAATGGTAAAGCCCATGCCGATGAAAATCTCCTTCGCCTCGCTGATGACCTTCGTCAGCGGGTGCTGACGTCCGATGCGGACGGGCTTGCCGGGCATGGTGACATCTGTCGCCTCGGCCGCGAGACGCGCTTCCAGCGCCTTCTCGCTGAGAGCCTTGCGGGCGTCCTCGATGGCCTGCGTCAGCTCCTCGCGGATCTGGTTGGCAAGCTGCCCCATGACGGGACGCTCCTCCGCCGAAAGAGAGCCCATCTGCTTCAAAATGGCGGTCAGCTCGCCTTTTTTGCCGAGGTATTTGACGCGGAGCGCCTCCAGCGCATCCAGCGCCCCGGCCTCCTTGATGGCGCTGAGGGACGCATCCCGAAGCGCGCGTAGCTTTTGTTCCATATTGACCTGCTCCTTGCTGTATATGATACGATATACAAAATATTAATCCAAAACTAATTTATAGCACATTTTTCGGGTTTTAGCAACAATAATGTAAATTGACGAATGATTTCCATGAGGATATAATATTCTTCGGAAAAGAAGAAGGGAGGGTGATGTGATGGAGCTATCGGACGCCAAACGGATGAAGTCGGCGGACGCTGCTGCGATCGGAGAGCGGGGGATCGACTCCCTTAAGCTGATGGAAACGGCGGCGACCCATGTGGCGGAGGCGGCAGCGGATATCATGACGGACAATCGCTTGGCGCTGGTGTTCTGCGGTCCGGGCAACAACGGAGGCGACGGCGTGGCCGCGGCGAGGCTCCTGCGCCGATGGGCAGGGGCAGAGGTGCGCGCCTTTTTGGTCGGGGAGCGAAGCAAAATGACGTCGGACTGCCGATCGATGGAGGAGCGTCTGCTGGAGGTCGGCGGAAAACTGGAGCCATTTCAGGCCGACGACCCAGCGCTTTCGGCGCTGATCCAGCGGGCGGGCGTGATCGTGGACGCGCTGTTCGGCGTGGGTCTGAGCCGAGAGCTGACCGGCGACGCGCTCGCCGCGGTAAGGCTCATAAACAGCGCGAAATGCCCGGTCGTGGCGGCCGATATCGCAAGCGGCGTCTCTGCCGATACGGGTCGCATCCTCGGCGAGGCGGTGCATGCCGACTGCACCGTGACCTTTTCCAAAGCGAAACCCGGCCATTTTATAGAGCCCGGCTGTGTGTGCTGCGGCGAGCTGCGGGTGGCGGATATCGGCATCCCTGAAGATCTCGTCGATGCCAGCGGCTGCGGCGTATACGCGATCCATGGAGGCGATCTGCGCCTTCCGGCGCGGGAGCGGCTCACGCATAAGGGGGACTACGGAAAGCTGCTGATCCTTGGCGGCAGCGTCGGATATACCGGGGCGCCCAGCTTGTGCGCCAAGGCGGCCGTCCGTTCCGGCGCGGGGCTGGTCTATTTGGGCGTGCCGAAGGATATATATGAAATAACGGCGGTGAAGAATGACGAGGCGATGCCCTTTCCGCTGCCCTCCGAGGCGGGCGGTGTGTCCGCCGAGGCATGGAGCGCGGCGGCGGAGCGGCTGCATGACTGCGACGTATGCGTGCTCGGACCGGGCATGGGGCGAGGCGAGGGAACACTTGCGCTTACGCAGCGTTTGATGACGGAGGCGAGGCTCCCGGTAGTCGCGGACGCGGACGCGCTGTGGGCGATCGCGCAGGATCTCTCCGTGCTGAAAGAGGCGGCGGCTTCCGTTGTGCTGACGCCGCACGAGGGGGAGTTTGCGCGGCTGCTTGGCCGCCCGGTGGAGGATCGGCTGAACGACGCCCTCGGCTTCGCGAAAGC
This sequence comes from uncultured Oscillospiraceae bacterium, assembly GCA_905234855.1. Classification (GTDB taxonomy): domain Bacteria; phylum Bacillota; class Clostridia; order Oscillospirales; family Oscillospiraceae; genus CAJOIG01. The sequence continues at coordinate 5,398 of CAJOIU010000005.1, forward strand.
ATACGGCTGTGCCGTCGTTTTGAAAGGGCATCGAACGATCTGCGCATTCCCGGATGGAAAGGCCTACGTCATTGACGCGGGCAATCCCGGCATGGCCAAGGGCGGCAGCGGCGACGTGCTGGCCGGCATCGTCGGCGCGCTGCTGGGTCAGCTTCCGCCCCGGCGGGCGGTGGTCACGGCATGCTGGCTCCATGCCCGGGCGGGGGACATCGCCGCCGGGCGCTTTGGGGAATATGCCGTGCAGGCGGGGGATATCATCGAGGCGCTGGCTCGGGCGGAGACGGAGATTCTGGCATAACACAACAGGGAGGCTTCATGCGGAAAGGTCTGATTTCCGTACTGATGATACCCCTTCTGTTCCTCGCGGCCTGCGGGGATCAGGAGGCAAAGGCCGAGCGTGATTTCGCAGCGTTTCGGGCATCTTTGGCGAATGCGGAGCGCATCACGCTTCGGGCGGCGCTGACAGCCGATTACGGCGGCACGGTTCAGGACTATGTGCTTTCGGCAGTGTATGACGGGGCGGAGACGCGTGTTACGGTGGAGGAGCCGGAGCTCATCGCGGGCGTGACCGCCGCGGTGAAGCGCGGCGAGACGTCGATATCCTATGACGGCGTGCTGCTGGGCGCCGGGCCGCTGGATGCGGAAGGCACGACGCCGGTATCCGCGATCCCCGTGATCCTGATGGCGATGACGGACGGGTATGTCGAGCTTTTATGGCGCGAGGGAAGCTATCTCACTGCCCGCTTGTATGCGGGCGAATCGTCGGCCTGCACGGTGTGGCTCGATGAGGAGACGCGCACGCCGGTCTCCGCCGAAATATCCAACGATGGGAAAACGGTCATCGCCTGCCGATTCACGGCTTGGGAGCTGGCGCCGGGCGAACCCTCGGACTGATTCTGGATCGCAGCAAAAGAGGAGAAAGAGATGGACGACAGAAAAAAACGGACTTGGGCGGAGATCGACCTTGGGGCGATCGCGCATAATTACCGGGTGATGCGCGCCGCGCTGCCGGATGGCTGCCGGTTCCTCGGCGTCGTGAAGGCCGACGCCTACGGACATGGGGCGGTGCCGGTGTCGAAGCTGCTGGAGCGGCTTGGCTGCGAATATCTCGCGGTGGCCTGCCTCGATGAGGCGCGGCAGCTCCGTGAGGCCGGGATCGGCCTGCCGATCCTGATCCTCGGCTATACGCCGCCCGAATACGCGCCGGAGCTTTGCGCGCTTTCGGTCACACAGGCGGTCGGCAGCCTCGAGGCCGCCGCGGCGCTGAACGACGCGCTGGAGGGGTCAGATCATACGCTCAAGGTGCACCTGAAGCTGGAAACGGGTATGGGACGCACGGGCTTCCGCGCCTTCGGCGCATGGAAGGCGCTGCCTGCCGCGACGGCGGTTCGGATGCCCCATCTGGATGCCGAGGGTGTTTTTACCCATTTCTGCGTGTCCGATGCGGACGAGCAGACGCGGGGATTTACCCATGTCCAGCTGGAACGGTTCCAAGACGCTATCAAGGCCATAGAGCTGCGTTCCGGGCATACGTTTTCCATCCGACATTGCACCAATTCCGGCGCGATGCTTTCCTTCCCGGAAACCTATATGGATATGGTGCGTCCCGGCGTATCGCTGTACGGCATGTATCCGGGGCCGGATCGGGCGCGGTTCGATCTCATCCCGGCGATGACGCTCAAAACGCGGGTGGCGTATGTCGAACGGCACGAGCCGGGGGATACCGTCAGCTATGGGCGGACGTTCACCGCGGAGCGGCCGAGCGAGATCGCCGTTCTACCCATCGGCTATGCCGACGGACTGCATCGGACGCTTTCCAATAAGCTCACTGTTTGCATAAACGGCCGTCATGTCCCGCAGGTGGGACGCATCTGCATGGATATGTGCATGGCGGACGTGACCGGGCTCGGCGTGAAGCCCGGGGACGAGGCGGAGATCTTCGGCCGTGAGATGCCCATCGACGACGTGGCGGAGAAGGCCGGAACGATCCATTACGAGCTGACCTGCGCCGTAAGTCCCCGCGTTCCGAGGATCTATGTGGGAGAGACGGTATAATTTTTACGCTTTCGTGGGAAAATGATAGCGTGTCCGTACATAGAATGTACCGGGCGACTATTTCACGGAAGTGGTGCTCACAATATGACAAATCCGGTTCGACGCGGTGACATTTATTATGCGGATCTCAGTCCTGTGGTAGGCTCAGAGCAGGGCGGGCTGCGGCCGGTGCTCATCGTGCAGAACGATACGGGCAACCGCCACAGCCCCACGGTGATCGCCGCGGCGATCACCTCGCAGCTTGGCAAAGCCCGTCTGCCGACGCATATCGAGATCCAAGCCCCGGACAGCGGCCTGAGCCGCGACAGCGTGATCCTGCTCGAGCAGATCCGAACGCTGGATAAATCCCGCCTGCGCGAGCGCATGGGAAAGCTGGACGGGACAACGATGAACCGCGTAGACAACGCCATTGCCGTCAGTTTCGGGCTGGGGCAGTCCATGTCCTAAAGACCGACCTCCATTCATAGACTTCTGTGAATGGAGGTTGTTTTATGCGGATTCCTGTGTATATCGACGGCAAGGAGGAAGGCTTTCTCATCATCGAACGAAAGGGCGCCTTTACGGTGGCGAGCGCGAAGCTCCGGGATGTGGGGCGCGTCGTGCGTCTGCGGGTCTACGGCGACGGGGAGGCGTATCTCGGCGTTCCCACGCCCTGCGGCGACGGCTTGTGTCTGGTGCGCCGGTTCAGTCCCCGGGAAATGCTTCGGTTTCCCGCCCATCCGACCTATGCGGCGGAGCAGAAACGAGAGCCTGAAGCCGCCCCGGAGGCTTCGGAGGATCGGGAGGGCAGGCATGTCCTGTGGCTCGGAGGGCGGGCGCATTATTTCTGAATTGGCATTTATAGCCGAATGTGGTATAATTAAAAAAACAACAGATGGGGAGGCGCGGAAACCATGCGAATGACCGACCTCATAGAAAAAAAGCGGGACGGCGGCGAGCTGACAACCGCGGAGATCCGCTGGATGATCGAGGGGTATACGAAGGGCGATATCCCGGATTATCAGATGAGCGCCATGTGCATGGCGATCTATTTCCGAGACATGACGGAGCGGGAGACATATGATCTTACGATGGCGATGCTCGATTCCGGGGATCGCATCGACCTCTCCGGCGTGGAGGGCGTGAAGGCCGATAAGCATTCCACCGGCGGCGTGGGGGATAAAACGAGCCTCCTGCTCTGCCCGATGCTGGCGGCCTGCGGCGTAAAGATGGCAAAGCTCTCCGGCCGCGGGCTTGGTCATACCGGCGGCACCATCGACAAGCTGGAGAGCTTTGCCGGTTTTTCAACCTCCATGAGCATGGAGACCTTCCTGCGCAGCGTGAATGAAAACGGCTTTGCCATTGCCGGGCAGACGGGACAGCTCGTTCCGGCGGATAAAAAGCTCTATGCCCTGCGGGACGTGACGGGAACGGTGCCCTCTATGCCGCTCATCGTGGGCAGCATCCTGTCAAAAAAGTTCGCGGCGGGCGCCGATATCATCGTGCTGGACGTGAAGTGCGGCTCCGGCGCCTTTATGCAGACGGAGGAGGATGCTTTCGGGCTGGCGCGGCTTCTGGTGGAGGTTGGCCGCCATGCGGGGAAGAAGGTCGTTGCCGTGGTGACTGATATGGATGAGCCGCTGGGCAACGCAGTCGGAAACGCCTTGGAGGTCAAAGAGGCGCTGGCGGCGCTGAAGGGCGAATATGCCGGGGATCTTTTGGAGCTTTGCATGACGCTGGGCGGCGAGATCCTCCTCAGCGGCGGGATCGCCCCCGACGAGGCGTCCGCACGCGCCATGCTGCAGGAGGCGATCGACAGCGGCGCGGCGCTTTCGCGGTTTGAGCGATTTGTCGCCGCGCAGGGCGGCGATCCCGCCGCGGTGCGGGATACCTCGCTGCTGCCGCGGGCGCCGGTGGTCATTGAGGCGTCGTCCCGTCGGGCGGGCTATGTCCGGCATATCGATGCCCACGGCGTCGGGATCGTGAGTATGCATCTTGGCGGCGGACGCGCCACCAAGGAGGATGACATCGACCTTTCGGTGGGCGTCGTTCTGAAGAAAAAAGTGGGAGATCATGTTGCGCTGGGGGAGAGCCTCGGCACGATCCATGCCGCCTCGGAGGAGGCGGCGGGCGAGGCCGTGATGCTCCTGCGGGGCTGCTTCGAGCTGACGGAGGAGCCGGTACACAGGGCGCCGTTTATTAAGGGCGTCGTTCGATGAGAGGAAGGAATCACAAATGAAGCTATTGATCACGGATATATGCGAGCTTTCCCCGGAGGAACGAGCATGGCTGGAGGCGCGCGGACTGGAGGTCATCGAGTGCGAGGATGAAGCGCCGTATCCCGGCGATCCCTCGGAGATCGATATCGTCGCGTGCAAGATGCTTTTCAGCTATACGCCCATCGAGAGATTTACGTCGCTCAAATACATACAGCTCTTCATGGCGGGCTTCGAGCATATCCCCATGGATTACATTGCGTCCCACGGCATCGAGTTCCATAACGCCCGGGACGTCTACAGCATCCCCATCGCGGAGTTCGGTATTGGCGGCGTGCTGACGCTGTATAAGGATTTTCGCCGGTTCGACCGCCAGCAGCGTGGCCGTGTTTGGGAATACGAGCGGCATCTGCGGGAACTGACGCGGAAGACGGTGCTGATCGTCGGCGCGGGGAGCATCGGCACGGAGTTTGCCAAGCGGTTCCAAGCCTTCGGCTGCCGCGTGATCGGGCTTGCGCGCAGCGCGGGCGAGCGCCCGTATTATGATGAAGTCCGCTCAATGGACAAGCTGGACGACTCGTTGCCGGAATCGGATATCATCGTGATGTGCCTGCCGAATAACGCCGAGACGCGCCATATCATGGGGAAAGAGCAGTTTGCGGAGGTGAAGCCGGGGGCGGTTTTTGTGAATATCGCCCGGGGCGCGCTGGTGGATGAACCGGCGCTGACGGAGGCGCTTGCGGACGGACGGCTCTCCGGCGCGGTGCTGGATGTTTTCGAGACGGAGCCGCTGCCGCAGGACAGCCCGCTGTGGGCCATGGATAACGTCATCGCCGCGCCGCATACGAGTTTTGGCGCGGAATATAATCAAGACCGTCTGTTTGAGGTCATGAACCGGAATCTGGAGGCCTCCGCGCTTCTGGCGGAATAAAACGGCGTCGGGAGAAAGGGAGAGATCGGATGCTGAAACGGAATCGCGCCATGGAGCTGTATCGCTTTGCGGCGGCGGTCATGATCCTGTGTTATCATTGCTATTGGTTCGCCTTCCGGGACGAGGGGACGCAGTTCGTGGGCTTTTACCTGTTTGTGGAGCTGTTTTATATCCTCAGTGGTTTTCTGATGATGGCGTCCCTCCGCCGGAATGTGACGCCGGAGCAGCGGCTTGATCCGGCGGGAACGACCATATCCTATATCCGCGGGCGGCTTCGCAGGCTCTATCCGCATCATTTGCTGTCATGGGTGCTGGTGGCGGCGATCCAGTATTTCCTTCTCCGCGACCTCTTTCCCATCGAGATCTTCCAGATCGGCTGGCCGGAGCTTCTGCTGGTGAATATTTTCGGGTTCGTACGCGGGCAGTATATCAATATCGTATGCTGGTATCTGAGTGCGCTGCTGTTTGCGTCGCTCGTGGTGTATTATCTTCTCCTGCGCGATGAGGACGGTTTTATCAAGATCATTGCGCCGATCGTGATCGTGGTCTGTTACGGCACGCTGTTCGACCGAAAGGAATGTCTGGCCGTTACCATTATTTTCGCCCAATACTCGGCGCATATGGGTTTTATGCGGGCGCTGGCGGATATCACGGTGGGCTGCGTGGCTTTCCGGGCCTATGAATGGCTCCGGGATACGGAGGTGCCGGGGGAGGGCGTGCTTGCGACGGTTTTGGAGGGTGCGGTGTTTCTGGCCTCGGCGCTGTGGATGTACGGCAACAGCGGGAAATACGACTTTCTGTTTGTGCCGCTGTTTTTCGCCTTCGTCATCAGCGTTTTCCGAGGCAGAAGCCTGTTTACGAGGCTGTTCGACAATCCCGTGTCCGATTGGCTCGGTAAGCACAGCTACGCCTTCTTTCTCAATAATGTCGTGGTGATCTATCCGTATATGCATTTTTTCCCGGACAGCGGCATCCTGCGGATGTGCGCGGTCTGCATCCCTGCCTGCCTTCTTGTTTCCGTTTTCACCGACGGTCTGCTGCGCAGGCTTGCCCGATAGAAAAAGCCGCCGGAAAATCCGGCGGCGGATTGTTTTGACACGGGATATCGGCCTATGCTATAATACAGCATTCAGAGGCCGAAGCCTCCGTCGCAGCCGACGATCTGACCGGTGATGAACGATGCGCTGTCCGAGGCAAGATAGGCAATGAGCCCGGCCACGTCTTCGGGCGTGCCGAGGCGGCCGAGGGGCGTATCCTCTGCCAGAGCGTACTTGTCCTCCGGGCTGAACTGCGCGAGCATGTCAGTCTCGATGACCCCGGGCGCTACGCAGTTGACCCGGATACCGGAAGGACCGAGCTCCTTGGCCAGCGCCTTCGTGAGACCGATCAGCGCGGCTTTTGAGGCGGAATACGCGGCCTCACAGGATGCGCCGTAAACACCCCAGACAGAGGAAATCAGCACGATGCAGCCTGCCTTGCGTCGCACCATATCCGGGATCGCCTCCCGGCAGCAGCGATATGCGCCGTCGGTGTTGGCGGCGAACACGCGCCGCCAGGCGGCCTCGTCCGTGTCGGTGAGAAGGCCGTATTCGGAAACGCCCGCGCAGCAGACAAGAAGGCCGACGGAGCCGATCTCGCGGAACATGGCTTCCACCTGCGCGGGATCGGAGACGTCCGCGCGGACGGCGCGGGCATGCAGCTCCTTCGCCAGAGCCAAGGCGGCGGCTTCGGAGGAATTATAATGGATGACCACGTCCCAGCCGTCGGCGGCGAGCCGCCGGGCGGCAGCGGCGCCGATGCCGCGGGATGAACCTGTGATCAAAGCGGTTTTATTGATGGACATGAATATCACTCCCGCGCCTATGTTATCACATTTGCGCAGGGAAAGGTAGGCATAAAATGGATTTTGAAAAAGAAAACGGTGAGCTGGACTGGCTCAAGGAACCGACGCCGCAGAAAAAGGACTTCGACTTTGCGGCTTTTCTCGGCCCGGATGATCTCGACGACCTCATCACGGACGTGACGGACGGCGCGGACTTAAAACGGGAGGATGCTTTTGCGGAGTATCAGCCCGCGTATACGGTTCGCAGACGAACCGGGGACGGCGAGCGTGGACGGCATGAAGCGCCGGAGCCGATGGACTTTCGGCAGGAGAACGCGGAAGAGGAGGAGCCCCCGAAGACCTCGGAGGAGACTGCCTTCGATCCGACTGATCCGCGTTACGCAGCGCCGGAACGGCCGCATATCGTCGTGGCGGAGCCGCGGCAGCGGGTGTATGTCACGCCCCCCGGCCGGGAGGAAGAGGAGTTTTCGCCTCCGCCCCCGGAGACGACCGGCGGTATGGGCGAGGGACTCAAATGGGTGATCGCGGCGCTCATAGCGCTGGCGGTGATCGGCGCGGTGCTGCTGGCGATCCTCGGCAGTCATCGCGGAGGAACGCCCGAGGCGACACCGTCACCCACGGAGGATCGGATCATCCGCATGACGGAATCTCCTGCGCCGACGCCCACATCCGTGCCGACAGAAGCGGCGGCGAACACCCCGGAGCCCACCTCTACCCCGGAACCGACGGAGCCTCCCACTACGGTCTATACCGTAACGGTGACGGCCGGCGCGGGCGGAAGCATCAGCCCCAGCGGCACCGTATCGGTGGAAGAGGGCGGCAGCGTCACCTTCACGGTGAAAGCAGAGGAGGGCTTTGATATCGCGCAGGTGCTGGTGGACGGGGAAGAGCAGCAGATCGGCGATACCTATACCTTCACCAGCGTTTCGAGAGATCATACGATCTATGCCGTTTTCCGCAATGCGGTGACGCCCACGCCCGAACCCACGGAGGAGCCCACGCCCACCCCGGAGCCTACGGCTGAGCCGACGCCCACGCCGACTGTGCTGCCGGAGCCGGAAGTCGAACCCGAGCCGGAACCAGAGCCGGAGCTTGAACCCGATCCCGAGCCGGTGCAGGAGCCGGAAGCCGAGCCGGAGCAATCGGACGCCACCTATGATAACGACGTCGGCGGCTGAGCCGACAAAAATGTCCCGCAGTCCGTTTCGGGCTGCGGGACGAGTTTATGCTGTCGTTTATTTCTTGGGAACGGGCGCCGGTTTTTCGGGATCGATCACGACTTCCTTGAAGGCTGTGGCAAGTCCTGCAAGCCCTTGGATCTCGGAGGGGATGATGATCTTGGTGGCCTTGCCGTTCGCGGCGGCGGAGAAGGCCTCCAGCGCCTTGAGCTGCACAACGGGATCGGAGGGAGCCGCGTCGTTGAGGAGCTTGATACCCTCGGCCGTGGCTTGGTTGATGGCGAGGATGGCCTGCGCCTTGCCTTCGGCTTCGAGGATCTCCGCCTGCTTCTTCGCGTCGGCGCGGAGGATGGCAGATTCCTTTTCGCCCTCGGCCTCCAAGATCGCGGAGCGCTTCTCGCCCTCGGCGCGGAGGATGGCCTCGCGGCGTTCGCGCTCGGCCTTCATCTGCTTCTCCATGGCGTTCTGGATCTCCTTGGGCGGCATGATGTTTTTGAGTTCCACGCGGTTGACCTTGATGCCCCATGGGTCGGTGGCTTCGTCGAGGATCTGCTGCATTTTGGCGTTGATAGTGTCGCGGCTCGTGAGCGATTCGTCGAGCTCCAGCTCGCCGATGATATTACGAAGCGTGGTGGCGGTGAGGTTTTCGATGGCGATCATCGGGTTTTCCACGCCGTAGGTGTAAAGCTTCGGATCGGTGATCTGGTAATAGATGACCGTGTCGATCTGCATGGTGACGTTATCCTTCGTGATAACGGGCTGGGGCGGGAAATCCGCCACCTGCTCCTTGAGGGAGACGACCTTTGCGATCCGTTCGATGAAGGGGATCTTGAGGTGCAGACCCACATTCCATGTCGCGCTGTAGGCGCCGAGGCGTTCCACCACGAAAGCTCGCGCCTGCTGAACGATGCGGATGCTGCGGATCAGAATAACGAGAATCAGAACAAGAACGATGATAAGAGCGTACGGCATGATGATTCCTCCCTTGTATTATACAGAAAGCGTTTGCTTTGCGGGTGCGACGATGAGCTTTACGCCTTGGATGCTCCGCGCGGTGACAAGAGCGCCTTCCTCGATCGGCTCCCCGCTTTCCGATCGCGCCGACCATGTCTTTCCGCCGACGGAAACGGCGCCCGTAGAGGCGATGTTATCGATCCGCTGAGTGACGCGGCAGGTTTTCCCGATGACCATATCCGCGTTTGTCGCCTGGCGGCCGCGTGTCACAAGATGCTTCAGCCGCGGATACAGCAGCCAGAAGCACAGGGCGGATACGACCAAAAACACAACGATCTGCAGCCAAAGCGCTGCCCCCAGCAGGGCGGCTGCCAAGGCCGCAAGCGCGCCGGCCAGAAACCAAACGGATACCATGGCGACGGTGATGAGCTCAACAACGAGAAATCCGGCGGCGAGGATCAGCCAGATCACGATCGCGCTTATACTCATGGAACCACTTCCTTTCTGATAGAATTATAACACAGAAAGGGTCGGTTGCAAAGTGTAATTTCTGACTTTGGTCTTTACTTTTCAGCTTTAGTGATGTAAAATGCTCGTGGAACAAATACGGAGGATAAACATATGAACAAGAGCAACCGCAAGCCCCGCTTTGAATTGATGTACAAGGCGATCCTGTCCCTGCAGAACGAAGAGGAATGCATGAAATTCTTCGACGATCTCTGCACGGTTTCCGAGCTGCAGGCCATGGAACAGCGCTTCCATGTGGCGTGGCTTCTGAATCAAGGGATGATCTATAACGACATTCTAGCGACAACCGGCGCTTCCAGCGCAACGATCAGCCGCGTGAAGCGCAGCTTGGAATACGGCTCGGACGGTTACGAGATCGTTTTCGGCAATCTCATGGAGGAATCGCAGGAGAAGTAAAGGCCTCCTGTCCGCCGCTCGAAAAATCTTTCGATTCATGGATTTTTTTTGTTGACAAACGGCTTTGCCTGTTTTATAATGGCAAAGCCGATTTGAAGAGCGGGTCTCTTGGGAGCATAGCTCAGCTGGTTAGAGCACCTGCCTTACAAGCAGGGGGCCACAGGTTCGCACCATTTCTGGCCGAGTAGTTCAGTCGGTTAGAACGCCGGCCTGTCACGCCGGAGGTCGAGGGTTCAAGTCCCTTCTCGGTCGCCATTTGCGGGCATAGCTCATCCGGTAGAGCGCCACCTTGCCAAGGTGGAGGTAGCGAGTTCGAGTCTCGTTGCCCGCTCCATTTTCCCCAAGCGTGCCTGGGTAGCTCAGTTGGTAGAGCAGCGGACTGAAAATCCGCGTGTCGTTGGTTCGATTCCGACCCCACGCCATAGCCAAGTGGTAAGGCAGGGGACTGCAAATCCCCGATTCCCCGGTCCGAATCCGGGTGGCGCCTCCATTTGCGGGCATAGCTCATCCGGTAGAGCGCCACCTTGCCAAGGTGGAGGTAGCGAGTTCGAGTCTCGTTGCCCGCTCCACATTGGTACACAAGCTGTGATACAATAGCTTGTGTACCTTTTTTTTCGTAGTCTGTAAGTCTTTGATCCAAGCCAGACACAGAAGCTGTATAAAGCTTTCGCCTTTCCTCCCTGTGGAAGGGCGTCATGAGAATAATCAGATTCTGAGAGGAACGCAGGCATGAACAAGTACAGAGATTTCGATAACTACTTGAAGGAACATCCCACGACCGACGGCTATTTCGGGAAATACGGCGGCAACTATCTGGATGATCCGGAGCTGATCAAGGCATTCAATGAGTATGCCGAAGCGTACAACACCATTGCGCAGTCTGCGCAATTTATTGCGGAGCTTCGCCGTATCCGCAAGGATTTTCAGGGGCGTCCTACGCCTGTCTATCATTGCCAGAATCTTTCGAACAAGCTGGGACGTACGCAGATCTATCTGAAGCGTGAGGATCTGAACCACACCGGCGCGCATAAGCTGAACCACTGCATGGGCGAGGGGCTGCTTGCCAAGTTCATGGGGAAGAAAAAGCTCATTGCGGAAACGGGCGCCGGCCAGCATGGTGTGGCGCTGGCAACCGCCGCCGCCTACTTCGGCATGGAGTGCGATATCTACATGGGCGAGGTCGATATCGCCAAGCAGGCGCCGAACGTAACGCGCATGAAAATGCTTGGCGCAAACGTCATTCCGGTCAGCTTCGGGCTGAGGACGCTGAAGGAGGCGGTGGACGCCGCGTTTATGGCTTATGCCAAGGAGTACAAGGACGCGATCTACTGCATCGGTACGGCGGCGGGGCCGCATCCGTTTCCTCTGATGGTGAGGGACTTTCAGTTCTGCATCGGCGAGGAAGCTCGGCAGCAGTTTTTGGAACAGACGGGTCATCTTCCGGATCAGGTGACGGCCGCTGTGGGCGGAGGCTCGAATTCCATTGGGATGTTTACGCCGTTTCTGGCAGACCCGGTGGAGCTCGTAGGCGTGGAACCCTTGGGCCGCGGCCCCAAGCTGGGCGACCACGCGGCGTCCATCACATACGGAACCGAAGGCGTAATGCATGGCTTCAACAGCATCATGCTTGCCGACGAAAACGGCGATCCTGCCCCGGTCTACTCCAATGCCAGCGGTCTCGACTATCCCGCGGCGGGACCGGAGCACGCCATGCTGCACGACATGAACCGGGTTCGTTACACGACCATTGACGACGAAGAGGCCATCGAGGCGCTCTTTCTGCTGTCCCGGCACGAGGGCATCATCCCGGCGATCGAGAGCTCTCACGCGCTGGCTTACGCAATCAAAGTAGCGCGCAGCGGCATGACGGGATCCATACTCGTCAACCTGTCCGGCCGGGGTGACAAGGATCTGGATTTCGTTGTAGAGCATTACGGTTATGGCGACAGTTTTCTGAAGAAGATGGAAGAGCGCCGCTTGCAGCAGGGCTGATGGAAGGCCTAGGGAGAAACGCGCCGCAGTGAAAAACAAGTATATAGCGTTTGGTCTGCTTGTGGTTTTGGTTCTGGTATTCTGGAATTTGCTCGGTTTGCTGTATTCATCGGTGATCACCCGCAGCGGATATCGGTTTGGAGCGGGAGCCGATCTGTTCATTCCCCTTGTGGTCGCTGTCGTTATGGGATACTTGCTGTTTTTGAGAAAACGGGAAAAATGACTATGCGGAAGAGGGGCGTGGCAAAAATGAAAAAGATGCATGTTTTGGCGGTCATCGCTGTTCTGGCGGTGCTGTCGCTGATGCTCACAGCCTGCGGGAGGGCTGAATTTGGAGTGATCGCAAACTCCGAGAAGCGGATAACGATCACGGCAGAGAAAGCCGACAAGGATGCTTTCTTCAGCACCGGCTCGCTTGAGGTCGCTGACGGAGAGCAGATCGTGATCGCGTCCGACCTGACAAAAGGCTCGATCCGGGTGGAGATCATCAAAGCGCCCGAAGAGGAAAGCATTGACGAGCTTCCTGCCATGGATGGCGAGGCGATCATCACCGCAAACCTCAAAAGCACGGATGGGGCGTCGGGTACGGTGCCTGCGGGACGTTATCAGGTGAGAGCGACCTGCCTTGAGTCGGCAACCGGTACCGTTCAGATCGAAGTGAAGCCCTGACAGCGTAAAACGAACCCCGCAGCGAGTCCGCTGCGGGGTTCGGTATTGGATGGGATCACGCCCGGATCTTTTTGAGCTTGGCGTAGCGGGGCAGGGAACGGACGGTGGGACGCTCCGGCTCGCCTTGGATCAGCGGCAGAACATAGTGAAGGAAATCCTCGGTGACGAAATTGCCCTCGGGGGCGATCCATTCCAGCGGCACCTTCTTTTCGGCGTTTGCCACGGAGGTGAGGGGGATCAGCTTCGTGCGGCAGAGATAATCGCCGCCCACATTCGTGCGCTCAAAAGCGACCATTTTGCCGGTCTCGCCCGCGATGGCACTCTCCACGGCCACGCGGCCGGCCAGAACGGCCTCCTCCACATCGGTGCGGGAGGCAAGATGCGCGCCGCAGCGCTGCAGCAGGCTCAGCTCAATGGGACGGGTCTTTACATCCAGACGCTGCTTCACCGCCTCGCACAGACGGGAGGCGAGACCGCCGAGCTGGGCGTGGCCGAAACCGTCCGTGGCGCTGGCCTTTGCTTCGGATACGAAGGTGCCGTCGGCAAAATGGACGCCCTCCGAAACGGCCACGAGGCAGTTGCCCTTAGCATTATATACGCGCTCCACGTCGGCGAGGAATTTGTCCATATCGAAATCGAGCTCGGGCAGATAAATGAGATCGGGACCCGCGCCGAAATAGGTGCCGATAGCGGCGGAGGCGGCGAGCCAACCCGCGTGGCGGCCCATGATCTCCATGACCGTTACCTGCCCGGTGGGGTAAACGCGGCTGTCGCAGGAGACCTCCATGCAGCTTGTGGCGATATACTTTGCCGCGGAGGCGAAGCCGGGGCAGTGATCGGTGCCGACGAGGTCGTTGTCGATGGTCTTGGGAATGCCCATGACGCGGCACTCCCAGCCGGAACGCGCCATGAAACGGCTGATCTTATCGCAGGTGTCCATGGAGTCGTTGCCGCCGTTATAAAAGAAATAGCGGACGTTATGCTTTTTGAACGTTTCGAGAATGGTCTGATAGTCGGTATCATCCACGTCGGGATCGGCGAGCTTATAGCGGCAGGAGCCGAGCTCGGACGAGGGGGTGCTCTGCAGAAGCGCAAGCTCCGCCGGGTCTTCCAGACCCATATCATAAAGCTTATCGGCCAGAACGCCGGTGATGCCGTGGTCAGCGCCCAACACCTGCGTGATCTCCTCCGAGGCGAGAGCCGCGGAGATCGCGCCGTAGGCGCTGGCATTGATAACGGACGTGGGGCCGCCCGACTGGCCGATGATGCATGCGCCAATGAGCTTTTCAGCCATGTTTTTACCTCCAAATTTTAATGTTTGTGTTGATTATATCACAAAGTTGAGGTAAAATAAAGACTAAGAAGCATAAAATACCAACAAAATCAAAAGGAGCAGAAATAGTATGCCAATCGTATCAACCACCGAAATGTTCAAAAAGGCCTATGACGGCGGTTACGCCATCGGCGCCTTCAACGTCAACAACATGGAGATCGTGCAGGGTATCACCGAGGCAGCCGCGGAAGTGAACTCCCCGCTGATCCTGCAGGTATCCGCCGGCGCACGCAAGTATGCTAAGCATGTCTACCTCATGAAGCTCGTCGAGGCGGCGGAGGCCGATACAGGCCTGCCCATCGCGCTGCACCTCGACCACGGCGCGGATTTTGAGATCTGCAAGAGCTGCATCGACGGCGGCTTTACCTCCGTCATGATCGACGCGTCCTCCAAGAGCTTTGAGGATAATATCGCTCTCACGAAGCAGGTTGTCGAGTATGCCCATGACCACGGCGTCGTCGTGGAGGCGGAGCTCGGCACGCTGGCCGGTGTGGAGGACGAGGTCAAGGTATCCGCGGAGGATTCCTCCTATACCCGCCCGGAGGATGTGGAGGAGTTCGTCAGCCGCACGGGCTGCGACTCTCTCGCTATTGCCATCGGCACGAGCCACGGCGCGTATAAGTTCAAGCCCGGCACGAAGCCCCAGCTTCGTTTCGATATCCTCGAAGAAGTCTCCAAGCGGCTGCCCGGATTCCCCATCGTGCTGCACGGCGCATCGAGCGTCATCCCCAAGTATGTCGATATCATCAATCGGAACGGCGGCGCGCTGGTGGACGCCATCGGCGTCCCCGAGGAAATGCTCCGGCAGGCGGCGCGCATGGCGGTCTGCAAGATCAACATCGACTCCGATCTGCGTCTGGCCATGACCGCGGGCATCCGGGAGCATTTCATGGCGCATCCCGATCATTTCGATCCGCGCCAGTACCTCACGGTCGGCCGCGCCTATATCAAGGAGCTTGTGAAGGACAAGATCGTGAATGTCCTTGGCAGCGACGGAAAAGCCTGATCCATGGGTCTTCTACACGAG
Source organism: uncultured Oscillospiraceae bacterium (assembly GCA_905234855.1). GTDB lineage: Bacteria > Bacillota > Clostridia > Oscillospirales > Oscillospiraceae > CAJOIG01. The sequence goes on from CAJOIU010000005.1 coordinate 20,499, forward strand.
ATCAAAGCAGCCGTGTCCGGTCACGGACACGGCTGCACCTGTGATGAATGCATGGAGGAGCACCATTCCCACGGGCATAACGGCTTCGATACGGTCATGATCGGGCGGCTGATCGCCGCGGCGCTCCTTTTTGTCGCGGGTCTAATCACCGAGCATTCACAGCCGGTCGTTTCGACGATCCTGCAGGTGCTGGCGATCCTGTTCGCCGGGTACGACGTTTTCATCGGCGCGGTGGCGAATGTCGTCCGCAAACGCCTGTTTGACGAGAGCCTTCTTATGAGCATCGTCGCCGTGGCCTCCGTCATCATCGGCGAGGCGGGGGAGGGCGCGTCCGTCATGATCCTCTACCAGCTCGGCGAGCTGTTTCAGGGCTTTGCCGTTGCGCGTGTGCGCCGGAACATCGAGGGACTCATGGAGGATCGGTCGCCGGAGGCCACCGCTGTTTTGGCGGAGGTTCGATCCGATAAAGGCACCAAGGGTCGCACGGAGGAGTTTATTACCCATTTTGCTCGGGTCTATACCCCGGTAGTCCTCTGCATCGCGGTGGTGATCGCCGTGATCTCGCCGCTGGTTCTGCATACCACGGTGGCGGAGGGCGTGTATCGCGCGCTGGTTCTGATGGTCATCGCCTGCCCCTGCGCGCTCGTGATCTCCGTGCCTCTGAGCTATTTTGCCGGGATCGGCGGTGCGACGCGGCAGGGTATCCTCTTCAAAAGCACCGCCGCCATGGACGCGGTGTCCGGCACTAGCGCCGTCGTGTTCGATAAAGCCGGCGCGCTGGCAGACGAGGGGCTGCGGGTCGTATCGGTCAAAAGCGAGCGGATGGAGGCGGATGTGCTGCTTCGCATCGCGGCGCATGCCTGCGCCTATTCTGACGGCGTATATGCCGAGAGCATCAAGGCCGCCTATCAGGGTGTCATTTATATCGAGCTTATCCAGAGCTTCCGGCAAGAGCTTTCCCGCGGCATCACCGTGGAGGTGGAGGGCATCCGCATCATCCTCGGCACCGAGGAGTTTATGGCGGAGCATGAGATCGATCCCGGCCGGGATCGAACGAATGAGATCGCTGCCTATCTTGCCATTAACGGGCAGTATGCCGGGAGGATCGTATTCGGCAGCGTAGCCAAAACGGACGCCGCCGGAGCCGTGACGGTGCTGTCGTGGGATAAGGATCGGCAGGTTGCCATGATCACCGAGGATTCCCCCGCCGCAACGGAGAAATTTGCCCGGTCGGTGGGGATCGGCCAGTATTACGCCGACTGCAGCCGGGATGATAAGGTGGCGGTTGTGCGGGATATCCGAAATCAGCAGATCAAAAAGGGCAAGCTGCTGTTTGTCGGCGACGCGGAAACGGACGAGGCATGCCTCAGGGAAGCGGACGTTGGCGTCTCCCTCAACGGCGCCAGCTCCGACGCTGCGATCCGCGCGGCGGATGTGGTCATCATGGACGGTTCGCCGTCCCGGGTGGTCACGGCGCTGGAGGCGGCAAAGCATACACGCGCCATCGTCTGGCAGAATATCGCGTTTGCGCTCGCCTTCAAGCTCATCATCCTCGTGCTGGATATGTTCGGAAGCTGTCCGCTGTGGCTGGCGGTCTTCGCGGATGTGGGCGTGGCGCTGCTGGCTGTTCTGAACTCCCTGCGGGCATTCCTCCTAAAGGACACGATCCTGCCGGAGGAAAACACCGAAAACCTATAATATGACAGACGCTCCGAGATTATTCGGAGCGTCTGTTGTTTCAGATTTTCGATTCGATCCATGCCAGCACGTCGTCCCAGACCTGCTGCTTGCCGATCTCGTTGAGTACCTCATGGCGCATGCCGGAGTAATACTTGGACGATACGTCCCGCATCCCCGCCTCGCGGAAGCGCTGCTCGACGACGCGGACGCTCTTGCCCCAGCCTCCGACAGGGTCGGCCTCACCCGCGATAAAGAGGACGGGTACGGTCTTCTTCATCTTCGCCATATGGCTCTTTTTGCCGATGCGCTCAAGGCCGGACATCATGTCGCGCATAAGTCCTGCGGTTCCCATGAAGCCGCAGTTGGGATCCTTGTCATAGGCGCGGATCACGGTCTCGTCGGAGCAGATCCAATCGTTCGGGCCGATGGGGTTTTCGATGCCCTTCAGATAGCTGCCGAAGGCAATGCTCTGCAGCTTGGCGCTGCGGTATTTGGAGCCGTGCTTTTTGATCTCGCCGTTTGCCATAAGCTTGCCGGCCTTGCAGACGATATCCGGAGTGTGACCCGTACCGGACAGAATGCAGGCGTCGAAATCGTCCGGGTAGTCGCCGAGATAGGTGCGGGCCATGAAGCTGCCCATGCTGTGACCGAGCAGGATCATCGGAATGCCGGGGAAGCGATCCTTCAGGATATCCCGCAGCCGCTTTTCGTCCGCGACGATTTTTGCCCAGCCGTCCGTTTCCGCGAACCAGCCCTTTTCCTCCTCGGACTGGACGGTCTGCCCATGCCCGAGGTGGTCGTCCCCCGCGGCGGCAAAGCCATGCTGGGTGAGAAATACGGCGAAATCGTTATACCGGCCGATATGCTCCGCAACGCCGTGGACAAGCTGCACCACGCCCCGAACCTCGCCCTCGGGCTGCCAGAGACGGCAATGGATGTTGCTGCGCCCATCGGAGGAGAGAAAAGTGAAGTCTTCTGTATTAGGCATAGAAATATCCTCCCATCTGTGTTATAATCAAAACGTGTTAATCTGTTGATTGACATTTTACCCCAAGAAACAGGATTCGTCAATCGGGATAAGTCGGCGGCCGCGCCGCTGTCCCAAGGAAGGAGAACGTGTGATGAACGGATATCTGATCGCGCTGGATCAGGGAACGACATCCTCCCGCGCCATCGTATTCGACGCGGCGGGAGGGATCGTCTCGCTGGCGCAGTATCCCTTTGAGCAGATCTATCCCCAGCCGGGCTGGGTCGAGCATGATCCGGGCGCCATCCTTGACAGTCAGCTCCATGCGCTGGAGGCTGCGTTTGAGAAATCCGGCCTTTCGCCCACGGATATCGCGGGCATCGGCATCACGAACCAGCGGGAGACCACAATCGTTTGGGAGAAGGCTACAGGGAAGCCGATCTATAACGCCATCGTATGGCAATGCCGCCGGACGGCAGCTATGGCCGAGCGCCTCGTGGCCGACGGTATGACAGGTTACATCCGCGAGACGACCGGCCTTCTGCCGGATCCCTATTTCTCCGCCACGAAAATCAAGTGGATCCTCGATACCGTACCCGGCGCCCGCGCCCGGGCGGAACGCGGAGAGCTGCTGTTCGGCACGGTGGATTGCTGGCTCATCTGGAACCTTACCGGTCAGCATGTGACGGACTACTCCAATGCCTGCCGCACGATGCTGTTCGATATAAACCGCATGGCATGGGACGAGACCCTGTGCCGCCGGCTTGGGATCCCCATGCAGATGCTGCCCCGGGCGGCCTCGAACTCTGAGATATTCGGGCATGTGAAGGCGGGGATTCCCGGGCTTACGCTGCTGGAGGGGATCCCCGTATGCGGCGCGGCCGGCGATCAGCAGGCAGCGCTTCTGGGGCAGGGCTGCATCCTGCCCGGTCAGGCGAAAAATACCTATGGCACCGGCTGCTTCACGCTGATGAACGCGGGCACCGAGGTGCCGCGCAGTAAAAACGGCCTCGTCACCAGCGTTGCGTGGAACGTACGCGGTCAGACGACCTATGCCTTGGAAGGCAGCGTTTTCAACGCCGGCTCCTCCATCCAATGGCTCCGGGACGAGGTGGGACTCATCACCGCAGCTCATGAATGCGATATTCTGGCCGAGAGCGTCCCGGACACGGGCGGCGTGTATCTCGTGAGCGCCTTTACCGGCCTTGGCGCGCCGTGGTGGGACCCCTACGCCCGCGGCGCGATGGTGGGCATCACCCGCGGCACAGGCCGGGCGCACATCTGCCGCGCGGTATTGGAGGGGATCGCCTATCAGGTGGCAGATCTTCTGAATGCCATGGAGCAGGATGTAGCCGGAAAGCTAGATGTTCTGCGGGTGGATGGCGGCGCGTCGGTCTCGGACTTCCTCATGCAGTTCGAGGCGGATATCCTGCAGCGTCCCATCGACCGTCCCTGCACCGTGGAAACCACGGCCTTCGGCGCTGCTTTCTTGGCGGGTCTTTCCGCGGGTGTATGGTCGAGTATCGAGGATATCCAGTCGCTCCGGCAGACGGAGAGGCTGTTCCAGCCGCAGATGCCGCCGGAGAAGGCGGCGGAGCTTTTGAAAAACTGGCACAGAGCCGTCGAACGGGCGGCGAAATGGGAAACGGAGGTTTAATTCCATGAAAACCAGTCGAAGAATCGTCAGTCTGATTGCAGCAATGCTGCTTCTGATCTCTCTTGCTGCCTGCGGGAGCAGCGAGGAAACAGCCGAAGAAACGCCCAAGGTGAGCGCTACCATGCCCGCGGAGCCGACGCCCGAGCCGACGGAGGCGCCTGCGGAGGCAACGCCGGAGCCTGCGCAGGAAGCGGCGGAGCTAGACGCGGAGCCGATCAACCCGCTTACCGGCGAGGCGGCTGCGGAGGATATGAGCTCCGTGCGTCCCTATGCGGTCATGATCAATAACCACCGCTATGCCCAGCCGCAGGCGGGCATTTCGCAGGCGGACATGATCTGGGAGTTGATGGAGGAGGGCGGCATCACGCGCATGATGGGCATCTTTACTGACCTCAGCGACGTGGAGCGTGTCGGTACGATCCGCTCCGCCAGAAAGTACAACGTGTCCGTCGCGCAGGCGCTGGACGCGATCTTCGTCCATGCCGGCGGCTCCGATGAAGCCCTCAACTACATCGACGAGATCGGCTTGGCGGATATCTGCTTCGTCCGCGGGCGCTACAGCCCCAGCAGCACGTTTTACCGTGATCCCACCCGTCAGTCCCACGGCATCGAGCACAGCCTGTTCGCCATTGGCGAAAAACTCATTGAATCCGCGGAGAACTATGGCTACCGCGAGAACCATTACGATGGGTTTGACGGCACCTATGGCCTGTCCTTCAGCGATACGGCTGAGGAGCAATGCACCGAACCGGCCACCTATATCCAAGTGAACTATGCAGGCGGCAAAACCTCCAGCTTCTTCTATGACGAGGATACCGGCCTGTATTCCATGGAGCAGTTTGGCGATACCTATACGGACGACGGCTATGACAATGTCCGCTTCAAGAACGTGATCGTGATGTATGCCGATACGCATCTGCAGTCCGACGGCCTGCATCTGACCATCGACCTGACCGGCTCGAACCGGGGTTATTTCTGCTGCGGCGGCAAGTATGTACCCATCCGCTGGAATCGCTCCGGCGAAAGCGATAACTTCCACTTCACGCTGGAGGACGGCACACCTCTCGCGCTGGGCGTCGGGACGACCTTTGTCGCGGTCAATCAGTCCGGCAGCTATTCCGGCTCCACGGACTTCGGCTGATAAAAACAGGGATCGCTGCGGCATTGCGCCGCGGCGATCCCCATTGTTTCATTTTCATTATCCGCCGGTCGCCATCTCATAGACGATGCGGATAAAAAAGATGGCTAGAACGACACAGATGAGGGGTTTTACGATCTTCGCGCCCTTTTCCGTAAAAAAACGCGTCCCCAGCCAGTTTCCCGCGATCCCGAAAATACCGGCAACGAGGCCGAGGGACAGAAGCACCTTCCCGTTGATGAGATAGGTGACAAGCGCGGCGATATTGGTGGAGAGGTTTATGACCTTCGTCGTGCCTGCGGCGGAGTTCAGATCCATATGGGCAAGTCCCGTAAGCAGAAGCAGGAGAAACGTCCCCGTGCCGGGGCCGTAGAATCCATCATATACACCGATGACCAGCGCCAGCGCCGCCGCGATGACATAGGTCTTCCGGGGGGACAGAGGTTCTTTTCCCTCCGCGCTGAGACTCTTGGAGCGGAAGACGTAAAGCGCCGTCAGCGGCAGGATGAACAGCAGCAGGAGCTTGAAGATCCTGTCGGCGACCAGCAAGGCGAGATTCGCGCCACAGGCGGAGCCGACAAGGGCGAATACGGCGCATAAAAGACTGAGCTTCAGCCGTATATACCCCTGCTTCCAAAACTTCCATGTGGTCAGCGTCGTCCCCATGGCGGAGCTGATCTTGTTGGTGCCGATGGCGGCGTGGGCCGGTAATCCGGCAATGAGGTAGGCCGGCAGGGAGATGAGGCCGCCGCCGCCCGCGATGGCGTCTACGAAGCCGCCGAGAAAAATCAGCGGGCAGACAATGAGATAGCGTGTCAATTCACTCATAAGCAGTAACAGGCGATCAGCAGATCGCGCCTTCTCTATTGTATTTGCTTATCATTTTACTGCAAGACGCCGCGGATCGCTATAGGGCAATTTGATCGAAACGGTGAAGGAAACAGGAGCGGATTTCCATGATTATGAACTATAGCAGCAAAAAGCCCGTTCTGGGGGAACGCTGTTTTGTGGCGGAGACCGCTGCCGTGATCGGGGATGTGACGCTGGGGGACGACTGCTCCGTATGGTTCGGGGCGGTCATCCGGGGCGACTATGAGCCGATCACCGTCGGCCGCCGCACAAATATCCAAGATAACGTCACGATCCATAACGACCGGGGCAGCCCCGTCGTGATCGGGGACGACGTCAGTATCGGGCATAACGCCGTTGTGCATGGAGCGAAGCTCGAAAACGGCGTTCTGATCGGCATGGGCGCCGTTGTGCTGGATCGTGCCGTGGTTGGCGCGGGCTCCATCGTCGGCGCCGGCGCGGTAGTGACGAAGGGGACGGTGATCCCTCCGAACAGCCTGGCGATGGGTATTCCCGCCAAGGTCGTGCGGACGCTGCCGCCGGACAGCAACCGGGAAAACGCGGATATCTATGTGGATCGCAAGAACAACTATTTGCAGGCGCTATGACCCGCCGCTAAAGAAAGAGAGGATCGAGGGATGAAAGGTATCATTTTGGCCGGAGGAAAGGGAACCCGCCTGTATCCTATGACGAAGGTCATGTCCAAGCAGCTTTTGCCCATCTATGACAAGCCGATGGTCTATTATCCCCTCAGCGTGCTGATGCTGGCCGGCATCCGGGAGGTGCTGATCATCTCCACGCCGGAGGATATCGGGCATTATGAGGAGCTGCTGGGGGACGGCAGCCGCTTCGGAATGGAGCTTTCCTATGTGGTGCAGGAGCAGCCCCGTGGCTTGGCGGAGGCGTTTCTTCTGGGCGAAAGCTTTATCGGAAAGGATACTGTCTGCCTCATCCTAGGCGATAACGTGTTTTATGGGCAGGCGCTGTCGTATTACCTCAAGCGCGGCGCGGCTCTGACGGAGGGCGCCATGGTGTTCGGCTATCCCGTCAAGAACCCGACTGCCTTCGGGGTCGTGGAGTTCGATGCGAACATGCGGGCGATCTCTATCGAAGAAAAGCCGGAGAAGCCCAAAAGCAAATATGCCGTGCCGGGATTGTATTTCTACGATAACACCGTGGTGGAGATCGCAAAGAACGTAAAACCCTCGGCGCGGGGAGAGCTGGAGATCACGGCGGTGAACAACGCCTATCTGGAGGCGGGGAAGCTGCAGGTGAAGCCGCTTGGACGCGGTATGGCATGGCTGGATACCGGCTCGCCGGAGGGGCTTCTCAACGCTGCCCAGTTCGTGCAGACCGTGCAGGATCGGCAGGGCTTTTATATCGCCTGCCTCGAGGAGATCGCTTGGCGCAACGGCTGGATCGATACGAATAAGCTCCGAGCGCTGGGCGAGGAGCTGAAAATGACGGAATACGGGCGGTATCTGATCGCGCTGGCGGAGGAGGAGATATGAACCGATATCAAGAGGAATACAAACGCAAGCTCGTTACGATCGAGGAGGCGCTGAGTCATATCAAAACAGGCGACGTGATCGGCACGTCCCAATGCGCCAATGAGCCGACGGCGATCTTTGACGCCATGCATACGCTGCACGGGAAGATCGGGCCGGTGAAGATCTACGGCCCCATGTGCTTTCTCCCGCATCCGTTCATGCTCGATCCCCAATACCGCGAGACCTTCAACATGGATGTGGCATTTCTCATGGGGGATACCCGCAAGAGCCATCGTGTCGGGGCGCTGAACTATTATCCTACTGACCTGCACAACGGACCGAGCCGCTGGATGAGCGTGAACGACGTGAATGTTTTTATCACGGCGGCCACGCCCATGGATAAGCACGGCTATATGAAGATCCCTCTGTGCCTCATCCATGAGAAGGCGTTTTTTGAGGCGGCGGACAGGATCATCGTGCAGGTGAATGAGAATCTGCCGGACGTTTGGGGCGATACGGAGATCCATGTTTCGGATGTGGATTACATCGTAGAGGCCGCCTCGCCGCTGCCGTATCTGCCGGAGAGCGTCCCGGACGAGACGGAAATGGTCATCGGCCGGTATATTTCCGAGCTCATCAACGACGGCGACACCATCCAGCTCGGCATCGGCGGCATCCCCGACGCCGCGGCGCTGTCGCTGACGGATAAGCACGATCTCGGTGTGCATTCCGAGATGATCACAAACTCCATGGTGACGCTGGTGGAGCAAGGAGTCATTACGGGCAAGAAAAAATCCCTTCACAAGGGAAAGATCGTCGGGGCATTTGCCTTCGGCACACAGCGGCTGTATGACATGCTCGACTGCAATCCCGGCGTTATGCTCCGCCGGGGCGACTATGTGAACGACCCGTGGGTCGTGGCGCAGAACGATAATTTCGTCTCCGTGAATTCCTGCCTCTCCGTGGATCTGACGGGACAGGTATGCTCGGAATCCATCGGCTCGCGGCAGTACTCCGGCACCGGAGGGCAGTCCGATATGGCGGTTGGCGCGGCGCATGCCAAGGGCGGGCGCAACTTCATTGCGGCGCCCTCCACCCGGAAGGGAGGGACGGTCTCCACCATCACGGCGCAGCTTGCGCCGGGGTCCGTTGTGAGCCTCAGCCGCAATCAGGTGGACTGCATCGTGACGGAATACGGCGTCGCATGGCTGAAGGGACGCAATATCCGCCAGCGAGTGAACAATCTGATCGCCGTGGCGCATCCCGATTTTCGCGCGGAGCTGCGGAAGCAGGCCGACGCGCTCATGCTGTGGTGATCCGCAAATAAGCAAAAACGCAGGAGGGCGTGCTCTCCTGCGTTATTTTTGAAAGGTGCGGTCACGGAATCGGTATATGCTGTCCGCCAAAAGCTCGGCCTCGGCAGGGTCATGGGTGGCGAGAACGAGGGTGCGGCCGCGGCAATGATCCCGAAGGATAGCCAGAATCCGCTGCTTCATGGCCGTGTCCAGCCCCTTCATCGGCTCGTCCAGCAGAAGAAGGTCACAATCATAGGCAAGGGCGCGGGCGAGATTCACCCGCTGCTGCATGCCGCCGGACAGCTCGGCGGGGAGCTTTTCCGATGCGTCGTCCAGCTCGAATACCCGCAGCCATTTTTCCGCCTCTTGGGAGGCGGCTTTTTTGTTTCGGCATACAACGGCCACGTTTTCCGCGGCGGTCAGCCAAGGTAACAGGCGCGGCTCCTGAAAAACATAGGAGAGGCGTTCGGCGGATACGGTCATCGTTCCGGCGGTGGGCTTGCACAATCCCGCGATCATGTGCAGCAGGCTGGATTTTCCGCAGCCGGAGGGTCCCATAAGGGCGATATGCGCGCCCCGGGGAACGGAGAGGGTGACATCCTCCAGCACCGGCGCTCCGTCGTAGGAAAGAGAGACCTTGTCAGCGTGGATCATGCTCCGCTCCTTTCCGCTGGCATCCGGCGCGGTCGATGGCGGCAGACAGCAGCTTTTCGATCACAAGGCTGCATAGGATCACCACGACTGTCCACGCGAACAGATCGACGGTTTCCAAATATAGCTTTGATTCATAAAGCATCCGGCCGATGGCGAGCTTCGGAACGGTGAGTACCTCGGCCGCGACTCCCGCCTTCCATGCAAGGCCGAGGGAGGTTCGGCAGGCGGAGAGAAAAAACGGCATGACGGAGGGCAGATAGACCCTTCCGAAGGTTTTTGCCGAGCCGAAGCGATATACGCGGGAGAGCTCCAGCAGCAGGGGATCGGTGCTGTCGATCCCGGCTGCGACGTTTGCCCATACCACCGGGAGAACCATCAGAACCACGATGACGCTGGGGAGGATGTCCCGCCCGACCCAAATGAGGACGAGCAGAATGAAAGAGGCCACCGGCGTGGCGCGCACGATGGTGAGCAGGGGACTTAGGAGCGCGCGCAGGAGCCGGAAGCGGGCGGTAAGGATGGCCAGTGCCGCGCCGGCTATGACGCCGCACACCGTGCCGAGCAGGATGCGGAGCAGGCTGACGGCGGCGGTCTTCCAGAAATCCGCGGTCAGGATAAGCTCTCCCAGCCGCTTGAGCACGACCAATGGGCCGGGAAGCAAAAGCTCCCGACCCACCAGCCGCGCAAGACCGGCCCAAAGGAATAACCAAAAGGCCGTTACCAGCAGTATTTTGAGTATTCGAACGAATCGTTTCATGGGCGAAGGGCCCTTCTTATAGGATTACCCCACAAAATAGAAGCTGTCCCCGGGGATCGCGCCGCCCACGGAGGCAGGCTCCAGCGAGAACATGATCTCCGCGTAGCGGTTCATGGCGGCCTTCATCTCCTCGCCTGTGAGGAAGCAGACGTTGCAGTTGGGGATCGCCTTTTTGGCGACGGCGGCCTGCGGGAACACGCCGGTCTGCTCGATGAGCTGTGCCGCGTCGTCAGTATTCTCCGTCAGATAAGCGATGGAAGCCTCATACTCTTCGAGGAACGCGGCAACGGCGTCAGGGTGTTCCTCGGCAAAGGCCGTGCGGACAACGACGCAGCCCTGCACGAGGCTGCCGGGCTCCTGTACCTCATCCCAAGCGGCGGTCAGGTCGAGAGCGACGGACAGGCTTTCGTTTGCCGCGCAGGCAATGGTCACCATAGGCTCGGGCAAAACGGCGATATCCACCTCGCCGGAGGCGAGTGCGGTGCGCAGATCGGCAGGCTGGGCATAGGTGTTGTCGATCTCGACGGAAACACCGGCGGCCTCCGTGATGGCACGGAAAATGAAGGTGGGGTTCTGGGCGGGAACATAGACCGTCATCCCCTCCAGATCCTCCAGCGAGGACACGGCAGCATTGTCGCTGTTCACAACAAGATAAAGAACGCCGAGGGTGTTGATGGCAGCGATCTGAACGCCGCCCTCGGTCTTGTTGTAGACCGTGGCGGCCGCGTTGGTGGGCAGGGCGGCGATGTCGGTACTGCCGCTGATGAGCGCGGCGGTGACATTGGAGGCGTCGGTCTCCACGGAGAAGCTGTAGTTCAGCGCGGCTTCGCCCGCCTCGGCGTCGGCCATGAGCTTTGCCATGCCGAAGCCGGTGGTGCCGTTGAGCACCATGACACTGACGTCGAGATTGCGGAGCGCCTCTGCCGCGGCTTCCGCTTCGGCGGCCTCCAGTGCGGCGGCTTCCTGAGCGGCCTTGGCGGCCGTATAGTCGTCAATGGACGCTTTCAAGCTATTGGTAGCGGCAAGGATCTCGTCCAGCTTTTCGGCCGTGCCGGTATCCGCGCAGGCGCATAGGCCGAGCAGCATTACGGCTGCCAGCAGCAAGGCAATGAGCTTTTTCATAAGTGATTCCTCCGATTTGCATATCAAGATTTGGTGTAAAAAGACTGCATCCCGAAAGATGCAGCCGCAAAGCGGTGAAGAATCATCGCCCAAGACCGTATCTTTCGCCTCAAGGAAGTTTCGGCGTCAGAGGGTGTAGTCCGTATACAGTTCATGCTTATTATAAAACATCTCTTATCCGAAAGCAAGATATTTATACGCCTTGGGGCGATCCATCAGAAACTCTTCCGGGGCGGCAAAAATTGTGTTGCATTTGGTTATGTGATATGTTACAATACGTTACAATAATTACAAGAGTATGGATTATTTTGTAATTTAACGTAATTATTTGACATAATATGGGTAGGAGAAGAAACTGTCATGCATTATTGGAACGGCCGTGTGCCGGGGTGGATCCTAGCGTTTTCGATCGCGCTGTCTCTGCTGTCGGTCAATGCTTTGGCCGAGGCGGAAGACGGCGAATTTGATGTGTCGGAAGAAATTGCGGTGAGCGAAGCTGCCGCTTCGGAGGAGGCCTCAGAGCCCGCGGCGGAAGGAGAAACGGAAGAAATCCCGGAGGCGGAAGAGGAAGCGTCCTCCGATGAGGCCGCGTTGGCGGCGGATTCGTATACTTGGGCGGACAGTACGGAAAGCTACGCTTACGCGGACGCTGAGATCACTACATCCTCCCGGGATGCCGTCATGGACGGGGACGGGACGTGGCTCTGGCCGGTGGAGGGCGTATATCACATGTCCCGGGGCTATGCTGGGTCGCACAACGGCCTCGATATCACCTGCTTGGGCATCGAGGACATGTATGCCTTGGCCACGAAGGCCGGGGTGGTGATCGAGAGCAGCAATTCCTGCCCCCATGTCCACGCCTATGACCGATGCAACGGCGGCTGCGGCAACTATGTTCTCATCCGGCATAACGACGGCACCTATTCCCGCTATATGCATCTGCGGCAGTACACCGCGGTGGAGGTGGGCACCATCGTCCGACAGGGAGATCCTGTGGGGGTCGTCGGTTCGAGCGGCCATTCCACCGGGTATCATCTGCATTTCGAGATATTCAACACCGACGGCGAGTGTGTAAATCCGAATCCCACGAGCAGCCGCCATAACGAGGTCGGCGATTGCAATATCACTTATATCTACGAGCAATATCCGCATGATTATACGGAGCGGGACGATCGAATGCCGGAGGAAGAAGCGGAGGCGGAACCGGCCGCTGTCAAGATCCGTACGGTCAGCAGCAGCATAACGGAATGATCGGCAGCGGAAGATAGTCGGACAGGGGGTGTCAAAGGATTGGAAAAGGTCATGATCGGCATGTCGGGCGGCGTGGACAGCAGCGCCGCGGCGCTGCTGCTTGCGGAGGCGGGGTATGCCTGCGTGGGCGTCACCATGCGGATGTTTTCAAATGACGGGATCGGCTTGTCCGACCGACAGACCTGCTGCAGCCTTGACGATACGGAGGACGCCCGTTCGGCGGCCTTCCGGCTGGGGATACCCCATTATGTATTCAATGCGTCCGAAGCGTTTGAGGAAAAGGTCATCCGTCCGTTTGTGGAGACCTATGAGCAGGGCGGGACGCCCAATCCGTGCATCGACTGCAACCGGCATCTGAAGTTTTCCTATATGTATCGCCGAGCGAGAGAACTGGGCTGCGACTATATCGCCACGGGGCATTACGCCCGCATCGAGCAGCGAGCCGACGGACGTTGGCTTCTGAAAAAGGGCGCGGATCGGAATAAGGATCAGAGCTATGTGCTGTATGTCCTCTCGCAGGAGCTTCTGGCGCACACGAAATTCCCCTTGGGCGAGCTGACGAAGCAGCAGGTGCGCCTTCTTGCGGAGGAGCACGGACTGCGCAACGCCCGGAAGCATGACAGTCAGGATATCTGCTTTGTGCCGGACGGGGATTACGAGGCGTTCATCCGACGCTATACGGGCAGGGAGTATCCGCCCGGCGATTTTGTGGACGAGGATGGGCGCGTGCTGGGAAGACATACGGGGATGATCGGCTACACGGTCGGCCAGCGCCGCGGACTCGGCGTTTCTGCGGAAAAGCCGCTTTACGTATGCCGGAAGCGGACGTGGGACAACACCATCGTGCTGACAGGCAATGAACGGCTGTTCTCTGATACTCTCGTTGCGGAGGATCTGAATCTCATTGACCGGGATCGGGTCGAGGAACCGCTGCGCTGCCGGGCGAAGATCCGCTATTCTCACCGGGAGGAACTGTGTGTTGCGGAGCAGATCGGGGAGGACACACTGAGGGTCGTGTTTGACGAGCCCCAGCGGGCGATCACCCCGGGACAGGCGGTGGTGCTGTATGACGGGGACACCGTTATCGGCGGCGGCACGATCCGGGATACGGAAAAATGAAAACGCGCCCGCGGCAAGGACGTTTGTGAGCCTTCCGCGGGCGCGCTATTTTTTTGCGTTATTTTTGTTCCGAGCTGACGAGAGCCTCGCCGATTCGGTATACGTCGCCGGCGCCGACGGTGAGCACGATATCGCCGGGGGCGACGGTGAAGCGGAGGGCCTTTTCCAATTCCTCGAACGTGGGGAGAAACAATCCGTTCGGGATGTGATCCGCCAGATCCTCCGAGGAGATGCCCAGCGTGTTCCGCTCCCGCGCCGCATAGATCTCTGCCAGATAGGTCAGATCCGGGCGGCGAAGCTGCTCGGCGAAGTCGTCGAACAGCGCCTTGGTGCGGGAATAGGTGTGGGGCTGGAAAACGAGGATCGTGCGCTTGTAGCCCATGGGCTCCACCGCGTCCAGCAGAGCCTTCAGCTCGCCGGGATGATGGGCGTAATCGTCATAGATATCCGCGCCGTTGAACTTTCCCTTGAACTCGAACCGGCGGTTCGCCCCCCGGAACCCGGCCAGACCGTAGGTCACGGAGGTGGGAGAGATGCCTAGGACGATGGCGGCGGCCGTGGCTGCCAGCGCGTTTTTTACGTTATGGATGCCGGGAACTCGGATGTTGAGATGCGTGAAGAATTTGCCCTGATACAGCACGTCAAATTCCGACTGAGCGCCGCTGGGGATAACATTCACGGCGCGGACGTCGGAGCCTTCCGCAAGCCCAAAGGTGAGGATGGTGCGATCCAAGCCTGCGATGGAATCCAGCGAATTGGGATCGTCGGCGCTGACGATCACGGTGCCGTTCTGCGGCACAAGGGAGGCGAATTTCCGAAAAGAATGCTTGACGGCGTCAAGGTCGGCAAAGTAATCCAGATGATCCGCGTCCACGTCCAGAATGACGGCGATGGTGGGATAGAAGGACAGGAAGCTGTCGTAGTATTCACAGGATTCCAAAACGATGGTATCGCCGTGCCCCACGCGATGCCCGGCGTGAAGCAGGGGGAGTGTTCCGCCGATCATCACGGTGGGATCCTGCTCGGCGGCCATGAGGATATGCGTGCACATAGAGGTGGTGGTGGTTTTCCCGTGCGTACCTGCGATGCAAAGAGCGTTGCGGTAACGGCGCATGATGGTGCCCCATGCCTGCGCCCGCTCGAATACGGGGATATCCAGCGCATGCGCCGCTTGGATCTCTGCGTTGTCGTCCCGCACAGCGGCGGTGCGTACGACAAAATCGTATTCCGGAAGGATGTTTTCTCCGTGATGTCCGATATTCACATGGATGCCGCGGGATTCCAGCTCCACGACCTTGTCGCTGCGCTGGATATCGCTGCCGGAGATATAAAGCCCCTGATCGTGCAGTACCTCGGCCAGCGGCGCCATGGACACGCCTCCGATGCCGATCAGGTATCCGCGTTTTCCGGGGATGAAGCATTCGTCAAATGAAAGCATGAGCAGCTCCTTATATGAGAATCGGTTCCGAACAGAACCTCACAGCAAGATATTATATTCCTTCCGGGCGCATTTTACAAGCGGAATCGTCTCGAAGGAAGCCCATGTGCGGAAAAACGCATCAAAAGCCCCTGCCGATCCGGCAGGGGCTTCGATCATCGGATGTTTTCCTCTGCGCAGTTGTCCAAAACCCGCATCCCCATTTTCTTGCGGGGTGCGACGGGAAACTGCGCGATGCTCATATTATCGAACTTGGCGTTCAGACGCTGCTCCGGGTTCAATCGGAGGTCTTCTGTGCTGTCCGGCTTGGGTTCGCGCTTTTTCTTCTTTCCCATAAAGTATCACCTCATGGAAAAGTATGCCGCAAAAACGGGGGCGATATTCGCGTTATTCCTCGAACTGCATATCCTCGTCCCGGACGACGCTGATCTCCTTTCGGCTCATGATATCGTAGATACAGGGGACGATCACCAGCGTCATCAGCGTCGCATACAGAAGACCGCCGATGCATACGACCGCTACCGGCTGCATCATAGCGGTGCCGACATCGTTGCCGAAGGCCATGACGATGAGACCGAGAACGGTGGTGAGGGAAGTCATGAAGATCGGGCGCATGCGCGTCACCCCGGCTTCGGTCAGCGCTTCGCGCCGCGGCATGCCCTCCGCCCGGAGCTGATTGACGTAGTCAACGAGCACGATGCCGTTATTGACGATGATGCCGGTCAGCATGACAAAGCCCACGAGCGAAACGATGCTTACGTCCAGTCCGCAGATCAGCAGGGCAAGGAACCCGCCGGTAAAGGCCAGCGGTATGGTGAACATGACGATGAAAGGCCCTTTGAGGCTCTGAAACTGCGCAACCATGATGAAGTAAACGAGTACGATGCCCAAAAGCAGCATCAGAAGAAGCTGTCCGACCGATTCCATGACGGTCTCGTTTTCGCCGTTGAATTCGTAGACGATCTCCGAGGGCAGGTCGAGGGCCGCAACGGCGCGCTGCGCCTGAGCTGCAGCCTGCGTGAGGTTCGCGTCGGCGCTGACGGCGGCATTGACGCTGAGATAGCGGCGCTGATTATCGCGCTGGATGGAGGAGAGACTGACGGTATCCTCCAGTTCCGCGATCTCGGACAGGGGGAAGCTGACGGTGTCTCCGTTGCCGTCCGTAAAGGAAAGCTCCATCGACATGAGATCTTCGCTGGTAACGCCGGCATCAGATTCCACCAGAACATCGGCGGTGATGTTTTCCATATCGAGCCGCAGCGCGGTGGTGGATTCGGTGAGATACGAGGCGATCTGCCCATAGACCTGCGCAACGGTATAGCCCTTTTCCATCGCGGCGTTGCGGTCAATGGCGATGTGCAGGGCAGGCTCCGCGTCCTCCAAGCCGGGATCCACCTCAGTGACGCCCTCGATGACCTCCAAGGCGCCGGCGATCTTCAGGACAGATTCCTGCAGCGCCTCCATACGGCTGCCGTATACGTTCACGGTGATCCCGCTGCCGGTGAGATAGCTCATGTCCATGAGCTGGGAATCAAATTCGATCTCGCAGGGAAGATCGCCGCACAGGTCGGCGATCTCCGCTCCGGCCTTCGCGCCGGAGGCGCCCTCCGGCAGACCGACATAGATCGTGACGTCGTAGGATTCGCCGCTGCTCAAGAGGCCGGAACCCCCCATCATCGCGCCGACATATTCCAGATCGTCGAGATTCTGGATGCGCTGCAGCACCCGATCTGCCGTGTCCACCGCCTCCTCCCGGGTGGCGTCCTCCGGCATGGTCACGGTTATGCTCACCGTGTTCATGTCGATCTCCGGCATGAAGCTGAAGCCCCGGGAGATCGCCGCCCAAGTGCTGCCGACGAGGAGGATCAGCGCCAGCGGCAGCACGACCCATTTGCGCCGCAGCGACCAATCCAGCATTTTGCGGTAGGCGCGGTAAAAGACGCTCTCTTTGCCGCCGGACGAACCGAAGGACTTGCCGTTCCGATCGTTCAGCATGCCCCGCGCCATGGCGGGAACCAGCGTAAGGGCGATCAGAAGGCTTGCCATCAGCGAATATCCCATGGTGAGGGCGAGATCGGTAAAAAGCTGCCGCGTGATCCCCTCGACGAAAACGATGGGAAGAAAAACACAGACGGTGGTGAGGGTGGAGGCCGTGATAGCGCCGGCGACCTGCTTTGTTCCGGCCACGGCAGCCTGTATGGCGTTGGCTCCCTTGGAGCGGAGACGGTAGATGTTTTCGATGACGACAATGGAATTGTCCACCAGCATGCCGACCGATACCGCCAGTCCCGATAGGGAGATCATGTTGAGCGTCACGCCGGTAAAATACATCAGCACCACGGCAAAAACGAGGCTGATGGGGATCGAGACGAGGGTGATCAGCGTCGGGCGGATGTCCCGCAGGAACAAAAACAGGACAAGGATCGCGAATACCGCGCCGAACAGAAGGCTTTCCAGAATGGATTTTACGATGAGTCGGATATAATCGCCCTGATCCATGAGGGGAACGAACTGCAGGCCGGGATAGGCGGCCTCCAGCTGGCGGAAGCGCTGGCCAAGACCTTCCGTCACCTCGGCGGTGGCGGCGTTCGACTGCTTTTGGAAGGTGAGGATAAGGCCATTGTCGCCGTTCAGCTTGGCATAGCTTTCGTCGGAATCGTCGGTGATGAAGATATCCGCCACATCCCGCATATAGACGGGGCCGATGGATTCTTTCCCCGAATCGAAGACAAGAAGCGAAGCAATCTCGGCCTCGTCCGACAGCTCGTCGCCCACGGACACCATATAGCTCACGCCGTCCTGCTGCACATACCCGGCAGGCATGGAAAAGTTCTGGGCGGTCAGGATGCTGGAAACCGTGGAAAGAGTGATCCTTTCGGTAATGTCGGCGGAGGCCAGCGCCCCCTCGCGGGAATCCTCGATGGAGGTAAGGCCGGAATCCACCTGCGCCAAGGCGGAATCGACGGTGCCGGCATTCACGGCAAGCTGCGTCGCGGCGTTCGCAAGCTGCAGCAGACCCTCCGATTTCGTCTGGCTGAGGGTGGACATGGCGTCCGAAAGCTGAACGGTGCCGTCGTCCAGCTGATCCAGCGTCTGTTCCAGAATCCCGATCCCGGCGTCCGCCTGCGCAAGGCCGCTCTCCATCTCCGTCACCGCGTCGGCAAGACCGTCCCGGCTCATATCGAGGGCCTCCAGCGTGCTGTCGATGAGCGCAAGCTCCGCGCGGGCGGCGGCCAATTCAGTCTCCGCCGCCAAAAGATCGCCCGCGACGGTAAACCGGGAGCTTCCCAGCTCCTGCAGCGCGGCCTCGGCATCGTTTACAGACTGCAGGGCTTCGATATATTCTTCCGTTTCCGTGATGTCGGTTATATAATCTTCGATCTGATCGAGCGCCTCCTCCGGGGAGGGAAGCTCCGGGACCTGCGCCGCCGGGGTTTCTGTCGGTGCGGGCGTCTCCTCGCCGGGGTCCTCCTCCACGGGAGCCTCAGCATCGGGCTCCTCCGGGGCGGGGGATTCCTCCTCCGGCGGGGGAGCGTCCGCCGATTCGGCCTCGTTTTCCGGATCGGAGGGGGCGTCAACGTCGTTTGCGGCAGGCTCCTCCGCCGGTTCGCTCTCCGGCGCTTCTGCGGGTGCATCCTCAGCGGCCTCGGCATCTTCGGCTTGACTGTCAGGCTCAACTGATTCGAGGTCGTCGTCCTCGTCCATCGGTTCTGCGTCCGGGGTTTCCTCCGGCGCGTCCGGCTCCTGCGGCTCCGACTGCTCCTGCTGCGCCTCGCTGATATCCTCTGCGACCTCAGAACCTACCACGGCGGCCAGCGCCGCGTCCGCCTGCAGCAGCGCTTCGGAGGCACCCTCCAGCGCCTCAGCGCGCTCCGTGGCGTCTGCCTCCCGGACTTCCACATCGTCCAGCCGCTCCAAAATGGGCTGGAGGACGGAAAGAGTCGTTTGGAGCTGGGAGCGTGTCTCGTTGAGCGAAACGAGCTGCTGCTGGATCTCGATCCGGCCTTCCAGAAGGGCGACCTGCTGCTGATTGATGGCGGCCTCCGCGCTGGCCGTTTGGGAGATGAGGGTATCCTTGCCGCTGGATAGCTGGCTTTCGGCGTTGCTTAGCTGTTCCTTGGCGTTTTCCAGCTCTGCCTTCGTATCCTCCAGCTCCGCGATGGCGTCGTTGAGGCGGTCGTCCACCACCTCGGCAAGTCGGCGGTTGATATCGGCGATCTTGTCTTCGCTGATGACAACATGGATCCGGCGGGTGACGGTGCCGACGGCGTTGATGCCGGCAACGCCGGTGACGCCCTCCAGCTTGGGCAGAAGTTCATCCTCCACAAAGTCGGACAGCTCGATCACATCCATATCGCTCATGGATACGGCGGCGACCTCCACCGGCAGCACGGAGGGGTTGATCTTCAGGACATACGGCGTCGCGATGCTGTCGCTCCAGCTTCCCGAAACGGCGGAAAGGTTCTGCTGGATATCGACGCCGACGGTGTCCATATTGACGCTGTCCTCAAATTCGAGCATGACGAGGGAGTAGTTCTCGTTGGAGGTCGAGGTGATATTTTTGAGATGCTCCAGCGTTGCCATGGATTGCTCCAGAGGCTTGGTGACCTCTTCCTCGACGGATTCCGGGCTGGCGCCGGGATAGGCGGTCATGACGATGACATAGGGGAAGTCCATATTGGGAAAGAGATCGGGTGTCAGCTTGATAAAAGCCACCACGCCGAGGATAAGGATCGCCAAGGCCGCGACAAAGACCGTCAAAGGCTTGCGGACGCTGAATTTGATCATAATAGGGAAACCCTCGCTGTTGGGGATGATTACGATTGTTTTATAATATCGGTTTATATTATCACATCGGCGGCGGATTCACAAGAAACCGGCCGCCGACTTTACAGAATGTTCAAAAGTATGCGCCGCCGCGGAGTCCTCTCCGCGGCGGCGCAGCGTGTCAGTTGATTTTAAGGGTCTCCCAAAGGGTGTTGAGGTAGTCGAGATGCTCCGTGTCGAGATTGCGATAGGCATACTCGTTGAAGAGCTCGGCGAAGCTGCCGAGGTCGGGATAGAGGATGGCGAGCGCTTCCTCGCCCATATCCTCAAGGTACTCCTCGTTTTCCGTGACGAGGGAGTTGGGGCAGGCGTAGCAGATGTATTCGGCGTTCGCGATGGCAGGCTCCTCGGAGAGCATGTAGTTTATGAAGATCTCCGCCAGCTCCTTATCCTCGCAGCAGGCGGGGATGCACATGGCGTCCACGAAATAGTTGGTCGGCTCCGGGCAATAGAACTGCAGATCCACATTGTCCGCCTGCGCGTCCGCCATGGTAAAGTAGTCGCCGGCATAGTAGGCGGCGATGGCGGCCTCGCCGGATTCCATCATGTTGTAGATCTCGTCCATGACATAGCTTTTCACAAGGGGGCGCTGCTCCAAAAGGGATTCGAGCGCCGCATCCCAAACGGCGTAATCGGGATCGTTCACGCTGATGCCAGCTCGGTACATGGCGGTGCCGAAGGCGTCGCGGGAGTTGTTGAACTGCAGGATCTGGCGGGCGTATTTCGGGTTCCACATAAGATCCCATGTGCCCGTGTCCGCCTCGTCCACCACGTTGGCGTCGTAGATGATCCCTACGAAGTTATAGGTATACGGCACGGTATAGAGGTTATCGGGGTCATAGAACAGTCCGCGGAAATCCTCGCCGATATACTGATAGTTCGGGATGTTGTCATAGTTGAGGGGAAGGAGCATACCCTCGTCCACGAGCCGGGCGATCATATAGTCAGAGGGAACGATCACGTCATAGCTCACGGCGCCGGAGGCGAGCTTGGCATACATATCCTCGTTGCTGGCGAAGGTGGAGTAGTTCACCTTGATCTTCTCGCCGTATTCGGCGCGGTACCATTTTTCGAACTCCTTGATGACGTCCATGGAACCCTCGGAGCCGTCGGAGATGTATTCGCCCCAGTTATATACGTTCAGCACCCGGGGCTGATTGTCGCTGGAGGCGATGATCATGACGATGGCGGCGATCACGGCGACCGCTCCGGCGGAGACGGCGATGACCGTCTTTTTCCGGGCGGAAAGCGCGGGTGGCGCCTTCTGCAGCCGGGCGGCACGTTCGGCGGCGCGTTCTGCCCGGCGGGCGGCGCGCTTGGCCTTGCGCATGGCGCGGAGCTGACGGCTGTCGTCGTTATCCGCGAGGTTTGACAGCAGCATGAGCGCGAGGATCACGAAGAAGATGATGGTCGCGAGGGCGTACATCTTCGGCGTGACGGTCTTCTTCGTCATGTTGTAGATGCGGATCGGCAGCGTCTGAAAGCCGGTGCCGGTGGTGAAATAGCTGATGACGAAATCGTCGAGGGAGAGGGTGAAGGACATGATGAAGCCCGTGATGATACCGGGCATGATCTCCGGCACCTCCACCTTCAGAAACGCCCGCATCGGCGTGCAGCCGAGATCCATGGCGGCCTCGGGCAGCGCCTTGTCCATCTGCTGGAGCTTGGGCAGCACCTGCAGGATGACATAGGGCAGACAGAAGGTGATATGGGCAATAAGGATCGTGGCGAAGTTGAGACTCGTCGCCGCGCCGAACAGCCGCCCGACGAAAACGAACATCAGCATCATGGAAATGCCGGTGATGATATCGGGGTTTATCATGGGGATGTTCGTCACGGTATCGAGCGCCGTGCGGATATAGCGGCTGCGGAGCTTATCGATGCCGACGGCAGCAGCCGTGCCCATGGCGGTGGCGATCACCGAGGCGCAGACGGCGACGATCAGCGTGTTCTGGACGGATTTGAGCGTATCGCTGTCCCGGAACAGCTCGCCATACCATTTAAGGCTGAAGCCGGAGAAAACGGAGAGGCTGCGCGCCTCGTTGAAGGAAAAGACGAGCAGGATGGCAATGGGTGCGAACAGGAAGATAAAGATGAGCGCCGTATAGATTTTTCCCGATAGCTTCATATCAGACACCTCCCGTCGGACGCTTGTCCACCGCGCGGCGCATGACCGCCATGCAGATGAGCAGGATCACCATGAGGATGAAGGCGATGGCCGCGGCAAAATGGAGATTGTTTGCCGTGTACTGTCCTTCGATGGCGTCGCCGATGAGGAAGAACTTGCCGTCGCCCAGCTTCTGGGAGATGTAGAATGTGCTGATGGAGGGGATGAGCACCATCGTGATGCCGTTCAGTACGCCGGGCAGGCTCAGCGGGAATATCACCCGGCGGAGCACACCTGCGCCGGAGCAGCCCAGATCCCGCGCTGCCTCGAAGAGCTTCGTATCCATCTTTGCCATGATGGAATACAGCGGAAGGATCATATATGGGAAATAGTCGTATACCATGCCGACGACGACGGCGGTTTCTGTGCCGATGATCTTGATGCGGGAAAGACCGAGGGCGGTCAGCGCGTTATTGAGGATGCCGGTGTCCTGCAGAATGGTCATCCATGCGTAGGTGCGGATGAGGAAATTCATCCACATGGGGATCATGATGAAGGTAATGATGATCTTCTGGGCGCGATCGGAGGCGCGGGAAATGATATAGGCCAGCGGATAGCCCAGCAGCAGGCAGATGACGGTGGAGATGACGGCGAGCTTCAGCGAGCGGCCGAAGATGAGCAGGTAGGTGTGTACCTCCCGCGCCGCGCCGGTCTCATCCGTTACATTGGCGGTGGTGGTGAAAAAGCGGGTGATGTTCGCCGTCGTGAAGCGAAAGCTGTCGTCCGTGAAAGCGTAATATGCCACGAACACGAGCGGCACAACGATGAACAGCACCGCCCACGCGCCGTAGGGCGCGATGGTCAGGCGTTTCGTCAAAAGATCTTTCTTCATTCTTCGATCTCGCTTTCCGCGTCGGAGAGGGCGTCCAGTTCATTGGAGAAGGAGGAATAGTCGCCGAACATGCCGGAATACTCGCTCTTTTTCATAACGTGGATCGCGTCCGGCTCGATATACAGGCCGATGCGCTCGTCCACGTCAACGAAATCGGTCGTCTGGATCATCCACTTGAAGCCGCGGATATCCACGATCACCTCATAATGCACGCCCATGAAGGTGACGGAGGTGACGACGCCCTGCAGCATGCCCTTTTCCGGCGGTACGATGTCCACGTCCTCCGGGCGCACGACTACGTCCACCGCCTCGTTCGGGTCAAAGCCCGTATCAAGGCATTGGAAGGTCTGGCCGGAGAAGGTGACGGAATAGTCCTTGAGCATCACGCCGTCGAGGATGTTCGATTCCCCGATGAAATCCGCCACAAATGCGTTCTGCGGCTCGTTGTAGATATCGACGCTCGTGCCGATCTGCTGGATCCGACCCTCGGACATGACGACGATGGTATCGGACATCGACAGCGCCTCCTCCTGATCGTGGGTGACGAAGATGAAGGTGATGCCGGTGGCTTTTTGGATGTTCTTGAGCTCCTGCTGCATATCCTTGCGGAGCTTGAGGTCGAGTGCTGCGAGAGGCTCGTCCAGCAGCAGGACGCGGGGATGGCTGATGAGCGCCCGCGCGATGGCGACGCGCTGCTGCTGACCGCCGGACAGACGGGTGACGCTGCGGTTTTCGAAGCCCTTCAATGCCACCATGGTGAGCATCTCGTCCACTCTTGCTTCGATCTCGTCCTTCGGCACCTTTTTCTCCCGCAGGGGGAAGGCGACGTTTTCAAAGACGTTCAGATGGGGAAACAGGGCGTATTTCTGGAAAACGGTGTTGACGTTGCGCTTATGAGGCGGTACGTCGTTGATGCGCTCGCCCATGAACAGTACATCGCCGGAATCGGGGGTCTCAAAGCCGCCGATGAGGCGCAGGGTGGTGGTTTTGCCGCAGCCGGAGGGGCCGAGCAGCGTAATGAATTCGTTGTCGTAGATGTCTAGGCTGATGTTGTCGAGGACGGTGTCTCCGTCAAAGGACTTAGTGATGTTTTTCAGTTCGATGATCTTGTCCATGTGCGTTCCTCCTGTAACGAAATGAGGCTGGCTCCGCATGAAAAAACGGAGCATGCCTGCGCATACTCCGCTTGTTGGATATCATGTCATATCTGCCCGCCCACCGACGCTTGCCGCGGCGGCGCATGATCCCAATGGGTTTTAGAGTCTATATAGCAAAGATTGCTTTTACTACTCTTATTGACCATTTTACAAGTTTGTATGCCCGATGGCAAACGAGGTTATAAAGTAACCAACTTATAAAACTGAGCTTTTAACTCAATCAATAAGGCAACAGAAGCTGCCTCCGCACACTGGCGGGTATTCGGCATTCGACCCGGCTGTCCGTCTGGCCTTGGCCGCTCCGAGAAGCGGCGGTCGTATCTTGCTTTGGAAAGACTCTTTCGATATTTCCAATTGAGACGGCGATATTCTATCAATACAATTAACTTTTGTCAACCATCGAATCGAATTATGACAGATAGTTACGAAAAATAGGGCTTCGAGGGGAAATACTTCGCCGCAAAGGGAACATCCGTCACGGAAAAGCTCCGGTTGTTCAGATATTCGAGTGCACCGGCGTCCGAGACGAAATCAAAGGTGAGCTTATAGCTCCACAGGAGCTGACGATGCTCGCTCCGGCGGCGGTTTTCCTTCTCAACGCCGTATTTGCTGTCGCCCAGCAGGGGATGTCCCGCATGAGCCATCTGGACACGGATCTGGTGGGTTCGTCCCGTATGGAGGCGGCATTCCACGAGCGAAAGTCCGTCACGGCTCTGCAATACCTTATAATCCGTGACGGCAAGGCTTGCGCCCGGCTCCTGCCGGGGCTTAACGAATACCTGATTCTTCACCGCGTCCTTGAAGAGCCAGTTTTCCAGCCGTCCCTGCCCGGGCTTCGGAGTGCCGATGCAGACGCACAGGTATTCCTTCACGACTTCCCGGCTGCGGATCTTGTCATCCAGCACCCGCAGCGCCTCGGCAGTCTTGGCCGCGATGACGATGCCGCCTGTACCCCGGTCAATGCGGTTGCACAGCGCCGGTGCGAAGCTGTTTTCCTGCGCAGGATCCCAGCCGCCGGACTGATAGACGTAGGCTTGGATATGGGCGATGAGGGTGTCCGTGGACCAGCCCTGCGCCGTATGACACAAAACGCCGGGGCGCTTGTTCACGAGCAGGAGATGTTCGTCCTCGTATACAATGTCCAGCTTGGGGCGCAGCGTTTTGAGCCATGCGCCGTCGTCCCGCCGTTCCGCCTCGCCGAAAAAATCCTCGGGGATATACAAGCGCACGGTATCGCCTTCCCGAAGGCGTTCGTCGGGCTTTACCCAATGACCGTTGCGTTTGATATCCTTCGTACGAAAATATCGCTGCAGGAGGGAGGCGGGCAGTTTCGGCGCGGCTTTGGCGGCAAAGCGGTCGATCCGCTGGCCGGCATCGTTTTTGGTAATCAAAAATTCTCTCATGAGGGCATCATAACATGAAAAAATGTGGTTGACAATAAGCGGTTTCTAATTTATAATGCTTTGGCGACTGTATGAGGTTATTCATATGTTTCTTGACCTGCATGAAATCATCGAGGTGCCGGGCGGACGCGTTCCGTTTCGGTGCGAGCTTGACCGCGAGCGTTTGGATTTCCCGTCTCTTGTCCGCTTCAACGGGCCGGTGACGGCGGACGGCGCGGTGCGAAATACCGCCGGTATTCTGGAGCTGAACGCCATTGTGGAAGCGGATATGACCGTCCGCTGCGATCGCTGTACCGCGGAATTTCAAAAGAAGCTTTCCCTGCCTGCCCAAGCTGTTCTGAAGGCGGATGCGGACGAGGAGGATTATGCGGAGCTGTTCCCGCTGGACGGGGACGGGGTGGACGTCAGCGACGTGCTGGAGACCTGCTTCATTCTGGCGATGGATCAGAAATGCCTTTGCCGGGAGGATTGCAGGGGTCTGTGTCCCATCTGCGGCAAGAACCTGAATGACGGCTCATGCGGCTGCGCCAAACAAACCGATCCAAGAATGGCTGTATTAGGGCAGCTTTTGGATGATATACAGGAGGTGTGAGCAATGGCAGTTCCGAAAAGAAAAGTATCCCACGCCCGTAAGAGCAAAAGACGTTCCAGCGTCTGGAAGCTGACGGCTCCCAAGCTGGTGGCCTGCCCCAACTGCGGCGAGTATCATATGCCGCATCGTGCGTGCCCTGCCTGCGGTCAGTATGACGGCCGCGAGGTCATCGCGGTTGGAGACGCTGACTGAGCAAAAACAGGGGAGGAGCGTTCCTCCCTTTTTTGCTGAAAGTTCAAATTCTTTTGGGACGGCGGCAGTCGTCCCTTGTTGTAGTTTATCACCGAATAGAAAGGGGGCGGAAGCATGAATAAACCCCTAGTTGCCATCGTCGGTCGGCCGAACGTGGGAAAATCCTACCTGTTCAACCGTCTGGCGGGACGCCGCCTGTCCATCGTGGAGGACACGCCCGGCGTGACGCGCGATCGCCTATACGCCGAATGCGAATGGCTCGGTCGGAAGTTCGATATCGTCGATACCGGCGGCATCGAGCCTAACACCGATAACGAGATCCTGCTTTTTATGCGTGAGCAGGCGATGCTGGCCATCGACGCCGCGACGGTGATCGTGCTCGTGACGGAGATCGGCACCGGCATCACCGCCGCGGATATGGACGTGGCGTCGATGCTGCAGCGCTGCGGCAAGCCTGTGGTGCTGGCGGTGAACAAGATGGATTCCATCGGTCCGAACGATCCGGGCATTTACGAGTTTTATAACCTCGGCCTCGGCGATCCCATTGCCGTTTCCGCCGTTCACGGCCATGGCACGGGCGATCTGCTGGACGCCTGCGTCGCGCATTTTCCGCCGCAGGAGGAGCTGGAGGCGGAGGACGAACGCATCAAGGTCGCCGTTATCGGCAAACCGAATGTGGGTAAATCCTCGCTCATCAATTATATCTTGGGTGAAAAGCGTGTCATTGTGGCGGATATGCCCGGTACGACGCGCGATGCCGTGGATACGCCCGTGGACAACCAATACGGCAGCTATCTCTTCATCGACACTGCCGGGATCCGGCGCAAATCCAAGGTGAACGACCGTGTGGAGCGCTTTTCTGTCATGCGGGCGCAGCTCGCCATCGAGCGCTGCGATGTGTGCCTTATCATGATCGACGCCCGGGAGGGCGTCACCGAGCAGGATACGAAGATCGCCGGCCTTGCCCACGAGGCGGGCAAGGCCAGCGTCATCATCGTGAACAAATGGGATCTCATCGAAAAGGACACCCACACGATGGATCAGATGCGCAAGGACGTACAGCGGGATCTTTCCTTCATGCCGTATGCGCCGATCCTGTTCATCTCATGCTTGACGGGACAGCGCACGGGGCGTATATTTGAATTAGTGAACTTCGTAAACGACCAGTCGAGCATGCGCATCACCACCGGTATGCTCAATAACGTCCTTGCGGACGCGCAGGCGCGCCAGCAGCCTCCTACGGACAAGGGCCGCCGCCTAAAGGTCTATTATATGACCCAGACCGGCGTGAAGCCGCCGCATTTCGTCATTTTCTGCAACAGCAAGGAGCTGTTCCATTTTTCCTATCAGCGATATATTGAAAACCGCGTCCGCGCTGCCTTCGGGCTGGAGGGAACGCCGATCCGAATCACGATCCGGCAGAA
The DNA here is from genome assembly GCA_905234855.1 of uncultured Oscillospiraceae bacterium. Classification (GTDB taxonomy): domain Bacteria; phylum Bacillota; class Clostridia; order Oscillospirales; family Oscillospiraceae; genus CAJOIG01. Next base: position 48,510 of record CAJOIU010000005.1, read on the forward strand.
AGGAGAACAGGAATGATACCGCTGCTTTTGATCATTATTGCCGCTGTCTCTTATTTTCTGGGAACGCTCAGCAGCGGACGGCTGCTGGCGACCTATGTGCTGCATAAGCCGCTGCACACCCGCGGCAGCGGGTATGTGGGCTATGCCGCTATGGCTCATGCCTTCGGGCAGAAGTGGGGGTATGCTCTGCTGGGCGCCGATATCCTTAAAAGCCTCGTGGCCGTCATGATCGGGTCTCTTCTCATGATGATCCCCGGAGACGGCTTCCCGGTTGTGGGGCGGCTGTTTGCGGGCTTTTGCCTCGTGCTGGGGGATGCATATCCCTTCCAGTTCAAGTTCCGGGGCGGCAAGGGTGTTCTGCCGCTGATGGTGGCGCTTTGGCTGGCAGATTGGCGCGTCGGTCTTCTGGCTACGGGCGTGCTGATCGTGCTGATCGCGCTTACCCAGTATATGTCCCTTGCTTCGCTGTGCGCCTGCCTCACGGGAGTCATCGCCGTGTGGATCTTTGTGTCCGCCGAGCAGATGAAGGGAATGTGCGGGTTCCTTGTGCTGTTTTCCTTCCTTGCCATCCTGTGGCGTCACCGGGGCAATATACTGAAGCTGTTGGATAAGAAGGAGCCGAAGATCAACTGGGGTCGCCGCCCGGAAAACCGCATCCGTGAGGACGACTTCTAAGCCCGATGCGAGAGCGGAAAAGGCTGATATTTGAAGACGCGCCCGTGCTGCGCGTGACGCCGTATACCCGATTTGCCCAGTATTATGAGACAGATCAAATGAAGATCATCCACCACGCCAATTACGTCCGCTGGATGGAAGAGGCGCGGGTGGACGTGATGGACCAGATCGGCTTCGGCTATGAAAAGATGGAGGGCATGGGGGTTTATTGCCCCGTGCTGGGCGTTTCCATCAACTATCATGCCATGGTGCGCTTCAACGAGCGGGTGAAGATCGAGTGCCGTATTGCGGAGTATAACGGACTGAAGCTCACCATGCTTTACCGCATGACGAATCTCGCCACCGGCGAGGTCTGCACCACCGGTGAGACCCGCCATGGCTTCCTCGACGGGGAAGGGCATATTCTCTCCCTCAAGCGCAGCTATCCCGAGATCCATGCGCTGATCCTTGGCAGCATGGTGACCCCGGAAGCATAATATAATCAATAAATCGAAAATGACCAGTATCCCTCGGATGCCCTGCGCATTCGGGGGATTATTAATGTTCTGTTATAATATGTTTCAGAACTGTAATATTTTTTAACGCATTGCAGCAGAAAACTATGGTATGATTCAAGAGTAAGTATGTGAAACATTTCATGGATGAGGAGGAAGCACATGAAGAAACTACTTAGTCTCGCGATGGCGCTGGCCTTGCTGCTGGCGCTGCCTGCTCCCGCTTTAGCGTCCGGCGAGGCGTCTGGCTCGGCGTCCGGCGAAGCGGCGGCTCCCGTCGTGGAAATCAGCGGCCCCGTGACGGCGGAGCAGAGCGGCTGGATGTACACCGTCGAGGACGGGCTCGTCACCGTCATCCAAGCGCCGCAAACCGTGAAGGGCGAGATGGTCGTGCTGCTGCCCGGTTATATGGCGGGGCTGCCGGTCGATGCTCTCGGAAACGGCGGCGCGGTCATGTCGAACAACAAGCTAGATGGCTCGTGGGTGCTGTTCCCGGAGGAACTGGGCTATGTGGCGGATTCGTCGATCCATGACTTCAATAACACCGTGGCGTGGGTCATCCCGGCCTCTGTCGAGGTATCCGATGCGCCGTGGCTGAGCTGCTCGGGCTATGTTATTACCGAGCTCGGCTCGTCCGCCGCCGCCTCTGCCGTGCTCAACGGCAAAGAGGTTCAGGATATCGCAGGATGTTCGGTGTTTACGGTCGCGAGCACCGAAAACGGCTCCATCACGCCTGCCGGCACCTATTCCGTCCCCGCCGGGGTCTACGGCTTATCCACCGTGATCGCCCTGAGCGCGGCGGAGGGCTTCAAAATCGCCTCGGTCACCGTGGACGGCAAGACGACAGCCTTTACCGAGTTTGCTCAGGAATACAGCTTCCCGTATACCTTCAGCGCGGAATCCAGCGGCATCGACGCTGCCTTTGTCCCGCTTGCCGAGGGAGAGAAGGAGATGCGCAGCTTCTCCGTGGGTGAGGAGTATGCCTATACCGACCTCCTTCCCGGCGCAGTGGCGGCGGGCGCGGAGCTGCCCGACGATCTCTATAAGGTAGAGAACCCGAACGCGTCGGTGACGGACTATGTCCATGCGCTTGGCGTGTCTACGGGCGTTTACTACAAAAACGGCGACAGCCTCTATGAGGAGATCTATTCTTCTCAGGCCACCGAGGTGGAGTATCTCACCAAGGCAGAGGTCATCAACGGCGTGTATAGATCCATGGGACTCGTATACGGCGCCGATTACGACATCATCCGCCTGCATAACTACTACGCGAACATCACCGGCGGCCCCTCCCGCGGCGTCGTCATCATGTACTGCACCTATCTATATAAAATGGTGGACGAGACCTCGGCAGACGGCTCGATCCTTGACGGACAGCTTGTCTATTCCGCTAACAATGTGGATCACGCCTCCGTGTTCGCGCAGGGCGAAGGCGAGTATACCATCAATGATCTGATCGTTTACTGCTACACCGGCGGCCGCGGTCCCTCGGAGTCCGGCAACTTCTACGGCGTCGGCTCGCAGGTGCATGTGGACGGCGGCACGGAGGGCAAGATCCCCGTCAGCGACATCCACTACGACACCTCCGTCCTGCGGCTGAATCAGCCGAAGATCCTTGGCACCAATAACTCCATCTATTCCACCGGCAGAGGCCTTGCCGTGATCCAAGGCGGCGATATCTTCGCGGCCTCCTCCGGCGGCCATGGTCCCTATGTATCGCAGGGCGGCCAGATCATTCTGAACACCGAGGGTACGAACCTTATCAATGCCGACGGTTCCGTGAACATCACCGACCCGCAGGCGGCGGAGATCCCCGATTACTCCTACGCGGCCATGGGGCAGGATGCGGACGGCAATAACGTCCTTGTTCTGAACGATCACCCCGACGACGTGACCGTGATCGTCTCCGGCCTTGACGCGGGGACCGCCCTCGCCACCGATAAGGGCGGCGGCACCATCGTGGCCAATCAGGTCGTCACGAAATGCTACGGACTTCGCTCCGCGGGCGTCTATACCATCGGCTATTCCGAGAGCTGGGTATACGTCTTCAACTCCGATTGTACCTCGAATCTCGATGCGGCGCTCTGCTCCGCCTCCGCGGGCTATGGCTATGCGTTCAACTGCCGCCTGCAGGGGTGCATGGGCCTGAAGGTGCGTGCCTCCGGCAACACCAATACTGAGGATGCCGGACTGTGGGTCGAAAACTGCCGCATTGCCGCAAGCTACGACGCGCAGGCAGAGGAGGACGCCTATGTGGTCGGCTCGCCGGATGAGTTCATCGCTCTGCTGGGCGACGCCGCCGGGATCGCGCCGCAGGCCGCGGACGAGAGCTATGCCGATTTTCTGACCCGTGCCGACGCCGCGCTGTACGACTATATCGTAGAGCAGGGCAACGACTATGGCTCCCGCATGAACATCTTCATCGACCCAGCCAACAATCCGCATTATAACGCGGGCGGCATCACATGGTGGTATCTTGACCGCTCCAAGACCCCGGGGTATTCCGGCGGCAACAAGTTTGCGGTCATTTATTCCGACGGTTCTCCGGCTGTGGTGAATGTCGATTCCTGCCTGCTGACGAACGACAACTATACGAATTATGGCACCGAGTCCGCATGGTGGAACGGTCTGACCGACGCGGAAAAGACGATCTATACCCCCGCCGATAACCTCATTGCCTCCGCGGAGAACGGCGGCAAGCTGAACGTTACCTTTGTGAACGAGAACAGCGCCACCAAGTGGGACGTCACCGGGGCGTCCGACGAGACCTGCGAGCTGGTGGGCGACTTCTATGTCGGCCCGAAGAGCACGAACGCCGTGAACGCGACGCTCGTCAATTCCGAATGGACAGGCACGGTCATCTATGCCGATCCCAGCCTTGCCACCTCCGGCGAGATGGGCGCGGACGCGGTCGGCTTTGCCTATATCACGCTGACCGACGGCTCCGTTTGGACGGTCACGGAGGAATGCACCGTGGCGGAGCTGACGGTGGATGAGACCTCCGCCGTGATCGGCGCCGTCGTCGAGAATGCGGACGGAAGCTTCACCGTGAGCCCCGCAGGCGCATCTGCGCCCGCTTCCGGCGAGCCCTCCGCCGTGCCCTCTGCGGAGCTGCCGTAACGGATAGCATAAAGCGATAAAGAATCACGGTATCCGGTTTGATCGCCGGATACCGTGATTTTTATGTTGTCAGCAGCGGCCATAGCGCTTGGTGACGGTCTTGATCCTGTCGGACAGCTCTTTGGTCAGCGCGTCCGGGGCTATGCGCCAGACCCAGTTACCCTCGGAGGTGCCGGGGACGTTGATGCGGGCGTCGGCGCCAAGCTCCAGCCAATCCTGTATCTGGGCGACAAAAAGCGCTGCAACGGAGCTGATCCCGCCGCGAAGGATGCCTGCGCAGAAGCCTTCTTCCTCGTTGAGACCGAGATATTCTTTCGCAAAGGCCAGCTCCTCGGGCGTCACTTCCTCCCGCCAGCCCATCAGCGTTGCGTTGTCGTGGGTGCCGGTGTAGCAGATGCAGTTGGCGGAATAGGTGTGGGGAAGATAGTCGGACGGCTCCCGGGCGTCGAACGCAAATTCCAGCACCTTCATGCCGGGCAGGCCGGAATCGGCCAGCAGCTTTTTCACCTCCGGGGTCATGTAGCCAAGATCCTCCGCGATGAAATCCATCTCGGGATACCAGCCGGTCAAAACGCCCACGAGCGCCATGCCGGGGCCTTTGCGCCAGCGTCCGTTTTTGGCGGTGGTTTCGCCGTAGGGGACAGCCCAATAGCTCTCCAAGCCGCGGAAATGGTCGATGCGCAGCATGTCGAAAAGCTCTGCCGCGCCGCCGATGCGCCGGATCCACCAGCCGAAGCCGTCCGCCTGCATGGCGTCCCAGTCATAAAGCGGGTTGCCCCAAAGCTGCCCGTCCGCGTTGAAATAATCGGGCGGGACGCCGGATACCTCAGTGGGGATGTTCTCGTCGTTCAGTTGGAACCAATGGGGTTCCGACCATACATCCGCGGAGTCCATGGCGACATAGATGGGTACGTCGCCGATGATGCGGATACCGGCCTCGGCGGCGTATTGCCTCAGCGCCGTCCATTGCTGGAAAAATAGAAACTGGATATAGGAAAACAGCTCCACATCCTCCCGCAGCGCCTCCCGCCATTTTGCGCAGGCTTCGGGGCGATGGAGGCGTATATCCTCCTCCGGCCATTCGCTCCACGGCCGCATCCCGAAATAGCGCTTGAGCGCCATGAACAGCGCGTAATCCGGGAGCCATGCGCGCTTTTCCCATGCGAAGGCGTCAAAAGCTGCGCGATCCCGGGCAAGACCGCGGTCGGCAGCCTTTTTCAAAAGATCGAAGCGATGCTCGTACAGCCGCCCGTAATCGATCCGGCCGGGATCGTCGCCGAAGCTTACGGCGTCGATCTCTTCGGGAAGCAGCAGACCCTCCTCTGCCAGCATATCGAGATCCACATAATAGGGGTTGCCCGCATAGGTGGAAAAGCTCTGATAGGGCGAATCGCCGTAGCTGATGGGGCCGACCGGCAGCATCTGCCAATACTTCTGCCCGGCGGCAGCCAGAAAATCCACGAAACCATAGGCCGCTTTGCCGAGGGTGCCGATCCCATGGGGGGAGGGCAGGGAAAAAACGGGCATCAGTATGCCCGAGGAACGGGAAAGCTTTTTCATAGTACCTCATTCCAACGTTCGGCGTCTCTGTTCCTTAAAACAGGGGACGCCATGTTTTTGTTTATGACTGTTAAAACATTTTATCGTTTCTCGGCGTAAAGTCAACCGATCGGAACCGATTTAGCATATTTAACTAAATTTCATATGCTCCCTTCGCGCGTATTGCCAAATCGCCGATTTCCCGGAGCTTCGGAGCATAGGACGGAAATTGAGCCTTGCGAGCCGGGGGACGGTATGCTAAACTTTAATTACTTCTTCGCCTGATACCGGGCGGAACGACAGAGGAACGAGTATGTATCGCTTGCTGAAACAAACAGAAGGTCATGCCCGTCGGGGCGAGTTTATGACGCCTCACGGGACGGTTCAGACCCCCGCTTTCATGAATGTGGGTACCGTTGCCGCCATCAAGGGGGCTCTTTCGGCGGAGGACCTGACCCATATCGGCTGCCAGATCGAGCTTTCGAACACCTATCATCTGCATGTCCGTCCCGGAGATGAGCTCGTAAAATCCATGGGCGGTCTGCATCGGTTCATGACATGGGAAGGGCCGATCCTCACAGACAGCGGCGGCTTTCAGATATTCTCGCTGGCGGGACTGCGCAAGATCACGGAGGAGGGCGTAGCGTTCCACAGCCATGTGGACGGCCGGAAGCTGTTCATCGGCCCGGAGGAGAGCATGCGCATCCAGTCGAACCTCGGCAGCGATATTGCCATGGCCTTTGACGAATGCGTCAAGATCCCGTCGCCGCGGGCGTATTTCGAGGCCTCCTGCCAGCGCACCTATCGCTGGCTGGTTCGCTGTCAGAAGGCGCTTGCCGAATATAACGCCGAGCCGGACGCCGTGAACCCCGGACAGATGCTGTTCGGAATCAACCAAGGCGGCATCTATGCCGATCTGCGTGCCGATCATATGAAGGCCATCGCGGAGCTGGATCTGCCGGGTTATGCCATCGGCGGCCTCGCGGTGGGGGAGACACATCAGGAGATGTATGACACCATCGAAGTGGTGGAGGAGTATATGCCGAAGGATCGTCCGCGATACCTCATGGGCGTGGGAACGCCCGGCAATATCATCGAGGGCGTATGGCGCGGCGTCGATATCTTTGATTGCGTCATGCCCGCGCGGAACGGACGGCACGCGCACCTTTTCACCAAAAGCGGGATCATCAATCTGAAAAACGAGCGCTATGCGGTCGATCCGCTGCCCATCGACCCGGAATGCGACTGTCCTGTTTGCCGCCGTTATACCCGGGCATATATACGGCACCTGTTCAAGGCGGGGGAGATGCTGGCGCTGCGGCTGGCTGTGATGCATAACCTTTACTTCTACAACCATCTGATGCAGGAGATACGCGACGCCTTGGACGAAGGCGCATTCGCCGCCTATCGAGCAAAATATTCCAAATTGCTTGACACGAGGATATAAGACAATTTATAATATCTGCGATACTTTTTGGAGGTACTAGGCATGAAACTCAATCGAATCGTCAGGGCAATGTCCCTTGTTCTCGCGGCGCTGGTGATGGTGTTCGTATTTGCCGGCTGCGCTGCGACGGATGCGACCGCGTCTGCGGACGGCACCGCTGCCGGCGGCGGCTGGAGCATGATAATCATGATCGTCGTTATGATAGCCGTCTTCTATTTCTTCCTGATCCGCCCGGAAAACAAGAAGAAAAAGCAGGCGGAGGAGATGCGCAGCTCTCTGTCCGTCGGCGATCAGATCACCACCATCGGCGGCATCGTCGGACGGATCGTCGCCGTGAAGAGCGAGACCATCGTTTTTGAGACCAGCGAGGATCGTGTCCGTATGGAAGTGACCAAGTGGGCGATCTCCTCGAAGGGCAAGCAGACCGAAGAGGAAAAGAAATAATCCGTGCTTGTTCCGTGACCGCATATCGGCTCCCCTCCGGGAATAGACTGTAGCAGTCGATTCTCTGGAGGGGATTCTTTATGCCGAATATGAGTAAATGGAGCCTGCCGTTCTCCGGCGCGGTGGGTATTGGCGCGTCTGTATTGACGACGCTGACGTTTTGTCTGCCGCTGTCGGCGGTGCTGTCACAAGGATGGCTTCCGATGACGCTGCTGGAGGGTATGTCTGAAGCTGCTGCCGCCGCGGCAATCCTGCTGACGGTATGGGTGATCGGACGGCGGCGCGGCCGGCAGGCGCTGCCGCTGGCCGGGATCGTTGCGGGGGGCTTTATTCTGCTGGCTGCGCTGCTGTGCGCTCTGAGCGGCACGTCCGCGGCGTTTGGCGGGTGGCTGATCCGGCTCGCGGCAGCCGCGGTTTTGGGCGGATCGGCGGGCGCGATTATGTCGATTCGGCAAAAAACCCATGGGAAACGCCGAAATCGCCGCTGAAGTATTACTGATGGTAATATTGCGGAGAGTTACATAAATAGTTACAAATAATACAAAATATAGCTTGGCTATTCTTTGAATGTCCCATGATTTGGTGTTACAGCCCCAAAAAGGTGCGGCCGAAGATAACAAAATGTAACTTTTGGTTTCAAATGTTAACATAAAAGCTTCGTCAAAAGTAACAAAAATGACAAATTGATTAAATTTCCTCTTGATTACAAATAGAATTTGCTGTATATTGAAGCCACGGCAATTATGTCAATTAGAAGAGAGAGGAACTGGAACGTGACGAATCAGGAATGCTTGGAGAAGTATGAGCTGTATCTGACGGATGTGAAGAAAACGGCGCAGAATACCCTCAGCTCGTATATGCGGGATATCCGTCAGTTCGGCGCGTATCTCGATCAGAACAGCCTTGGCGGCTATACCGAGGCGGACGAGGATTCGCTGTATGAGTATATCGAGCACCTCCGCGGCATCGGGAAATCCGTCGCCACGGTGTCCCGCAATATCGCGTCTTTGAAGAACTTTTACGCATGGCTCAAGCAGAACGGCGAGATCGACGAGGTGCCGACCGGGCGCCTTGTGCCGGAAAAGGCGAGCCACAAGCTTCCGGAGATCTTGACGGCTCGGGAGGTGGAGCTGCTGCTGGAGCAGCCGGAATGCACCGATCGCAAGGGCTACCGTGACCGTGCGATGCTGGAGCTTCTGTATGCCACCGGCATCCGCGTGACGGAGCTCATCAGCCTCGACGTGACGGACGTGAACCTCTCCGCGGGGATCATCACCTGCCGCGGCCGTGACAAGGTTCGCAGCATCCCGCTGTACCCGGCGGCACTGAAAGCGCTGAAGGATTATATCGAGTTTATCCGACCGGATATGATCGCCGCTCCCAGCGAACGCTCTCTCTTTGTGAATATCAGCGGCGAGCGGATGAGCCGGCAGGGCTTTTGGAAGATCGTAAAGTCTTATCAGCAGAAGGCGGGGATCGAGAAGGATATCACGCCCCACACGCTGCGCCACAGCTTCGCCACGCATCTGCTGGAAAACGGCGCCGATCTGCGTTCGATCCAAGAGATGCTTGGACATGCGGATATCAGCTCCACGCAGATCTATTCGCAGCTTGTTAAGAAGCAGCTCAAGGACGTATACAACAAAGCGCATCCCCGTGCGTGAGACGATATAATGACAGAAAACTCCTTTTCCTGTGGGAAGGGGAGTTTTTTCTGACTTGCTTTCATAGGAAAAGGCAAAGTTTTCTTGCATCTTGTGCGTGGGTGTGATAAAATACGAACGATAAAACTCTGCGCGGTTCGCGTGCGGAAAACTTCATTTTTGAAAGGAAGTAATCCATCATGGCTCAGTACAAGATCCAGAGAAAAAAGGGAACCGAGGGCAGCACGGTCTATGCGTATACCGCTCCCGGCCACAATGAGTGCGTCCCGACCCGCCTGCACGATCCCGCCGATGTCGACGGCGGCAAGATGGTCTGCGGCATCACCTACTTCGTTCCCGGCGGCGGCACCGATTTCGGCGGCAACCCTCTGGAATCCATCTATTACATCCTCGAGGGTGAGATGACCCTCAAGACCGAGACGGAGGAGACCGTTCTCAAGGCCGGCGACTCCTATCATTGCTGCGGCGGCGCCAAGAAGTCCGTAACGAATACCGGCGACACCGTTTGCCAGATGCTTGTCTGCCTGCTCCCCCCGCAGGGCTGATGACACCGGCTGCATAGACCGCCAGTCCGCTTACACAAGAAAAGATAAGCGCCGGGACGCCGTTCCCGGCGCTTATTGTATGCAGAAGGAGCCATGCCGCGCCGCCGGAAAAGCCTGCCCACAAGAGGATGCCGCCGGCGCGGCGCAGGGATACGCGAATCCCCGCTACCCTTCGCAGCCGTAGTATGCTCAGGACAAAGTTGAAGATCTCGGTAAAGCAGATGACGGATATGTACGCGGGCAGCCCCCAATGTGGAAGAAGCAGCCATACCAGAAGTGCGGACAAGCCCGCGTCCGCGATGTTCACATACATGCAGAACATCATCTCTCCGAGGCCTTTGAGGCATCCGTCTGCCAGCATGTCGAGATACATGACGGGTACGATCAGTGCGAAAAGGCGTATGTAGACGCCGGCGTCCGGGGTGTGGTACAGCGCCATCCCGAGGCTGTCGCCGAGGGCGATGAACAAGGCGGCGCAGATAGCGGCGTATTTGAGGCCGTTTTCCAAAATGCTTTCCGATATGCCGCGTATGCCCTCGGTATCCTGCCGGACCTGCTGCTCTGTGAGCTTAGGAACGATCAGCTCCGCCACGGCCACCATGACGCAGGAGGGAAACAATACGACGGGAAGCGCCATGCCCTGAATGATCCCGTATCCAGCCATGGCGGCGGCTGCGGCAAGGCCGGAAGCCCGTAAGCCCCGCGGAACGAGCAGATGCTGAACGGTGGACAGTCCGCTGCGGGCGTAAGACGCTGCGGCCAGCGGCAGCGCCGCGGACAGCGCCCGATCCGTCATTCCGGAAAGTTCGGCGGCGTCCCGTCGGCGGCGGATCCCGTAGCGGAGACGGTCGGTCATGTAAACGACGGCCATGGCAAGGGTTTCCAATAACGCACCGATCAGACGCCCTGCGGTGATGGCAAGACAGGCAAGCTCGAGGTTGTTTTCAGGTACGGCAGTAAAGAGCAAAACGGTGATGCCGATGGTGACAAGCTGCTGTGCGATAGCGATGCATACGCTTTTCCAAACGCGTCCGACGGCGGTGAAATATCCGTGCATCACGGAGTCGAGACCCGTCAGCGGCATTTCGAGGGCAAGCAGCATCAACGGGCGCACAGTGCGCGCGTCGCCCAGCCACAGGAACCCCAGCGGCTCCGCCAGAAACAGAAGGATCGTTCCGGCGGCCAGTCCGAAGAACAGACCGTACAGCATACAGACCGTCAGCGCCTGCGCCGCTCCGTGGGGACGCTCAAGCCCGGTCTCCTCGGAAACGAGACGCGTCGTGGTATACCGGCTGCCGGAGACGGCGACGGTCGCCGCCAGCGCCGCAACGCTCATGATAAGCTGGAACAGTCCGATGCCCGCTTCTCCGATGCGGCTCACGAGCCAGATCTGCCATACCATGCCTACAAAGCGCAGCGCGAGGCCGGAGGCGGTCAGAAGCATGGTGTTGACCGCCAGTTTTCTGTCCTTCAGCAAGAGAACGACCTCCCGGTACTGGATTGGCGCGCAGGCAAAGCTTGCGGAAATCGCCGCGACCGGGTATACTATATGAAACAAGCATTGGGGATATGTGGAGGGTAAGACTATGGGCGTTTTTTCCACAAAATTCAAAGCAGCCCGCTGCCCCGTCGTAACAGCGGTGGTCGTGGCGGGCGGCGCGGGCACCCGCTTCCGCGGGGACAAGCTCTTTGCGCCGCTGGTGGGGATGCCGGTTCTGGCGCATACGCTGCTGGCTTTTGAGCGATCGCCTATGGTGACGGAGATCGTCGTCGCCGCCCGGTCGGATATGTTGGCAGAGGCGGGGAATCTCTGCCGCGAATACGGGATCGAAAAGGCGAGGCTGATCGTTCCCGGCGGCGAGACGCGGCTCCTCTCCAGCTATGCAGGGGTCATGGCGGCCTCGTCGGACAGCGGCGTGATCGCCATTCATGACGGCGCGCGGCCTCTCGTGACGGATAAGATCATCGAGGACACGATATGGGCGGCCTATCGGCATTCCGCTGCCGTTCCGGCGATCCCCGTGCGGGATACGATCAAGAAGGCTGCAGAGCATATTGTTTTGGAAACACCGGATCGGAGCAGTCTCTATGCCGTGCAGACGCCCCAATGCTTTCAGGCGGATCTGATCCGCGCGGCGCTGGCGGATGCCCAGAAGCATGCGCCGGAGGTTACGGACGACTGCATGGCGGTGGAGAGGGTCGGAGGGCAGATCTGGCTTACGGAAGGCAGCGAGGAGAATATCAAGATCACGACGCCGCTGGATCTGGCGCTGGCGGAGCTGATTCTGCAAAGGAGAGAGGCATGAGGATCGGACACGGATATGACGCGCATCGGCTGACGGAGGGGCGAAAGCTCATACTCGGCGGGGTGGAGATCCCCTATGAAAAAGGTCTTGAGGGACACTCAGACGCCGATGTTCTGCTGCACGCGCTGGCAGACGCCCTGCTTGGCGCGGCGGCGCTGGGGGATATCGGGCAGCTCTTCCCGGATAACGACCCGGCAACGGAGGGGATCGACAGCCGCGTGATCCTGCGACGGGCGGCGATGCTCGTGAGTGAGGCGGGGTATGCCGTGGAAAACTGCGATGTGACGATGATCGCCCAGCGGCCGAAGCTTGCGCCGCATATCCCTCAAATGCGGCGGAACATCGCAGAGGATCTGGGGATCGCATTGGACGCCGTCAGCGTAAAGGCTACAACAGAGGAGCATATGGGCTTCACCGGCTCGGGAGAAGGCATGCGATGCCATGCCGTCGTCCTGCTTCGGTAACAGAATCGGATTCCTCCCGCATAAAATGGTGCGTAACCATTCGGGGAGGAATTTTCATGCAGTTTCTTTTTATATGCCGGAGTCTGACCTATGCGCAGCGCGCCGCGAGGCTTTTGGAACGGGCGGGCATCACGGGAACGGTCGCCCGCGTGCCGAAGAATGTTGAGACCCGCGGCTGCGCCTATTGCGTTATCGTCATGCCCAGAAACAAGGAACGGGCGCTGGAGGTGCTTCGGTCGGCGGGTCGGATGCCGGAGCGGATCTTTCTGCGGGAGACGGGCGGACAGGTGCGGGAGGTGGCGATGTGATCTATCTCGACAGCGCTGCCACCAGCTTTCAGAAGCCTGCCTGCGTCCGTTATGCCGTGGACGACGCGCTGTGCCGCCTGTCCAGTCCCGGGAGAGGCGGTTACGACAGCGCCATGGCCGCGGCGGATACGGTGTTCGCCTGCCGGACGGCGCTGGCGGATATGTTCCGTGTTCCGGCGGAGGAGCAGGTCGTTTTCACCGCCAGCGCGACCCATGCTTTGAATATCGCCATAAAGAGCCTTGTGGCTCCCGGGGATCGGGTCGCTGTATCCGGCTATGAGCATAACGCCGTCATGCGTCCTCTGCATGCGATCGGTGCGGATATCCAAGCGGCTGCGTCACCGCTGTACGCGCCGGAAGAGGCCGTGGAGGCCTTTCGCCGGGCGCTTCCGGGAGCGAAGGCGGCGGTGTGCTGTCATGTGTCGAACGTGTTTGGCTATATCCTGCCGCTGGAAGAGATCGCGGCTCTTTGCCGCAGCTACGGCGTGCCGCTCATCGTGGACGCTTCACAGTCCGCTGGATGTGTTCCCATCGACTTCAAGGCGCTCGGCTGCGCGTATATGGCAATGCCGGGTCATAAGGGGCTGCTCGGGCCACAGGGGATCGGCGTGCTGCTTTGCGGTGAGGATCGACCCCGGACGCTGATCGAGGGAGGCACCGGCAGTATGAGCGAGCTGGCGGAGATGCCGGAGTTCCTGCCGGATCGACTGGAGGCGGGAACGCATAATGTCCCCGGGATCGCAGGCCTCTTGGCGGGTGTGCGATGGGTGAACCGCAGGATGCCGGAGGCGATTTTGATGCATGAGACGCGGCTGCGCCGTCTGTTTTCGGAGGCGATCGCCGGAGAAGGGCGGATTCTGCAGATTTGCGCCGCAGAAGATCGGACGCAGAGCGGCGTGCTGTCCGTCCAAGTCGAGGGACTCGACTGTGAGGAGGCTGCGCAGCGGCTGGCGGAGCAGGGGATCGCCGTCCGGGCGGGATTGCATTGCGCGCCGCTGGCGCACCGAACAGCCGGTACATTCGGCACAGGGACGGTGCGGCTGAGCTTTTCGCCCTTCAATACAGAGCGGGAAATCGAAAGAGCCGCGGCGGCGCTTTGCCGTCTGTGCAGGTAAGAGGTTTTTCCGGCATATGACCGAAAAAGATCAGCGCAATGGGCGGGCTGGGTTGATTTTTTGTTGCTATATCGGGCTGGCTGATGTATAATACTATATTGACCTAGAATATCTAATGGGGACATTGTATGAACAGTATCGTTAACTTTTTCTCCGATGCCTTCAAGATCATCCGCTCGATGGGCTTCTCCGATGTGTTGGACGTTCTTATCGTTGCGGTCGTGATATATGCGCTGATCGGGTTTATTCGCCGCACGAATGCCAATAAGGTCGCAAACGGCCTTCTGCTGCTGGCTCTTGCTATGTGGATCGCGAGCTCCATGAATCTCATGGTGACGACCTTCCTTCTGCGGCAGGTGTTCAGCATCGGTATCCTTGCCGTGATCATCCTTTTCCAGCCGGAGATCCGCCGCGCGCTGGAGAAGGTCGGCTCCAGCCAGCTCTTTTCTCTGCTGGGCAAGGAGTGGGGCGGACAGGCTATCGATCACGTCATCATGCAGACGGTATACGCCTGCGAGGATATGGCTCGGGCTCGAACCGGCGCGCTGATCGTCTTTGAACGGGACAACCGGCTCAATGAGCCGCTGGCCTCCGGCACGCCGGTGGACGCCTATGTTTCCACGGAGCTGCTGAAAAACATCTTTTACGATAAATCGCCGCTCCACGACGGCGCGGTCATCATTAAGGAAGGACGTCTTGCGGCGGCGGGGTGCATGCTTCCGCTTTCCACGAACGCCAGCCTCAGCCGTGATCTCGGCATGCGCCATCGCGCCGGGATCGGCATGAGCGAGCAGTCCGACGCCGTCGTTATCATCGTTTCGGAGGAGACGGGCGGGATCAGCGTCGCCGTCGACGGACTGCTCAAGCGCCATCTCTCTCCAGATACATTCGAAGCGCTGCTGCGCCGCGAGCTGCTGCCGCTGGAGGAACCGGCGGAGGGCGGCTGGTTCACCCGCATGAAACGCAGAAGAGGGAACAAGAATGCAGAAGAAATCCGAGACAACCAAGAATAAGGGCAGACAGTCCACCGGCAGCCGCTTCTTCTGGGCGATAGCGTCGGTGCTGATCTCGCTGCTTATTTGGGTATATTACGGTTCGAATTTCGGTACGGAAATGACCAAGACCCTTTATGGCGTCGAGCTGACCTATTCTGGGCAGGATGCCATGCGGGATTCCCTGAATCTTGTGATCGCCGATGTCGAAACGACGAGCGTGAATGTGACGCTCACCGGCAGCCGCCGGGATATTTCCAAGCTGACGAGTTCCGATCTGAAGGCTGTGGTGAACCTATCCTCCGTTACCTCGGCTGGCTACCGCACCATGGGCTATACCATCAGCTATCCCAGCTCGGTGAACAGCTCCGGCATCACGGAGAAGAAGGAGCCTCAGACGGTGGGCCTGCAGATCAGCCGTCTGACGAACCGGGTGGTTGACGTGACGGGGCGCTTTGAGGGCTCCCTGCAGGAGGGCTATGCCCTCGATTCTTCCGGCATGACATTCGAGCCCGCCAGCATCACGCTGACCGGTCCGCAGGAGGAGCTTGATCAGATCCATCATGCCGACGTTGTCGTCAGCCGGGACGATGTGAACGCCTCCTTTACGGCAACGGCAAACTATACGCTTGTGAACGCGGACGGCGAGCCGGTCGTCTACGATGACGTTACGACCGACGCCGATACGGTGGCCGTTACGGTGCCGATCAATGTCACGAAGGCGGTCAAGCTGGATGTGGCTCTCATTGAGGGCGGCGGCGCCACGGCGGACAATGTGGTAAAAAAGATCGAACCCGAAACCATCACCATCGCCGGCGATTCCGCCGCGATGGACGGCATCAACACGATCTACATAGCCACGATCGATATATCGGACTATGAGAGCTTCCCGTCCACCGAGTATCCCATCATCCTGCCAAACGACACCGATAACCTTTCCGCGGCTACCACGGCTACGGTGGAGCTCACCTTCACAGGGGTCGAAACGGCGTGGTATACCGTGACGAATCTCGAATACACCAATCTGACCGAGGGATATACCGCTGACGTGATGGACGCTACTCTCGTGGTGAACATTCGTGCGCCGGAGGGCGTGTTGGAGGATATCGAGGCGAACAATATCCGTGCCGTAGCCGATCTTACTGGCATCACCGCCACATCCCGCGCGCCGGTCACGATCTATGTGGATGGCTTCGCGGATGCGGGCGCGGTGGGGGATTATGCCCTGTATGTGCGCGTAAGACCTGAGGAAGCGGGTGAGCCGGAGGCGGACGGATGACCCAGAACGGTGTTGTTACGAGAATATTGGCGAACGGGCGCGCCGAGGTGGCGGTAGAGCGCGGCACGGCCTGCGGCGGGCATTGCGGCGGCGGCTGCGACGCCTGCGTATATGCCAGCCGGATCCTTGTCCCGGCGGAAAACCCCGTCTATGCCAAGCCCGGCGATAAGGTGCTTTTGGAGAGTGAAACGAAAGGCATCGTCGGAGCGGCGCTGCTTGTCTATATGCTCCCGCTGCTCTTCTTTTTTGCCGGATATGCCGTCGGCGCGCTCTGGGGACTGCCGCAGGGCGCCTGTGCGGCGGCAAGCCTCATCGGCGCGGGGATGGGCGCTGCGGCGGTGGTATGGATCGCCCGGCGGCGGAAGAAGGAGATCACCTTCCGCATCAAAGGCTCCGTCGGCTGATGTACGGCTATGTGCGCCCGGAGCGGGGCGAGCTCAAGGTGCGGGAATACGAACAGTTCCGTGGGGTCTACTGCGGCCTGTGCCACATGCTGCGGAAGCGGTATGGGATCGCCTACCGCTTTGCGGTGAATTATGATTTCACCTTCCTTGCGATGCTGCTGGCCGGGTCGGAACCCGTTTCCGCATGTCCCCGGCGCTGTCCGTATCATCCGCTGCGGCGCACCGCGTGTCCGCAGCCGTTCCCGGGAATGGAGGCGGCGGCGGATTATTCCGTGATCCTCGCCTACGCGAAGCTGCGGGACGACGCGCGGGATCGGCGCTTTCCCGGCTCGATCCTCTTTCGGCTTTTGGCATGGGCGGTGCGTCCGGCCTATCGGAAGGCGGCGGGTCTGAGGCCGGCTTTTGCCCGGACGGCGGAGGATAAGCTGAAAAGGCTTTCCGTTTTGGAGGCAGAAAACTGCGCCAGCCTCGACGCTGCGGCCGATACTTTCGCCTCTATCCTGCAGGCGGCGGCGGAGGGCGCGGAGGATGAAGATCGCAGGCGCGTTCTGAAGGAGCTTTTGTATCATCTCGGACGCATCGTCTATCTGCTGGATGCGGCGGACGATCTGCCGGACGATATCCGAACCGGCGTCTATAATCCGCTTCGCTGCCGCTATACGCTGCAGGACGGCAAGCTGACCCCGGAGGACGAGGCGGCGCTTCGGACGACGATGCAGCACTCCCATAACTGCATTTCCGCGGCCTATGCGCTGCTGGAGGAAAACCCCTATGCGGGGATCTTGAGCAATACGATATACCATGGCCTCCCTGCCGTAACGCAGGCGGTATTCTCCGGCGCGTGGAGGCAGCGCAATAAGAAAGAACGGAGCAGACTATGAACGATCCTTACAGCGTGCTGGGCGTCTCGCCACAAGCGAGCGACGATGAGGTCAAAAAGGCCTATCGTGATCTGGCACGGAAATACCACCCGGACAACTACCATGACAACCCTCTGGCCGATCTTGCCTCTGAGAAGATGAAGGAGATCAACGAGGCCTATGATACGATCACCAAGGGTCGGGAGCAGGGATCGGCCTACACCGGCTATTCCGGCGGCAGCGCCTATCAGAGCCAGAGCTATCAGCAGAGCTATTCCTCCGGCTATTCCGCCGGAGGCAGCGCTTCCTATGCACAGATCCGCAGCCTTATAAACGCCAACAACCTCGCGCAGGCGGAGGCGATGCTCAACCGCATCCCCAACCATGACGCGGAGTGGAATTACCTCATGGGCAGCATCTATTGGCGCAAGGGCTGGATGGACGAGGCCGGGCGGTATTTCCGCACGGCAGCTATGATGGAGCCGACCAACGCTGAATACCGAAACGCGGTTCAATATATGAACCATGGCGGACAGGCATACCGTCCCGCCGGGACGGGCAATATGACGCAAACGGATATGTGCACTGTATGCAACTCCCTCATCTGTGCGGATTGCTGCTGCGAGATGATGGGCGGGGATTTGATCCCCTGCTGCTGACATGAACAGAGGAGCAAAGCGTTTGGCGTATCTTGCGGTGCTGACGGCCTTGGGCGTCGCCCTCCTGTTCCTTGTGGGGGTCGTTCCCGCAGGGCGGCTGTGGATCATGGCTGTGGCGAGCCTGCCCGTAGGAATCGCCGTCATGATGTACGGATACGGCTGGGCGCTGGGGGTGTTCGCGGCGACGGCGCTTTTGAGCTGTCTCCTCTTTCCCGCCTCGGCGCTGGAATACTTGGTCTTTTTTGGTTACTATCCGATCGTCAAGAGCCTTTTCGAGCGCCTGCCGAAAAACTGGATGTCGTGGGCGCTGAAATATCTCCTGTTTTTTATCGTGCTCATTGTTCTTTGGAAAGCTTCTCTTCTGGGGGCGGCGCTGACCGGGCGGTGGTATATCCTTTTCTTGGCGGGGGCGGCGGCTTTTGCAGCGTATGATTTTGCCTTTTCGATCCTAATCCGATTCTATTTGGAAAGAATTGCGAGGTTCATCTCATGATAAAAAGTATGACCGGCTACGGCGGCGCGAAGGGGGAAGTGCAGAACATCCTCGTGTCGGCGGAGCTGAAAAGCGTGAATAACCGCCATTTAGATACGTCGGTTCGGCTTCCCAAAAGCTGCCTTTTCGCGGAGGAGAGCGTTCGTTCCGCGGTGAGCGCGGCGATCACCCGCGGGAAGGTGGATGTTTTTCTCACGGTGGATACGTCCCATGCGGACGAGATCACTATCGCTGTGAACGAGCCTTTGGCGGCTGCGTATGTCGCGGCAGCGCAGACGCTTTTCGATCAGTACGGTGTGTCGAACGACCTGACGGCGTCCATGCTTCTTAGAATGCCGGAGGTGATCTCCACCGAGCGAAGCGACGCGGATCAAGGCGCGATGCTGGAGGCGATCCGCTCAGTGCTGGGCGAGGCGCTCGTGCAGTTTGACGCCATGCGCTCACGGGAGGGGGAGAAGCTCCACGCGGATATCCTTGGAAAGCTGGACGCCATCGAGGAGATGGTCGGACGGGTGGAAAAGCGCTCGCCGGAGACGGTGACGGCCTACCGCGAAAAGCTGCTGGCTCGCATGAACGAGGTTCTGGGCGAGGCGGGGATCGACGAGGCTCGCATCCTGCAGGAGGCCGCCATCTACGCCGATAAGGTCGCCGTGGACGAGGAGACCGTGCGCCTGCGCAGCCATATCGCACAGTTCCGCTCGATGCTGCAAGGCGGCTCCCCGGTGGGGCGCAAGCTGGATTTTCTTGTGCAGGAGATGAACCGGGAGATCAATACGACCGGCTCCAAATGCGCCGACAGCGAGATCGCCAACACCGTTATCGCCATGAAGGCGGAGCTTGAAAAAATCCGCGAGCAGATCCAGAATATAGAATAAGAGGTCGGGCGGATGAAACTTGTGAACATCGGCTTCGGCAGCTATGTTTCGCCGGAGCGCGTCGTGGCGGCGGTGGATCCCGAATCGAACCCCATCAAGCGGATCGTGTCCCACGGCAAGGAGACGGGCAAGCTGATCGATGCGACCTATGGCCGGAAAACAAAGACGGTGCTCGTGATGGATAGCGGGCATGTGATCCTGTGCCCCCTGACGCCGGAAAACGTGGCTCAGCGTATCGCGGGAAGAACGGAGGATAAAGCGGATGAAGAAGAATGAACAGGGCGTGCTGGTCATCGTTTCCGGCCCTTCCGGGGCGGGGAAAAGCACGATCATTTCCCGGGTGTCCCAGCTTCGGTCGGATATCCGATTTTCCGTATCCGCCACCACAAGGGAGCCGCGGCCGGGGGAGATCGACGGCGTGGACTACTATTTCCGGACCCACGAGGTCTTTTGGAATATGGTGAAGGCGGACGCCTTTCTGGAGCATGCCGAGTATGTCGGCAACTGCTACGGCACGCCGGCGGCGCCGGTGGATGAAAACCTCCGGGAGGGCTATACCGTTCTGCTCGATATTGAGGTGCAGGGCGCGGCGCAGGTCATGGAAAAGCGCCCCGACGCGGTGAGCATCTTCCTGTGTCCCCCCAGCATGGAGGAACTGGAGCGGCGCCTGCGCGGGCGAGGCACCGACTCCGAGGAAAAGATCCGCGACCGACTTGTGGCCGCGCATCGGGAATACGCTCTTGCGCATAAATACAGCTACATCATCATAAACGATGACGCAGATACGGCCGTCCGAGAGCTGGACGCCATCATTACGGCGGAAAAATGCCGCAGTAAATTCGTTCTGGAAGGAGAAAACCAGTTATGATGCTCTATCCCCCTGTAGCAGACCTTGTGAACAAGGTCGGCAGCAGCTATGCCCTTGTGAATCTCGTCGCCAAGCGCGCCCGTGCCATTGCGGCCGAGGCGGAGCGGGAAGGTGAACCGATGACCAAGAAGGCCGTGTCGGCGGCCATCGACGAGGTGTATACCGGCAAGCTCACCATGAGCGGCGCCGCCGCCGATCCCGACGAGACGGCCTGATCCTGCCTTGACAGACGCGAAAACCGCGCAGATCGCCGTTTCCGGCGTTACCTATTGGGTCGATAAGCCGTATACCTACGCGGTACCGGAAAAGCTGGCCGGAAGGGTGACGCCCGGTGTTCGGGTGGCGGTGCCCTTTGGGGGCAGCCGTCCCCGGGAGGGTATCGTTCTGGCCTTGGACGGACAGACCGAGAAAAAGCTCAAACCCATTCTGGATGTGCTGGACGATGAACCGCTGCTTACCCAGCGCCAGCTTCAGCTGGCCATATGGATGCGGGAGCGTTTTTTCTGCACCGTGATGGAAGCGGTGCGCGCCATGCTGCCAACGGGTCTGTGGTATCGGGTCAGCCCGCTGTACCGCTTTGCGGACGGCATAGACGCCGAGGCGGCCTATGCCGCTGCGGGAAGCGGCGGCGAGCGGCTGGTGATCGACGCGGTGGCGGGACATGGAGGACTGTGCGAGCTTTCGGACATCGAAGCGGTGTTCGGAACGAAAAATCCCGGCCCGGCGCTGGCGTCGCTTGTGAAAAAGTGCATCCTTGCCGCGGAAGCGGAATCCGTGCGCCGCGGCGCGGACAAGACCATTCAGCGCGTGTCGCTGGCGGTATCGCCGGAGGAAGCCCTCGCCGAGGCGGATCGAAACCGGCGCGCCGTGCGGCAGGCCGCGATCCTGCGCGTTTTGGCGGAAATGGGTACGGCCTCCGTGGCGGATATCTGCTATTTCACGGGCGCGAACCGGGAAACGGTCAAAAGCCTTGAGAAGAAAGGTTTTGTCACCATCGTCCGGCAGACGGTATACCGCCGCCCGGATTACGGCGGAGGCGAAGCCCGTCCGATGCCGTCCCTAAACGGCGATCAGAAGAAGGCGTATGAGG
Organism: uncultured Oscillospiraceae bacterium; assembly: GCA_905234855.1. Taxonomy (GTDB): domain Bacteria; phylum Bacillota; class Clostridia; order Oscillospirales; family Oscillospiraceae; genus CAJOIG01. The sequence goes on from CAJOIU010000005.1 coordinate 70,151, forward strand.
GGATCCTCTCGCTGGTACAGAGTGGAAAGCCCCATGCCGCGCTGCTCTTCGGCGTCACCGGCAGCGGCAAAACGACGATCTATATCCGGCTCATCGACGAGGTTCTCAAAAGCGGACGTTCCGCGATCCTTCTGGTGCCGGAGATCGCGCTAACACCGCAGATGCTGCAGACCTTCTCCTCTCATTTCGGCGACAGTGTTGCGGTGCTTCATTCGTCCCTTTCCATGGGCGAGCGCTACGATGAATGGAAGCGTATCCGCAGCCGTGACGCGCGGCTCGTCATCGGAACGCGCAGCGCTATCTTTGCGCCGGTTTCCGATCCGGGGATCGTCATCATCGACGAGGAGCAGGAGGATACCTATAAATCCGAAACGTCCCCCCGGTATCATGCGCGGGACGTGGCCAAGTATCTTTGTGCCCACGCGAACGCTACGCTGCTTTTAGGCAGCGCCACGCCGGATATCTGCTCCCGATATTACGCGGAAACGGGGCGCTATGCGCTGTTCACGCTGCCGGGACGCTATAACGCCATGCGCCTGCCGGAGGTTCGCATCGCGGACATGCGGCGGGAGCTCAAGCGGGGCAACGGTACGAGCATATCCGGCCTCCTGCGGGAGGAGATCGAGGAAAACCTGCGCAGACAGGAGCAGACGATCCTGTTTCTGAATCGCCGCGGCGCCAGCAAGCTCGTAAACTGCGGGGAATGCGGCTATGTGTATCAATGCCCTAACTGCTCCACGTCGCTGACCTACCACAGCGTGGGGAACCGGCTCGTTTGCCACTACTGCGGTCATACGCAGCGCGTGGACGCGGAATGCCCCCATTGCGGCGGGAAGCTGAATTATATCGGCGCCGGCACCCAACGGGTCATGGAGGAGCTGGAGGAGATGTTTCCCGGTGTGCCGACCCTTCGCATGGATACGGACTCCGTCGCGCCGGTGGGAAGCCATCGGGCGCTGTTTGAAAAGTTCCGTTCGCAGCGCATACCGATCCTTGTGGGAACCCAGATGGTGACGAAGGGACTGAATTTTGAGAACGTCACCCTTGTAGGGGTGCTGTCGGCCGATCAGAGCCTATACAGCAGCCATTACCGCGCGGGGGAGCGGACATTTTCGCTCATCACACAGGTGATCGGCCGTTCCGGGCGCTTCGAGAAGCCCGGCCGCGCCGTGATCCAGACGTTTACGCCCGAAAACCAGATCATCCTGCAGGCGGCGGCGCAGGATTATGACAGCTTCTATGAGACGGAAACGGCGATCCGGCGGGTCACCGGCTCGCCGCCGTTTTCCGAGCTGTATGTCCTTACCGCTGTCGGCGCGGACGAAAACGCCGTGCTGCGCTGCTGTTCCGATGTGAAAAAAGAGATGCTGCGGCGCATAAGGGATATCCCCGGCGCTCGCGTGCTTGGCCCTGCGCCGCTGCCGATCGCGCGGGTAAATAATTGCTGGCGGTACCGCGTGACGGTAGCCTGCCCGGAAGGAAGCGCGATCCGCGAGGCGGTGAGCGCGGCGCTGATCGTATGCAACACAAACCCTGCATACAGGGGCGTTTCCCTGTTTGCGGATTATAATCCGACAGATTGATTTAGGAGACAGAACTATGGCGCTTCGCAATATTTTGAAGGAAGGCGACGAAACGCTTTTGAAGCATTGCCGCCCGGTAACGGCGTTCAACGACCGTCTGCATATTCTGCTGGATGATATGGCGGAAACGATGATGGACGCGGAGGGCGTGGGTCTGGCCGCGCCGCAGGTGGGAATCCTCCGCCGCGCGGTGATTGTGCTGGAAACGAATGTCGATGAGGGCGAGGAGCCGTATATCATCGAGCTGATAAACCCCGAGCTGATCGAAACGGGCGGCGAGCAGGAGGGCCCGGAGGGCTGCCTGTCCGTTCCCGGCGTATACGGCTGGGTCAAGCGTCCCGATTACGTGAAGGTTCGGGCACAGGACCGTAACGGGGATTTCTTTGAGGTAGAGGGCGTCGGCCTTACGGCGCGGGCGTTTTGCCATGAGATCGAGCATCTTGACGGACATCTGTTCCTTGAGGTGAGCGAACACATCATGTCGGACGAGGAGCTGGAGGCGTATTACGCGCAGGACGGCGAAGCATGAGGATCGTATTCATGGGAACGCCGGACTTTGCGGCCTGTTCTCTGCAAAAGCTGATTGAGGAAAAGCTCGATGTCGTCGGCGTTTTCTGCCAGCCGGACAAGCCGAAGAACCGCGGCCATAAGCTCATGCCCTGCGCAGTGAAGGAGACTGCGCTGGCGGCGGGACTTCCCGTCTATCAGCCGGAAAAGCTGCGGGACGGCTCTGCCTTGGCGATATTACGGGAGTTGGCCCCGGAGCTGATCGTTGTGGTGGCCTATGGGCGCATCCTGCCGGACGATATTCTGGCGCTGCCCCGCTATGGCTGCATCAATGTCCACGGCTCGCTTCTTCCGGCCTATCGCGGCAGCGCGCCGATCCAGCGCGCTGTATTGAACGGCGACGCGGTCACCGGCGTGACGACTATGTATCTTGCTTCCGAGATGGACGCAGGTGATGTGATCTATGCCGCGCAGACGGAGATCGGAGCGAAGGAAACGAGCGGCGAGCTGTTTGACCGCTTGGCGCCGATGGGGGCGGAGCTTCTCATCCGTACGATCCGGGATATCGAAGCGGGCGTCGCGCCGCGGGTGCCGCAGGATCATTGCAAAGCTACCTATGCGCCGCCGCTTTCGAAGGAAGAGTCGCCTATCGACTGGACAAAACCGCCCAAGGCGATCCTAAAGCATATCTGCGGCATGCAGCCGTGGCCCTGTGCCACGGCAGAGCTCGGCGGGATGCCGTTCAAAATCTATGATGCCGAGCCCACGGGACAGACCTCCGCAAGACCCGCCGGATCGGTCATCGCGGCCGGAAAACGGGGGATCGAAGTGGTTTGCGGCGGGGGCGAAACCCTGCTTGTCACCGAGCTGCAGGCCGCAGGAGGGAAGCGCATGTCGGCCGGGGCGTATTTGGCGGGACACCCGATGGAGGTATCGTAAATGCCGAGGGAAACGGCGCTGGAGGCGCTGGAACGCTTTCGGCGGGACGGTGCGTGGAGTCGGCAGGTGCTGACGGCGCTGGTAAAAAAGAACGGCTTGACAGAGCGCGATTCCGCTTTGGCGGCGCGGCTGTTTTACGGTACGCTTCAGAACATGGCGCTGTGTGACTTCTATATCGGACGATACGCAAAGGGAAAGCTGGAGCCAAAGGTGAGGGATATCCTGCGCCTTGGGGTATACCAGATCGTTTTTACGGACCGTATCCCGGTGTGCGCGGCGGTAGATCAGTCGGTACGTCTATGCCGGAAGGCCGGATACGCCCGGGCGGCGGGCTTGGTAAACGCCGTGCTGCGCCGGATCGGCGAGAATAAAAACGCCCTTCCCGAAGTTCCCGGAAGGGGATCTGCGGAATATCTTTCGGTGCAGTACAGCCATCCGCTGTGGCTTGTGCGGGAGCTGATCGCCCTGCGGGGCTATGAAGGCGCCGAGAAGGTTTTGGCGGCAAACAACGCGCCGACGCCGGTTTATATCCAAACAAATACGCTGCGGACGACATCGGAGGCGCTGGCCGCGGCGCTGGGAGCGGAGCGGCATCCTGTTATAGATGGGTGCCTCATGGTTTCGGGCGGGGATTTTGCCAATGCCGCGGCGTTTCAAGAGGGCCTCTTTTATGTACAGGATCCGGCGGCTCATGAGACTGTTTTGGCGGCTGAACCGAAGCCGGGGATGCGGGTGCTGGATGTCTGTGCCGCGCCGGGCGGCAAGAGCTTTGCCGCGGCCATCGCCATGGAGAACCGAGGCTCTGTGCTGGCGTGCGACATCAGCGGAGCCAAGCTGAATCTCGTCATGGACGGCGCGGATCGTATGGGGCTATCCATCATTGAATGTCGGGAGCGGGACGCACGGGAAACGGCAGGGCAGTATGATATCGTGCTGGCCGATGTGCCGTGCAGCGGTCTTGGCGTGATACGGAAGAAGCCGGACATCCGCTATCGGCTTCCGTCGGAGCTGGACGCGCTTCCGGCGCTTCAGGCGGAGATTCTGGAGGCGGCGGCACGCGCGGCGGCGCCCGGCGGCTGCCTCGTGTATTCCACCTGCACATGGCGTGAAAAGGAAAACAGCGCGATCACGGATGCGTTCTTGGCAAAGCACCCGGAATATGAAAAGCGGCTGGAACGGACATTTTGGCCGGATATCGACGGTACGGACGGGTTTTATTTATGCCGGATGGATCGGAAAAACGGGATATAAAATCCATGCTCCCGGAGGAGCTGGCTGCGGAGTTCAAGGAGCTTGGATTGCCTTCCTTTCGGGCAAAGCAGGTGTTCGGGTGGCTTTCGCGGGGCGTTTCCGATTTCGCGGATATGACGAACCTGCCCCGGGATCTGCGGATCGCGCTTGCCGAGCGCTATGAGATCCCGGCGCTGACGATGCTGCGGAAGCAGGTATCAGCGCAGGACGGCACCGTCAAATTTCTCTGGCGGCTCCCGGATGGAGAGAGCGTCGAGACCGTGCTGATGCGATATAAGCACGGTAATTCCGTCTGCATCTCCACACAGGTGGGTTGCCGCATGGGCTGCGCATTCTGCGCCAGCACGTTGGGGGGCAAGATCCGCGATCTCCGCGCTTCGGAGATCCTTGACGAGGTGATCCGCACCGGCATAGAGGCGCAGGCGGAGATATCCAATATCGTTCTGATGGGTATTGGAGAGCCGCTGGATAATTACGACAACGTGATCCGATTCCTGCGTCTTGTGAACCACCCGGAGGGGCAGAATATCGGTATGCGCCATATCTCGCTTTCCACCTGCGGTCTGGTGGAGGGCATCGACAGGCTGGCACAGCTCAATCTACAGCTTACGCTGTCGGTCTCTCTGCACGCGCCGGACGATGAAACGCGGTCAAAGCTGATGCCGATCAACCGGGCACATGGCGTCGATGCGCTGTATGACGCCTGCGAGCGGTATTTTCAGAAAACCGGGCGGCGTATCTCCTTCGAATACGCCATGGTTCGGGACATGAACGACTCGCCGCGTCATGCCTCGATGCTGGCTGATCGCCTGCGGGGCACAGGGGCGCATGTGAATCTGATCCGGCTCAATTATGTATCGGAACGCGGTCTGCTCCCGTCCACGGAGGAACGTGTTCGGGAATTTGCCAAACGACTATCCGACGCCGGCGTGACGGTAACGGTGCGCCGCCGTCTGGGAAGCGATATTGACGCGGCATGCGGTCAACTACGCCGCGGACAGATGAGGAAACCGTGATATGAAGAGCTTTGGTTTGAGTGATAAGGGTCGATATCGGGCCGAGAATCAGGATTCTTTTGATATCTGCGATATCTGCGGAGATGTTCTGGCGGTGGTATGCGACGGTATGGGCGGCGCGGCGGCCGGTCTGCTTGCCAGCGATATGGCGGCGGCGAGATTCGTCGCCTATGCCCGCTCTGGGTTTGAGTCATCGAACGGCTTTAACGACGGCGATCTGCTGCGGCAGGCGTCGTCCGCCGCGAACCGCAAGGTGTATCACTTCTCCTGTGAATCCGAGGAATATGCCGGGATGGGAACGACCCTCGTTGCCGGGATCATCCGGGAGGACGCGGCGTCCTTTGTGAATGTCGGCGACAGTCGGGCCTATCGCATCTCCCGCGACGGTATCTGGCAGATCACCAAGGATCATTCGCTGGTGCAGGAGATGGTGGATTCCGGGCAGATCACCCCCGCGCAGGCGCGGCTGCATCCGAAGAAAAACTATATCACCCGCGCTGTGGGAACGGATGCTTTTGTGACGAGCGATGTTTTCACCGTTCCGATCCACGAGGGAGACCGATTCCTGCTTTGCTCCGACGGACTAACCAACGCCGTGGAGGATGCCGAGCTGCATCGGCTGGTGCTGTCGGCGGAAGACGCGGAAAGTGCTTGCCGGCAGCTTGTGCAGAAGGCGCTGGATAACAACACCCGCGATAATGTTACGGCCATCGTTATCGATACGGCGAAGGGAGGTGCGGAGAATGGAAAATAAGGTAAGCTGGCGTCTCGGAAAGATGCTGGACGGACGGTATGAGATGCTTTCCGTTCTCGGCATCGGCGGTATGGCGGTCGTTTATAAGGCTTTTGACCATAAGCTCAAAAGAAATGTCGCGATTAAGGTATTGCGGGACGACGTTGCCATGGATCGACAGTCCCGGATGGGCTTCCGAACGGAATATCAGGCGGTCGGTATGCTCAGTCACCCGAATATCCGCGCGGTTTACGACGTCGTCGCCTCTGGCGACACGGAATACATCGTGATGGAGTATGTGGATGGCATCAACCTAAAGCAGTACCTGAAGAAAAAAGGCGCGCTGTCATGGAAGGAAGCGCTCCATTTCTCCACGCAGATCGCCCGCGCCCTCAGTCACGCCCACAGCAAGGGCATCATCCACATGGATATCAAGCCCCAGAACATCATGCTGCCGCGGGACGGAACGGCGAAGGTGGCAGATTTCGGCATCGCCCAGCTCGAAGAGACTGCCGACACCAACGAGAGCGCCGAGGAGGCGCTGGGCAGCATCCACTATATCTCGCCGGAGCAAGCCAGAGGCGAAGCGGTCGATGCCCGGACGGATATCTATTCCTTGGGCGTTGTGATGTACGAGATGCTCACCGGGAGGCTACCCTTTGACGGAGAATCTGTCGCGGAGGTGGCGGTGAAGCATTTTACGGTCGTGCCCACGGCGCCTACGGCCATCGACCCGGAGATCCCGCCGGAGCTGGAAGCGATCACCCTCCGGGCAATGCAGCCCAATCCCGATGACCGTTATCCGACGGCAGACGAAATGCTGTCGGATCTGGAGGATTTCCGAAAGGGACAGACGGCCTCCATCGGAAAAGAAGTGCGACAAGCGCTGGCCGAGACCGACGGCCGCAGGACGCCGACGCGGGACGGGATCAATGTCATCACGCGCAATGTTCCCCGCATCAGCAGAGCAGGGGAGCTTTCCAAGCAGGGGTATGTCCGCCGTCGCGCCCGGGCGAGCCGCATCAGCATGCTGCTGGGCTTCGGCCTTGTGATCCTATTTGCGCTGTTCCTGTTTGCGTTCGTCTGGAATTACTGGCTCAAGGGGATCTTCAGCGACGCGGAGCGCATGAGCGTGCCGAGCTTTGTCGGTGAGACCGTGAGCGGCATCACCGGCGATGAGAACATGGCGGAGCTGTTTGATTTTACCGTGGTCTATAAGGCCGATTCCCAGCACCCGGAGGGAGAGATCATCGATCAGTCGCCTTCGGCGGGCGCGAGCCGCATGATCGTACCGGAGGGGATCAAGGTAGAGCTGACGGTCAGCTCCGGAGTCCGCCTCGTCACGCTGGAGGATTATACGAACCGCTCCTACACCGACGCGCAGGTCGAGCTTCAGAATCAAGGGCTGAACGTGGAGATCACGCTGGAAAAATCCGACAGCGTAACGAAGAACTACGTCATCGCCATGGAACCGGCCGCGGGTACGTCCCTGTCGAGCGGCAACACGGTGACGCTCTATGTCAGCGCCGGGCCGACGGTCACTTATACGTCGGTGCCGAACGTGACCGGCTTGGCAAAAGCGGACGCGCTGATGGAGCTGCAGCAGCGGGGCCTTGTCTGCACCGAGTCGGAGATCACCTATGTGAGCTCCGAGGAGGCGAACAGCGGCACGGTGCTTTGGCAAAACTACAGCAGCGGTACCAGCGTTATCACCGGGACAAAGATCTACCTCCAGATCGGCACGGGACCCAGCACGCAGGGCTGAGCGGGGGAACGGGATTGAAGAAGGAAGGAACGATCATCCGCGCGCTCAGCGGATTTTATACCGTGCGTAGCGGGGAGGAAACGATCGTTTGCCGCGCCCGCGGCCGCTTTCGCAACGACGGCTCCACGCCCCTTGTAGGCGATAGGGTGATCGCGGAGGAGGCGCAGCCCGGCACGGGGACGGTGACGGAGATCCTGCCGCGCCGGAACGCTTTCGGACGACCGGCTGTGGCCAACGTCGATCTGCTGGTGATGATCGCATCGGAGGCGATCCCCGTGACCGACCCGTATCTCATCGACCGTGTCACGATCCGATGCGGCAAAAACGGCGTCAGAGCGATGATCCTCATCAATAAAACTGACCTAGAACCCGGGGATCGGCTGTCGGAAATCTACAGCACTACGGAATGCCCCGTATACCGCGTCAGCGCGGCGACGGGGGAGGGGATCGAGGATCTCCGTCAAGCGATCGCGGGAAAGATCTGCTGCTTCACGGGCAATTCCGGCGTCGGGAAAAGCAGCCTTCTGAACGCCCTCCACCCGGCGCTTTCGATACCGACGGGAGAGGTCAGCCGAAAGCTCGGTCGCGGCAGGCATACCACGCGCCATGTGGAGCTTTTTGATCTTGGGGGCGGCACCTTCATTGCCGATACGCCGGGGTTTGCCTCCTTTGGCGACGAAGCGGAAGAGCCGATCTTCCCGGAGGAGCTTCCGCTGCTGTTTTCAGAGTTCCGCGAATATCGGGATACCTGCCGGTTCGACGACTGTACGCATCGGAAAGAGCCGGGCTGCGCCGTGCGGCAGGCCGTGGAGGACGGGGCCGTCCATCCGAGCCGCTATGCCTCCTATCTGCGTATGTATGAGGAGGCGTCACAGCTCAATCGCTGGGAAATACAATAATGTCCCATGTACAAATATGCCGCTTCCCCCATAGGATGTGGGGGAGGCGGTTATTTTGTGCAGAAAACGGAACCCATGGATCGGCTGGATCGCTGTGGTCGTCGGGTCGGTGATCCTGCTGGGATTGCTGCTGCCCCGCTGGCTGTGGTGGCTGGTGTGCGGTCTGGCGCTGGTCGCTGGGGGCATCCTGCTTTTGAAGCGGTAGAAGAGGAATATCCGTTTATCGTGACGCATAGCCTTGCATAGAAAATCAATATGCAAGGAGCGACAAATATGGAGACGGCTTTGAAAAAGGATATATATGAGCATCTGGCGCCTGTCTGGGAGGACACCTCGGTCACGGAGGTGCAGAGCGAATATGTCGTTCCCGATGCGATGCCGGATATAGGCTCTGTCGTGAATGCGGAGAGTATCCTAACCGTGAAGAGCAAGGAAACGGAGGTGGGCTCCGTACGTTTGTCCGCCTCCGTCAGCGTGCTGGTAGTGTATACGCCGGAGATGGGCGGTGCGATGCGGAGTGTCGAGGTGACGCTCCCGGCGGATATCCGCATGGACGCGCCGCCGGTGGATACGGATTGCCGTACCGTCGCGCGCCTGCGCGTCCGCTCTGTCGACGCAAGGACGATCAATTCCCGTAAATTATCCGTGCGGGCGGAGATCGAAGCGGAAGCGCGCAGCTACCGCAAGGAGAGCATGGAGCTTGCTTCCGGGCTGGAGGAGCCGGACGGCAGCACGCATCTGCTGTGCCGTTCTGCCGAGGCCATGCTCGTGGCGGATGTCAGAGAGAAAAATTTCGTCGTTATGGACGACTATGCGCTGCCTGCCGAGATGAGCGGGGTTGAGGCGATCCTTTCCCGGCGGGCGGAGACGATCTTGGAGAGTGTCAGCTATGTCAGCGGCAAGGTCGTGTTCCGGGGGCGCGTATGCGCGGAGCTGATCCTTTCGGCGCCGGATTCGGACAGAGCCTATACTGCCCAGTATGAAACGGAGTTTTCCCAGATCATGGAGGTGGATACGGAGGCGGCGGAGGCGCTGCCGGAGGTGACGCTTTTCATGACGGGGGTCTACTTCGATCTGCCGGAGCGTGGGGCGGAGGCAAATCGAATCGCTGCGGAGCTTCATTTTGCGGCGCAGACCGTATGCAGGCAGACGGTCACGCTTCCCTATATAGCCGATATCTACAGCAATCGGAGGGTGCTGGTGCCGGAGATGACGGATCTTGCGCTTATTAGGGAGGAACGGCCTGTCAGCCTGCGTCAGACGGTCACGGGAACGTCTGAACCGTCGGCGGAGGGCGGAGAGCTGCTGGCGGCCACGGCGTCGGTGGGCGCAGTGACGGTGGACGGCACGTCCGTAAAGGCGTCCGTCACGCTTCGCAGCATCATTCGGACGGAGGGCGGTTATCTTCCGGCGAGATGCCGTCTGACGGCTGAATTCGGCTCCGTCGAGCTGCCGGAGAACGGAACGCTTCGGGATATTTCGGTAACGGTGACGGATATCTTCCGTTCGGGCGCGGAGCTTCGAGCGACATGCCGACTGGACGCAAAAATGATGATCTGCGAACGGGTCGCCTGCGTGACCTCAGTGACGGAGGACACGCAAACGGTGCGGGATACGGCGAAAATGCCGTCTGTGACCCTCATCCGCGCAGGGCAGGACGCGGATCTATGGATGCTCGCGCGGAAATACGCTTCCACACCTGAGGCGATCGAGGCCGCCAACGAGGGCAGAGGCGAAGGCTTGCTGCTGATCCCGAAATGCCGGTGAGGTTTGCGATTCGGTGGTTGATATTGACGAAAAACTATGCTAAAATACCCTGTAAAGCAATAATACAGGGGGATACGAAGAATGTCCGGACATTCCAAATGGCATAATATCCAGAAGACAAAGGGCGCGGCCGATGCGAAAAGAGCACAGGCCTTTACGAAGATCGCGCGCGAGATGATCGTGGCTGTCAAGGAAGGCGGCAGCGGCGATCCCAAGAACAATATGCGCCTTGCGGCCGTCATCACGAAGGCCAAGGCAGCCAATATGCCGAACGACAATATCAAGCGCACCATCGAAAAGGCGCTCGGAAACGGCGATACCTCCAGCTTCGAGTCCGTCACCTACGAGGGATACGGCCCCGGCGGCGTGGCGGTCATCGTAGAGGCTATGACCGATAACCGCAACCGCACCGCCAGCGAGGTGCGCCACGGCTTCGATAAATACAACGGCAATCTCGGGGCGACGAACTGCGTGTCTTGGTCGTTCGACCGCAAGGGCGTCATCGTTGTGGATAACGAGGACGAGGAGCTGGACGAAGAGACTGTTTTGATGGATGCCATGGAGGCCGGCGCGGCCGATATGGAAACCGAGGAGGGCGTTTTCACCCTCTATACCGATCCTGCGGATGTGACCGCCGTGGCCGACTATATGACCGAGCACGGCTATAAGCTTCTTTCCGCGCAGGAGGAAATGGTGCCCCAGTCGTACATCACCCTCACCGCGGAGGGCGACATTAAGAATATGCAGAAGATGCTCGACTTTTTCGAGGACAACGACGACGTGCAGAACATCTGGCATAACTGGGAGAATAACGAGTAAGGCAACACATTTTTAAAGCATCGGGGAGAAATCTCCGATGCTTTCTTCTTGCGTTTTTCACCTTTATGTGATATAGTGAACCTGCCACATAATCACAATTCAAATATTTCCCTATTGTGGGCTAGGTGCGTTTTTGTCTTTAGGCAAAAACGCCAGCTCTGCTATCCGTACCTAGCTGATAGGGGGATTGTGATTGTGTGGCAACAATCGGAGCTATGCGTTTTTCGTGGCATGGCTTCGGCTGTGCCACTTTTTTTGTTGGGGAGGGGGGTGCTTAAGGCTTTAGAAAGTGAAAAGGATTAAGGTATACGCAAATAATGGTGAAAACTGAAAGGAGCAAAATGAAATTAAGTAAAACAGATATCACACTGATTGGTTTGGTTATAGCATTTGTTGCTTGTATGGCTTTTGAATTTGGAGGGAATTATGACTATTTTTTTGAATGGCTTATAGGAGAAGGGGACTATCCGTATGTTGGTCTGCCATCGACTTTTTTTACTCTGGTCATTTCATGGCTCTATCTAATTAGCTTTGTTCTCTGCGTAATCTTTGAGCTTATACATTTATATGCCTATATGAAATTGTTCTCTTATATAAACCTTGTTTCTATAAGTGTTTGTTTTTTAGTCGGTTTATATGGAATTGTCAGATATTCTGGAAGAAGTGGTGGGATTCTTTGTATAGGAACGATAATTTATTTGGTTATATCAATTTTTCTGTTTTTCATATGCCGAAAAAAAGCAATTGAATATAATGTTTAAAGTGTGCTTTTTTAGATGTATGTGAATTGTTAATAACGAGTAAAAATCTTACTACTAAATTGGAGAGCAACAAGTAACACAGGTTGCTTCCGCGAATACAAAGCTCCATAGCGGCGCTGCTTTGACGCGCCGCTATGGAGTTTTTTGCGATATAGACGGAGGGTATGTTTTATTTGCGGCCAGTCTATCTGCTGACCTGCTTCGAGACAGCAGAACTACCGTCTCCACATGGCTCGACACGTCGATTTGGATGTCAGCGGCTCCGCTCGTTCGCGGAAATAAATCCATATAGTTCCGTAAGAACAAATCCACCGGATTTCTTCGTTGTCTCTGGCCCTGTTCGTTATCGGGAACAATTCAACCTCTGCCCTTCTTCCTTATGGACCGAAATGCTATGTAAATCGGAACAGGTCAAGGTGAATACCGCCTGCGAGGGCGACAGCTTTGAAGAGATCCGGCTTCTTATGTCGTGGCCGAGCCTGCATGAGCTGCCCGTCACAGCGTACACCTTCGACTTTGACGCTGAGACCGGCGCGGCGGATGATCTGAATGTCAGTATCGACGAGAACGGCATTCGTAAGGTGGTCGGGCTGGACGCGAATGCGCTTCTGCAGAATTTTGCGATCAATGAACTCCCGGTGGAGGAGCAGGACTGTATCCTCACACCCTACTGGGGTATTCCGGCGGATGATTATGAGACATTCACATACCATGAGATGACCTATGAGATCAGCCGCTATTATTCGGATCGATA
>CAJOIU010000006.1:0-1759 GCA_905234855.1 uncultured Oscillospiraceae bacterium
TGCAGAAATTCTCCACATTCTGGGCGCAATTGTTGGCTGCTTAGTCCAGTTTGCCACGAGATGGAGCGCGCTGCAGGTTTTCTATTCTGCAACGCGCCCCGAGTCCCAAAAACGATCCCTCTCCATTATGCCGCCTCAATCCGTATCAAACCGTATCAAAGACGTAGTGCAGTTTTCGCTGGCGCAAGTTTTAATATCCAAATGAAACTTTGACCTGCTCCAAAAACCGTTCGGCAATCGGTGTGAACGGCTGATACTTCTTCCAGACAAGATGCAGCTTTGTTTCAAGGCGTGGCGTAAGCGGTCTGAATACCAGCCCGCTGTCTGCTGATACGTCAAGCAGTTTATCAAAGGTCAGCAAGTACCCGAGTCCTGCTTTAGCGAAGATCGATCCGTTGTATGACAGCCGGAACGAGCCTTCGAGATGAAAAGCATCAAAATCGCTTCCCGCCCAATTCTTAATCTCCTGATACCACGATTGCTCGGAACAGAACAGCGGAAGTCCACGGAGAGCGGAAGGACTGAAGCTCTCATGGGCCGCAAGCGGATCGTCTGCGGGAAATATCAATCCCCAGCGATCCGCCTCCGGAAGTGCAATATATTCGTACTTGCTTTTATCCGGCTCTTCTGCGAGGACAACAAAGTCCAAAAGCCCTTTCTGCAGCTTCTCCGCAACCTGCTCTGTGTCGCCGCTGGTGATGTGATATTGCAGCTTCGGGTACCGCACCTTCAAGGCTTTGATCGTATCTGCAATATACTTGATCTGACAGGATTCGGCAAGGCCGAGGAACAGCTCCCCGCCGGAAATATCATCGAGGGAGATAAACTCCTTCTCGATCTTATCCGCCATGCTGACAAGGTCTTCCGCTCTGTCGCGGAGCAGGACGCCTTCATCCGTCAAACGAATGCTGAAGCTGTGCCGGGTGAACAGCTTTTTATCGAGTTCGTCCTCAAGTGCCTTCAGTGCCTTGGACAGCGTCGGCTGCGTCACGTGAAGCTGCTCAGCGGCACGTGTCATGTTTTCTTCCCGAGCAACGGCGAGAAAATATCGAAGTGTTCTTATCTCCATGATACTCCTCCTTTTTGATATTCCTGCATCGAATATCACGATATTCATTATAACCATTAGCGAGTAGGAAATCAATGCGTTATAATAAAAACGAACCAAGGAACAAGGAGCCGAGGAGTGCAGAAAACCATGTCAGATTATTCGGAAACATTAAGATCCTTCCTTTGCGATACCGATGTACGGCAAGAGCTCACAGAGCGGGCGATGCAGTTATATCAATCAGGACAGGAGGCAGAGCTTGTCAGATTCCTGAAGATGCGGCGCTGCGATATGGTGGAAGAAATGCACGAGTGCCAACGAAAGGTCGACCAGATCGACTATCTGATCAGACAGGCAATAAATAATCACCGAAAGGAAGATTGAATCATGATGAAAACAGCAGAACTTACATTGACAAAAGAATGGGACAAGACCTTTCCCAAAAGCGACAAGGTGGATCACTGCAAGGTCACTTTTATCAATCGCTACGGCATCACGCTGGCAGCGGATCTGTACGTTCCGAAGGGCGTAGAGGGAAATCTTCCCGCTATTGCGGTATGCGGCCCCTTCGGCGCTGTCAAGGAACAGTGCTCCGGCCTGTATGCACAGACCATGGCGGAGCGCGGCTTTCTGACGCTGGCCTTCGACCCCTCCTTCACCGGTGAGAGCGGCGGGAACGTGCGCTACATGGCTTCCCCGGATATCAATACC
>CAJOIU010000006.1:1847-67601 GCA_905234855.1 uncultured Oscillospiraceae bacterium
GGACACCCGCATCAAGGCGACGGTCGCCTCGACCATGTATGACATGACCCGTGTCAACGCGAAGGGATACTTCGATTCTGAGGACAGCGAGGAAGCCCGTCATCAGAAGCGAGCGGCTATGTGCGCACAGCGTCTGGAAGACCTGAAAAACGGTGAATACAGGCTGGGCGGCGGCGTGATCGATCCACTGCCGGAGGATGCACCGTTTTTTGTGAAGGACTACTACGACTATTACAAGACGGAGCGTGGCTATCATCCCCGTTCTCTCAACTCCAACGGCGGTTGGAACGTAATTGGCTGCGAGTCCTTCATCAATCAGCCGATCCTTCAGTACAGCAATGAAATCCGCTCAGCGGTTCTGGTGATGCACGGCGATGCGGCGCATTCCTGCTACTTCGGCAGAGATGCTTACGCCAATATGGTGAAAGGCAGCAAGTACACCGAAAACAAGGAACTGCTCATCATTCCGGGTGCTTCCCATACCGATCTTTATGACGGCGGCGGCAAGGGCGCGATCCCCTTTGATAAGCTGCAGAGTTTCTTTGAGGAATACTTGAAATAATCCAAGTAAGGGTGGAGGCAGATCACGAACATGAAAAAACGGCTTGCGGCACTTATAGCTTCGGCGATTCTTCTGATCTGCCTGTCTGCCTGTCGGGCAGCAGAACAAGAGGGCTTCGAACCAGAAGCAGAAAAGCATAGTTCGAACAGTTCGGCTTATATAGTGGAACCCAAAGGAGAAGATGAGACTGTGGCGAGTCAGACAGATACAAGCAAGACATCCGGCTATCTCAAAAAATGAAATAAACCAGAAGTCATCCTCTTGACTTCTGGTTTATGAATAGGAATTGTAGGTTGTCTGCAAGTCCTGATGCCCCACCTGAACACGAACAAAATCGGGGTCTACTCCATTATTCATAAGCTCGGAGATATACGTTTTCCGTACGAAAAGGAGCTGCCTGTGATGAAGGAAGTCAAGCGGCTCAACAAGCCCATAGTCTGCGTATGATCATCTCTCTTTCGGCGATCCGGACGGATCATTGTCTCGCGGTTTATGCGGCTGGCCGGAGCTCTTCCACTGCGCCGATGTACTGATAGATATAGGATTCCGCCAGCTCATCGATCCGGCCGGAAGCCGTTTCCTCCGCCAGAAACTCGTTGACATACGTTAAGAGGCTCTCGCTGCCCGGGGGCAGCAGAATACCGAGCTGACCCTGTGTGAAGGGCTCGTAAATCAGCGGCGCCGCCAGGCGGTCATCCTGCCCGACATAATAGCCCGCCTCCATGATCTCCGTGATCATGACGTCCGCTTCGCCGTCGGCCACCAGCCCGGGGATCTCCTCGTTCGCGGCGTGGATGATAAGCGCTGCATCGGGCAGATTCTCCCGGGCAAACTTCTCATTCAGCCCGCCGGGGTTTTCCATGACCGTGACCTCCGGGCGGTTGATCGACTCGATGCTTGTGTATATCTCCGCATCCTCCGCTCGGCATAGGACGGTTTTTCCGTTGCCCAGATAGCCGTCGGACATCAGCGCCTGCTCCTGCCGCGCCTCGGTGATCGTGATACCGCAGATGGCAAGATCGAACTTCCCGGCCAGCGTATCCTCCATCAGCGTCGGCCATGTGGTGGGGATATACTCGATCTTCACGCCCATGGCCTCCGCCAGATCCTCGGCAAGCTCCGTATCGAAGCCCCAATACTCTTCGGTTTCCGGGTCAAGGAAGGACATGGGCTTGTAGTCTCCGGTCGTTCCCACGCGGAGGACGCCCCTTGTCAGGATCGCGGACAGCGCATCGCCGCCCAGATAGGTCACGCCGTCGCCGTAAATAGTCGTCCAGTCGTTTTTCATCGAGACGGGGATCCAGCCGTAGGTGCCGCATAGGTCGAACATCTTATCGGCCTTCTCGACGCTGCCGTTTTCCCGCTCGGTGTCGTCGCAGCAGAGCATAAACGCAAGGCTAGGGTAGGGATTGCCGCTGGTCACATAAGCCGCCATGCTGGAATCTCCTGTGCTGTTGCCGAAGGAAAGGACCGGCTGCTGACCGATCTCCCGGGCAATCACCGCGACCTTGTTCATTTTGAGATTCTTGACCACGAATTCGCCGCCGAGGATCAGCTCGTCATCGTCGTCGTACACATAGGACAGGCCGTCCGTGTCTCCCTGATCCGGGGTGACGACCGTCTCGTCCGAGCCGATGATATGCCGCGGCGGGATATCCAGCGGCGATTCCTTTACGATGCCCCGGACGATGAACCGGTCCGTGCCGCTGACAACGTAGACCGTAAACCCATTTTCCTGCAGATACTCCACCACCTGCAGCATGGGCCGATACCAGCCCTCGCCCCGAAGCATACCCTCGTAACTCGGCATGGGGAGCTGCTTGAACGCCTGGATGTAGTCGGAGAATTCATCAAGCGTCATGCCGGAAAAAGCGGAGGCGACGGCCTTACCGTGGTCGATCTCCAGCCCCTCGAAGGACGCGCCGGTCTCGTTCTGCTCTACGATCTTTTGAGCAACCTCGCGCTCGAAGTCGCTGGCCTGATCCTTATAGTCCGGGTCCTCCAGCACACGGTAGACAAGCAGGGTATAGTCAAAGTAATTCGGATCCGTCTCACAGAACAGCGTCCCATCGAGGTCGAACACGGCGATGCGGTCCGCCGGGGGTATGTAATCCGCGCCGTCCTCATCGGTGATCGCCTCCATGAAGGAGAACAGCTCTGACTTAGCCCGGGCGTCATCCGTCCACAGGGAGAGAGGATCAGCTCCGTCCGTCTGCTGCCGACCGTCCTCGCCGAAATCGGGGTTTTCAATTATGTCCTCCATGGCGCGGGGGTTGTCGCGGGGGTCGTGCTCGTAGGCGAAGTCACTCGCAGCGACCGCCGCCCCGGAAAGAAGGGCGAGCACAAAAACCAGCGCAAGAACACGGTACAGTTTCTTCATTTTGAATGTTCCTCTCTGTTCATTTATTGAATCCGGCTCAGGGAGGTCCATGGGCGTGGACGTCCCATCCCTCCAGATGCCGCAGCTGAAGATGTATAACAACCGCCCAGTGTCCATTATACCACAGAAATCGCGGTTTGAAATGGGTGCCGTGCGGGATATAGAATATATCCAGACAGCCAAATTGTTTTTTGAATGCTGCCGGGGTCGATCAAGGAGCATCTCGGCGCATACGAGTCTCTGACAGATGGAACGGCAGAGCAAGCGGGGCTACTTCGGTGTTGCGGGCATGATCGCATCCCAAATGAAAGCTTTATGCATCGAGCACCAGACCGAAGCCTGCTCCGCACAACACAGCTCCGGCGTTCTGCCTTTTCTGGCAGAACGCCGGAGCTGCGTTGTTTTCTATCGCTGTCCTCCCCGCTTCATGCGGATCGCACAGGCAAGGATCGTATCGTGGTCAAAAGCCAGCGGGAGCTCCTTCTCCAGCCGGCGACGGCTGAAAGGGAAACCACCGCAACTCCGCCATCAGAAGTCAACTTCCGTGTCGTAGTAGCAGCATTTGAGCAGCTTCTCCATTTCCTCCTGCGTCGGCTGGCGCGGGTTGGAGCCGGTGCAGGCATCCAAGATCGCGTTCGCGGCAATGGACGGCAGGCGCTCGAGGAAGACCTCCTCCGGAACAAAGCCCTGCTCCGTGGGATAGCTGTCCGCGCCGTAATTCTTGATTCCGTGAGGGATATTCAGCTTATCGTTCAGCCCGCGGACATACGCGATGAGCGCCGCGACCTTTTCATCGTCGTTCGTCCCGCCGAGGTGCATATAATCCGCGATCACGCCATAGCGGCGCTTTGCCTCGGGATCCTTCGCGTTGTAGGCGATGACCTTGGGCAAATACATGGCATTGGCCGCGCCGTGGATGATATGCGCGCCGTGATCGGCGAAGACCGCGCCGGTCTTGTGCGCCATAGAGTGGACGATGCCGAGAAGACCCGAGGAGAAGGCAATACCGGCAAGGCACTGGGCAGAGTGCATGTTGTCGCGGGCGGTCATATCCCCATTGTAGGAATCGATCAGATCCCGCTGGATCATCTCGATGGCGCGGATCGCAGGGGCGTCCGTAAACTCGCTGTGGACGGTGGATACATAGGCCTCAATGGCGTGGGTCAAGGCATCCATACCGGTGTGAGCCACAAGCTTTTTCGGCATGGTTTCGGCCAGCTCCGGATCGACGATCGCCACGTCCGGCGTGATCTCGAAATCCGCAATGGGGTATTTGATGCCCTTTTCATAGTCCGTGATAATGGAAAACGCGGTGACCTCGGTAGCGGTGCCGGAGGTAGAGGATACGGCGCAGAACTTCGCCTTGGTGCGCAGCTTCGGCAGCCCGAAAACCTTGCACATATCCTCAAAGGTGGTCTCGGGATACTCATACTTGATCCACATGGCCTTGGCCGCGTCGATGGGCGAACCGCCGCCGATGGCAACGATCCAATCGGGCTGGAATTCCTGCATGACAGCCGCGCCCTTCATAACGGTCTCCACGGAGGGATCGGATTCAATGCCCTCAAAAACCACGACCTCCATGCCGGCCTCTTCCAGATAGTGCTTGGCGCGATCCAAAAAACCGAAGCGCTTCATGGAGCCGCCGCCGACGCAGATGATCGCCTTTTTGCCTTCAAAGCCCTTGAGCGCCTCCAGCGCGCCCTTGCCGTGATAAATATCTCTGGGATTCGTAAATCTCTGCATGATATGTTCCTCCTGTGATGGAATTGATTTTGTAAGGATGACCGACCCGCACAGCATGGGGCGGCAGCGGTTATTTGTTTGTTAAATAACTATCATTTTTCATCCGCTCATATGTTACCGCAGCAAACCGCTCCTGTCAAGAGAGGATCGTTAAAAAATCAACTAAATTTCACATGTGGTTTTCTGTCCGAATTTGGCATATTATACAGCCTGCAGCTTTACTCTTCCCACGGGTGTCGCTCGCCGGGCGCACCAAAAAACCGGGCAGGTCGTCCCGCCCGGTTCAAATGGCCGATAATTCCGATAATGCAATCTGTTGGATCTCCTCCGGCAGCTCCCCCTCCGCTGCGCAAACGGAGGCATGGTAGCCGCCGGGGACCTCATAATCCCGAAAAAGCAGTCCCTGCAAAGGATGGATCACATCCGCTTCCGACAGCGATACAAAATGATCGCCGCTCACCGCCTTGACCCATGCCTCCTTGCGCGTCCACAGCCGAAACAGCGCAACCTGCCGCTCCTCTTCCGGCCTGTCTTCCAGCCACGCCTGCTCCGCAGGATGGAACCGACGGACAAGGGAAAGTCGCACAGGACGTATCTGCTGCACGTCTACTCCAACCGGCGCACCGCTCACGGCGCACAGCACATATCGCCCGGAATGGGACAGGCTGAAAAACACATCCTCCCGCCGGGCAAACACAGGCTTTCCCGCCGGAAGCTCTTGGATCGGCTCCTCCGGCGATATCCCCCGGCGGCGCATCGCATAGGCAAACAGAAGCCCCGCGCCGAGGCTCTCCCGCCTGGCCGCCTCATTCCGCAGGCGGTCATACCGCTCCCGCCGCCATCGGGGCAGGCGCTCCGCCAGCGCCGCATCCGGCGGGGCAGCCTCCAGATCGTACAGGTATACCGCCGTCATTCGTCCGCCCAGTCTGTTCGGTACCAGTAATCGTAGACCGTATGATTCTGGATATAAAAGAGATCAAAATCGTCGTGCCGGTATTGCCGGGTAGCCTCCAGCTCCACGTCATAGATCCAGTCCACGCCGTCCTCCGGGATCACGACGAAGCCATGGGGGCCGTAATACTCGTTCACCTGTGCGGCAACGATATAGGCTTCCTCCCCCAGCGCCCGTGCCAGCAGTCCGAACCCTGCGGCAAAGCCATAGCACGTTCCGCCGCCATAGCGGAAGAAGCGCTCTCCGCGTTCATATTCCCAGCCCATCTGTCCAACGGGGATCGGATCCATATCCTCCGGCCGCACCAGATATTCATAGTTATACTTCACATAGAGGTAGGCCGCCTGCAGCGCCTTCCATGTGGAAAGCTCCTGCGCTCCGCAGTCCTCCAGCGCCGCTGCCAGATAGCCGTCCAGCGCCTCGCTGCCGGTGGTATACCGGCCGTCCAGACCGAAGGTCCATACGCCGTAATCGGTGTCCTTCATCAGCGTCCCGTCGCCCCATGTGCCATACAGCCAGCCATAGGCGCGGAAAACGCCCTCCTCTGTCACCGGCTCCGGCGCTTCGGCCAGCGCCGCGTCCGCGATATAGGCCCACGCGGGATCGCCATAGGAAACATCCGGAGGCAGCCGCTCTCCCATGAGCAGCGCCGCCTCATCCGGCTCACGGCCAATAAGTCGTTCCAGAACCATGGCCATCTCACCGCGGCACACGGTATCCGCCGCGAAAAGCGGTTCCGCTTCCGCGCCGAAGCCCGCGGAGACATCCGCCGCCAACGCGGCGACCCGCTCCGAATCCGATGGGGACAGCCGCTCGGCGAGGCGCTCCAGCACCTCCGCGAGCCAGACGCGGGGCGTGGGATCCTCCGGCAGGAACGCCGTTCCTTCCCGATCCGGCAACAGCTCCGCTTCATACAGCGACGCGACCTTCGCATAGCTTCCCGCAGGCGCGTGGATATCCGTAAACAGCCCGTCGCCGCCCCGGGGCAGACCCTCCAGCAGGGTGCAGAGCAGCAGCGCGCTCTCCCGCTTCGTCACCGCGGCGTCGGAGTCAAACGACCCGTCCCGCTCGCAGCGCATCAGCGCCGGATGATCCTCCTGCACCCGGATCGACAGCCGGATGGGTTCCGGCTCGGGGGTAGGCTCCGGCGTCGGCTCTGGGGTATCAGTGGGGGCTGGCACAGCCGTCGGCTCCTCCACAGCCTCCGCTGTGCCGCATCCGGTCAGCACCAAAAGCAGCATGGCGCAGACGAGCCATAGGATTGTCTTTCTCTTACTCATAACCTTTATCATACAACGAAAAAACCGTGAGCGCAACTCACGGTTTTTTCATTTTCTTTAATTTTTCGGCAAATATCCGCCGAAGACCGCCGTCAGCCGATCATGGAATCCGCCAGCGCGCCGATGGCGCCGCTGCCGTCCACGAGCGTAACGGTGCCGGTGGCCTCGTCATAGCTCAGCTCTGCGCCCAGCGCGTCCAGCAGGCCGCCCAGCGAGATCTTGAGCTTGCCGTCTTCCACATAGGTCTCGATGCCGAGGGAGGCAAGCTGATCGCTGCCGATGGTGATCACATTACTCGCCGAGCCGTCCTCCACGAGGATCACGACGCCGGAATACGTCACGCCCGGCTCAAAGGCCTCGATGCGGGTGCCGGAGGCGATATCATAGCCCGCCGCGTCGCCGCTCATGGCGCAGTCCACATAGATCGCGAGGCTCTTGCCTGCCGGCGCCTGCACGACCGCGCCATCCGCCATCGAGAAGCTGTAGAGGTTCGAATCGCCCGTCACGTTCCATACCGAGGCTGCGTCCATCGCCATGCGCACGCCCCAGACGGTCTCGTAACTGTCGTTATAGATAAAGCTCGCCTTGACGGTCTCCTCGTCGGTCTCGGAGATATCGACCCCCGCCGCCGCCAGCGCCGCCATGTCAATGGTCTCATACTTGGCGTTCCAGCTCGCGCAGGTGCCGGAAACGACCGCGCCGTTCAGCTCCGCGTTTTCAAGGTTCAGCACCATCTTGCGCATATAGTCGTCGTGGATCACGTCGCCGTTTACGGTCATGTTTTGGAAATCGACCTCGTCGCCGATATACTCCGCGCCGTCCACGGGATAGATGCCGCTCGCCATGGCGTCATACACGAACGCGGTGCGGACGGCGACGCCGGTGCGGCTGCGAAGATCGCAGTTATCGAACACGAGCTTGCCGCTGTGGCATTTGAGGAGCGCCGCCGCGCCCGCCAGATCCTTCCATTGCAGATAGCTCACCGCGCCACGGGCGGCATACGCCGCGGCCGCGTCCATATCCGCGAGCTTCTGTCCCTCGGCAAACACTACGTCGTCCTCCTCGGTGGAGATGACGGAGTTCGAAATATACGCCTGCGCCTGACTGTCCGCGCCGGACATATCGGCATGCATCATGACCGCGGCATAGCCCCCGGCAATGATGCTCGTGCCGTCCTCGGTGGCGGTGGGCGTCATCAGCTCGCCCGCGCCGTCATACCGGGCAGCCAGCTCCGCGGGCGTATCCGCCAGCCCGCCGACGTACAGCACGGCGGTGCGGCATACGGTGACGCCGGTATCGCCCGCGATATCGCGGATGCCGTAGAAATACGCGGTACAGCCCGCGGCGTCGTATACGCCGTAGCCGCTTAGGCCGTTGGAGTTCACCACGGAATCCACCACATACATGGTGGCGGAGGTGTTATCGAAGCTCAAAGCGCCCCAAGAATCGGTGATCGCGGTGCTTTTGAGAACATACACGTCGCCGCCCATGAGGAGCGTCGCCCGGGTGGAATAGTTGCGCAGGAAGCTGTCCACAAGGATGAGATCGCCCTTCTGGGAGACGTTTTTATCCCGGGTGCTGGCGGGGATATGCACGCAGGGACGGCTCGTGCCGGTGGCCGCGACATAGACGTTGTTCAGCTCCACGGCGGAGCCGTTGAAGGCAAGGCCGACGCCCGGGGCGGTCTCCGTCACCCGGCCGGCCAGCTCCTCGTCCTCAGCCGTATCCATGATGATGACGGTGTTGTATTTCTCGCCGTTCGGCGCGTCATAGAGCTCCTCCGTGCCGCCGAGGAAAAACGGGGTCTCCGTATCGGTGCGGGAGTTTATGACGATGCCGGAATTGCCCACGGCATTTTCCTCATCCCAGCTTTCCGCGCCGCAGTAGAGATAGATGCCGCCCAGCGCATACGGCTCACCCGAGGCGGGCGCGGTGATATCGCCCTGCGTGATGAAGTTATAATCCTCCGTCACGTTCCGGGAGACGGTATAGCCCTCGTCGCCGTAATCGAAATACACGGCGGCACGGGTGCCGAGGATATCCACCGCCTTGGTGGAGTTATCGGGTGGCGCGCTCGTGGCGCGGCCGCCCATGGAGGTGTCCGGCATGTCGGAGGACGCGAACGCTCCCAGCGTCAGCACCATGCACAGCGCTACGATCAGCGCCAGCGTTTTGATGGCTTTCATACGATTCTCCTTCCTCTTTTTGATGATGATAAAAAAATATCATTACGTTAACATTATACTGAAATTATCCCGAATTACAATCCCCAATTTCGTTGACAAGAACCACCGTATGTTTTAGAATGCAAGCATGAATATGAAAGAATCGTTATTTCTCCCGCTGCTGGCCACCGCGGTTCTGCTGGCGGGATGCGCTGCCCAGCCTGCGGCGGAGGAACCCGCATCCGAATCGGAAATCGCGGCGATCCTTCCTGTCGCAGAAAGCGCAGCGCCGCAGCAGCTCCGGCTGAACGTCCCCGATGCGTCCGTTTCCGGCATCGTCTATGCCGACGGCGGATTTACCGTGCAGAGCGCGGGAGCCTATGTGGTGTCCGGCGCGCTGGAGGGGCGGCTCACCGTGGACGCGGACGGGCCGGTGGAGCTGATCCTTGAGGGCGCGGAGATCACAGGTCCCGAGGCGATATGCATCCTCTCGGACGATCCCGTGACCATCACAGCGGACAAGCATACGGTGAACACGATCCGCGACGGCGCGGCGGAGCCGGACGAGAACGCGAGCGCTGCCATCTATTCCAAAGCGCCGCTCATCCTCCGGGGCGATGGCAGCCTCCGGGTGGAGGCGGGCGCCAACAACGGCATCCAGTCGAGATCCGATCTCACCGTGGAGGGCGGCGATATCGCCGTCACGGCTGCCAAGAACGCCCTCAAGGCCAAGGGCGACCTCACCGTGTCCGGCGGCGCCTTATCCCTTACGAGCGGCGGCGACGGCCTCGCGGCGGAGAATCCCCGGCTGAACGCCGGCTCCGTAGCCGTTTCGGGCGGCGATATCGTGATAACGGCCGGAGGCCGGGGCATTGACGCCGAGGGCATGGCGCGCGTCACCGGCGGCTCCCTCTCCGTCACCTCCGCCAACGACGCCATCCGCGGCGACACTGTGGATATCTCCGGCGGCACTCTTTCCCTCACGGCGGAGTGCGACGGTATCCAAGCGGAAACGCTCCTTTCCGTCAGCGGCGGCGAGATTGCCGTCGTGACCGCGGGCGGAGGAGGCGGCGCCATCAACAAAAGCGGCGACAATTTCGGACCCATGGGCGGCTGGGGACAGGAGACCGAGCTGGAAAACAGCGCCAAGGGTCTCAAATGCGCCGGGAATATCGCGGTCTCCGGCGGCGTCATCGACCTGAACACAGCGGACGACGCCGTTCACGCGGGCGTCCTCTGCTCCATCGACGGCGGCGAGCTCAATATCTGCGCCTCCGACGACGCCCTGCACGCGGACGATATGCTGGTCATCAACGACGGTTTCGTGAATATCACCGACTGCTTCGAGGGTCTGGAAGCCTTTGCCATCGAGGTAAACGGAGGCACCGTCGTCATCCGCGCCGTGAACGACGGCATCAACGCGAACGGCTCTGAGATGATGGGATGGGGACGCTCCTCCGAGGAGGCGGAGATCACGTCCCTCAGCGGCGCGGCCACCACCTACTACCTCCAGACCGGCGGCACCGTCGATCTCGTTGTGACCGGGAGCTGGAACAACGTGGGCGACGGCATCGACTCGAACGGCTATGTCTATATCACCGGTGGCGTCCTCACCGTATCCACCTTCGGCAACACGCAGGAGGGCGGCATCGACACCGGGCGCGACGGCCCCGTCGTCACCGGCGGCATGGTCATGGCCGGCGGCGCCTCCATGATGCAGGAGAGCTGGTCGAGCGAATCCACCCAATGCTGCGCTGTTCTCTCCGTCGATCTGCAGCCCGGCGGCACCCCCGTCACCATCTACGACGCGGACGGCAACGAGATCTGGTCGGTCACGCTCGCAAACACCTTCAACTGCCTCACCCTCTCCCACCCCGCCATGACCGTCGGCAACGTCTATACCGTCGATTACGGCGGAGGAACCGAGACGCTGGACTTCACCTCCACCAACATTATCCGCACCGGCGGCTGGGGCATGGGCGGCTTCGGCTTCCGTCCCTTCTGAAAGAATATCGGCCGTTTTCATCGTTACGATTGAAAACGGCCTTTTTTCATGCTATACTTGTGAAAGAATTAATAATCATTAAGAGGAGGTTTCTTATGAAAAAGCTATTGGCTATCCTGATGGCGCTGACCTTGGCGCTCAGCCTCGGCGTTTCGGGCTTTGCCTCCGGCGAGGCGTCCGGCGACGCTTCCGCAGCGGCGGAAGACACCGGCCCCAAGGCGGCTTTCGTCTTCGGCGATGATGGCGAGGATACCGAAAACGAGCAGACCGAAAACTATGAAATCACCTTCTTTGAGGGCGGCGGCAAGGACGATGCGGGCATCCGCGGCTTCTTCTTCCGCTCCGACAGCTCGGACGCGGCGTTCCTGTATTCCGAGCCCCGGGAAAATCCCATTGACTTCACCGTCGGCGGCGACGCAGCCAACTATGACCTGAGCACCTATCCCGGCTCGGAGACCGCTGTGGCGTTTCTGAAAACCGTCGGCGTGGATACCGCCGACTCCGTCATCATCCTCGGAGACGATGAAAACGCAGATGCCTGCCCGCCCGTCCTCTCCGCGAAGGGCGTGACGGACCTCACCGTCGAGGGCACTGTGATCCTCGCGGTAGGCGCGGCGCGCAGCGCCTTCTATTCCGATGTCTCCGGCGGCAGCACCGTTCCCGGCCCGGGCGCCATGGGTGGCGCGCAGGGGATGGAAACCCCTGTGGTGATCGTTTCCAACTCCCTGCTGGAAACCACCGGCGGCGGTGACATCGGCGGCGAGATCTCCGTCGGCAATTCCGGCGGCCGCGCCCGGGGCGTACAGCCGCAGGGAAAGAGCGTCACCTATCTCTATAACTCCGCCATCGTGTCCCGCACATGGGGCGCATGGAGCACCGACTCCGCCCGGCAGGGCTTGGATTTCCTCGCCTGGCGAAGCCTCGGCCTGAGCCAAGGCGGCTATGGCGCTTATGCCGACACGAGCTGCCATGTCTTCCTCTACGGCAGCACCCTCATGGGCAGCTCCGACGGTGTGGTGGCCTCGAATAACGGCGAGGTATACGCCACCTCCAGCGACGATACGACGAACACCACCGAGCTTCGCGCCTTCATGGGCCGCACCTCGAACCCCCGGGATTTGAGCTGGGAGGATCATCCCGCTTCCGGCGAACCGATGGACAGCGTCATCTCCGGCGGCCAGACCGCCGTGCAGTTCCATATGCCCGACATGGGTCACTCCGGCGCGCGCAACCAGACGCAGGGCACCCTTTATATGAAGGGCGGAACGCTCCTCACGGACGAGAGTCTCATCAAGGGGGGCTTCGACGGGATCGCTGCCTATAACCAGCGCTACGCCGGAGCATGTCTCGTGACGAAATCCGCCAACGCCTATATCCTCCTGTCCGGCACCGCCATGGATAGCTGGAACGGCGTTCTGATCCACACGATGATAAACTCCGATTCGAACGTCAACAGCATCGCCGACGGCGACGAGACCGTCGGCAGCACGGTCATTTTCCAAGACATGGACGTGACCGGCGATATCGTCCACGACGACTATCAGCGCGAGCTGTATCTGACCCTCGACAATACCACCCTCACCGGCGCGGTCTTCTGCAACACCTGCGAGGATTGGAACGCCCTGTGCGAGGCATCGTTCGACGGCAATTATATCCTCGATCCCGACGGCTACGATACTTGGTGGGGCGTGACCCTCGATCTCACGAACGGCGCCGTCTGGAACGTGACGGAGACCTCCGTGGTCACCGATCTCATCATAAATGACGGCTGCGTCGTAAACGGCGTCATCTCCGAGAACCCCGACGGCACCCTCACCGTGGCTCCCCTTGCCTCCGGCGAGGCGTCCTGATCCGCACCGACTTCCCATACCACGGCCGCGCCCGCGGAACGCTTCGGCGTCCTGCGGGCGCGGTTTTCACCAAAATAAATCGTTATCTTTCGAATAAAAACAGCTAATATATGGTAAAGTTGTGCAGTTTATCCCTTGTGCATACGATATTATCATGTTATAATGACGAATACACAGTTTAACGTGTGGTAGTGTGTCTAAAAAAATGTTAGATAGGAGAGTGAGAGCGGCTTGAGCAGACTGAGAATTTACACCCCGGATAAGTCGCAGGCCATCGTAGACAACCTCTATGAAAACCTGCAGCACCGCATCGAGGTAGCGCCGCAGGGCAACTGTCCCGTGGAGCTGACGGATGCGTTCCTGCGGCTGTGCCTTGCGCAGAGCTGCGGCAAATGCGTTCCCTGCCGTGTCGGATTGACGCAGCTTTCCGCCCTTGTGGAAAAGATCCTCGAAGGCGAAGGCA
The DNA here is from genome assembly GCA_905234855.1 of uncultured Oscillospiraceae bacterium. GTDB lineage: Bacteria > Bacillota > Clostridia > Oscillospirales > Oscillospiraceae > CAJOIG01. Next base: position 15,251 of record CAJOIU010000006.1, read on the forward strand.
CCGCGCAGGACATGATGATCCTCGAAAAGGCCTCCCATGCCATCGTGGACTCCTCCGACTGCGCCATCGGACGCGAGGCGGCCCGCACCGTGCTGGAGTGCCTGAAGGGCTTCCGGGACGACTTTATGTCCCATCTGAACACCGGGCGCTGCATGTCCAGCTTCTCGGCGGTGCCGTGCGTTTCCTTCTGCCCGGCGCATGTGGATATCCCCGGCTACATAGCCCTTGTGCGGGCGGGACGCTATGCGGACGCGGTGCGCCTCATCCGCGAGGATAACCCCTTCCCCAGCGTTTGCGGCCTCATCTGCGAGCATCCCTGCGAAAACCATTGCCGCCGGAATATCATGGACGCCTCTGTGAATATCCGCGGTCTCAAGCGCGTCGCCGTAGAGCGCGCAGGCCATGTGGACGCGCCGAAATGCGCGCCGCCCACGGGCAAGACCGTGGCCGTCATCGGCGGCGGTCCCACCGGCCTCACCGCCGCGTATTATCTCGCGCTGATGGGACATTCCGTCACCGTTTACGAGCGGCGGAAGAAATTCGGCGGCATGCTGCGCTACGGCATCCCGCGCTACCGCCTGCCGGCAAAGTTCCTCGACGAGGACATAAACGTCATCCTCTCCACCGGCATCGAGGCTCATACGAATGTCGAGATCGGCAAGGATATCAGCTTCAGCGAGATCCAAGAGAAATTCGACGGCGTGTATATCGCCATCGGCGCCCACTCCTATAAAAAGCTCAACATCCCCGGGGAGGACGCGAAGAACGTCATGTCCGCCGTGGAGCTGCTGGGCGCGATGGGGGACGAGGAGCCGATGGACATGACCGGCAAGAACGTCGTCGTCATCGGCGGCGGCAACGTGGCGATGGACGCGAGCCGCACGGCGCTCCGCCTCGGCGCGAAGAGCGTGAAGGTCGTGTATCGCCGCCGTCAGTCCGATATGACCGCGCTGGCGGCCGAGATCACCGGCGCGATCGCCGAGGGCGTGGAGCTCGTGACCCTGCAGGCTCCCGTGGCCATCCTCACCGACGAGAGCGGCGCCGCCCGCGCCGTGCAGGTGAAGCCCCAGATCCCCGGCGCGTATAAGGGCGGCCGCCCCACGCCGATGAACGCCGATCTGCCCGAAGAGGAGATCCCCGCCGATATCGTCGTCGTCGCCATCGGTCAGGCCATTGAGTTCGGCCACTTTGCCGAGGCCGGCATCGCCGCCTCCCGGGGCGGCACCCTGCAGGCGGATACCTCCGGCGCCGTGGCAGGCGCTAACGGCATTTATGCCGGCGGCGACTGCGCCTCCGGCCCCGCCACGGTCATCAAGGCCATCGAGGCCGGCAAGACCGCCGCTGCCAACATCGACGAATACTTCGGCCTGCACAGCGAGATCGCCTTCGACGTCGATATCCCGCAGGCTCTCTCGAAGGTGCGCGGCGCCTCCGGCCGCTGCAACATGACCGACCGCCCCGCGGCCGAGCGTGTGCATGATTTTGACCTCATCGAATACTGCATGACCGACGAGCAGGCGCATCAGGAATGCACGCGCTGCCTGCGCTGTGACCATTTCGGCTACGGCTCGTTCCGCGGAGGGAGGAAAGAGGCATGGTAACATTAACGATCGACGGCCGCAAGGTCACCGTAAAGGAAGGCACCACCATTCTGGAAGCCGCCCGTCAAGCCGGCATCAAGATCCCGACGCTCTGCTATCTGAAGGACATCAATCAGATCGGCGCCTGCCGCGTCTGCGTCGTGGAGGTCGAAGGCCGGGATCAGCTTGCCGCCTCCTGCAACGCCCCCTGCGAGGACGGCATGGTGGTCCGCACCAACACCCAGCGCGTCCGCGATACCCGCCGGCTGAATGTGGAGATGATCCTCTCCAAGCATAACTCCAGCTGCACGAGCTGCGTCCGCAGCGGCAACTGCACGCTCCAGACCCTTGCCCGGGATATGAACGTGCTGGAGCTGCCTTTCCCCATCAAGCCCATCTACCGCGAATGGGATCATTCCTATCCTCTCATCCGAGATATGTCAAAATGCGTCAACTGCATGCGCTGCGTCAGCGTTTGCGACAAGGTGCAGGATATGCACGTCTGGGACGTGACCGGCACCGGCGCCCGCACCGCCGTCGCCGTCCGCGACCGTAAGGATATCATGGACGCGGGATGCACCTTCTGCGGCCAATGCATCACCCATTGCCCCGTCGGCGCGCTCCGCGCCCGGGACGATACCCTCAAGGTGTTCGACGCCATTGCTGACCCCGATAAGATCACCGTCGTGCAGGTCGCGCCGGCTGTCCGCGCCGCTTGGGGCGAGGATTTCGGCATGAGCCGCGACGAGGCGTCCGTCCCCCGCATGGTCGCCGTCCTGAAGGCCATCGGCTTCGACTATGTATTCGATACGGACTTCTCTGCCGACCTCACCATCATGGAAGAGGGCAGCGAGTTTATCGAGCGCATGACCCATCCGGGCGAATATCCCATGCCGATGTTCACCTCCTGCTGCCCCGGCTGGGTGCGGTATGTGAAGATCCGGCACCCGGAGCTGGCCGGAAATCTCTCCACCGCCAAGAGTCCCCAGCAGATGTTCGGCGCGGTGACCAAGTCCTATTTTGCCAAGAAGATCGGCGTCGATCCCGAAAAGATCTTCTGCGTTTCCGTCATGCCCTGCACGGCGAAGAAATACGAATGCGCCGTGGAGGCCGTGAACGACGCGGGCGCGGGACGGGATGTGGATCTCTCCATCACCACCCGCGAATTTGTCCGCATGACCAAGGCCTGCCAGATCGATCCCATGACCATCGGCGAGGCGGAGTTTGACGATCCTCTCGGCGAAGGCACCGGCGCGGCCGTCATCTTCGGCACCACCGGCGGCGTAATGGAGGCGGCGCTCCGCAGCGCTTACTTCCTCATCACCGGCGAGAACCCGGACGCGGACGCCTTCTCCGGCGTGCGCGGGCTGGACGGCTGGAAGGAACGCACCTTCAAGGCCGGGGATATCACCGTCCGCACGGCGGTCGCCAACGGTCTCGGCAACGCCACCAAACTCATCGACGCCATCCAGAGCGGCAAGGTGCACTACGATTTCGTGGAGATCATGGCCTGCCCCACCGGCTGCGGCGGAGGCGGCGGTCAGCCCATCGAGGAAGGCAAGGAGCTGGGCGGCGCGCGCGGCCAGAAGCTCTATGCCCTCGACCGCACCTCGCATACCCGCTTCTCCCATGAAAACTCCTGCGTCCAGCGGCTGTACGAGGAATACCTCGGCGCGCCCCTGTCGCACGAGGCGCATCACCTGCTGCATACCGACATCAAGGAGTGGAAGCTCTGATCGCTTCCCGCCGGACGTGCCTGATACAAAAAAGCTGCGACCCCCTGCGGATCGCAGCTTTTTTGCCCCCGCGGGCGGCTCGGCAGAAGCTAGCCGATGCGCCGGGGACATGAAACATCATGAAGTTCATCACGGCGTATGCAAGATGAACAAACGGAGGAACCATCCCTATGAGACTGCTGCTGATCCGCCACGGCGATCCGAACTATGAGATCGACGGCTTGACTGAGACAGGAAAACGGGAGTCTGCGCTTTTGGCGGAGCGCATCGCCCCGATGGATATCGCCGAATACTACGTTTCCACCATGGGGCGCGCGCTGGAGACCGCCCGGCCGACGCTGGAGCTGGCTGGTCGGACGGCGAAGGAATGCGGCTGGCTGCGGGAGTTTTCCGTCGGCGTTCATCGGCCCGACTGCAGCGGGCTCAGCCATGTCCCATGGGACTGGCTGCCGCAGGACTGGTCAAAATCCCCGGCGCTGCTCGACCGCGAGCGCTGGTTCGAGCATCCGATCTTCGTCGAGCAGGATGTAAAAGGCGCATACGACGCGGTCATCGCGGCATTTGAGGCCGTATTGGCCGAGCACGGTTATGTCCGGGACGGACTATGCTACCGTGTCGAACGCCAAAACAGCGATACGCTGGCGTTTTTCTGTCATTTCGGCGTCTCCTGCGTGCTTATGAGCCGGCTGATGAATGTTTCTCCCATGGTGCTGTGGCACGGCATGGCCATGGCGCCGACCTCCGTGACGACCATCTACACCGAGGAGCGCCGCCCGGGGATCGCATCCTTCCGGGCGGCCGCCATAGGCGATATCTCCCACCTGTATGCCCACCGGCAGGAGCCGTCCTTTTCCGCCCGCTTCTGCGAGGTATACGGAAACGGCGATCGGATCGACTGATACGGATACCAAACGAGGGTAGATTACGGTTATTCGCCGAAATCTACCCTCGCATGTTATCCTGTTTCCGTTTCGCATACCGGGCGTCTTACGAAACGCCGCGGCATTGGCCAAGGTCAAGCCTTGGTGTTATATTTTCTGTCCTCTTTCAAGCCGTTGTGAAATTCCAGCGCGATCCCGCCGAAAAAGCTGGCGGCCAACACGATTGCAAGACCGATAAGAGTATTCATTGCATTTCCTCCTTGAGACTTCGTCCAACGGATGTCGGATCCTCTCTACAGCCGCAGTATAGGCCGGAAAAAACGCTTTGTCAACCCATATTTTTCAATTTTTTCATGAATATTTTTAGTTGAAATATTGCATTTCAAAAAATTCATTTCCGGCCAAAAAACGCCGTTTTACACCCTCTATGCAAGGGAAATTGCATTTTTGATCCCTCAAAAAATCATGCATCTATTTACTTCTTTACCAGCAAAAAGAAGCAAATTTAACCCTTCGCGCCGTAATATGCCCACCATTGCGCCAGCAGCGCATTGACGGCATCCGTCTCGGCGGCATACGCCGTGCCGTGGCTCCCGCCGCCGGAAAAGCTGTCCTTCGGGCCGGCGTAGGCGTCGGACACCGCCTCGCTCCACGCGGGCAGGATATAACCGTCCGCCGCCGAGGTCAGAAACAGCACCGGAGCCGTCGGCGCGGCGTCCGCCAGTGCGTTTACCGTATCGACGTCCTCCACGGTGAAGCCCGCGGCGCTGCGAGCCAGCTTCCCTTCCACGGCATAGAGGAACGCCCGCGGCACGCTGAACCATTTCCAGATGCCCTCCATCGCCAGCTCATGCAGGGAAGCATAGGGGCTCTCCGCCACGATAAAGGCAACGCTCTGCGGCAGGATGCCGCTGGCCGCCGCCATCAGCGCGGTATTCGCGCCCGTGGCCTCGCCCCAGATAATGAAGGTCTGCTTTCCCAGCGCGGCATCAGCCCAGTCGAGCCATGCCGCAAGGTCATACTGCTCCTTGACGCCATAGGTGAAATAACCGCCGCCGCTGCCGCCGTGCATCCGGGGATCGGGCAGGAGGATGTTGCAGCCGGTGAGCTGATTCAAGTAAACGCCTGGCAGGAAATCCGCCGTTCCGTCCTCATAAAACCGCGGCAACACCACCGCCGTCACGTCGCTGCCCTCGTTATACAGATAGCCGTGCAGCTCCGTGCCGTCGGCGGCGGTGATCGTCACCTCGTCCCGCAGGCGGCTGGAGGTGAAGAGATCCCACGATTTCTGCAGCGGCAGCAGCTCCTGCCGCTCGTCCGCATTGGGGACGAGGTCTTTCATATTGCTCACGGCGGTGGCAGCCGCAGCGTCCACCTGCACGAAGGTGGAAAAATATCCATTGCCGATGGCGATCACCCACCGGCCTACGAAAATACCTACGAGGGCGATGGCCGTGACCCACAGGAGGATGCTGGAATTTTTCGCCACATTCCGCTTGGCGCGGCGCTGCGCGGCGGTATAAGAACGCTTTTTGCCGCCGGAAGCGGCTTTCTTTTTTCCCTTGCTGCTCATATCGCGCCTCCTCTCAGCCGGACACCAGCAGGAAACCGGGCTTGAGCCGCGCCACGGCGTAATCCGCGGCCAGCGTCTCCGCTTCCTGCGCCTCCACGGCGGCCTCCCCCAGCACGGTGCGCGCCTCCTGCGAAGCGCCGGAGGCGCCGAAGCCGTCCAGCAGGACGAAATACGCCCGTCCCGCGGTCTCATCCACGAGAGAATACGTCTGCCCCGGCTGGGCGGACTCCTGCGCCGAAAGGACGGCCTGCGCCACACAGTCCGGCAGGTCGGCGGCGGTGGCGCCGGTCAGGACGCCGTCCGCGTCCCCCAGTGCATCGCTGGAAAACGCCTCCTGCAATTCCTCTATGGACGCCCCCGCCGCATACCGGGCGGCCAGACGGCCGAGTTTTTCCCGCAGCGCGCCGAGCTGCGCCGTCCCGATCTCCCCGGTCTCCCGGTCGGGCAGGGCGTCGAGGGTCACTACATGCAGATCGACTGTGCGGTAATCCGGCGCGGTACGCGCGGCCAGATAGGCGTCGATCTCACCCTGCGAGACTGTGGCTGTCCCGGCAAGATACGCCTTATACGCGGCGGCCTTTACCTGCCGGGTAAGCTCGGCGGTATAGACGGCCTGCGTCATGCCGCGGCCGTAATAGGCGACATAGTAATTCGCCGCGCTGATGCCGCTGGCGGCCTGAAAGACGGCATTTTCCGCCATGCGCTCCTGCACGGGCGCCAGCTCCTCGGTGGAGAAGGTATAGCCCGCGGCGGCGGCCAGATCGCAGTAATACGCGGTCTCGGCCATATCGGCCTCCGCCTGCCGCAGGAAAAACTCCTTCCAAGAGATGCCCGAGGCATGGGTCTGCTGGTCGGCAGACAGCTTCGGGTTATAGCCCAGCTCGGAGAGCCGCAGCTCGTTTTCCTCCAGAAAGGCGTTGTAATAGTCAAAGTAATAATAGTTGTATTGCGCGGCTGTGTAGGAATGGCCATGCATCCGCGCCGCGGGCAGCATACGCTGCAGAAGACCCGTGTTGAGGATGATGATGAGGATCACCACGGGAACGACGATGATATACATCGCCCGCACGATGGCGGGGTTTTTGCCTTGATTCACGGAGCATTACCTCCTATGGGATAAATGAGAAAGAGGGCCGCCCGTGAAGGCGGCCCTTGAGATGTACGTTTTTTCCGGGGATCAAGCCACACCGTAGAAGATAATGCAGCAGATGCAGCAGAAGATCGAGAAGATCGTCGGGAAGACGACGGTGGTGATGAACAGCTCCTTGTAAGCCTGCTTGTGGGTCAGACCGAACACGCCGAGGGTGTTGGCGATGGACTGTGCGTGCGGCAGAGAGTCGAAGGTCTGCGTGGTGCACAGGAGCAGACGGCGCAGCGCGCCGGCGTTCACGCCCATGGCGAGATACTGCTGGCCGAACATGGGCAGCCAGATCATCATGGCGGAGATACCGTCCGTGCAGAGAGCGGCGATGACGGCCACGGAGATCATGGCGGTGATGTACGGGCTGAGGTTCAGCGTCAGAACCCAGTCTTGGATCGGCTGGACGGCGGCGCTCTTTGTAACGACCTGACCGAAGCCATAGACGCAGCCGGCGAGGATGAGGAAGCCCCACATGCCGGTGCAGCCCTTGGAGAGGATGTTCACGATGCCGATCTTCTTGCAGCGCTTCCACTGCAGGAGAACCAGAACGATGATACCTACGAGCTGGGCGAGAGCCACGAGCTGGGTCTGCCAGGTCTGATAGGGAAGGCTGATGTTCGCGAAGATGATGGCGGAGATGACCACCGCGGCCAAAGGCGCGACGGATGCCCAGAAGTTGGGCAGCTCGGACTCGTTGAGGTCGAGCTCCACATCGTCGCCGTCATAGCCCTCGCCGTTCGCGCGGGCCTTCTTGACGAGATGTACCTGATAGACAAGGAACAGCGCGATGCCCACAAGGCCAGTGGCGATGGACAGCACGGGCGCGTCGAACAGGCCGGTGCCGAGGAACATGTTGGGCAGGGAGCCGGGGACGTTCGGCACGGGCATGCAGAAGTTGATGGCCGGAGCAATACCCTGCGCGGCGATCATGCCCACCTTACGGGGCAGGTTCGCGGCCTTCATGAGGGGCGCGGCCACGACCACGACCACGAAGATGAAGGTGCCGACGCCGGCGAGCATGAGGATGACGGCGGTCAGCGAGATTGCGAGCCAAGCGCGGTCGGTGCCGAGGAGCTTGATCATCGTATTGCCCACGGACTTGGAGCAGCCCGTCTCGTCCATGAGAAAGCCCAGCAGGCCGGACATGGTGAAGACGAAGAACATCATCTGCACCAGCGACGCGACGCCGGAGGGGAAGGTCTCAAAGATCGAGACATAGAACGGCTCGGTGGAACCGAGAGCCGCGATGATCGTAGAGATCAGAGCGGCGACGCCGGTGTGGACATTCTGATAGCACAGGATGATAAACACCGCGATCGCAAGGATGATGCACAGCGCGGACAGAAACACGCTGTTCCCGAACGGTCCCGTGGCGACGGCCGCCGCTTCCGCCTCGCCGGAGGCTTCGCCGGCCGCGAAGGCTCCCACAGACAGCAGCATGCACGCCACCAGAAACACGGACAGGAGGACTAGGAATTTCTTCATTTTAATTCTCCTTCTGTTCTTTTTGGCAGAGAAGGGATCCCTGCCCATATTGTGTAAATTATAACATTTTGTAATGCGTTCTGTCCATCCCCTTTTGTCAAACAATCGCTGCGGAAAGGTCAATTTTTCTGATGTAGGGGGGCAGCGATTTCGTTGAAATATTTTTGAATCCTCCTATAGCCCTTTGGCCGCGCATCTGTTATAATCATAACAAGTATGCGGTATCGTGTCGAAAACGGCCGTATATCCCCGCAAAGGAGTGTGTGCGTGTATGTATCAGATCAATCAGGAAAGCTGTGTGTGCTGTCATAACTGCGCCATGGAATGCCCCATGCAGGCCATCGACTATCTGGGCACCAAGTACCAGATCGATCCCGAAAAATGCGTGGAATGCGGCCTGTGCGCCAGAGTATGCCATACCTGCTCCATCCACGATGTGGACAATCCCGAGCCTATCGTGCCCCATGACCCTGTCGAAAAGACCGCCGATGTGGTGGTATGCGGCGGCGGCAGCGGGATCGTGGCGGCCGTCCGCGCCGCGCAGCTCGGCAAGAAGGTCATCCTCGTGGAAAAATCCGACAAGCTGGGCGGCAACACCGATTATGCCCATGCCTTCTTCCCCGTCTATACCAAATGGCACGAGAAGGCCGGCATGGAGGACTGCCGCGAAAAGGCCGTCGAGCATTACCGCCGCGTGACGGAAAACGTCCTCGAGGAGGACATCCTCCGCACCGCTGTTTACGGCTGCGGCGCGTTTTTCGACTGGCTGTGCGAGTTCGGCACGGCGGAGGAGGTCTATCACCTTGTGAACCTCGGCGATGCCGATGCCCACGGCCCCATCTACGGCCCCGGTCTGCTGGATTTCCCCAAGCGCATCCGGGACAATCTGCTCTGCCGCGACGATGCCATCGGTCCCGGCTGGGGCGGCACCTATGTGAAATACACCATGCTGGACGCCATCCGCGACCAGAAGCTCAATGTGGAGATCCTCACCGGCACCGCCGCGAAGCATCTGCTGCTGGGCGATAACGGCGCGATCTCCGGCCTCGTATGCGAAGACAAAGGCGGCGAGGTGCTCATCAAGACCCCCGCCGTGATCCTCGCCACCGGCGGCTTCGGCAAGAGCGACGAGAAGCTGCGCGAGTTCGCCCCGTGGTTCTTCGAGGGCGAGACGCCCATCCACCGCTTCTCCGTCCCCACCGATACCGGCGACGGCATCGACATGCTGCGGGAGCTTGGCGTGGAGCCGAATCCCGAGCGGATGTTCATCTCGATGTTCGGTCCGAAGCACCATCCCTTCTCAAACGTGCTGGCGGATATCGCCCTCGAGCCGGATATGCCCCAATTCAACCTCGACGGCAGGCGCTGGATCAACGAGGCGGACGGCCTCTTCGGCATGACCGCCGCCATCGCCCGGCAGCCGAAGGAGATCTCGTGGGCGATCCAGAGCCGGGACGAGATCGCGAAGATCGCCGATCGGTTCATCCAGAACCCCGCCTTCGCCGCCAAGGCCTATCTATATGAGACGTGGGAGGCCGAGCTGGAGGAGGAAGCCGCCCTGCCCGTGGACGCGCCGGTGAAGAAGGCCGACACGCTGGCGGAGCTGGCCGAGGCCTGCGGAATGCCTTCCGAGGCCTTCTGCGCTGCCGCGGCACGGTATAACGCCTCCGCCGCCGCGGGACAGGACGAGGAGTTCGGCAAACCCGCCCAGTTCCTAACGCCCATCGGGGACAAGGGTCCGTATTACGCCATCCTCGGCTCCCGCTTCTCCGAGGCCGCTTTGGGCGGCTTGACGGTGGACGGCGACTGCCGCGTCCTGCGGAACGACGGCACGCCCATCCCCGGTCTCTACGGCGTGGGCGACGCCACCAGCGCCATGCACCGCCGCGGCAAGCTCGCCGTCATATCCGAGCTGACGTGGGCGATGGCCTCTGCCTTCACCTCCGGCGGAAACGCCGCCGCCTACACCGATTCGCTGTAAAGGAGGGTTTCCGTCATGTTTTTGCGAGACAATACCGTATTCGTTCCCGTCAAGGATCCGAATCTTTCCAAGGAAAAAACGCCCATGCCCGCCCAGCCGCCGGAGCAGCGGATCGCCAACTATGACGAGGTGGCTCTCGGCTATACCGAGGAGCTGGCAGCGGCGGAGTCCGCCCGCTGCCTCAAATGCCCCGCCCGTTATTGCTCCGAGACGTGCCCCGCCCATGTGCCCACGACGGAATTTATCGCCAAGGTGCGCGCCGGGGATTATCAGGCGGCCTATGAGCTCATCTCGGAGAAAAACGCCCTGCCCGCCATCACCGGCCGGGTCTGCGCACAGGAAAAGCAGTGCGAGCTCAACTGCACGCGAGGCATCCGAGGCGAGAGCGTTTCCATCGGCCGGCTGGAGGCCTTCGTGGCCGACTGGCACGCCGCCCACGGCAAACCGCTGCCCTGCGCGGCGAAAAACGGCATCCCCGTCGCGGTGGCGGGCTCCGGCCCCGCGGGACTTGCCTGCGCGGACGATCTGTCCCGGGCGGGCTATGACGTGACCCTCTTCGAGGCGAAGGACTTCATGGGCGGCATCCCCGTCTACGGCATCCCCGGCTTCGTCCTCCCGAACGCGATCGTGGATCGCAAGCTCGCTGAGCTCCGGGCGCAGGGCGTCGGGATGAAGGTCGGCGTCAAGGTCGGCACGGACATCACCGTGGAGGAGCTTTGCTCCCAGTATAAGGCCGTGTTCGTCGCCACCGGCGCCAGCAAGCCCGTGCTGCCCGGCATTCCGGGCGAGACGCTTCCGGGCGTATATACGGCAAACGAGTATCTCACGGCGGCGAACGTCGCCCATACGCCCATCCCCGGCAAGAGGGTGCTCGTGATCGGCGGCGGCAACACCGCCATCGACGCCGCCCGCTGCGCCATCCGCTCCGGGTCGGAGCAGGTCACCATCGTCTACCGCCGCTCCGAGGCGGAGATGCCCGCCCGCCGGGAGGAGATCGCCCACGCCGCGGAGGAAGGCGCCGCATTACAGCTCATGGCCGCCCCGGCGGAGTTTACCGCGACGGACGGCGTCCTTTCCGGCCTCGTGTGCCGCCGCACCGTCCTCACCGCCCCGGACTATCCCGGCGGCAGAAACGGCATCGCCGTCACGGAGGAGCAGTTTACGCTGGAGGCCGACGTGGCCGTGCTGGCGCTGGGCTTCACCGCCGAGCCGATCCCCGGCCTCAAAACAAACGACAAGGGCTGCATCGTGGTGGATCGGGACACCCTCGCCGCGTCGCAGGACGGAGCTTACGCCGGCGGCGACGCCGTGACCGGAGCAAACACCCTCGTGCATGCCATGGCCGCAGGCAAAAGAGCCGCCGCCGTCATCCAAGAGCGGCTGGGGTAAGCCTGCTCATACAATAAAACGAACAGCAGCCATCCCGCAAAAAATGGGATGGCTGCTGTTTTGCGCCTCGGTCACACGATCTCGGAATAGCTGCCGAGGTAACGGAAGTTCTCGCTCATCTCCTCCAGATCCCCCAAAAGCTGGAGCAGGTTCGGGGAATAGATGGAGGCGTCCAGATCGAAATAGAACATGAACTCAAAATCCCGATCCGGCAGGGGACGGCTTTCCAGCTTTGTGAGGTTCACGTTCAGCGCGGCGATCCGCGCCATGATATGATACAGCGCTCCCGGTCGATGGGGCAGGGTGAGCATGACGCTCGTCCGATCCGCGCCGGGGAAGATCTCCGTATCCTTCCCGATGCAGATGAACCGGGTGTGGTTGTTCCCCGTGTCCTGCACGGCAGAGGCCAGCGTTTTGAGGCCGTAAAGCTCCGCGCAGCTATAGGAGGAAAGCGCTGCGATATCGCTGCGCCCGGATTCGGCCACGAGCTTCGCCGCCGCGGCGGTATTGGCGCAGGGGGTGACGCGCATCTGCGGGTGTTTTTTCAAGAAATCGGCGCATTGGCTGATGGCCTGCTCATGGGAGCATACCTCCCGGATATCCTCAAGCCGCGCCCCCGGCCGCGCCAGCAGATTGTGATCGACCTTCACACGGACGGAGCGGACGATCACGAGATGATACCGCATCATGAGATCGTAGATCTTGTTGACCGATCCGGCGGTGCTGTTTTCCAGCGGCAGCACCCCATAGCGGCAGTCGCCCTCCGCGATGGCGGCGAAAACATCCTCAAAATCGCTCTTATACGAAAGCTCAGGCTCCCGGAACAGCTTTTCCGCCGCAATCTGGGAATAGGCTCCCTCCACACCCTGACAGGCCACCTTGGCCTGCACGGGAAAGAGCTTCGGCGTCATCTCCAGCGCCTCGGCGATCCGCGCCGCGAAGGGGTTCGTCCGGCCGACGGCGGCATCCTGATAGCTGTGGCTCACGTCCAGCAGCGTGGAATACAGCACCCCCGCATATCCCTCCAGCGCCTCGCCCGCCTGCGCGCGGAAACGGGCGCGGGCGGCTCGCTCCCAGCCCACGTCCGGCGTGAGGATATCCCGGGCTGCCTTCTCCCGGGCTGCCTGCGCGCTCAGCTCCATCCGCTGCGCAAACAGCGCGGCGAGCTGACGATCCGTCTCGTCAAGCTGTTCATAGATTCTCTCAAGTTCCATGGTTTCCGTCCCTTTCTCTCGATACTCCGCCATTATAGCGCAAAAAAATACCCGGCGCAACGGTTTGCTGCGCCGGGTGAAAAGGTAATGCTTTTGGTTCAGCGGATATCCACGATGCAGTGACGAGGGCAAATGTCCGAGCAATGGCCGCAGTTTACGCATTTCGTCTGATCGATGACCGCCAGGAAGCCGTCCATGGAGATGGCGTCCGCCGGGCATTCGCGCACGCACTTCTGGCAGCCGATGCAGCCTTTGTCGCAGTATTTCATGACGACAGGACCCTTGTCGGTGGAGCGGCAGGCCACGATATCGGTGGACGTGGCGGGAACCTTCTCGATGAGGTTCTTGGGGCAGGCCTCGGCGCACTTCATGCAGCCGACGCACTTGGAGCGATCGACCTGCGCGATGCCGTCCACGATATGCATGGCATCGAAGGGGCAGGCCGCTACGCAATCGCCATAGCCCATGCAGCCGAAGGAGCAGACGTTCGCGCCGCTGCCGCCGCCCAGACGGGCAGCCGCGATGCAGGAATCGAGCCCCTCATAATCGAACTTCTGCTTCGTGTGGCCGCAGGTGCCGGAGCAGCGCACGAAGGCGTAATACTTCTCGCCCGCGCCGGCGGAAACGCCCATGATCTCCGCAATCTTCTTCGCGGCCTCGTCGCCGCCGGGAACGCAGGCGTTCGTAGGCGCCTCGCCCTTGGCGACGGCGGCGGCATAGCCCGCGCAGCCGGGATAACCGCAGGCGCCGCAGTTCGCGCCCGCGCAGGCGGCCAGCACCGCCTCTTCCTTCGGATCGACCTCCACGGCGAATACCTTGCCGGCGATGGCCAGCAGAATGCCAAACAGCAGACCCAGCGCGCCGAGGATCAGGATTGCCCAAATAACTGTCATATCTCAGCGCCTCCTTACATGATCTTCATGCCGGAGAAGCCCATGAACGCCAGAGCGAACAGAGCCGCGGACACGAGGCAGATGGCGAAACCCTCGAAGGCCTTCGGGTAATCGGCAAACTCCAGCCGCTCGCGGATGCTGGCAAACAGCACCAGCGCCAGCGCGAAGCCCACGCCGCCGGTGAAGCCGTAGACGACGCTTTCGAGGAAATTATAGTTGTTCTGGGTGTTCAGCAGAACGACACCCAGCACCGCGCAGTTGGTGGTGATGAGAGGCAGGAAGATGCCCATGGCCGAATACAGCGCGGGGATGGATTTTTTGAGGAACATCTCCACAAACTGCACCAGCACCGCGATGACGAGGATGAACGCCACCGTCTGCATAAAAGCGAGGTTCAGCGGGATGAGCAGGTAGGTGTTGATGACCCAGCAGATGGCGGAGGCCAGCGTCATGACGAAGATGACAGCCACGCTCATGCCGGTGGCGGTGCTCATCTTATTCGACACGCCCATGAACGGGCAGATGCCCAGAAACTGGGAGAACACGAAGTTGTTCACCAGAATGGCTCCCAGAGAAATGGAAACGAGGGAAGCAAGCATTATTCCTGAACCTCCTTTTCTTTCGCGTCCTTCTTCTTCGCGCCCTTGGACAGCAGATGCTGCATCAGCGCATAGAGGAAGCCCAGCGTGAGGAAGCCGCCGAAGGGCAGAACAAGGATGCCCGCCGCGTATTCCTGCGGGAAGATGCGGATGCCGGCGCCGGTGCCGTCGAGGGTGATGAAGCTCGAAGCGCCGTTCAGGAGGCCGCCGCCGATGGTGCCGCTGCCGAGAAGCTCGCGGATGAGGCACATCGCGATCAGCACCGCCGTATAGCCGAGGCCTTGGAAAATGCCGTCGAACAGGGAATCCTTCACGCTGTTCTTGGAGCTGAACGCCTCCGCGCGGCCGATGATGATACAGTTGACGACAATGAGCGGGATAAACACGCCCAGCGCATCCGACAGCGCGGGGATGAACGCCTGCAGCAGAAGATCCACAATGGTGACGAAGCCCGCGATGACCACCACGAAGATGGCCAGACGCACCTGTTCGGGGATGATCTTGCGGATGGCCGCCACGACCACATTGCAGCAGGTGAGGATGATGAGGACGGACAGACCCATGCCAAGGCCGTTGAAGAGCGTCGTGGAGATCGCCATGGTGGCGCACAGGCCGATCTGCTGCACAAGAACGGGGTTATTGGTGATAACACCTTCAAAAAGCTGTTGTTTTCGGTTCATGCTTTATTTACCTCCTTAACCCGCAGAGGCCGTGCCGGGCTCCGCGCTGGGGAGATTCACAGCGGGAGGGGCGGGCTCGGTATTGGGCAGCGGCGCGGGCTGCGCCTCGGTCGGAACGGTCTGCGTCACATAGATATCCGCGGATGCGTCCGAGCTGCCCGTGACGGGCGCGGCGACCGCGATCGCATTGGACACGCTCAGCGTGCGGCAGACGTTCAGCGCCGCGGTGACGCCGCGGCAAATCGCCTTGGAGGTGATGGTCGCGCCGGAGATGGCGTCGATGGCGCCGCCCTCCTTTGTGACCGCCACGGTGCCTGTCTGGCCGACGAACTGGGCGCGGAATGCATCGCCCTTCTCACTTTGCTGGGAGGCGATGGCGCCGAGGCCGGCGGTCTCGCTCGATTCGGTGACGGAGATGCCGGTGCAGTAGTAGTTCACGTCCACGCCGACCATCAGCGTTACAAGACCCTGCGAGCCGGATTCCGTGACCTGCACGACCCAGCCGGCGCCGGGCGCCTCATAAATGGCGTTGATCTCGCCGTCGTCTTCATACCCGGTGTCCGCATAGGAGGAGGCGGGCAGGACGGCCTGCATGGCGTTTTCCATCTTCTCCTGCGCGATGGATTCGATCCGGCCGGAGGTGGCGAGGCTCACGCCGCCGAGCACCAGCGCCGCGATAGCGGCGACGATGAGAAGTACCAGCGCGGGACGCACAAAATCAATGGCTTTTTTCATGCGTTTTCCTCCCCCTTCCTGCCCTTACGGGAGATTTTCGCCCAAAGCTTCCGAAAGCTGTGCTTGGGCTCGACGCCGAAGCGGCGGGGGGCGGTGGCCTTGTCGATCATCCAGACCATGAGGTTCATGATGAGGATCGCATAGGAAACGCCCTCGGGATAGGAGCCAAAATAGCGGATCAGCACGGTGAGGAGGCCGCAGCCGACGCCGAAGATGATCTGCCCCTTCGGGGTGACGGGGCTGGTGCAGTAGTCGGTCGCCATGAAGATGGCACCGAGCAGTAGGCCGCCGGAAAAGACGTTCTGCAGCATCCACATAAAGTGGCCGTTGCCCTTGGAGAAGATGAGGGTTATAACGGCGACGGTGCCGATGAAGCTCAGGGGGATGCGCAGGGAGATGACCTTGCGGTAGACGAGATACGCGCCGCCCAAAAGCAGGGCGATGGCGCTGATCTCACCGATGCAGCCGCCGGTATTGCCGAGGAGCATCGCGCCGAGGCTCGTGGAGGACAGCGCGCCCTGATGCAGCGAGGCCAGCGGCGTGGCATAGGTCGCCGCGTCCACATGCTGGAAGTTCGCGGGACGCCAGCTCGTCATGAGGACGGCGTAGGACGCGAGCAGGAACGCGCGTCCGGCAAGCGCGGGGTTCAGGAAGTTCTTTCCTATGCCGCCGAAGAGCTGCTTTACCACCACGATGGCAAAGAGCGCGCCGATAATGGGCAGCCACCAAGGCGCCGTGGGCGGCAGGCAGAAGGCCAGCAGCACGCCCGTGACCACGGCGGAGAGATCGCCGAAGGTATCGGGCTTTTTCATGAGGCGGCGATAACCGAACTCGAAGAGCACGCAGCTCGCCACGGAGATCGCCGTCACCATGATCGGACGCCAGCCGAAGAAAATGATCGAGGCAAGGAACGCGGGAGCGAGGGCGATCAGCACGTCCAGCATGATGACCTTCGTGTCGCGCGGAGTGCGGATGTGCGGGGAGGAGGATACGATCAGGGTTTTCGTCTCGTTCATCTCATTTCTCCTCCTTCTTTTCTTCCGCCTTGGCCTTTTCGGCCTCTTCCTTTGCCTTCAAAGCGGCGTTATAGGCTTGGATCTTGGCCTTGCCGGTCTTGAAGGCATGGGTGAGGTGCAGGCGTCCGGGGCAGATGTAGGTGCAGGCGCCGCATTCCACGCAGTCCGTGAGATTGAGCTTCTGCATCATCTCGATATCGCCCTTTTCCTCGTAGATATACATGTAAATGGGCTGGAGGTTCATGGGGCAGGCGGAGATGCACTGGCCGCAGCGGATGCAGGTGGGATTCTCGACAGTCTTGTCCTCGTCCTCCGCAAAGGCGAGGAGCGACGCCGTACCCTTGCCGCAGGGGACGGCGAGGTCATACTGCGCAAGGCCCATCATCGGGCCGCCCATGATGATCTTCCAAGGCTCCTTCTGGAAGCCGCCGGTCTGCTCGAACACCCATTGCATCGGGGTTCCGACGCGTACCTTGACGTTTTTCGGCTCGGCAATGGCGGAGCCCGAAACGGTGACGACGCGCTCGATGGCGGGCCAGCCCTCATAGCAGGCGCGATACACGCTGTAGGACGTGAAGGTGTTGAAAACGGCGCAGCCTACCTGCGCGGGCAGACCGCCGGGAGGCACCTCGCGGCCGGTGATGGTCTGGATCAGCGTTTTTTCCGCGCCCTGCGGGTACTGGCACTTCAAGGGGACGATCTCGATGCCCATCTCCGCCGCGCCGTGGAAATTCAGCAGCTCAATGGCGAACTTCTTGTTGAGCTCGATGCCGAAATAGGCCTTCTCCACCTTGCAGGCGCGCATGATGAGCTGGATGCCCTTCAGAAGCTCCACCGGGTGCTCCAGCATGGTGCGGTGGTCGCTCGTTATGTAGGGCTCGCACTCGGCGCCGTTGATGATGACGGTGTCCACCTTGCCCCAGCCGCTCGTGATCTTGAAGGCCGTAGGGAAGGTAGCGCCGCCCATGCCGACGATGCCGGCCTCGCGGATGATGGCGGCGATCTTATCGGGATCTTCGAGATCATCCTCCGGCGCGGGAACAAGCGTCTCCGCGGGCGTGTCTTTGAAATCGTTTTCGATGATGACGGCCGTGACCATATTGCCGAGGTTATTGAGCCGCGGTTCGATGGCGACGACCTTGCCGGAGACCGACGCATGCACCGGCGCGGACACGGGCGCCTTCGCCTCGCCGATCTTCTGACCCAGCTTCACCTCATCCCCGACGGCGACGAGCGGCGTACAGGGAGCGCCGATATGCTGGGACATGGGGATGACCACCTGCGCGGGCTGCGGTATGGTGGAGATCGCCGTTTGGTTGGCGGGCGCTTTCATATCCTTCGGATGCACGCCGCCATGGGACTTAAATAGCATGAGCATCACCTCTGCTTCTATTTTGATACTAAAGTATAATATCATATCAAGGTACGACTTGTCTACAACGGAATCCGTCAAAAACTGCAAATTCTGTCAGCCGGACTCCCGGTCAAGGCGAAAGCCTCCCAATAAACGGGAGGCTTTCGCTGTCTGTTTTTCGCGGTTATTCCTGTTTTTCCCTCTGGCGGAGGATCTTCTCCGTCCAGCAGCGGTGGCACATGGCGGTATAGCGGTCGTTCCCGCCCAGCATCACCTGCGCGCCCTCCGTCACCACGTTTCCCTCAGCGTCGAGGCGGGCGTTCACGATGGCCTTGCGGCCGCAGGTGCAGATGGTTTTGATCTCCGTGATGGAATCGGCCACCTCCATGAGGCGCCGGGCGCCGGGGAAGAATTTCGTCTGGAAATCTGTCCGTAGCCCGAAGCACATGACCGGGATATCCGCCGTATCAACGATATCCCGCAGCTCGTCGATCTGCCCCGTCGTGAAAAATTGCGCCTCATCGGCGATAATGACGTCGCACCAGCCGGCGGCCTGATACTTTTTGCCGATGCTGTCCTCTGGCGCGATGATTTCCGCATGGGCGGACAGGCCGATGCGCGAGGCGACGATGTCCGCGCCGTCGCGGGTATCCACCGAGGGCTTGATGAGCCAGCAGCGCATGCCCTGCTCCTCATAGTTGAATTTGGTGATGAGCGCCTGCGCGGACTTGGAGGAGCCCATCGCGCCGTATTTGAAATAGAGCTTAGCCACGGTTTTCCCCCTCCAAATGGGCGCGGACGCGCTCGACGAGCAGCGTCATCGCCACCTCGTTTTTGCCGCCCTCCGGGATGATGATGTCCGCCCGGCGGCGGCTCGGCTCCACATACAGCTCGTGCATGGGCTTCACGGTGGTCAGATACTGGTTCACCACCGATTCGAGGCTGCGGCCGCGATCCCGCACGTCCCGCACGATGCGACGCAGGATGCGCACATCGGCGTCCGTGTCCACGAATACCTTGATATCCATCGCGTCGCACAGCGCCTTGTTCTCCAGAATGAGGATGCCCTCCACGAGGATCACCGGCGCGGGACGGATCGTTACCGTGCGGTCGGAGCGGTTGTGGACGGTGAAGTCGTATACGGGACACTCCACCGGCCGTCCCTGCTGGAGCTGCCGGAGCTGCTCGAGCATCAGATCCGTGTCGAAGGCGGCCGGCTCGTCATAGTTGAGCTTGGCGCGCTCCTCCATGGACAGGCTGTCGTGGGACTTGTAATAATTGTCGTGATAGAGCGTGCATACGCGATCCCCAAAGCTGCGCTGCAGGCGGCGGGTGATGGTCGTCTTCCCACTGCCTGTGCCGCCGGCGATCCCGATGGTCAGGACCCTGCTCATCCGGGCACCCCCTCGGTTTCTTTTTCTGAAAGGAATTATAACACATCCGCCGCGCCGCCGCAACCGCGGAGGCAGCTTTCCTCGATCCGCCCGGTGCGGATATCTTTATTTTTCTTTATTTTCCTCCCGCCGACTTGAAGTTGCAGGGGGAGCATGATATAATATCATAGTCGGCAAATACTAAGGATTGACAAAAACAATTTTTGAAAAGGAGACAAAAGACAATGAAAAAGATTCTTGCGCTGCTTCTTGCCATGTGCATGGTCTTCGCGCTGTGCGCCTGCAGCGGCTCCAACACCGCTGCGCCCGCCGCTGAAGAGCCTGCGCCCGCCGCTGAGGAACCGGCTGCCGCCGAAGAGCCTGCGGCTGAAGAACCCGCCGCCGAAGAGCCCGCCGCCGAGGAGGCCGGCTTCTCCGTCGCCATGATCACCGACTACGGCGACATCACCGACCAGTCCTTCAACCAGACCACCTACGAGGCCTGCAAGGAGTACTGCGAGGCGAACGGTATCGACTTCAAGTACTACAAGCCCGCTTCCGACTCCGACGCTGACCGCGTCACTATGATCGAGAACGCCATCGACGAGGGCTACACCGTCATCGTGATGCCCGGCTTCGCCTTCGCTCCCGCGATTGCCGCCACCGCGCCCGAGTATGACGACATCACCTTCATCGCGCTGGACGTTTCCGAGTATGACCTCACCTCCGCCGGTCTCGAGGAGCTCCCCGCGAACCTCTACTCCGCCGTGTATCAGGAAGAGCTCTGCGGCTACATGGCCGGCTATGCGGCTGTGAAGCTCGGCTACACGCAGCTCGGCTTCCTCGGCGGCATGGCCGTTCCCGCGGTCGTCCGCTATGGCTATGGCTTCGTTCAGGGCGCTGACGCCGCGGCTGCCGAGATCGGCGCCGAGAACGTTTCCATCAACTACGCTTACGGCAACCAGTTCTTCGGCGACGCGGACATCACCGCCGCTATGGACACTTGGTACGCCGGCGGCACCGAGATCGTCTTTGCCTGCGGCGGCGGCATCTACACCTCTGTCGGCGAGGCCGCCGCGAAGGCAGACGGCAAGGTCATCGGTGTTGACGTCGATCAGGCCGGCATCATCGACGGCGCTTACGGTGAGGGCATGACCGTCACCTCCGCCATGAAGGGTCTGGCCGCCACGGTCAAGGCTATGCTCACCGCTGTCAGCGAGGGCAGCTTCGAGGGCGGCAAGGTCGAGAACCTCGGACTCGTGTCCACTGTTCCCGAGGAGAACTTCGTCCAGCTCGCCGGCTCCACCCAGTTCGGCGACGGCTTCACGCAGGATGACTATGTGGCGCTTGTCGGCGCTATGTTCAGCGGCGATGTCACCGTTGACAACAACATCGATGCTTCTGCCGCCGATTTCGCCACCGTCATTACGGTGAATGATCTGGGCAACATCAAGTAAAAAACCTCTTGCAGCAGGCGCGGCTCCGGCCGCGCCTGTTTTTTGCCCGGATCGTCGAAAACATAACGTTTTTTCTTTGCGTTATACGGAAAAGTATAGTATACTGTTTAACAAGAACTAAAACAGGGGAGGGATGTCGATTTGGAAGCGCCGTATGCGATCGAAATGCTGAACATCACGAAGCGTTTTCCCGGTATCGTCGCCAATGACAACATCACGCTGCAGCTCAAAAAGGGCGAGATCCACGCGCTCCTCGGTGAAAACGGCGCGGGAAAGTCCACGCTTATGAGCGTGCTTTTCGGCCTGTATCAGCCGGAGGAGGGCGTCATCAAAAAGGACGGCGAGGTCGTGGAGATCCGCGACCCGAACGACGCCAACGCTTTGGGCATCGGCATGGTCCACCAGCACTTCAAGCTCGTGGAATGCTTCACCGTGCTCGACAACATCATCATGGGCGTGGAGCCGACGAAATACGGCTTCCTCCAGAAGAAGGAGGCGCGGGAGAAGGTCCTTGCCCTCTCGGAGAAATACGGCCTGCGCGTCGATCCCGACGCCCTCATCGAGGATATCACCGTCGGCATGCAGCAGCGCACGGAGATCCTCAAAATGCTCTACCGCGAAAACGAGATCCTCATCTTCGACGAGCCCACCGCCGTGCTGACGCCGCAGGAGATCGTGGAGCTCATGCAGATCATGAAAAACCTCGCCGCGGAGGGCAAGAGCATCCTCTTCATCTCCCATAAGCTCGCCGAGATCATGGCCGTGGCCGATCGCTGCACCGTTCTGCGCAAGGGCAAATACATCGGCACCGTAGAGACGAAAAACTCCTCCATGGAGGAGCTTTCCGCCATGATGGTGGGTCGGGACGTGAACTTCCATGTGGAGAAAAAGCCCGCCCAGCCCGGCGATACGGTGTTGGAGATCGAGCACATGTCCGTCGCCTCCAAGCTGCATAAGAAGGACGCCGTCCACGATGTTTCCCTCAAGGTCCGTAAGGGCGAGATCGTATGCATCGCGGGCATCGACGGCAACGGTCAATCGGAGTTCGTCTACGGTCTGACCGGCCTCGAACCCCTTACCGGCGGCCGCATCCTCTTCGAAGGGCAGGATATCACCCGCGCGCCCATCCGCCAGCGCAGCGTGAAGGGCATGAGCCATATCCCCGAGGATCGCCACAAGCACGGCCTCGTGCTCGATTATACGCTGGAGGACAACCTTGTGCTGCAGCGGTATTTCGAGCCTGAATTTACAAGCAAGACCGGCTTCCTGCGGCGGGACAATATCCGCAGCTATGCCGAGCGGCTCATCGAGGATTATGACGTCCGCTCCGGACAAGGCCCCGTCACGATGGCGCGCGCCATGTCCGGCGGCAACCAACAGAAGGCTATCATCGCCCGCGAGATCGACAAAGACCCCGAGCTTCTCGTTGCGGTGCAGCCGACGCGCGGCCTCGATGTCGGCGCGATCGAATTTGTCCACAAAAAGCTCGTGGAGCAGCGCGACGCCGGCAAGGCTGTCCTGCTCATCAGTCTCGAGCTGGATGAGGTCATGGATGTGCCCGACCGCATCCTCGTCATGTACGAGGGCGAGATCGTCGGCGAGCTCGACCCGAAGAAGACCACCGAGGATGAGCTCGGCCTCTATATGGCCGGCGCCAAGAGAGACGAGGTGAGCGCATGAAGAAAAATCTGCTGAAAAACAACGCCGTGCAGTCTTTGATCGCTTCGCTGATCTGCATCGTGCTGGGGCTTTTCCTCGGCTATATCGTGCTGCTGTTCATCAATCCCAGCGGCGCCGGCGGCGCGATCCTCGCCGTCATCAAAAACTTCCTGAACTCCACCCGGGCCAACCTCCGGATGAAAAACTTCGGCAACACCCTCGTAAAGACCGCTCCGCTGCTCATGTGCTCAC
Organism: uncultured Oscillospiraceae bacterium; assembly: GCA_905234855.1. Classification (GTDB taxonomy): domain Bacteria; phylum Bacillota; class Clostridia; order Oscillospirales; family Oscillospiraceae; genus CAJOIG01. Next base: position 38,249 of record CAJOIU010000006.1, read on the forward strand.
TGAGCGTGCTGTTTGCTTATAAGGTCGGCCTGTTCAACATCGGCGCGGCGGGGCAGTATGTGGCCGGAAGCTGCGCCTGCCTCATCGCCGCCCTCGGCTGGGGCTGGGGCTGGCTGCCCTGCCTGCTGTTTGCCTGCGTCGTCGGCGCTGTCTACGGCGCTGTCGTCGGGCTTCTGAAGGCCTATTGCAACGTGAACGAGGTCATCTCCGGCATCATGCTCAACTGGATCGGCCTGTATACGACCAATATGATCCTCGCCAGCGTGAAGGAATCGACCAGTAACTACACCCTCCATGTGGCAAACGAGGCGCCGCAGGCCATCCTGCCCTCGCTCGGTCTCGGCAAGCTCTTCAACAACAACCAGTACATCACCCTTGCGATCCCCCTGTCCATCCTGCTGGCCATCGCCATCATGATCGTGCTGGACAAGACGAAATTCGGCTATGAGCTGAAGGCCACGGGCGGCAACAAAAACGCCGCGAAATACGCGGGCATGGCGGAGAAGCGCAATATCATCCTCACCCTCATGATCGCCGGCGCGCTGGCGGCCTTGGGCGGCGCGTTCCTCTATCAGACCGACTATGAGCAGTGGTCGGTGACCCAGTCCTCCGTGCCGGGCATGGGCTTCAACGGCATCGCCGCCGCCTTCCTCGGCGGGCTGAACCCCATCGGCACCATCTTCGCCTCGTATTTCATCCAGCACATCACAAACGGCGGCGCGTATGTGGATCTGACGAAGTATTCGTCCCAGATATCCGATCTCATCTCGTCCATCATCATCTATCTGTGCGGCTTCGTGCTGTTCATCAAATACGCCATCAACACCGGCATCGCCAGACGGGAGGAAAAGCAGGCCCGCAAAGTGCAGGCGGAAGCCGCTGAAACCGAGAAAGGAGGCGATGCGTAATGCTGCTTCTCATCCAGTACACGCTGATATTCTCCTCCGTCCTTCTGCTGGTGGCGCTGGGCGGCTGCTTCTCGGAGCATTCGGGCGTCATCAACCTCGGCCTCGAGGGCATCATGGTCATCGGCGCCCTCGGCGGCGCGCTCATGATGCGGTTCGTGCCGCTGACGGTATCGCCCTTTGTGATGGTGGTGCTCGTGATCCTCGGAGCGGTGGTGCTGGGCGTGGCATATTCCACCCTGCTGGGCGTGGCGTGCATCAACCTGAAGGCCGATCAAACCATCGTCGGCACCGCCATGAACATGCTCGGCACCGCGGCTGCCACCGTTTTCGTCAAGGCCATCAACACCGCCGCGAACCCAGACGATGTGTCCTCCACCATCCAGTATGCCGAGGCGAAAAAGGCCTTCCTTGTGAACATCGGCGGCTTCGAGTTCAACTGGTTCATGCTCATCGCGGTCATCGCGCTGGCGATCGCCTACGTCACCCTGTATAAGACAAAATTCGGCCTGCGCCTCATGGCCTGCGGCGAGCATCCGCAGGCGGCGGACAGCGTCGGCATCAACGTCTATAAGATGCGCTGGGCGGGCGTTCTCATCTCCGGCGTATACGGCGGTCTCGGCGGCATCTGCTACATCCTTGCGGGCGTGTCCGAATGGCGCTTCGAAAACGGCGTGGCCGGCTTCGGCTTCCTCGCCCTCGCGGTCATGATCTTCGGCCAATGGAAGCCCACCCGCATCGCGCTGGCGGCGCTGCTGTTCGGCCTGTTCCGGGCGCTTTCGAACGTGTATTTCGGCTTCGATTTCCTTGTATCGCTGAATATCCCCGGCTCGATCTACAACATGATGCCGTATGTCATCTCCCTGCTCGTTCTTGCCTTCACCTCGAAAAACTCCCGGGCGCCGAAGGCCGAGGGCATCCCCTATGACAAGGGTCAGCGATAGTCCCCGATCCCCCTACAAAAAACGTGCCGCGGGCCATTTCCGCGGCACGTTTCCGTTTTCTTTCCTTTATGCGATCTTTCCGTATTTCTGTCCGGCGGCGACGAGCAGACCCAGCGCCGCGGTGGTGAGAGCGGCCGTAAGGCCGAGGCCGAGCATGACCATTTTGAGCTTCATGATGCACCTCCAAATTCATCCGAGAGTGTGGAAAGCTTTCCTGCGACCGCGCCGGTCTCCGTCATGGTGACGGCGGCGGCGCGCATCCCCAACGCGGCACAGCGCCGCGCCTCCAGTCCGTAAGCCAGTCCCACGGCAAAGGCCGCCGTGAGGCTGTCCCCCGCGCCGGTTGTATCCTCGATGGGAACCGTCAGCGCCGGTTCCCGGCAGAGGCAGCCGTTTTCGGCGCATAAAACGCCCTCCGCGCCAAGGGAGATCACCGCGCGCTTCACCCCGGCGTCCAGCAGCGCCGCAGCACAGGCCTCCGGCTCGATGCGGCCGGTAAGCATCTCCGCCTCCATGCGGTTGGCCTTGAGGGTATGGAGCCGGGGCAGGATCTCCCGCAGCCGCCCGCATTTCACGGCAGAAACACAGTCGGCCGCAATGGGCGCGCCCGCTCCTTCCGCCAGTGCCCGCAGCGCCTCCGGGGGAAGGTTCGCGTCCGCCGCGATGGCGTCGAACCCATTCAGCAGCGGCAGGATCTCGGCGATATACGCCCTGTCGATCCGCTCGGTGAGGCGCATATCGTTCACTGCGGCGGCCATATCGCCGCCCTTGCCGCTGATATAAAGATAGCGGTTGTTCTCCGCCGACTCCCAGCGGCAGCCGGAGATAGCCACGCCGAACCGCGCCGCGTCGCGCCGGATCTCCGCCTCATGGGCGTCCGCGCCGAGGACGGAGAAAAACGCCGTCTCCGCGCCGAGGCTCGCGCAGTCCCGCGCGATATTCCAGCCCACGCCTCCGAGGGACACGCGAACCCGCCCCGGGATGGAATCCCCCGGCCGGAAGGCGGCCTCGGGGATGCCGCCGATATCCACGTTCAGCGCGCCTACAACGGCGACTTTTCTTTTTCGCGTTTTCATGCTATTATAATAGCCGTTTTCAAAATCTTTTGCAAGGCATATCCGGGAGGAAGAGACATGTCGGACAAAAAGCATCCCCCCGGGCTGTATTGGGAGCTGTTCCGCGCGTTTTTCCGCGTGGGCATCCTCACCTTCGGCGGCGGCTATGCCATGCTGCCCATCCTGCGCCGGGAGGTCGTGGAGTCCCACGGCTGGTGCAGCGACGAGGAGCTGGCAGATTATTACGCCATCGGCCAATGCACGCCCGGCATCATCGCGGTGAATACCGCCACCTTCATCGGTTATAAGCTTGCAGGCATCCCCGGCGGCGTTTTCGCCACCTTCAGCCTGACGCTGCCGAGCTTTATCATTATCCTCATCATCGCCGCCGTATTACAGAATTTTGCCGATTACGCGGTGGTGAAAAACGCCTTCGCGGGCATCCGCGTGGCGGTGGTGGCGCTCATCTTGAACGCGGTGCTGAAGCTTTTGAAGTCCTCCGTGACAGATAAGCTGACGCTGTGCATTTTCCTCCTCGTGCTGCTGCTGGCGGCGAGCCTTTCCGTTTCGCCGGTGATCTTCGTGCTGGCAGCGGGCTTGGCGGGCATCCTCGCCCGGACATGGAAGGAGGCGGGGCGGAAATGATCTATCTGCGGCTTTTCTGGGAGTTTTTCAAAACCGGCCTGTTTGCCGTGGGCGGCGGCCTCGCCACGCTGCCGTTTCTCTATGACATGGGCGCGCGCACGGGCTGGTTCACGGCGCAGCAGGTGGCCGATATGCTGGCCGTTTCCGAATCCACGCCCGGCCCCATCGGCATCAACATGGCGGTCTATACCGGCTATACCGCCGCGGGCATCCTCGGCAGCGTCTGTGCCATCGTGGGGCTTGTGCTGCCCAGCATCGTCATCATCATGCTGGTAGCGGCCTTTCTGAAGGCCTTCCGGGACAATCGCTATGTAGACGGCGCGTTTTACGGCATCCGCCCCGCCTCCACCGGCCTCATCGCCGCCGCCGGACTGACCGTGGCGGCGGGAGCGCTGCTGAACCTCGAAGCATGGCAGGGCATATCCCGCTTCTGGACGGTACTCCGATGGCCTGCGATCCTGCTCGCCATAATCACGGTGGCCGTGAACCGAAAATTCCCCAAGCTCCATCCCGTTTTCCTCATTGCGGGCTGCGCCGTGATCGGCGCGGTGTTCCGCTTCGGCGGTGCTTGACGGCGCCGCCTTTTTTCGTGCTTTCCGCCGCTTCGCCGTTGCGTTTCTCGCATTTTATGCTATAATAATAAATTGAGTAATTATGGAAACTGTTTCATTCCCGGCGGAAGGAGGCACGGATCGCCATGCACATACCGGCACAGGAGCAAAGGCGCGGGTTTTCCGCCGCGGCAGGGATCTGCTTTTCCTCCTGCGCGCTGACGCTTTTGCTGCTGCTGGCCGCCTGCGCCATCCGCGGCCTATGGCCCTTCGGGTCGGATAACGTCGCCTATGTGGACACGGCGCAGTTTTATGTGCCAGAGTATTACAAGGTCTGGGACGCTCTGCACGGCGCGTCCGCCCGCCTGAACTGGTTTACCGGGCTGGCCGAGGGCAGCAATATGACCTTCCTCGGTCTGACGAATCCTGCAAACTACGTCTTCCTGCTCCTGCCGAGGGATCATATTCTGGAGGGGCTGACCCTCTATCTGGCGGCTTATCTGCTGCTGTGCGCGGTCACGACCTCCCTGTGCGTGCATGCCCGCTTCGGCTCGCTGCATCCCGTGTGGCAGCTCAGCCTCACGCTGATCTATGTTTTCTCCGGCTTCGTGCTGCAATACTACGCCAATTTCAACTGGATCTGGATCGCCGCGGTGTTCCCGATCCTGATGCTCGCGCTGGAGCGTCTGCTGCGGGACGGGAAATATATCCTCTATGCCGCCGTATACGCCTATTATCTCTATTACTCCGTGTATTTCGCCTATATGGCGACCATCTATGTGCTGCTGTTTTCCTTTGCCTACTGCGCCTTCGTGCTGCCGCGGGAGCAGCGGGGCGACCGCTTGCTGCGTCTCGGTCTGAGCACAGCGGCGGGATATGCCGTATGCGCCCGCTCATGGCTGGCCGACTCCGCGGTTCTCACCGGCACCTCCCGCTTCCAGTCGAACCTCGACACCGGGCTGCTGGCGGGCATCAGCACATGGGACATCACGAACACCCGCCATACGCTCCTCATGCTGCTTGGTACGGCGCTGCTGCTTGCCATCCTGCTGCGGGCAGGCCGGCGCGGGCGGCTGCTGCCCCCGGAGGAGTGGGCGCGACGGCGCGGCACGGCGCGGTTTTTCGCCTTTCTCCTCGGCGCGCTCGCCCTGCCTATGGTTTTTACGAACATCGACGCGGCATGGCACTTTGGCCGATATAATTTCTTCCCCATGCGCTATGGCTATATGCTCCCGGCGACGCTGATCGCCGCGGCAGGTCTCGCGCTGGAGCGGGAGGCCGCACGACCCGCGCCAGAAGGGGAAAAGCGGCTCGACTCGCTTCGGCTGACGGGCGCGGCAGGCATCGCAGCGATCCTCGTGTTCCTTGAGCCGCGGCTGACGGCCTATTTCCGCGAATACGGCGCGTGCTTTCTCACGGCGCTGGGCGCGAAGCGGTATTGGCTGAGCTATTTCGCCCTGTACGCTGGCTGCGGCCTGCTTCTTATCGCGCTGTATCTTCTGCTTCTGCGGCTGAAAAACCGGCGGCTGGGCATGGGGCTCATCGCTGCCGCGCTGCTGCTCCAGCTCGGAACGAACGCCTGTGGCCTGCTCGCGCCGAGCGACGACCATACCACCACCCGGGAATACGACCCGGCCTACATCGAAACGGCGGACAGCCTCTATGAATACTTCTCCGAACAGGAGCTGTCGCCGCTCTCCCGCTTCAAAAATGCGGACAGCAGCCTGAACGCCGGGTATCCCGCCATCGCGGGCGTAAGCTCGCTGGCGAGCGTCAATTCCGCCAACTCCGCGCTGCGGCTCGGCATGTTCCGGGAGCTGGGGTATACTGTCAATTATATCCGCATCCTTGACGTGGGCGGAACGGTCTTTTCCGACAGGCTGCTCGGGGTGGATACCATCCTCACCGCCGGAGCGCCGGACGAATCGCTCTATATCCCCACCGATACGGTCGTGGACGGCATCCGCATAAGCCGCGCCCGCTATCCCGGCGTGATCGGGCTCCAGTTCCCCGATGGCGCGCTGGACGGCTATCTTGACGAGCTTACGCTGCCTGGGCGGCTCAACACGCTGTACGCGGCGTTCACTGGCTCCGAGGAGGCGCTGGCAGCCGCGCCGCCCTATGCTCTGACCGCCGAGGGCGAGGGCATGAAGACGTATACGCTCACCGTACCGCTGGACGAGGCGTCGTTCCTCTACCTTGCCGCCGACGCCGTGCTGGTGAATATCGCCGCGGACGGGCGCAGTATTCCCGTGCCGACGTATCAAAACACCGAAAACACCATCTATCCCGCCGCCTTCAACTCGAATCTTCTCTATCTCGGCCGCTTCGACAGCGGCACGGTGACCGTGACGTTCCTGTCGGTCGGGGACATCACGGAAGACATGCTGACGCTGACCGCGCTGCGGTGCGATCTCATCGAGCGCTTTGCCGGGGATGCGCGGCGCGATCCCGCCATGACCGCCGCCAATGACGGCGACGGAATGACCCTCACGCTGACGGCGGCGGAGAACGGCATGCGGCTGTTTCTTCCGCTGACCTACAGCCTCCGCTGGCGCTGCACGGTGAACGGCAGCCCCGTCTCGCCGGAGCGCACCGCCGGAACGATGCTGAGCATCCCTCTTCAAAAAGGCGAAAACACCGTGACTCTCGCGCGGGGCGCCGCGCCCCTGCAGCTCGACGCGGAAACTTGTATTTCGCTGGCGGGCATCCTGCTGTGCGCCGCATGGCTCGTCCTGCGGCGACGGATGACCGTCACGCCGCCCCGGTGGGCATATACCGCGGCGCAGGGTCTTTTCGGCGCCGTCATGCTGGCCGCCGCCGGCTTCCTGTATATCGCCCCCATACTCCTGCTGATAACACGCGGTTCCATGATCCGCTTCGGATAACGACCACCCAAAAGGAGATACGATATGTTCATTCCTTTCAATGTCCCACCCGTCTGCCCGGAATCGGAGGCCTGTGTCCGGGAAGCCATCGCCTCCCATAAGATCTCCGGCGACGGCGCGTTCACCAAAAAATGTCACGCATGGCTGGAGGAGAAGACCGGCACCGCCCGGGCGCTCCTCACCACCAGCGGCACCCACGCGCTGGAAATGGCCGCCATCCTGTGCGGTCTGGAGCCGGGGGACGAGGTGATCCTGCCGTCGTATACCTTTTCCTCCACCGCGAACGCCTTTGTGCTCTGCGGCGCAAAGCTCGTGTTCGTGGACATCCGCCCCGACACGATGAACATCGATGAGCGGCTCATCGAGGACGCGATCACACCGAAAACGAAGGTCATCTGCGCCGTGCATTACGCAGGCGTCGCCTGCGCCATGGACGAGATCATGGATATCGCCCGGCGGCACGGCCTCAAGGTAGTGGAGGACGCCGCGCAGGGCGCCATGAGCACCTATAAAGGACAGGCGCTGGGCGCCATCGGCGATTTCGGCTGCTTGAGCTTCCATGAGACGAAAAACTATTCCATGGGCGAGGGCGGCGCGCTGCTCATCCGTGACGACGATGGCCGCGCCGAGATCCTGCGGGAAAAAGGCACGAACCGCAGCCAGTTCTTCCGGGGCATGGTGGATAAATACACTTGGGTCGATTACGGCTCCAGCTACCTGCCCAGCGAGCTGAACGCCGCGTATCTCTATGGGCAGCTCCAGATCGCGGACACGATCAACGACGCGCGTCTGCACGCTTGGGCGCTGTACCGGGATGGCCTCGCGCCGCTGGCGGAGGCCGGACGGATCGTCCTGCCGTATATCCCCGAGGGGTGCATCCATAACGCCCACATGTTCTGGCTCAAGACGAAGGATCTCGCCGAGCGAACCGCCCTCATCACGTATTTGAAGGAGCGGGGCGTGAACGCCGTGTTCCACTATGTCCCGCTCCATTCCGCCCCCGCCGGGCAGCGCTTCGGCCGCTTCCACGGGGAGGATCGCTTCACCACCGCCGAGAGCGACCGGCTGGTGCGGCTGCCGATGTATTACGGCATAACGGACGACGACGTGCATACCGTGATCGAGGCCGTGCGGGCGTTTTACGCCTAAGGAAAGGTTTCACCGACTATGGCCATGTTGATCTTTTGGGGAGCCGCCTTGGCGGGACTGGTTCTCGCCGCGCTCCTGTGTATCGGCCGCCTCCGGCGGGGCGGCGGGGCGGCAGAGCTGCTGACGGACTTCGGGCTGGCCGTGCTTTCGGCGCTTGCCGTCGATTGGACGGTCGTATCCATGCTGGAGCGCCGGGTCGATCTCCGCCCGGAGACACTCTTTTCCCTGCTGGCGGAGGGGCAGCCCCAAGCAGGCAGGCTCGCCGCGCTGCTCATCGGCGTTCTCGGCTGTTTCGCGCTGTATCTGACCCTGCGGGGCAAGGCACTGCGCCGCCGGATGAACGAAGCGTATCGGAAGGACGGCGCGCGCTGGCTGATTTCCGCCGCCGTGACGGGACTTTTTGTTCTCTGGGCGATGCGGATCACCGTCACGAGCTTCATGACGAACGACGATACCTTTGTCATGCGCGCCATCGCGGAGATTCCGGAAAACGGCCTGCGCTCCGCGGTGGGGACTTTCTCGAACATCCTGTTCTGCGGCTTGCTGTCGCTTTTCTACCGCATCGACCCGGAGGGCTGGTGGTATGCGGGCTACCATATCGCCGCCATCGCCTTGTCTCTCACGGTCATCGGGCGCTGCGTGCTGCTGAAAACCGCCCGCCGCGGCTGGCCGGTGCTTTGCGGCGTTATGATCCACGCGCTGCTCTGCGCGGGTGTGTTCGCCTACTCGCTCTCGGAGCTGTCCTTCACCGTGACCCCCGCCATCGTCGGCTCCGCCGCCGTCGCGCTCATGCTCTGCCGGAGCGATATCGAGCGCCGCGCCGGACGGATCGCCTCGGATATCGCGGGCGTCGTCCTCATGCTGCTGTGCTACCTCCAGCGCTACGCCACCGGGCAATGCCTGCTGTGCTTCTGGGGTCTTGCCGCCGCCTATCAGGCGCTTCGGCTCCTGCTGCGGCGGGATGGGCATTGGAAGGGCGGCCTGCTTGCCATCTGCGCCTCGGTGCTGGCGGTGTTCGCGCTCATCAGCGTCTCCCGCTCCGTCATCCGGGAAAACTCCCTCTCCGCCGGTTCCGATTATTCCAACGCCGAATACTACCGCTCCATGGTCATGGACTACCTCATCGGCGGTCTATCGGATGAACAGCTTGAAGCGGCGGGACTGCCGCCGGAGCTGAGTCTGCTGCTGCGCAACTGGTATTTCATGGACGAGCGCATCAATACCGACACCTTCCGCACCATCACGGAGATGTATGGCAGCGATACGCTTTCCGATGCGGCGGAAACGGCGAAATCGCTGCCGGACAGCCTGTCGGAGCTTTTCACTTCCATCGCCGAAAGCACGCGGATGCGCACGCGCGCGCTGATCGCCATGGCGCTGCTTCTGCTCTGCGCCGCCGCTTTTACGCGGTATGGGCGGAAATACTGGCCGGAATTTCTGTGCGCCGTCTGCACCATGGGCGGAGCGTTCCTGCTGTCGCTATATCTTGTGATGGACGGCCGCTTCCCGATCCGAGCCTTCCTCGTGATAGCGCTGCCTGCCGTCACCGCGCTGCTGCTGATGGCGCTCTCCGCGCCGGAGGAGCCGCGGCCGATGTCTCGGGGAGGACGCTGTGCTCTTATCGGCGTATGCGCCGTGCTGGTGCTTTCGATCTGCGTTTTTGCCCGGCAGTCAGTGCGGAACGTGCCTTACAGCAAGGACTACGCTGACCGCGCCATGGTCTTTGAGAGCCAATGGGCCACGGAGGAATATGCCTTCGACCATCCCGATATCTTTTTTGTGACGAACTTCTTCGAGCAGAACCTCGATCCCTTCCACGGCGGGACATATCCCGACAACATGTCCCTTTGGGGCGGCACGGGCGTCACCGCCTCGTCGAACCGCCGATATGCGGACGCCTTTTTCCGGGACGACGTTCGGTTTATGTGCGAAAACCCCGGCATGATCCTTTTCGTGCTGCAATATCTGACGCTGGACAACGGTCCCGTACAGGCCGCGATGGACGCGAGCCTCACCTCGAACATCTTCGTATACGATCTGACGCGGATCCGCCCCGCCGACGGCCGCGGCGGCTGGTATGAGCAGGACGGCATGACCTATTATTTCCGGGACGGGCAGGCGCTCACCGGCACGCAGGTCATCGACGGAGAGACCTACGAATTTGCCCCCGCCGGCGCCGCCGCCCGGATGAACGTCCTCCGTGAGGAGGATCGCACCCTCTACACCACGAATGCCTATGCGCTTACGGAGGCCGCGGAATGAACAAAAAAAAACTCGCCGTTATCGGCGCGAACGAGTTTCAGAACCCGCTGATCCTCAAGGCGCAGGAGCTGGGCTACGAGGTCCACGCCTTCGCTTGGGAGGCGGGCGCCGTCGGCGAGACCACCGCCGATGTGTTCCACCCCATCAGCATCGTAGAGAAGGAGGCCATCTGGGAGGAATGCCGCGCCATCGGCATAGAAGCCTGCTGCTCCATCGGCTCCGACCTTGCCACGCATACCGTGAACTATATCCAGCGGAAGCTGGGAAAGCCCTGCAATCCTGAGATCACGGACACCGTCGCCACCAATAAATTCGAGATGCGGCGTGCCTTTGAGGCCGCGGGCGTGGCCTGCCCGGGCTATCGATGCGTTTCCGCTGCTCCCTCCGAGGCGGAGCTGGCGGGCATGCGCTATCCCATGATCGTGAAGCCCACCGACCGCTCCGGCAGCCGCGGCATCTTCAAGGTATCGGATTACGCCGCGCTGTGCGCCGCCGTACCGCAGGCCATCGAAAGCTCCTTCGAAAAGCGCGCCGTCATCGAGGAATATATTGACGGCCCCGAATATAGCTGCGAGGGCATATCCTTCGAGGGCAAGCATCACATTCTCGCGCTGACAAAAAAATTCACCACCGGCGCGCCCCATTTCATCGAGACGGGACACGAAGAGCCCTCCGACATCCCGCTCGAGGCGCAGGAGGCGGTGAAGGCGCAGATCCGCCGCGCCCTCGATGCGCTGCAGATCCGCTATGGCGCGAGCCACGCGGAGTTCAAGCTCACGCCGGAGGGCGAAGCGCGCATCATCGAGATCGGCGCGCGCATGGGCGGTGACTGCATCGGCTCCGACCTTGTGTACCTCTCCACCGGGCTGGATTTCACCGCCATGGTGATCGACGCTGCCTGCGGCCGCGAGCCGGATCTCACGCCGAAGCGCGCCCCCGCCAAGGCTTCCATCCGCTTCATCTTTACCCGCGAGGATCGCGAGGCGCTCGACGCGCTCCGCCGCGCCGCGCCGGATACCATATGGCGCGCCGAATGCGACGAGGACGCCCTCTCCGAGGCCGTGACCGACAGCTCCAACCGCCACGGTTACTGGATCACCGCGGAGCCGCTTTGAACCGAAAATCCTGTATTTTAAACATAAAGAAAGGATCGAACATTATGAAAAAGCTCATGGTACTGGGCGCCGGCTTCCCGCAGGCGCAGCTCATAAACGCCGCGAAGGAGATGGGCTATCGCACCGTCGTCTGCAGCATCCCCGGGGATTATCCCGGCTTCTCGTGCGCCGACGAGGTCGCCTATGCCGATATCTCCAGCCCCGAGGAGGTGCTGCAGGCGGCGAAGGATTTCCACGCGGACGGCATCGCCACCTGCTGCCTCGACACGGGCGTGCGCGCCCTCGGCTATGCCTGCGAGAAGCTGGGCTATCCCGGACTGAGCGAGACCGCCGCCATCCGCAGCGCTGATAAGTGGCAGATGAAAAACGCCTTTATGGACGCGGGCGTCAACACCGCCCGCTGCTATCAGGTAACGAGCCGGGAGAGCCTCGGGGAAGCCCTTGGCAAGCTCGTGCTCCCGGTCGTCGTGAAGGCCGTGGATCTTCAGGGCAGCAAGGGCGTGTATATCTGCCGCACGGCGGAGGAGGCCTTCGCCGCCTTCGACGAGGCCATGCGCCTGACCCGTCGGGATTACTGCATCGTGGAGGAATTTATCGAGGGCAACGAGCTCGGCGCGCAGGCCTTCGTATACAAGGGCGAGATCGTGTTTGTCCTGCCCCACGGCGATAACACCTATATGAGCAAGACAGCCGTTCCCATCGGCCATTATGTTCCCATCGACGCGAGCGAGAGCGTTATCGAAGCTGCCAAGGAGCAGTCCGAGAAGGCCATCCGTGCCCTCGGTCTCGACAACTGCGCGGTGAACATCGATCTCATCGAGCGGGATGGGAAGATCTACGTCATCGAGCTGACCGGCCGCGCGGGCGCCACCGCCTTGGTGGAGCTGGTGAGCATCTACTACGGCATGGACTATTTCAAGATGATCGCCGCTATGGCCATGGGGGACGATCCGCTCGCCATCTTTAACGCCCGGGACGGCAAGGCCGTGGCAAACGCCTCCCGGATGCTTCTCTCAGAGAAGTCCGGCGTGGTGAAGCGCATCGAAAACACCGTCCCCATGGACGAGCATGTGTATGATCTCACCCTCATCATCAAGGAGGGCGACACCATCAACAAATTCACGAACGCCAAGGACCGTATCGGGCAGGTCATCGTCTCGGGCAAGACGGCGCAGGAGTGCCTCGACCGCATCGACGAGATCCTTACCCAAATCAAGATCGAGGTTGAATAACTGCTATGATTACCGTTTCCGTAGCCATCCCCTGCTATAAATCCGCTCTGACGATCCCCTCGGTCGTCAACGAGATCCGAAACACGCTCAGCAAGCGGGAGGGGTATGATTATCAGATCATTCTGGTGAACGATTACCCGGACGACAGCACCTTCGACGTGATCGCCTCTCTCTGCAGCGCCGATCCGAAGATCATCGGCGTGAACCTCTCGCGCAACTTCGGCCAAACCACGGCAAAAATGGCCGCGCTGCCCTATGTCACAGGGGACGTGCTGGTGTATATGGACGACGACGGACAGCATCCCGCCGACCAGATCTTCAAGCTGGTGGATAAGGTAATGGAGGGCAGCGATCTCGTCTATGCCCGGTTCCCCCATAAAAAGCACTCGCTTTTCAAGCGCTTCACGAGCTGGATGAACTCAAAGATGCTGGAGCTGAACGGCTCCAAGCCGAAGGGCATCTCCATTTCCAGCTATCTCGCGCTCAACCGGGTCTCGGTAGAGGCGCTGAAAAAATACAAAAGCCCCTTCCCGTCCATGGGGGGCTATCTCTCCCATGTCGTGCGCAGGGTCGCCAATGTGGATCTGGAGCACCGCGACCGGCTGGCCGGCAAATCGAACTATACGCTGAAGAAGCTTCTGAACCTGTGGCTGACGGGCTTTACGAATTTCTCCACGGTGCCGCTGCGCTTCGCTTCGTATCTCGGAGGCGGATGCGCGCTGGCTGGCTTCGTCTACACCATCGTGGTCATCGTCAAAAAGCTCATCAATCCCTCCGTCCCCGTCGGCTACACCACCAGCATCGCTCTCCAGCTCATCATCGGCGGCGTCATCATGTTCATCCTCGGCCTGTGCGGGGAATACATCGGCCGCATCTATATGACCGTGAGCGATATGCCCCAGTATGAGATCCGCGAAACGATCAACGCGCCGGAGAAAGAGAAGGAGACAAACCGTTATGAGCAGTAAGCTGCGCCCGCTGTATGACGGGATCTATATGGGGATCGACGTAGGTCTGCTGGCCATAAACGCCGCCCGCGGCATGCGGAAGCGGGCCCGCGGAGCCGAACCCGCGCCCGGGCTGGACGCCGAATACAAAACCTCGATCCGCCCCTATTGGCGGCAGTTCCGCGTCGGTGTGCCGAAAAAATACTGGTTCCGCTTCTGGGGCGGCGACCCCCGCTTTATCCCCGGCAACCTCTGGTATCGCCGGATCGTTCCCCATTTCAATACCGTCCTGTTCGCACAGGCGCTGCAGGACAAATGCATGCATAACGTCTATGTACCGGAGATCCGCCGCCCGGTCACCGTGGTCAAAAACGTCGCCGGGCATTTCTGCGCGGACGATCTCTCCCCGCTGACCGAGGAGGAGGCCATCGCCCGCTGCCATGACCGGGGGCGGGTGCTGATAAAGCCCTCTGTCGGCAGCGGCGAGGGACACAATATCCGTTTCTTCGACACGGACAGCGTCACGGACGAGGAGCTGCGCTCGCTCTTCCGGCAGTATAAGCGCAATTTCATCGTACAGGAGAAGCTGGCGCAGCATCCGGTGCTCGCGGCGCTCAACCCCAGCTCGCTCAATACCATCCGCATCATGACCTTCCTGTTCCGCGGCGAGGTGCATATCCTCTCCGCGATCCTGCGGGTCGGCGGCGGCAAGAGCGAGGTGGACAATTTCGCGCAGGGCGGCTTCCAGCTCACGATCCTGCCGGACGGACGCCTCGACCCGCATCCCGCCAGCAACGGCATGGCGCATATGACAGCGGAGGAGAAGGCCGAGCTCGTCCGCCGGTTCGAGAACGTGCAGATCCCCTCCTTCGACCGGGTGATCGCCGCCGTGCGGGACGCCGCGCTGAAAATGCCCCATTTCGCCATCCTCGGCTGGGACATCGGCGTCGACCCGGAGGGGGAGCCGACGCTCATTGAGTATAACGTCATCCCCGGCCAGAACCAAGGCACCTGCGGCCCCACCTTCGGCGAGCTGACGGACGCGGTGCTGGAAGACGTATTCGGAAGGAGAACCCGTTCATGAACTATGCCGCAGGCCGCCGGATCTATGATCGCGTATACTACCGCCTCGAAAGCTGGGTGAAGGCCGCTGCTCTGAACGCCTCGGCTCGCCGCGCTCTGCGGGGCTTCCGGCCGGACAAGGTCTTCTGGGACAATTTCCGGCAGAACGTCCGCCCATATTGGGCGCAGTTCGGCGTGCGCGTCCGCCCGCTCTGGTTCAAGCGCTATTATCAGATGCACGGCGGCCTCGACCCCCGGCTCATCCCGGACGATATCCATCTGCGGAAGGTCATCCCGTTTTTTGACAAGGATATGTATATCCGCCCGCTGGTGGACAAAAACCTGCACGCGCTGATGTTCCCCGGCGTCAAACGGCCGGAGACCGTCTTCAAGCATATCGACGGGCGGTATACCGAGGACGACTTCACGTCCCTGTCCCGGGAGGAAGCCCTCAGCCGCTGCCTTGCGCCCGGCCGATTTATCGTAAAACCCACGGTGGACACGGGGCAGGGCAAGGGCATTCGCTTTTTCTCCGGCGAGGACGGCCGCGAGGCGGTGGAGACGCTGCTCGCCTCCTTTGACAGCAGTGACTATATCGTGCAGAAGGTCGTGCGTCAGCATCCTGCCATGGCGCATTTTAACCCCGGCTGCCTCAATACCCTGCGGGTCAACACCATGTATTTCGAGGGCAAGGCGTACATCCTCACCTCCATCCTCCGCATCGGCGCGGGCAGCAGCGAGGTGGACAACGTCTCGCAGGGCGGCTATCAGGTCACCGTGCATCCGGCGGACGGAACACTGGACAGCACGGCCTATACCCACTACGCGGGCATAGAGAAATATGTGGACGAGACCGACCGGGGCATCCGCTTTGAGGGGCTGACGATCCCCTGCTGGGACAAGATCAGCGCCGCTGCGCTGCGTCTGTGCGAATATATGCCCCATCTGAAGTACATCGGCTGGGACTTCGCGGTGGACGAAACGGGCGACGTGGTGCTGGTAGAGTTCAACTGCCAGCTCGGCCAGAATCAAGAGACCTGCGGCCCCACCTTGGGGGATATGACAGAGCCGGTGCTGCGGGCGATCTACGGAAAGAAAGAGGACAAGGCATGACGCCCATCGAATATATCGGCGAGATACGCAAGGTGCTTTCGGAGCTGTCCGAGACGACAGGCTATCCTGTGTCCCGGCTGTTCCGCTCCTTCCTGCGGTGCTATATCACCAAGCGCGCGGAGGTCAACGAGTTCCGCAGCCTGCGCTTATACGAGCGTTCCTCGCTGCTGGTGCGGGAATACCTGCTGCAGCATGAGATGGAGGCCTACAGCGATCAGCTCAACATCGACATGACGGAGGAGGATTACCTCGAGATCTCCGATAAACACCTCTTCAATCGGAACTTCGCGCCCTTCGTCCATCGCCGCTGGCTGTATGCGCCGGAATGCACCGCGGAGGAGCTGGCTGCGTTCCTGAAAAGCACCGACGCATTTCTCGTGAAGGAATGCCGGGGGATGCAGGGACACGGTATCCAGCGCTTCGAAAGCAAGGATATCGATCCGACCGCCTTTTGGGAGGAATACCGCAGCCAAAGCGTCCTGCTGGAGACCTTCATCCGGCAGCATCCCGCCATGGCGGCGCTGAACCCCACGTCCGTCAATACGATCCGGCTGATCGCGGCCCGCAAAAACGACGACATCTGTCTCATCGGCGGCGGTCTGCGGGTCGGCGGCGCGGGACAGTTCGTGGACAACTATCACAACGGCGGCGTGGCCTATCCCCTCGATCTGGAAACAGGCATCGTCACCGGCCGCGGCTATGACCACGAGGGACGACCCGTACTGCGCCACCCCACCACCGGGCATATCATGCCGGGCTTCGCGGTGCCGCATTGGGCGCAGGTATTGGAAACCGTGCATCGCGCCGCGACGATCCTTCCCCATATCGGCTATGTGGGCTGGGATATCGCCGTCACGGAGGACGGCGCGGAGCTCATCGAGGGAAACGTGAACTACCCCGGCAACAACGTGATCCAGCTCGACGGCCCCGGAGCTCTCAAGCGTCTGACGGATTTCATCCAAAAGACATCATGAACTACAGGAGACTGCGCCATGCGAACGAAACGTCAACAGGCATACGATAAGTTCATATACTGCTTTCCCTTCGATGTGTACAATTTCTTCGCCGACCTGCGCAACCTGCGCCGCACGATGAAATACCGGGCGGGGAAGGAATTCCGGGAAAACTACCGCAAGGTAGTCGTACCCTATTGGCGGCAGTTCGGCGTCCGGCCGCCGCGGCTTTGGTGCAAGCATATGTACCACCTGACGGGCAGCCTCGATCCGCGCTATATCCCGAACCCGATCCATTACCGCAATATCATTACCTACTTCGACGATCCGTCCTATGAGCATGTGATGGAGGACAAGAACCTCTACAGCGTGCTGTTCCCCTCCGTCAAGCGCCCGGAAACGATCTGCAAGCATTTCGCCACGACCATCTACGGCAACGCCCCGGATCACTATACCGACGACGATTTTACGCCGCTCTCCCGGGAGGAAGCCGTTCGGCGCTGCCTTGCCGGCGGAAAGTTCATCATAAAGCCCACCTGCGACACGGGCGGCGGCTCCGATGTGAAGAGCTTCTCCTCGGAGGACGGGGCGGAAGCGATCGAAGCGCTTTTCGACTCCTACCGCGGCGTGGATTTTATCATCCAGCGCTTTGTGAAGCAGCATGCTGATCTTGCCCGGCTCAACGATTCGAGCCTCAACACCATGCGCATCGTCACGATGGTTTTCCATGAGAAGCCGTACCTTCTCTCCGCGATCCTGCGGGTCGGCCATCAGGGAAGCCCGGTGGACAATTATTCCTCCGGCGGGTATCAATGCACCATCCTGCCCGACGGGACCCTTGACCGCCTCGCCGCCACCAAGGTCTCCGGCGTTGACGAATATGTGGAGGAAAACGAAAACGGCCTCCGCTTTGAAGGCATCCGCGTCCCCAGCTGGGACGCTGCCCAGAAGCTGGTGATGGAGCTGGCGGTGAAGCTGCCGCACCTCAAGTACATCGGCTGGGATATCGCGGTGGACGAAGACGGCGATCTCGTTCTCATCGAATTCAACTGCCATATCGACCAGAACCAAGAGACCTGCGGCCCCACCTTCGGCGATATGACCGACGAGGTTCTGGCGGACGTGTTCCGCGACCGGATCGAAAAACGCAAAGGCAAGAAAGCGCGCGGATAAAGGCCGCAGGAGCGTCCTCTCTATGACAAGAACACAGAACTCCTTTTTCAACTACATCACGAGCCTGCTCTATATGCTGATCGTCGTGGGGCTGAATTTCGTCACCCGCTCAGTATTCACGCGCCAGCTAGGGCTGAGTTTTCTCGGCATCGAGGGATATTTTACGAACATCCTCTCCATGCTCTCGCTGGCGGATCTCGGCTTCGGCTCCGCCATCGTTTTCAAGCTTTATAAGCCCATCGAGGAAAACGACCGGCCGCGGATTCTGGTGCTTTTGAAGCTCTATCGGAAGGCGTATCTCATCATCGGCTCGGTCATCTTCGGCCTCGGTCTTTGCCTCATCCCGCTGCTGCCGAAGCTTGTTAAGGACTATTACGTTCTCTCGGAGCTCGGTCTCAACGGCGTCTTCGTCTATCTGCTCTATCTGTTCAACACCGCCGGCTCCTACTGGGTCTTCGCCTATAAATCCGCCTTCGTGCAGGCAAATCAGAAGACCTATATCCTCACGGTCATCGGCTATGCCATCACCATCGCAAACAGCGTCTGCCAGATGCTGGCGCTCATTTTCTTCCGAAATTTCATCGTCTACCTGTGCGTACAGATTTTCTTTGCTCTGCTGCAGAACGTCGTCTGGGCGATCGTATGCGACAGGAAATATCCCTTCGTAAACGACAAAACCGAGGCGAACATCTCCCGCGAGGAGCTGAAGGAGTTTTTCAAGGACTGCTCGGCGCTGTTTCTCTATTCGGCCTGCGCCGTCATCATCGGCGGGTCGGACAACATCGTCCTGTCCGCGCTGCTCGGCCTGAACGCTGTCGGCATCTACTACGGCTATTCCTCCATCCGGCAGGCGGTCCGCTCGATCCTATATACCTTCCTCACCTCCATACAGGCGTCTCTCGGCAGCCTGCACTCCACCGGCAACCTCGAATGGTCGCGGCTGGGCTTCCGCGTCGTGAATTTTGCCGCCGTATGGATCTACAGCATCGGCGCCATCGGCGTCGCCGTGCTGGCGGACGAGTTTCTCCCCCTCTGGCTGGGCGACGCCTCCTATGTCGTCACAAGCTGGAATTATAACGGTACTGTCATTCCCACGCCGGTGGCCGTGCTGGTGGGCATCGAGATCTATATCATCGGCCAGCAGAACACCTGCGGCATCTTCCGCAACGCCATGGGGCTTTTCCAGCAGATGAAGCGCCGCCCCATCGCCAGCATCCTCATAAACGTCCTGCTCTCGATCCTCCTCGTGCCGTATCTCGGCATCGCGGGCTGCGTCGTCAGCACCATCGTAGCGGGACTTACCACGAACCTCATTTTCGATCCTCTCATTATTTATAAATACGCCCTCAAAACGTCGCCTAAGGCCTATTATCTGCGCAACCTCCTGTATAAGGCCGTCGCGCTGGCCGCCGGCGCCGCGGCATGGCTGATCTGCGGCAGGATCTCGCTGGCCGGCGTGGTCGGTCTTCTGCTCCGGGGGTGCGTATGTGTCGCCGTCCCCAGCGTCTTCTTTGCCCTTTGCTTCTGCCGCACCACGGAATTTCGCTTTCTGCTGGATTCCGTCAAAAACCTGATCCCCCGCCGGACGTAACAGAAAGGAAGAGATCCGTCATGGCCTTCGAGCTATCCACCTTTGCCTATCATGCCGTCGATCAATACCGCTTGGCTTATCACAACCGCGACCTGCTGCGCTGGGAAAAGAAGGTCTGCCGCGCCCATCCCGAATGGGCGCCGCTGACCGCGGCGGAGCTCGCCGAGATCCGGCCCCGGGATCGCTGGGGCTGCAAGCTTTTCAAAAACATGGCCGGTACC
This sequence comes from uncultured Oscillospiraceae bacterium, assembly GCA_905234855.1. GTDB lineage: Bacteria > Bacillota > Clostridia > Oscillospirales > Oscillospiraceae > CAJOIG01. The sequence continues at coordinate 58,055 of CAJOIU010000006.1, forward strand.
ACCGAGAATACCCGCTGCTTCATTACAGAAGCGCCGTTTCGCACCCTCATCCTTCCGATGCTCAATCCCCTCAACCACCGCAGCAACAGCGACGGCTTCGGCACCCTGTTTTCGGATAAGAATTACAGCGAGCTGTTCATGCCCGGCATGACGTTTCCGAAAACGCTGCTCTACCGCATCCACGGGGAATACTACGACGCAAAGCGGCGGCACATCCCCGCGGCGGCAGCGCTTGACCAGCTTCGCGGTCATGACCGGCTCGTCTTCAAGCATTCGACGGACACCGGCCACGGCACCGGCGTAGTGCCCGTGCAGGCGGAGGATTTCGCTGCGCAGCTCGATTACTCCCAGAACTATCTCGTGCAGGAGCTGATCCGCCAGCATGAATCGCTTGCGTATTTCAATCCCTCCTCGGTGAATGCCATCCGTATCAACACGCTGTTTTGGCGCGGGCATGTGTATGTCCTCGGCGGCATCCTGCGCATCGGTGCGCCCGGCGCCTTCTGCGACCATGAGAGCATCGGCAAAAACGCCTATCTCTCCATCGCCCTCGCGGAGGACGGCACGATCCTGCCCCATGCCGTGGACGTGGACAACTACTACGCTTATGACACCTGCCGCGGCATCCCCATCCAAGGCCGCATCCCCGCGTATGAGGAGATGAAGCGCAGCGCCGCCGCCGCCCATGAGAATTATCCCGGCTACGGGCTGATCGCGTGGGATTTCACCGTCGGCGAGGACGGCCGTCCCATCTGCGTCGAATTCAACACCGTCTATCCCGGCCCGGTGGGCACCCAATGCGCTCTCGGCCCGGTATTCGCCCAAAAGAGCGTCGAGGGCGTGCCGCTCTTCGATGAGCTGATGGCCGCGGTCAAAAAGAAATAATGCCGATGCCCCCGATCGCGGATCGGGGGCATCCTAATAACAAAAGGGGTTCGGCAATGGCCGAACCCCTCGGTTTATAGATGCTGCGGAGATTACGAGGCGCCGCCGGAGGCCTCGCCGGAGCCGCCCATGTCCACATTGGCGACAAGGGAGGACATATCGGCGGGAACGACGCCCTTGGCCGCCGCGTCGGCGATCAGCGCCTCGCCGACCTGCATGGCCGCCACGACGTCCGCCCCGGCGGGAACGACCACGACATTCTCATAGGTGCCGGCGGCAAGCGCGAGCTTCTGCCCGTTCTGATACACGTCGCCGTTCACGACGCTCGTCCCGTCCACGGTGAGGGAGGCGAGGTAGCTCAGGCCGGTGACGTTCCATGTGGAATTTGTCAGCGACAGGCTCACGGGGTTATTCACCGTGGGCGCAGCGAAGCTCAGAAGGCGGCCGATGGAGAGGTAGTCGTAGGTTCCCTCGCGGCCGTAGGAATCGACGGTGATGGTGCCGGTGAGCATGGTGCCGTCGTCGGTGCAATGGGCGGCATAGGCCGAGCTGACTGCGCCGGTGAGGGAGGCGTCTGTCAGATTCACCGCGATGGAATCGTTTTTGAACTTCGTCTGGCTGCCGGTCTGGCTGCCGACGCTGTTGAAGACATTGCCGGAGAGGGCGGAATCGGTGATATTCAGCGTAGTGACGCCGCCGGCGCCGTTGCCCTCGGCGGTCAGATACTCGTCATAGGTGCCGTAGGGGACGGTGAAGGTGGTAGCGCCGGGGCCGCCGCCGAGGTCGTCGGAGTCGATGACCTCAAGAAGACTGCCGCCCCAAGGACTCTCCGCCGTAAGATCCACGGTCACATCCCGCAGGTTGATGGTCTCGCCGTTGCCGCCCTTCGATTTGATCATGAGGAAGGTATCGGCCACGTCAAAGTCGGACTCGGAGATATCCAGCAGGGTGCTGGAGCCGGTCTGATGGCTCATGAAGCCGATGCGGTCGCTCCAGCCATAGAAGCGGCCGGCGTCGGAGGCGCCGATGGTAACCTTGCCTCCGGTGATGATGATGAGATAATCCGGGGCGAACCAGCGTCCGCCGTAAGCGGAATCGGTAAAGCCGTCGCAGTAGGCGATGTATCCGGAATCCTTGCCGACGCGGCCGTAGCTGACGCCGTATTCCACGCCGTTCACGGTATAGGTCTCGTCATAAGTGGAGCCCGCCTGCACCGGCTCGACATAGCCGAGGACGGCCACGGTATCGGTCGCCACCAGCGTGCCGCTGCCGGAGTCGGTGGAGAGGACTGCCCAGCCGTTCGAGGAAATGAGGGAGTCCTTAAAGGTGATGGCAGCCTGTCCGCAGTCGAGCGTGGCGCGGATATTGCCGGTGAGACCCAGCGCGAAGGGAACCTGTTGCATCATCGGGGTGGCGAAGTTATCATCCGGGCTGTAGGCAACGAGATCCTCGTCGTTATAGGTCTGGACGACGGTATTGATAACGTCCACCGCCGCGCTGCCGCCGGACCAGATCGCGGAGCGGAGAGCGCCGCCGGAGGTGAACACGCTGTCGGAAATGGTGACGAGAGCCTCGCCGCTGGCGATGACCGCCGCGCCTTGGCCGGTGAAATCGTCGCCGCCCTTGCCGAAGGCGGTGAACTCGGAATCGGTGATATCCACCTTGCCGCCGTTCACATACACGGCGGAGAAGTAATCGCCCTCGGAATCATAGGTCATGCCGGAAACGCTGCTGTCGGTGATGGCGGCGCCACCCTGCGCAGCCTCGACGGAGTTGGCAGCCTGATAGCCGTTCTCGTCATAATACGCCGCCGCAGTGTAATAGAAGGAGCCGATCAGGCTGCCCGCATCGTCGCCGAACTTGGAGTTGCCGGCGTTGGCGGAGGCGCCCTTCGCCGCGAGGGTCAGAACGACGTCGCCGGTGTAGGTGACGTTTTCGGCGTTATACAGATCGACCTGCACGCCGTCCACGGTGAGGATGGCCACATAGGCGTCGCTGTCCACGTCGATCTCGCCGCCGTCATAGACGATCTTCGAGACATTGCAGAACTGGGTCGCGTCCACATAGTCCGCGAAGGCGTCCGCGATCTCCACGGAACGGATGGTGATGGAATCGCCCGCCCAATGCGTATCGTCCACTTGGGCGAAGCTGCCGCCGGAGGCTCCGCTGGGATCGCCGCTGGCAAAAACGCCGAGGGAGAGCACGAAGCAGAGCGCCATCACAATGGCCAGAGTTCTTGTGAGCTTCTTCATGGTGTCCTTTCCTTTCAGATGATGTATTTTTAGGGATTTGCTTACTCGTACAGCGCCAGAAACTCCTCGAGGCACAGGTCATGCTCCATGATATACCGGGCGGCCGTCCCCACATAGCGGAGATGCCATGGCTCGTATTCCACGCCGGTAATATCGGTTTTGTCCTCCGGGTAGCGGATGATGAAGCCGTAATCCGCGCAATGCTCCTCCAGCCACAGCATGAGGCCGGTCCCGCCGATCCATGGCTCCATTTCCTGCTGGGGGGATTCGAGGATATCCGCCGCCAGACCGAGCTGATGCTCGCTGCCGCCGGGATAATTCACAGCGATCCGCGTGGCGGCCTCGGCCTCCTCGAAGGTCATGCCCTCCTTCTGGTAATCCGCCACATGGTTCCAATAGATGGAATACTGCACCTCATACGAGCGGTAACAGGAGCAGACATACACCTCATAGCCCGCCGCGCGGGCGTCTGCGATCAGCATCAGAAGCGGCGCAGCGGCGCGGCTGTCGAACCGCTCGCCCCGCTCGATATCCAGCAGCGCCGGCTCAAAATCCGGCTCCAGAAACGGCCCGTCGCTGCGGACTAGACGCAGGTTCCAGTCCGAGGTATCCACGTCCGGCAGCGCGGGATCCCGGGTCGGGGCGGGGGCGGCGGGCGCCCGAGTCTCCTCCGGCGCATCGTCCTCCTCCGGCGCGGCCGCGAGCAGCGTTCCCGTCTCCTGCCGCGCCATTTCCTCCCGGATATCCGCCCGCTGCGCCGTGAGCTTGACCACCGTGGCGATCCCCGCGGCCAGCAAGACGACCAGCAGCAGTCGGAGCCATGCGCGGCGCTTGATTTTTTTTCGATCCTTCAGCTTTGGCAAAGCATTTCACCATCCCGCCCTAAGGCGAGCCTGTCTTATGTAGGATTAATAGTAGGTCGCCACCGGCTGCTCCGGCGGGTCGCACGGTTCGATGTGCTTCACGGTGAGCACCGGACCCTTTTTCCCATAGGCGCGATGCCAGCGAACGCTGACCTGCCCGGTCAGCACCACCCATTCACCCTTGGCGAGGGTCTTGGCCTGCGGCCAGGTACAGGCAAGGCCGGTGAACTGGATATCGTTCACACAGCAGGTCATGAGCTGCCGCCCGAAGATGAAGGAATCCTCCGGCAGGCGGGCGCTCTTCACCACCATGCCCTTATATCGCAGGGTCTTGCCGTCGTATTTGCGGAAGCTCTCCGAGAGATCGGCGTAAAACAGCGCATAGTCCCGGTCGGCGATATCCACCACCGGCGCTTCCAGATCGAAGGGCAGAGGATCCTCGATCTCGTCGTATTCCACCGAGCCGTCCGGCTTCTCATAGGCGATATCCGTCCGGCGGCTGGCCGCCCGGACGATCTTATGCAGCTCCATACGGTCGATATCCTCGCCGCAGCGGTTGAATACCACCAGCTCACAGCTCCGCAGCTTGTCGTACACGAGCTGGCGCATATTGGCGTTATAGGACACAAAGGTATTCGCGTCGCAGAAAAGGTATTCCTGCGCGATCACCCAACTCTGCGGCATCTTCTCATAGAGTGTGCCGAGCTGCCACATGCCGTTGTATTCCACGATGACGCGCTCGCATTTGTGAGCGTCGAGCATCCTTTGCAGCGGCTCCGGCTGGAGGTCTTCCTCGTTTTCCACCGTCTCCACATAGACGTTCGGACTGGCAAACAGACTGGGATCCAGCTCCTCGATGCCCTCCTCGCACAGCAGCAGGAGCGTGCGGGTGCCGTCGTTCACGCGGCGATCCTGCAGGGATTCTTGGATAAACTTGGTTTTTCCGGCCTCAAGAAAGCCGGTAAACAGATAAACGGGAATGTCCTTCACAGCCCGAACAGCTCCTTTACCGCGTCCTCGCGCAGGTTCGCGCCGATCACGCAGACGCGCCCCGCAATATTGGCCGGGCCTGTGCGGATATCCTTCTCCCCCGGGGTATAGTCGAAATGCACCCATGTGCCGTCCGGCGCGGCGACATAGCCCTTGGCGCGCACGATGAAGCCGAATTTCTCCTCCTCACCCAGCGAGGAAAGGATCGCGTCGATCGCGGCCGCGTCATATTTCTTCGCGGTCTCCGCGCCCCAGCTTTGGAACACCTCGTCCGCGTCGTGTCCATGATGATGGTGATGGTGGTGCTCATGACCATGGTCATGGTGATGATCGTGCCCGTGCTCATGACCGTGCCCGTGCTCATGATCGTGCCCGTGCTCATGACCGTGCTCGTGTTCATGACCGTGCTCGTGTTCATGACCGTGCTCGTGTTCATGCTCATGCTCGTCATCATCGTCGTGATGGTGATGATGGCACGCGCAGTCGGGATCGTCGCATTCCTCGTCCTCTTCCTCGAAATGCTCGCGCAGCAGCGCCTCCAGCTCGGCGGAGACGGTATTCTTCCGCTCGATGGCGTCGAGGATCTGACGGCCGGTGATCTGGCTCCAGTCGGTGGAGACGATGACGGCCTCGGGATTCTTCTCCCGCAGCAGCGCCTCGGCCTGGGCGATCTTCTCCTCACTCATGCCGCCGGTACGGGACAGGACGATGCAGTTGGCGGACTGCACCTGATTATCGAAAAACTCGCCGAAATTCTTCATATAAAGCTTTGCGCGGGTGGCGTCCACGACGGTGGTGAGGCCGCCCAGCTCCAGCCCGTCGACACCTGCGGTCTGCACGGCGGCGACGATCTCCGAGAGCTTGCCCACCCCGGACGGCTCGATGATGACCCGGTCGGGCTGATACTGCGCAATGACCATCCGCAGCGCCTCGCGGAAGTCGCCGGTGAGGCTGCAGCAGATGCAGCCGGAGTTCATTTCGTTCACGGTCACGCCCGCGTCCTGCAGAAAGCCGCCGTCGATGCCGATCTCGCCGAATTCGTTTTCGATCAGCACGAGCTTTTCGCCCGCGTAGCCCTCGGCGATGAGCTTTTTGATGAGCGTCGTCTTTCCGGCGCCGAGGAAGCCGGACACGATATCGATTTTTGCCATTGTCTTTGGTCACCTTCCGAATATTAGTCTAGTATATATTATAGCACACCCCCCGCAAAAAGAAAAGCGGAAAGGCGCGGCTTTCCGTTCAGCAAACGGCGCTGGCGCACGGCGGGGAAATGTGCTATACTGGGGCATACTGTCAGAGCCCGCCGAAGCGGGGGGAAGGGAGCGCCGCCATGAAGCGGATATGCGTTTTTTCGGATTCCCACGGCTATGGGGAGAATATGCTCCGGGTCATCGACCGGGAGAAGCCGGCTATGGTGATCCATCTGGGCGACGGTCTTTCCGACCTTTGGCAGGTGACGCGTAAGTATCCCGACCTGCCGGTGGAGAGCGCGCGGGGCAACTGCGACCGCTATTCCACCGCGATGAATACGCTGCGCCTCACGGTGGAGGGTAAGCGCATCTTCGCCTGTCACGGCCATACCTATGACGTGAAATTCGATCCCGCACTGACCCGCCTGCGCTATGCTGCGCTGGAGGACGAGGCGGATATCCTCCTTTTCGGGCATACCCACATCCCCATGCAGGATCATGACCTCGGCATGGATATCCTCAACCCCGGCACGGTGGGGGAGAGCTATTGCCCAACCTACGGCCTCATCGTGATCGACGGCGGCCGCGTCACGACGGAGATCCGGCAGGCGTGAAAAAACCGCATAAGCCACAGTGCTTCGGGCAGGCGACCCGAAGCACTGTTTTTTCGTCATTATTCTTGCAATTCATCCAGCGTCAGCACCTCAAAGCCCTCCGCCTTGCCCTTAAGCTTCACGGAGCCGCCCAGCGAGGTGGTTTTCGCCCGATCCCCCAAGGCGTCGGCCACCGCGCGGCTGATATACACCGTCCCGCCGGGGGCGTTCGCCTCCAGCCGAGCCGCCGTATTCACCGTATCGCCGATGGCGGTATAGTCCATATGCCGCTCCGAGCCCATGTTGCCTACGACCGCGGGACCGTAATGGACGCCGACGCCCACGCGCAGCTCCTCGTCGATCTCCTCCTTGAGCCGTTCGGAGAGCTCCCGCGCGCCTTCGACGATATCCATCGCCGTCTTGGCGGCAAAATAGATCGGATCGTCCATCGGCAGCGGCGCGCCCCAGAAGGCCATCGTCGCGTCGCCCACGAATTTATCCAGCGTTCCGCGGTTCTTTTCCACGCAGGAGCTTGTCATGGTGAGGTAGCGGTTCAGGATGAAAACGACCTTTTCCGGCGGCAGACGTTCGGACATGGTGGTAAAGCCCCGGACATCCACGAACAGCACCGCGATATCCCGCACCGTGCCGCCCAGCCGCAGGCTGTCGGTTCCCTCCCTGAGGATCTCCTGCACGATCTCGGGCGCCACATAGCGCTCGAAGGTGCGGGTCACCCGCTGGCGCTCCATGGCCGCGCGGATATAATGCCGCACGACGGAGACGATGAACAGCGCCAGTACCACCGCCGGAAGCCACGTCGGATGGGTCACATACCCCAGCCCATAGAGCAGGAGGGAGCCGCCGATCCCCGCGGCGATCAGCGCAAGCCCGATCCAAACCGACCGGCGCAGCCGCCCCGTCTGGAACAGCAGCATCGCCGCGAAGGCCAGCAGAAACAGAAGGATATACTGGGGCAGATCGGACGCCTCCCGCTTGAAATCTCCCTCCAGAATACTCTGGACGACGTTGGCCTGCAGCTCCACGCCGTACATCTGCTCCGCCCGGCTGATGGGCGTGAAATAGGCATCCTGCAGCCCCACCGCATACGGGCCGATGAACACGATCTTCCCGGCATAGTAATCGGCGGGAACGTCTCCGCGGATCAGATCCGCGACGGAAACGCCGTCATAGAAATCGCCGGGCCGCGCCGCAAAAGGGATATAGAAATGCCCGCGCCGATCCGTGACCGGCTCGCCGACGCTCCCTCCCCGCTGCGCCGCATACTGCCGCGCCGTTTCATAGGCCATGGAATAGACCCGCCGGGTATGCCCCTCGGCAGCGTCCCCGTCCAGCAGGGACGCGGGAATGTCAACATAGAGAACGCCGTGGCGCATGACGCCGTCCAGATCGTACATCGCGTTGATATGCCCCTGCACGGTGGCCGTCCGCAGCGCCTCATAGGGCTGCTCATACCGCAGGACGGCATAGGAGTTCACGGCAAGGCCGCCGTCCGCGCCGCTTTGGTATTCGGTGCCGAAATCCGCCACCGAAGCCGTTACGACCGCCGGAAGCGCCTCGGCTGCCTCCGCCAGACGGCGGTCAGCCGCCGGCTCGGACGCGCCGGCATACAGCGTGTCGATGGCGACGACCGCCGGCTGGGAGGCGGGATCAGACGCCAGCACCTCCAGCGCGGAGGCCACGATATTCCGATCCCACGTGTTATAGGGGCCAAGCTCCGCCAGCGCCTGATCGTCGATGCCGATGATCACGATCTCCGGGGACGTTTGTCCGGGGCGCTGGAACAAAGCGTCCTGCGCCCACTTGTCCATGCGCTTGAGAGCCCCCGCGGCGATCAGCAGAAGAACCGCCAGCGCCGCGATCAGCGCGATCCAAATGCTTTGCCTTACGCTTTTTTTCATATCGCCCCAAAACCCTTAGGCAACCGCGACCCGGAGCAGAAGAAGACTCCCGGTCGGAGCATCCAAGACTCCCGTTCCCGACTCGTCCGTCTCGGTCTTGGTCTGTTCGCATACCGTGCATGTGTAGACGATCCCGCCGTCATCCGTCGGTTTTCCCTCGTCCCACTTATGACCCGTGGCGGCAAGCACCGTATCCGCAGCGTCGATCTCCTCCCCGTCCTCGGTGAAATATCTGCCGCAGGCCGCACAGTACATATAATCCGTGTGTCCGTCCTCCTCGCAGGCGGGATCCTGCCATTCCATGTATGCCAGATCCTCATGGTTTTCGGGATCGAGCTCCGTTTCCACCACCAGCGTGTCCTCGCAGGTCGTGCAGGTGTAGGTCATCTCTCCCGGCGTGGCGCAGGTCGCCTCCACCGTGATCTCGCCCTCGTTCCATGCATGGCCTTTCGCTTCGATCACCGTATCTTCAAGGGTGATCTCCACGAGGTCGCTGTTGAAATATTTGCCGCAATCAGCGCAATGGTAGTATCCAGCGCAACGTGATTGTCGGGGTCGATGTCGATTTCCTCGGTCTTGGTTTCCTCGCAGGTCGTGCAGGTATAGAGCATCTCGCCCTTCGCGGAGCAGGTCGCTTCCTTCGTTACCTCGCCCTTGTTCCATGCATGGCCTTTCGCTTCGATCACCGTATCTTCAAGGGTGATCTCTACGAGGTCGCTGTTGAAATATTTTCCGCAGTCGGCGCAATGGTAGTAATCCGTATGACCGGCTTCCTCGCAGGTCGGGTCAGCCGCCTCCTCATACTCCAGCGCAACGTGATTGTCGGGGTCGATGTCGATTTCCTCGGTCTTGGTT
>CAJOIU010000006.1:67740-133475 GCA_905234855.1 uncultured Oscillospiraceae bacterium
GTAATCCGTATGACCGGCTTCCTCGCAGGTCGGGTCAGACGCTTCCTCATACTCCAGCGCAACGTGATTGTCGGGGTCGATGTCGATTTCCTCGGTCTTTGTTTCCTCGCAGGTCGTGCAGGTGTAGGTCATCTCTCCCGGCGTGGCGCAGGTCGCCTCCTTCGTTACCTCGCCCTTGTTCCATATATGCTCATGCTCCGGCTCCGGCGTGGCTGTCGGTTCCGGGGTAGCCGTCGGCTCCGGCGTGACTGTTGGTTCCGGGGTAACGGTCGGCTCCGGCGTGGCGGTTGTCCCATCCGTCGGCTCCGTCAGAAGCGCGACCTGCCAGCCCGTCGCCTCGATGATCTTCGCCAGCAGCTCGTCATCCTGCAGGATCTGCTCCTTCACAAAATCGGGAACGTCCTCCTCGGTGACCTCCTCCAGCAAGAATTCGATGCTGTTTTCCGTGCGGTCATAATAAAGGTATGTAGTGATCTTCTGCCCGGGGCCGACGTCGATCTCCTTTGTCTCGCCGGTCACGGGGTTCGTTCCCACGATGTGGACATGACCGTCCGTGATGGCAAGGCTCGACCGACCCTCCTCGTTCACCGTGATATAGCCGGAGGTGCCGCGGATGCCGACGACCATGGTGGAGGTGCGGATATCAAAGGCCTCGTCATCTGCCAGCGCCTTATTAACTTGGAAAAACAGGCTGCCCTTCATAAGCGAAAGCTGCAGCCATTTGGCGCGCTTGACGACCTCGGCGCTGCTCTGCTCGTCTAGGGTGACGATCTTATGCCGATCCAGTCCGACGGACACCCAGCTGCTGCCGCCCGTGGAGATGATATTGCCGCTTTGAAGGCGCAGATTGTCGGAAACCGTGCGCTCCCGTCCGTCCGCCTCCGTGAGCGAAACGGTCCCCTCCGTCCGCAGGATCCGCATGGACGCGGCGAGGGAGCGGCTCAGAACAACGCCCCCGATCACCACAGCGATCACAAGGACTGCGGCAATGGCGATCACAAGGATCCCGTTCTTCTTCCCGGTCTTTGTGTGTTTCTCCATGATCAGTCTCTCCTTTCCATTGCTTCCGCCGGACGCTGCCATGCGCCGCTCTCGCGGAACAGGGCAAGGATATCGCGGTCAAGCTTTCCTTCATCGCACATGCTTTCCAGCACGGCGAATGCGCGCTCCGCGGTCATCGGTGGCTTATACGGGCGGTCATCCGCCGTCAGCGCATCGTAGATATCCAAGATGGTCAGCAGTCTGACCTCCTTGGGCAGGCTCTCCTTCGTTCGATGGTCGGGATAGCCCGAACCGTTCAGAAACTCATGATGGGCGCCCGCCCATGCGGGCACCGGCTCGTAATTGCCCGAAAACTTCATATTCTCCAGCAGCCGGTCGGTATACACGACATGCCGCTCCATCTCGGCGCGTTCCCCTGCCGTAAGCGTTCCCCGGCGCACGGTGATGGCCTCCAGCTCCTCCGGGGTCAGCAGCGGGATCCGGCTCCCGTCCGCGGCGAGGCAGCGCATCCGCCCGAGCGCTTCGAGCTTTTCCATCGTCTCGTCGGTGAGAAAGCCGGCGGTATTGGCCGCCCGCAGGGTCTGTTCCGCCTCCGCGAGCAGGCGCTCCGCCTCCCGCGTCTCCGCCGCGTGCTCGGGATGCTCCGCCCTCCGCAGCCGCTCCATCAGCCGGGCTACCTCGATCCGCGCCATCACGCGTTCCTCCCGGCTGCCGAGGCGGGTGGGCTTATCCATGATCTCCAGCGGGATGACCAGCTTTCCGATATCGTGCAGCCAAACGCTCATGAGGAAGGGGTCGATCTCCTCATCCGCAAAGCGCCAGCCGTGATCGCCCGCGTTCAGCCACGCGATGAACCGCTTGGCATAGTCCACCATGCTGCGGGTATGATTCGCGTTATAGGGGCTGCGGGCGTCAACGGCGTCCACCATGACCGTGACGAAGGAATGCAGCATGTCATAGACCGCTTTTTGCAGCAGGTTGTTATTGAGGCTTACCGCCGCCAAAGAGCCGAGCGCCGCGATGATGCTCTCGTCCTGCGGGCGGAAGGGGACGATATTCCCCGCCGCGTCCTGCGCGTTTATAAGCTGCAGAACGCCGATATTTCCGCCGTTTTCGTTCTCCATCGGCACCACCAGCATAGACGTCGTCCGATAGCCGTTCATGCTGTCATAACGCCGAGGGCCGGAAAAATCGTACTGATCGGTCTCGTACACGTCCGGGATGTTGATGAGCCGCCGCTCCAGCGCGGAGCAGGCGCATACATGCGCGGGATTCAGCGGCACCGGCGGCAGGATGTTTTCCTCGCCCCGCCGGATCAGATGGACGCCCTTGGAGCGTGTCACCACGTTATGAAAAATCAGATGATCCCCCTCGCGGATATAGACCGTTCCGCCGTCGCAGCCCGTGAAATCCATCGCCTCCGTGAGGATCCTGTCCAGCAGCGCGGCGATGTCCTTCTCCGCGGAGAGCGAGATGGCGATCTGGATCAGCCGGTCAACCGAAAAATCTCTCATAGCGTCACCACGTCCCCTTCCCGGGCGAATCGGACGCCCAGCCGCTCCTCCGTCTCCCGCAGCATCGCGTCCGTATGCTTCGGGTCGTGATGGATGAGCAGCAGACGCCCGGCGCCGCTCTCGCGCCGGACACGAAGCCCCATAGCCGGGGTGGAATGCCCGAAGCCCCGGCGCGCGGCGTATTCGTCCTCGGTATACTGCCCGTCATACAAGAGCAGCGACGCCCCCTTGGCAAAGGACGCCAGCTCCGCGCACTTTTCCTCCGAATGCTCGAAATCCGTCGCGTAGACGAGGCTGCATCCCCCCGCCGTGAGCTTCAATACCGTGGAGCCGCCGGGATGGCAGGCCTCCATCCCCTCCACGGTGATCCCGCCCAGCGTCAGGGGCAGGGAAAGCTCGTGGCAGACCGCCCGCGCGGGAAACTCCTCCAGCCGCAGCGGCCAAAGCGGGCGGGAGATCAGCCGGGCGAGCTGCTGCTCCACCGTCAGACCCTCGCGTGTTTTTCCGTAGATATGGATCTCCCGCCCGGGCTGCAGCAGCGCCGGGAACAGGGGAAGTCCCAGAATATGATCCACATGGGTATGGGACAGCAGGATCGAGATCGGCCCTTCACCGCAGGCGGCGCTCATCAGCCCCGTGCCGGCGTCCAGAAACACCGTCTGCCCCTGCGCCTGCACGCAGTAGCAGGAGGTGGCACCGCCGAAGCCCGCCATAGCGGGATCCGCCGTGGGCATAGAGCCCCGACTGCCCAGCACCGTTATCCGCATCCTGCACTCCCGCTCCATTCTTCCTGTCCCTTCCGTTGTTTCGGGCGCTCGCCGCGCAGAGCATAATACGCCCAATTATTCATAGTACATTGTAACAGCTTCCGCCCCCGGATGCAAGCGCGGCGCAGGGCGGAATGCCCGGTTTTCCATAATATGCTATAATAGGCCGCAGAGGCCGAAGGCATCGCATTTCGACAAAGCTGTGGGATCACAACGAATTCGTGTAGCGAACCGCAGGGGAACAATGTTATGATATTAACGCGACATATATCAAAGGAGCAAGGGAAAGGAGCGACCCATGAGCTATAAGATCATCACCATCAACCGGGAATTCGAGAGCGGCGGCAACGAGATCGCCCAGGCTGTCGCGGCTCGGCTTGGGATCGATTATTACGACAAGTTCCTCATCACCGCCGCCGCGGAGGCCAGCGGCGTGGATGAAGAGCGCGCCGCGCAGAAGGACGAGAAGCTCGAGTCCCGCTTTGAGTATTCGCAGGCGGAGGCGGCGTTTTATTATACCCGCTCGGAGGATCCGCTGCCCACCGGCGCGCGGGTCGCAGAGGCGCAGTTCCGACTCATCCGCGAGCTGGCGGAGCAGGGGCCATGCGTGATCGTAGGCCGCTGCGCAAACCACATCCTGCGGGATCGGGACGACGTACTCGATGTGTTCATCCACGCCGGGCGTGATTTCCGCGTCCAGCGCACGATGGCCTCCCTCAACCTGCCGGAACGCCGGGCGGTATATGTGCTCAAGAACACGGACAAGGCGCGCAAGGCATACTATAAAAACTACACCGGCTGCGACTGGAACGACCCGAATCTGTATCATATGGTGCTCAATTCCGACAAGCTGACCGCGGCGGGCTGTGTGGAGATCATCTGTGATCTTTATCAAAACGGCTGACAGGGAGGATTGCATATGAACTGGCAGCTTATCATTATCATCATCTACTTTGCCGTCACCATGGCGCTTGGCATCCTTGCCTCCCGCAAGACGAAATCCTCCGATTCCTTCGTCGGCGCGGGGATGGGCGTTTTTGCCATCGTCTGCGTGGCCTGCGGTCAATGGCTGGGCGGCACCGCCACCACGGGCTGCTCGGAATACGGCTTCACCTCCGGCATCTCCGGCTGGTGGTATACCATCGCAAACGGCGTCGGCATGCTCATGATGGGACTGCTCTTTGCCGAGAGATACCGCAAATACGGCGAAGTGACGATCCCCGGCATCATCGAAAAGGTCGTCGGCCCCAAATCCCGGACGGTCTGCAGCGTCCTGCTGATTTTCGTCATGATCGCCGTCGGTCTGAGCCAGATGATCGCGGCGGGCAAGCTCGGCCAGAGCCTGCTGGGCATGAACTTTACGCTCTCCTGCTGCATTTTCGCGATCATCTTCATCATCTACACCATGTCCGGCGGCATGGACTCCGTCGAAGCGACGAACAAGCTCCATATCGGGTTCATGTATTTCGGCATGATCCTCGCGGTCATTCTCGCCCTGCGGGAGATGGGCGGCTGGGGGAATTTCAAGGCCACGCTGGATGCCGTGGACGCCGCGGAGGGGACGCATCATTTCTCCATGTTCGGCGTGGGCGCCTCCAAGGTGACCTCTTGGATCGTGGCCTCCGTTCTGTCCGCCGGCGCGGCGCAGGCCAGCATCCAGCCGGTGCTGGCCGCCAAAAATCCCAAGGTGGCGAAAAAGGCCTGCCTCATCTCCGTTCTCGTGGTGGTTCCCTTCGGCCTGTTCACCTGCATGCTGGGCATGTCCGCCCGTGCCATGTCGGAGATGGGCGTTCTCGCCCCCATCACCGACGCGAAGCTTGCCTATACCACCCTCATCATGCATTTCCCGCCGGTCGTCGGCGGCATCATCCTCGCCTCCATCCTCGCGGCGGTCCTCTCCACGGTATCGCCCATCATCCTCGCCGCAGCCACCATGTTCACGAAGGATATCTATCAGCGGCGCCTGAGGCCCGAAGCCACGGACGCGGAGATCACCCGCAGCGCCCGCATCGGCACGGCGGTCTCCGGCGTGCTGTGCTGCCTGCTGGCCATCGGTCTCGTCAATTCCTCCGCCGTCCTCGATCTCGTTTATGCGGCCTATACCCTGCGCGGCGTGCTGTTCATCGTGATCCTGTTCGGCATGTATTGGAAATACACCTCCGAGCGGGGCGTATGCACCGGCGTTCTTGTGACCTTCGTCTGCTGCATCGCTTGGGTCGCCGCCAAGATCGTCACCGGACGCTATCCGCTGTATATCGGCAGCTTCGCCATCTCCGAAACCTATCTCGGCGTCGTGCTGGCCTGCCTCACCATCATCGTATTCAGCCGGATCTGGCCGAAAACGGAGCTGGAAAAGGCCGCCCAAAACGCCTGATCAACGAAGTTTATCCGCAGCAAAACCATCCGCGGCTGGGCAAGAGCTCAGCCGCGGCACTTTTTTCGCTTGGAGGAGGGCGTATTTGACATCCCCCGGGCGGGATGGTAGAATCTCATCAAATCCATCATTCGAGCGAGGGGATCACAATGGCTGATTTTTCGGGAAGCGCGGGGTATGTTGCCTCGCCGGAGCTGTTATCGAGCGTAAACATCGCCATGGCGCTGGAAAAGCCGCTGCTCGTCAAGGGCGAGCCGGGCACGGGCAAAACCATGCTGGCGCAGGCCGTGGCGGAGGCGCTCGGCATGGAGCTCATCATCTGGAGCATCAAGTCCACCACCAAGGCGCAGGACGGCCTGTATGTCTACGACACCGTTCAGCGCCTGTATGACAGCCAGTTCGGCGCGGACGTATCGGACATCGGCAAATATATCAAGCTCGGGAAGCTGGGCGAGGCGTTCCGAAAGGAGCGACAGTGCGTCCTGCTCATCGACGAGATCGACAAGGCTGATATCGAGTTTCCGAACGACCTGCTGTGGGAGCTGGATCGGATGGAGTTTTATATCCCCGAGACGAAGCAGACGGTGAAGGCCGCCGTGCGCCCCCTCGTCATCATCACCTCGAACGCGGAAAAGGAGCTGCCGGACGCCTTCCTGCGCCGATGCATCTTCCACTATATCGACTTCCCCGACGCGGAGATGATGGAAAAGATCGTCCGCGTCCACTTCGACAATCTGGACGACAAGCTGCTGAAGCAGGCGCTGGAGAGCTTCTACGCCGTGCGCGCCCTCCGTGGTCTGCAGAAAAAACCCTCCACCTCGGAGCTGATCGACTGGGTGCAGGCGCTGCAGATCGGCGGCATTTCCCCCGCCCGGATCGAGAAGGAAATACCCTTCGCCGGGGTGCTTCTGAAGAAAAATGAGGATCTCGATACCCTTACCCGCTCCAAGCAGCCGAACACCCGTCATTGGTAATATGTTCACCGACCTTTTCTATCTTCTGCGGCTGCGCGGCTTGCGGGTTTCCCTGCAGGAATGGCAGACGCTGCTGCGGGGGCTGGAGCTGGGACTGCACCGCTCGTCGCTGACGGGCTTCTATCAGCTCGCCCGCGCCGTCCTCGTCCACACGGAGGCGGATTTCGACCGCTTTGACCGGGTGTTTTTGGAATACTTTCAGAACGTTCAGTCCTTCGACGAGCTGCCGCCGGAGCTGGAGGACTGGCTCAATACCCCCATCGACCCGGTGGAATACGACCCCGCCCTGCTCACGAATCAGGGACTGGATATCGACGAGATACGCCGGATGCTGGAAGAGCGCCTGCGGGAGCAGCATGAGCGCCACGACGGCGGCACCCATTGGGTCGGCACCGGCGGCGCCTCCCCCTTCGGCAACAACGGCTATTACCCCGGCGGCATCCGCGTCGGCGGGCAGGGTCGGAACCGCAGCGCCCTGCAGGTGGCAGGGGAGAGGCACTTTCGGGATTTCCGGGAGGATACCGTTTTGGAGACCCGCCAATTCCAGATGGCCTTCCGGCGGCTGCGGCAGTTCTCCGCGCTGGAGGACGGCCCGAAGGATGAGCTGCAGCTCGACGACACCATCCGCGAGACCGGCAATAACGCCGGACGGCTGAAGCTCGTCTTCGACCGGCCGCGGCGCAACACCGTGAAGCTCCTCATGCTCTTCGACTCCGGCGGCTCCATGTGGGAATTTACAAACCTCTGCGCCAGCCTTTTTCAAGCAGTCAGCCGGGAATCGAAATTCAAGGATCTCCAAATCTTCTACTTCCACAACTGCTTCTACGACGACCTCTACACCAAGCCCTCCTGCCTCCACGCCGACAGCGTCAGCACCGAATGGGTGCTCTCCCAGCTCGGGCAGGATTATAAGGTCATCGTCGTGGGCGATGCCTCCATGGCGCCCTATGAGCTGCTGCGTCCCGGCGGGTGCAGCGACTACTATACCTATAATAAAGAGCCCGGCATCGACTGGATCGAGAAATTCATCCACCGCTATGACCGCATGATCTGGCTCAATCCCCTGCCCAAGGCCAACTGGGACGCGGGCTACGGCAGCGAGACCATCCGCATCATCAAGGCCAAGGTCCCCATGTACCGCCTGACGCTGGAGGGCCTGCAGGAGGGGCTCCGCGCCCTCATCGCCGCGCGGTAGATCCCAAAAGGCCGGAAGCGGCGACGCTTCCGGCCTTTTCCGTTATGTACGGCAGCTTTTTCTATTCGTCCTCTTCCTCTTCCCCATCCTCCGCTTCCTCCTCTTCAAGGATCGCCAGCGTGAGCGCGATATCGCTCGGATCGATCCTTCCGTTGCCGTTCCAGTCGATCATGCCGATCCCTCCGGCTCCCCCAGCGCGTATTCGATCTCCAGCGACGAGGAATAGCCGCTTTTCGTCTCATACAGCACCCGGTCGTTTTCGCCCATGCATTGCCGCATGGCGTTGCAGACCATGGGGAGGCGGTTCCGTAAATGCAGCGCCTGATGGACGTCCCACGCGCGAAGAACCAGCGTCGGATCACCCATGTCCCCGGCGGCGCGCTTCAAAGCCCCGATGTACGCCCGGATATCCGCGGTGGTCACCTTCTTGGCGGCAGGCATCGGATCGTCGGCCTTTGCCGCAGGTGTGCCGTCCAGCCGTTCGTTCAGCTCCGCAACCTGCCCCTCCAGCTTTTTGATGCGGTCAAGCAATTCAAGTATAATTCTGTCATAATCCATAGAATGCAACCCCCTTTGCATAGTTGCATTATATATTGCATTCAATTACTTGTCAAGTGTTTTTTTTGAATAAAAAAGCAGCACCGAGCTTCGGTGCTGCCCGCCCTTATCGCCGCGTGACGTTGGTTGATATCTCGCCCAGCGCCTCGGCCGCCTCCATGGAAAACGAGCTCCGGGCAAGGTCGCTCAAGCTCACCATGCCCACCACCTTGCCGTCCTGCGTGATGGGCATGCGCCGCACTTGACTCGCGCCCATGGCATGCAGCACGTCGTCCACCTCCTCGTCCGCGCCGCAGGTGGTGAGGCCGCGGCTCATGATCTCCCGGATCTTCGTATCGGCCGGATCCATATCCGCCGCCACGCATCGGGTCACGATGTCCCGGTCGGTAAGGATGCCCCGCAGCCGGCCGCCGTCGTCGCATACGGGCAACGCCCCCAGATTGTGCCGTTTCATGAGCCGCGCGGCGGCGCTCACCGGCTCAAGCTGGGAAACGGTGACAAGCCGCTCGGTCATGATCTCGCGTATTTTCATGCTGTACCTCCTCATCGGAATGATGTATCCGCCATCATTATGGACAGCGCCGCCGGGTTTTATGCCTCGGAGATATACGATGCCAGCAGCGGCCCCGTCGCCTCTGCAAAACACCGCACGGCGGTAAGCGCCTCCTGCAGCGAATTGCCCGCCGTGCCGACCTCCATGAGCAGACCGCCGCAGGTGAGCTGCTGGTTATATCGGTAATCGCACAGCTCGGTGGGGCGCATGAGAGCCGGCCAGCGCTCCGATACGGCGTCTTGAAGCGTCAGCGCAAGCTTGAGGTTTTCCCGCCAGTTCGGATGCTCCAAGTTCACGTCCGTTCCCATGACGAACATGATCTGCGCCGCCGTCTCTCCCTCGATCTGCGTGACCGTTTTATATATGGTATCGCTGTCGCCCAGCGCGTCGCGGTGCAGATCGATTACGAGGCGTATGCCGGGATATGCGGCCAGATACGCCTCGATCGCCGCGCCGCTGCGGACATACGCCCCGGTATATTCGGGATAATCATAGAGCGTCGTATCGTGGAGAACGTTCAGACCATAGGCCGAGAGCGCCTGCGCCAGCTCCTCCCCCACCCGGACGACGCTCTGCGCCGGATCGGTGGTGCGGTATTCCTCGCTGGACTCATAGTCGTCCGCCCCGTTCGGTGTATACGCTTCGGTGGCATGGCTGTGAAGGATGAGGATCTGGAAGCCCTCCGCCGGGAGGGACAGCCCCACCCCCTCCGCCAGCAGCGCCTGCGGATCGATATCATAATATGTATCGTTGCGGAGCATGTCCCCCGTGATGGTGGTGGATATCACGACCGGGGTCCCCGGCGTCGGTTCGGGTGTGGATTCAGGCGTCGGTTCTGGCGTCGGTTCTGGCGTCGGTTCTGGCGCAGCCGTCGGCATCGGCGTCGGCGTCGCCTCCCGCCCGGAAAGCGTCCCCGCGGACAGCGGAGCCGCCGCCGGCGCCGGGCTTTCCTCCGCGCGGATCGCGTCCGATCCCTCCGCCGTCACCGGCACGGCGCCGGACAGGAGCGCCAGCCACGCAAAGCAAAGCAGGAGCAAAATGGAGCATACCGCGTTGAGCTTCATGGAAAGCCCTCCTTCCCCGTCAAGACAACATCTATAAGCAATATATGCGAGTCCCGGGGCGGTTATACCGGCATCTTTCGGAAATTACGAGGAAATAATTTCCAATTTTTTAGCTCCGAGTTTACATAATTTGAAGGAAAAATTGAATTTTAGTCTACATAATTTTTGGTTATGGTAAAGTCGAACTTTTTCGAAAATTGTCTTTTTTTGTAAATCTTTCATCTCGTTGGGAGTTTCTTCCAATTTCAAAACACAAGATATAGATTCAAATTCGGTGTATTTGCGCAATTTTTGCACTATTAGTTGTGCATTTGGCACAATTTCCAGTTTGAAAAGCCGTCTTTTAGACACAATGCCGATTGTTTTCGTCATTTTTGCTTCGGTATAATGAGGGCAGCAGAAAAATGAATCGCGAAAAGATTCATCCTGCAAAAAATGCAGTCATTTGTCGAAGGAGGGACAGTCGGTATGAAGAATCGAGCACTTGAAAAGATCGCTGCGGTCGCATGCGCGCTCTGTCTTGCCGTCGGCGTCATGAGCAGCGTGGTGTTCGCCCGGGATGTGGAGCATACCGATACCGCTCCCGCGGAGGAGGACACCTTTGTGATCGTAAACGACGGGCCGGAGGAAACCCCCGAGCCCCCCGCGGAGACCGCGGACAACCGTACCTCGATCCCGTGGTATCTGGGAAATGCATCCTATGGCGTATGCCCTCTCGTGAACGAGGTGGTCTATATCGACCCGGAGGCCTTCTGCGAGGCCATGGGTCTCGACCCGGAGGCCTCCCTGTCGGAAGACGGGTACAGCTATTGGCTCGAGGCTGAGGGGCTGTCGATCACCGCCTATGCGGACGATATATATTTTGTCTGCAACGGCCGGTATCTGTATACCCTGTACGGCCTGCAGGCGATCGACGGCCGCGCCTATCTCCCGCTGAAGGCCATGGCCAAATGTCTCGGCGTTTCCTATACGCTGGATAACGCGGCATGGCGCGTGACCGTGGAGGACGCCCCCGCGAGGCCGCTGCGCTCCGGCAGCGACTTCTATGACGAGACCGACCTTTACTGGCTCAGCCGCGTGATCTATGCCGAGGCAGGCAATCAGACGCTGTACGGACAGCTCGCCGTGGGCAACGTGGTCCTCAACCGCGTGGCGGACGACAGCTTCGCGCAGGACACGATCTATGACGTGATCTTTGCCAAGAACCAGTTCGAGGTCGTCACGAACGGCATGATCTATATGACGCCCGGGGATTCGGCGGTGATCGCCGCCAAGCTCGCCTTGGAGGGCTATGACGTGGTGGAAGGCGCGACGTATTTCGCCACCTACAACTTCCGGGGCTATGAATGCGTCATGTGGATCGGGGATCATTGCTTTATGGTTCCGGGTTGAACCGTCTTCCAAAGTATGCTACAATGACGCTGCGGTAAAAAATCACACAGGGTATGCCGTCCGGCATACCCTGTTTTCTATGAAGGAGCGGTTATGGAAGATATCCTGCGCAGCGGATTGGCGGAGCTTGGCATCGACGTCCCGCCGGGAGCAGCGGAGACCCTTTGCGCCTACGGGCAGCGTCTGCTGGAGGCAAACGCCGTGACGAACCTCACCGCCATCCGGGACAAGAATGGCGTGGCGCGTCTGCATTTTCTCGACTGCGCTGCGCTTCTGAAGCTGGCGGATTTCGCCGGGCGTCGGGTGATCGACATAGGCTCCGGCGCTGGCTTTCCCGGAGTCGTGCTGCAGGTACTGCAGCCGGATATCAGGCTGACGACGGTGGACAGCGTCCGCAAGAAGACGGATTTCGTGCGTGAGACCTGCGCGTCTCTTGATATCGAGGCGGAGATCCTTTGGGGGCGGGTCGAGGAGTTGCCGCGGCTGCGTGAGCGCTTCGATATCGCCGTGAGCCGGGCGGTGGCGGAGCTGGACGTGCTGGCGGAGCTCTGCCTGCCGCAGGTGAAGCCCGGCGGGCTGTTTTTCGCCATGAAGGGGCCGGACTGCGCGGAGGAGGTCGGCGCCGCGGAATTTGCCATAAAAGCGCTGGGTGGCCGCATACGCGGGATCGAGCGCTATGCCATCCCCGGCACAGACGTGACCCATGCCGCCGTCGTCATCGAAAAGCAGAAGCCCACGCCGCCCCAGTACCCCCGGCGCTTCGCTCAGATCAAGAAAAAGCCCCTGCGGGGCTGACGCATACAGCAATGGGCGCTCCGATCCTTGGCAGGATCGGAGCGATCACGTTATCTTTCCCTATTATTTTCCCACGCAGAAGCGGGCGAAGATCCCGTTTGTGATATCCTCCCGCACGACGCGACCGGACAGCTCACCCAGCGCGTTCAGCGCGCCCTCGATCTCCGTCAGCACGGCATCCGGCGTGATGCCGGCATCTATGGCGTCCATGGCCGCCCTGACATATTCCAGCGCACGGGACACGGCCTCGGCCTGCCGGGGATTCGTCAGAAGCTCCCCCGCGGGGATCGCCTCGTCCGGGGGGAACAGCGCGGCCGCGGCGGCCTCCAGCGCGTCGATCCCCGCGCCGGTCAAGGCGCAGACCGGGATCACGTCCGGACGCGTCCATGCTGCGGGAAGGTCGGCCTTGCTCCGCACGAGGATCGCCTTCGGCGCATTCTCTGCGGCCTCCAAGACGGCATGATCCTCCGCCGTGAGCGGCTCAGAGCCGTCCAAAACGGCCAACACCAGCTCCGCGTCCTGTGCCGCGGCGCGGGCGCGCTCCACCCCGATACGCTCCACGGGATCCTCCGTCGCCCGCATACCCGCGGTATCCGCCAGACGCAGCAGAACACCCCCCATGACGGCCTTTTCCTCCACCGTATCCCGCGTCGTGCCGGGGATATCCGTGACAATGGCGCGGTCATAGCCCACGATGGCATTCAGCAGCGAGGATTTTCCCACATTGGGTCGGCCGAGGATCGCGCAGCGGACGCCGTTTTTCAAAACGCTGCCCCGCCGGAAGGTGGCAAACAGCCGGGAAAGCTCCTCCGCAGCCTCGGCCATGACCGCCCGGTAGCCGGACAGGGCAAAGGGCTCGATATCCTCGTCGGGATAATCGAGCACGGCATGGAAATGGGAGCATATCCCGCTCAGACGGTCATAAATACCGTCCGTGCGGCGGGTGACGGCGCCGCCAAGCTGAGCGGCGGCATTTCGGGCGGCCTGCGCGGTCTGCGCGTCGATGAGATCGACCACCGCCTCCGCCTGCGTGAGATCCATCCGTCCGTTCAAAAACGCGCGGCGGGTAAACTCTCCGGCCTTCGCCTGCCGCGCTCCGGCGGCAAACAGCGCCTTCAGCGCCTCCCGCAGCACCGTGGGGGAGCCGTGGCATTGCAGCTCGGCGGTATCCTCCCCGGTATAGCTGTTCGGTGCGCGGGAAACGGTGGCAAGGCATTCGTCCAGCAGGCCGCCGTCCGCGCCAAAAAGGCGCCCCAGCACCAGCCGACGATCCGGCCGCTCGGACATGGGCGCGCCCGCCCGCGGGGTGAAAACCCGATCGATCACGGCCAGCGTATCCGACCCGCTGACACGCACGATGCCGATGGCGGAAAGAACAGCGCCGGTGGCGATGGCGGCGATGGTATCGGAGCAGGAAACCGGGGCAGGGGAATCTGTCATTTCCGATTATCGTCCTGCTCGGCCAAATGGTAGGTCAGCACCAGCAGACTGTCGGCAAAATGGATATTCTCCACCAGCGTTTCTGTATCGCCTACATCCAGCTCCACATTGGTGAAGTTCCAGATGGCACGGATGCCCGCGCCCACCAGCACGTCGGTCAGCTCCTGCGCCACATCCCGGGGGACGGTGAGGATGGCGATATCGACCTTATGCTCCTTGACGAAATCCCCCAGCGTCGCAATATCGTAAATGGGGTTTCCGGCGATGGTGGTGCCGATCTTTTCCGGCCGGACGTCGAACGCGCCGAGGAAGGTATAGCCGTCGATGATGAAGTTGAAATTCTCCACGAGCGCGGTGCCCAGATGGCCGGGACCGACAAGGATCGCGGAATAATCCCGGTAGGTGCCGAGGATCTGGCCGATCTCCTTGCGCAGAGAATCGATGTTGTAGCCATAGCCCTGCTGCCCGAATTCGCCAAAGCAGGAGAAATCCTGCCGGATCTGCGAGGGTGTCAGCCCCATCTGACGGCCAAGCTCCCCGGAGGAGATGCGCTCCTCCCCCTTGGCTGCAAGATCATCCAGCTTGCGAAGATACCGGGGCAGGCGGCGGATCACGTTATTTGAAATATTGGTACGCTTCATACTACGACCTCCCACATAAAATCTACCATGTTAAATTTACCACATTCGATCCGAATTTGCAATCATATATTGCAGATTTCCGCACTTTCCACCGGCAGATCGGGACGTATGCCGCCGCTTTGGGCGCAAATGCGGCTTGACAAATCCGCGCATTTATTATTAACTGAGATAGGTATTCGAGAGCAAAGGGGAGAAAAGCTATGTTTATCACCTGTTTGGATCTGGAGGGCGTCCTCGTCCCGGAGATATGGATCGCTTTCGCGGAGGCCAGCGGTATCCCCGAGCTGCGCCGCACCACACGTGACGAGCCGGATTACGATAAGCTCATGCGCTGGCGGCTCGGCATTCTGCGGGAGCACGGCCTAGGGCTTAAGGAAATACAGGCCACCATCGCAAAGATCGATCCCATGCCCGGCGCGAAGGAGTTTATGGACGAGCTGCGCTCCTTCACGCAGGCCGTTATCCTCAGCGACACGTTCACCCAGTTTGCCCAGCCGCTGATGGAAAAGCTCGGCCGCCCCGCGATCTTTTGCAATGAGCTGACCGTCGCCCCCGACGGGGAGATCACCGGCTATAGGCTGCGGTGCGAGCAGACGAAGCTCACCACCGTGCGGGCGCTGCAGTCCTGCGGGTTCGAGACCATCGCCGCCGGCGACAGCTTCAATGACCTCGCCATGATCCGCGCCAGCCGCGGCGGGTTCCTGTTCCGCGCGCCGGAGAGCATCCGGGCAGACAATCCCAATATCCCCGCCTGCGAGACCTACGACGAGCTGATGGCGCATATCAAGCGCACGATGGGTCTTGGCTGAACCGAATAAAACGCCGCCGGGGCATGCCCGGCGGTGTTTCCGTCTTCGAGATACCTGCCATCGGCCGCTGACTCCTCCCGATCCGGGAAATCTGCGCCATTGCAGGGTTTTTTGATTGACAAATGCGCCGCGGGAGGACTAAACTACTGATGATATCTTAAACGGTATTTCGGAGGCGCATCATGCTCTACGATCAGATAAAGAAGCTTTATGAACACTTCCGCCTGCAGCACTATCGGGCGCTTTTCGGCCGTATCCGAGAAAAAGACGGCTCCCTGAGCGCAACGGAGGCCTATTCCGCCGACGTGATCTATCTGATGGGCGATCCCACGGTCAGCGCCTTTGCGGAGGTGCTGGGCATCTCTCAACCCAACGCAACGTACAAGATCAACAACCTCGCCGCCAAGGGCTATGTCAGCCGCTCAGTGTCCGACGAGGATCGGCGGGAATGCCGAGTTTCGGTGGGCGATCGGTTCTTCAATTACTACAACACCGACTATCCCTTCATCTCCGAGGGCGTGAAAAAGCTCTCCCAGCTCTATTCCCCCGAGCAGCTCGCCCAGTTCGAGCATATGCTGCAGGATCTCACCAAGGCGCTGGAGTGACGCTTCCGAAAATATACATATTGTAAGCCGCGGGAAACGGTGATATAATAATTTAGATATAAATTTAGATATATATGCAAAGCAAGCCGACGCGACCGGCGGCGCAGGGAAAGGACGGCAGGGATTCCATATGGCGGAAAAGCGGCTTTCTCATGCGTATATGCTGGTCGGGCCGGAGGGCGCGGCGCGGGACGACGCCGTGCAGCGGCTTACCGCGTCGCTTTTGTGCTCCCAGCCGGACGCCCCCTGCGGGCGCTGCCGGGATTGCCGCAAGGTCTTCGCGGGCATCCACCCCGACGTGATCTCTATCGAGCGGCAGCCGGGGGAGAAGGGACAGGCCCGCCGGGAGATCCTCGTGGATCAGATCCGCCAAGCCACCGCGGACGCCGTTGTGGCGCCCAACGAGGCCGAGCGGAAGGTATACGTCATCCGAGAGGCGGATCGGCTCAACACCGCCGCCCAGAACGCGCTTCTGAAGGCACTGGAGGAGCCGCCCGGTCATGCGTGCTTTCTCCTGTGCACCGCAGCGGCGGATGCGCTGCTGCCAACGGTGCGCTCCCGCTGCGTCCGGGTGGACGATACGGAGCGGGCGCTTGCCCTGCCCCCCTTGAGCGAGTCGGCGCAGGCCTATATCGACCTCGCGGCCGCCGGGGATATCGCCGATATGGCGATGTTCTGCTTTCTGCGCGCCAAGCTCTCCCGGGAGGAGGCCGACGCGCTGCTTGACGAGATCGGCGGCGGGCTTTGCGATATCCTATGCGCCCGGCGGGCAAACCCGGGTCTGAAAACCGAACAGATATTCCGGCTCACCGCCCTGCTGGAGCAGTCGCGGGATGAGCTGCGGCGCAACGCCTCGGCCAAGCAGGTATTCGGTCTGCTGGCCGCCGCCTATGACGCCGCGATATGAGGTAAACCATGACGGAAGAAAACAACACAATCGAAGTCGTAAGCATCAAATTCAGAAACCGCGGGAAAATGTATTTTTTCGACCCGGCAGGTCTTTCGCTGCGGGAGGGCGACAAGGTCGTCGTTGAGACCGCCAAGGGGCTGGAGCTCGGCAGCGTCATCCAGAAAAATCACACCATCCCCGCCGAACGCGCCGTGCAGCCCCTTCGGCCCGTCGTCCGCACCGCGACGGAGGACGATCTCCGCATCGAGGAGCTCTGCCGCCGCCGGGAGCGGGAGGCCTATGTCATCGGCAAGCAGAAGATCGCCGCCCACTGTCTCGATATGAAGCTGGTGGATGTGGAATGCAGCTTTGAGGGAAACAAGATCCTCTTCTTCTTTTCCAGTGACGGCCGCGTAGACTTCCGGGAGCTTGTGAAGGATCTGGCCGGCGTGTTCCGCACCCGCATCGAGCTGCGGCAGATCGGCGTGCGGGACGAAGCGCGTATGCTCGGCGGCCTCGGCATCTGCGGACGCCCCTTCTGCTGCGGTACCTTCATGGAGGACTTCGCCCCCGTATCCACCAAGATGGCGAAGACCCAGTCCATGAGCCTCAACCCCGCCAAGATCTCCGGCTGCTGCGGGCGGCTGATGTGCTGCCTGCGCTATGAGCAGGCCGCCTATGAGGAGCTTGTCAAAAACGTCCCGAAAAACGGCGCCTTCGTCGAGACGCCGGATGGCTACGGCAACGTAACGCAGGTAAACGTCCTGCGCCAGAATGTCAAGGTGAAGCTGGACGGCCCCGGGGACGACTCCTTCCGCACCTACGACGCGGAGGATGTAGCCGCCGTGCCGGGCGGCCGCCCGCGGGACGGCAGCCAGCCGCCCCATGTGCTGGTGCTGAAGCCGAAAAAGCCCAAGGAACCCGAAGAGCCGGAGGATACCGGCTGGGAGATGCCCGAGCGGCTCATTATGACCGCCGCGGAGCGGGAGCAGGCAATGACCGTTCGGCAGGAGGTGAGCCGACATATCGGCTCGCGCAGCCGCAATCGGAAGGAAGCCCGTCCCGCCGAAGCCCGGGATCAGGCCGGAAAGCAGCAGCGCAGCGGCAAGAACCGCCCCCAGAAGCAGAGCGGCGCCCCAAAGCCGGAGCAGACCGCCGAAAAGCACGCCGAGCGCCCGGCCGCCCAGAGCCAGAAGCATCACGGCCATAACCGCTCCGGCGGCAAACAGAAAACCAAGCCGCAGGACAAGGCTCCCGCGGCGTCCGCCCCGGAGCAGCCGCAGGAAAGCGGCGCCCCAAAGCCCAAAAAGAACCGCAGCCGCTATTACAACCGCCGCAAGCCCAAATCCGGCGGCGAGGGCGGCGCACCGAAGCAGGGAGAAGGAGCATGAGAAACCGGAAGTTCCAGCGCGCGGTCGCAGCCGTTCTGGTGGCCGCCGCCGTTTTGCAGATGCTTTCCGTCGCTTTCGTGAAGCCCGGGAAGAAATGAAGCTTCTTGTCCTGTGCCAGTATTACGACCCGGAACCCTTTCGCGTCGGCGACCTCTGCGAGGAGCTTTCGCGCCGCGGTCATTCGGTAACGGTGGTCACCGGCGTGCCGAATTACCCGGAGGGAGTCGTTTATGCCGGCTATGAAAAGGGACAAAAGCGGAACGAGATCCTCCGCGGCGTTCATGTGCATCGCTGCGCCACGGTCGCCCGGGGAACGGGCGTGCTTCGCCGTGTGCTGAATTATTACAGCTTCGTTGTTTCATCTCTCCGCTATATACGATCCAAAGAGTGTGCCGCCCATGACGGCACCTCTTTTGATATCGTGCTGGTTTACCAGCTCTCCCCCGTGATGATGGCCTACGCCGGACTTGCCTATAAAAAGCTGCACGGCGTCCCGGCAGTGCTGTACTGCCTCGATCTGTGGCCGGAAAGCCTCACCGCCGGAGGCATCCGGCGCGGCTCCCCGATATACCGTTTCTACCGCGGCGTTTCGCGGCGCATCTATGGAAGCATGGATCGCGTGCTGACAGCGTCGCGGCTTTTTTCGGACGAGCTGCAGGGCTCGCTGGGAGTTCCGGCGGAGCGGATCACATGGCTGCCCCAGTACGCGGAGGACGCCTTCGCCCCGCTGCCCGTCAAGCAGACGGACACCTGCGATCTCATGTTCGCCGGAAACGTCGGTTCGGCGCAGAGCGTGGAGACGATCCTCGCGGCGGCGCGTCTTCTGCGGGACGAGCCGAGCCTGCGCTTCCACATCGTCGGCGGGGGTACGCAGCTCGGACGCCTCCGCGCCGAGGCGGCGGAGCTGCCGGGGGTGATCTTTTACGGCCGACAACCGCCGGAGGAGATGCCGCGCTTCTACGCCATGGCGGACGCCATGCTCCTCACCCTGCGGGACGATCCGCTCCTGTGCCGCACCCTCCCCGGAAAGACCCAGTCCTATATGGCGGCGGCAAAGCCGATCCTCGGCGCCGTCGGCGGCGAGGCGGAAAGCGTCATCCGGGAGGCGGGCTGCGGCTTCTGCGGCCCCGCCGAGGACGCCGCGGCGCTGGCGGAAAACATCCGCCGTTTCCTCCGCTGCGGCGACAAGGCCGCCATGGGCGCCAATGCACGCCGGTATTATGAGGCGCATTTTTCCCGGACGCGCTTCATAGACGCGCTGGAGAGCATCCTGCGGGAGGCGGCGGGATGAAGGCGTTGCTGATAAATACCGTCTGCTACGGAAGCACGGGGCGTCTCTGCGAAAGTCTGGCGTCCGTCCTCACGGCAGCGGGACATGACGTCCGTCTGGCTTATGGCCGGGGCGAGCCGACGGAGGCCATACGCCCCTATGCGACCCGCATCGGCACGGATGCGGACGTGTATCGTCATGCCCTCCGGGCGCGGCTCACGGACGGGGCGGGTCTCGGCAGCCGCCGGGCAACGGAGCGTTTCCTCGCATGGGCGCGGAGCTATGACCCCGACGTGATCCATCTGCACAACCTGCACGGATACTACCTCCACACAGGTCTGCTGTTCGACTGGCTACGCTCATGCGGCAGGCCGATCCTGTGGACGATGCACGACGCATGGGCGTTTACCGGCCACAGCCCGCTATGCGCCGCCGCGGGCTGCGAGCGCTGGGAGCGGGGCTGCCATGCCTGCCCGCTCCGCCGGGAATACCCCCGCTCGCTTCCCGACCGCTCCGCCGCCAACTGGCAGAGGAAACGGGCGTGCTTTTCCGGCGTTCCCGGCCTGCGGCTCGTCACGCCCTCCTTGTGGCTGGCGGAGCAGGCGCGGCGGTCGTTTCTGGGCGGGTATCCCGTGACCGTGATCCCCAACGGCGTGGATACGGCGCGGTTTTGCCTCTCGGAAAGCCCTCTTCGGCGGGAGCGTGGCTGGGAGCGGCGCTGGCTCGTGCTGGCGGCGGCGTCCGTCTGGAACGACATGAAGGGCTGGCCGGAGCTTATCGCCCTCGCGCGGCAGCTGGGGGAGGACTATGCCGTGGCTGCGCTGGGAAGACCACCGCGGCGGCTTGGGTCGCTCCCGTCCAATCTGTCCGTGATCGGCAGCGTGCAGGGGTCGGAAGAGCTTGCCCGGTATTACAGCGCGGCGGACGTGTTCGTGCATCTGTCCCGATGCGACACCTATCCGGCGGTACTGCTGGAGGCAGCCGCCTGCGGCACGCCCGTGCTGACCTTCGACAGCGGCGGCTGCGCGGAAGCCGCGGCCTCCGTGGGCGGCACGGTGATCCCCGTCGGCGATATCGACGCCGCCGCGCAGACGATCCGCGCTTTCCGGGCAAATGGCGCGCCGCCCGTGATCCCGCCCGCCGATGAATCAGAGACGGCGCGAGCCTATCTCACGCAATATCTCGGGAAAGGAGCGAGCCTATGACGAAGGTCTCCGTGATCGTCCCCACCTGCGGTGCGCCGACGCTGCTGGCCGCAGCGATCGACAGCGTTTTTGCCCAGACCTCCGGGGACTGGGAGCTGATCACAGTGGACGACAACGACCCGGACACGGCGGATCGGCGGGAGACACAGGCCGTATTGGCGCCGTATCTGGCCGACGGGCGCGTGCGGTATCTGCTCCATCCCCATAACCGGGGCGGCTCCGCCGCTCGCAACACGGGGCTTGCGGCAGCGGCGGGCGAATACGTCGCCTTTCTCGACGCGGACGACGCCTACCGTCCCGCGCGCCTTGCGCGCTGCAGCGCCCTGTTGGACGCGCAGTCGGAGAGCGTCGCGGGCGTATACACGGGCGTGGAGTTTCGCCGGAACGGGCGGCGGTATCATGTGACGCGGAGCGTCCGCCCCGGCCGCTTCGCGCGGGAAGCACTGGCCTGCACCTTTCCCTTCGGCACCGGCTCGAACCTGTTTCTGCGGCGAAGCTGCGCCGAAGCCCTCGGCGGCTTTGACGAGGCCTTTGCCCGCCATCAGGACTATGAGCTTCTGGCGCGGCTGTTCCGAAGCTGGGAGCTGGCGGCCATCCCGGAGCCCCTCGTGGTAAAAAACAACGACAACCGCTTCCTGCCGGACGCCCGGCGTCTGATCGCCGTCAAGGAGCAGTATCTCGCGAAATTTGCTTTTGATATCGAGGCGCTGGACGCGGCGTCACAGGCTTATATCCGCCGCTCCCACTACCTTCAGATCGCGGAGGCGGCGCTGCGGGAGGGGGATCGGGTCTTGGCCGGGGATTATTATCGCAAAGCGCGCGGATACGGAGCGCTGTCCCCGAAGCAGGCGCTCCGGCGGCTGGCGCTGGAAGGGAGGTGCGTCAGGACATGCTCTGTGTAAACACGAGCCGAAGCCTCCGGCCGGAGGACTGGCGGAGCATCTGCGCCGATCTCGGCCTCACGGAGGCGCTGGCGGAGGCCAAAACCGTCGTCGTCAAGCCGAACCTCGCCGCCGGGAGCTATGCCGATCCCCGCCGCCATATCATGACCGACCCGGCGCTGCTCGCCTCCTGCGTGGACTTCTTATTGGCGGAAAACCCCGGGGCGGCCGTCTATATCGCTGAATCCGACAGCACCGGTCATGGCTTTGCCTATGACAAATTCCGGCACCTGCAGCTGCCGGAGGCGCTGGGCGAGGCGGCGGCGCGGGTACGGACGCTCGATCTGACCCGGGATCGGCTGCGGCGGATCGCCGACGGGCGGTTTGCGTATTTCCGCACGGAGGATCGCCCGCTGTGGCTATCGGAAACACTGCTGGACGCGGATTTCCTCATTTCCCTCGCGAACGTCAAGACCCACGCCGTCGCGGGCTACACCGGTGCGTGCAAAAATCTCTTCGGCTGTCTGCCGGAATCCGACAAGTCCGTCTTCCATCCCTATATCCACCGGGTCGTCCACGATATGACTCTGGCCTGCCCGCCCGCCTTGAGCGTTGTGGATGGGTTCTGCGCCATGGAGGGCAGCGGCCCCGTGCAGGGGGAGGACGTCGATCTGGGCTTTCGCGTGTTTTCCGACAGCGCGGTCGAGGCGGATTTCTACGCCGCAGCAGCCGTCGGCTTTTGCCCCATGCGCATCGGCTATCTGGCGAGGCTGGAAAAAACGCTGGGGATCGCCCTGCCGTCGCTTCCGCCTGTCCGAAAGCGGCTGCGCCGTCCCGCGGCCTTTCTGCGGTGCATGAACGCTGTCGGGCTGGGTTTTCAGCGCTGCGGCCAGAGTATCGTCGCCTTCGGCCACCGGGTCCACGGCGCGCCGAACCCCGGCGCGCTTCTTCTGGCGGTGTTCCGCCCCCTGCTGCTGCGGCTGTTTCCCTATGAGACGCTGCGGGCATGGAAGCGCCGCCTGACCCGCGGGAGGTGACCCCCATGGACGGTATGACCGAGCTGCGCGCCGCCCTTGCCGCCTGCATCGAACAGGTCGCGGCAGAATGTCTTCGCTGGATCGAGCCGGGGTCGGACGGCCTGTCCCGGCTGACCGATCCTGTGGAGGGCGAGGAGATCTCCGCCCATTACGCCGTGTCCCACGCGGCGGCGGCTTTCCTGCTGTGGGGCGTCGAAACGGGAGGCTCCGCGCTTTCCGAACAGGGTCTGGCGCTGCTGGAAAGTCTTCTCGCCCGCTGGGACGCGATCGCCGTACTGCCGGATTTCCACAACGATTTCAATCTGTTCGCCCTGTGCCTCATCGACAGCCGGGCGCAGACCGCCCTGCCGGAAGCGCTGCGGGCGCGGCTGCGGGAGGCGGTGCTGCGCACGCCGGACAGCCGCCACGACACGGTGAACTGGCTGCCGATGCGGTGGTATGTCAACCTTTGCCGCCGCCGGTGGACGGGCAGCCTTCGCTGCGTCGCTGCTTGTTCCCTCTGCCGCGCCAAGCTCGCGCTGGCGACCCATCGGGACGGGTTCATCGACGACCGCCTGCCGAAGGGCGTGAGCTTCTGCCTGCAATATGACGCCGCTGCCGCCGCCGGGCTGCAGCTCCTGCGCGGCGAGGGAGAGACGCCCGCCCTCGAAAAGCCATTGGGAGCGCTGCTCCATGCCGCCGCGCCGGACGGGGATATCAACTACTTCGGACGGGGCATGAACCAGTCCTTCGCGTGGGGCCCATGGCTGTACCTTTTGGCCTCCGCGGGGCAGACAGAGGCGTGCCGCGCGGCGCTGGCGTATTTCCGGCCTCGGCTCGACGCCATGCTGGCAGGGCATAACCTCCTGCTGGACGGCCGTCCCGGCGAGAAACGTCTTTTCTGGTGGGACTACCACCACGCCTCGATATATACGGCGCATCTGCTGCTTTGGCTCGTGCTGGCGGCGCTGGATGCGGGGAAGCTTCCCATAGCCCCCGTCACGGCGGCGACGGGGGAGAGCGGCCTTGGGATCTATCGGAGCGAGCGCGTTTTCGCGGCGGTTTTCGCCGGGCGCTCGGCCTATCTTTCGGAGCGCGGCCCGATGCTGGAGGCGCTATGGCTAAAGGAGCGCGGGGCGCTCGTCAAGGGAGCATTCGGCCCGCTGGGCGGCGCTTTCGGACGGCAGTGCGCCGATCCGAAGGCCGTACGGCGGAATTTCGCGGGGCTCATGACGCCGGAGGGCGCGCCGATCTTCGCCCCGGTCTCCGTCACGGAGACGGCGGGTACGGCGGAGGTGACATGGCGGCTGCGCAGCCCGGCGGCGGCGAAGCTGAACCTGCCGATCCTCGCGCAGGCGGCGGAGGGTCTGCCCATGGAGCTTACCGCCGACGAAGAAATCCTCCCTCTGCAAGACGCGGGGAGCATCGAGACCGCCTGCGGCGCCGCCCGCCTTATGCAGAGCGCCCCGGCGCGGGCGAAGACATGGACTTTACGGATCGGGATGTGACGACGAATGCTGCTGCATAGAAAGGATATCGCTTTCGCGCTCCTGATGGGCGCGGCCACGGCGGGGGCGCTGGCCTTCCGCAGCGTATCCGCGTGCCGGATCGCGGTGGGCTGTATCCTGCTGCTGTGCATTGTGCGGGGGCTGTGGGAACGGGAGCTTCTGAACCCGTATCTGCTCTTTTCCCTCACGCCGCTGTCGCTGCTCGTCTATCGGAATCTGGGCAGCCGGTATATGCTCGATCTGACGGCGCAGACATGGCTGCTGGCCGCCGTGAACATGGCAGCGTTCCTTCTGGCGCTGTGCCTCACGCCGCCGTATAAGCGACCTGCCCGCGCCGACGGCCACGGGGAAGGACGCCCGCTCCTGCTCACGGCCTTCGGCCTTACGGCGCTGGGGCTCCTGCCCGACGCATGGCGCGCCGTGCTGGGCAGCCCGATGCCGCTTGCGTCGGTGTTTTCCCTGCTCACCGTGCCGGGACTTCTCTGCGCGCTCAAATCAAAGCTCTGGCCGGTGATCGCCGCGGTGATCGGTCTTTTGGTGCTGGACGGGCTGTTTTTCATCACCAAGACCACGCTGCTGATGCTTCTGCTCGGCCTTCTGATCGGCTTCGAAAAATACTTCGCCCTGCCCGCCGGGCGGCGGAGCGGCCTCATCGCGCTCATCGCCGTTTGCGCGGCCGTCATGCTGCTCTCCTTCTCCTTTGCCAATCAGGATCGCGGCGGAACGGCGGAGACCGCCGCGTACTACACCGAATCCGGCGAGATCGCATGGAGCGGCGCGCCCGGGCTGTTGATGCCGTATCTGTATTTCACGACGCCGTGGACAAATCTCCAATATGTGATGCAGACCCAGCCGGACAGAACCTTCGGCCTGTGGATGCTCAAGCCGCTCATCGGCTATCTGCAGCTCGACGGGCTGCTCTCGTCCCGCTATGTCCTGCGCGCCTATTCCGGCTTCAACACCTTCTCCTTCGCCGCGAATGGCTTCAAGGATTTCGGTCTGTGGGGGTCGTGGTTCTCCTCGGTGTTTCTGGGGTTTTTCGTCAAAAAGGTGTATTCCCGGTATACCCTTTCCCCCTCGCCGCTGGACGCCGCCTGCTATGCCCTGTCCGCACAGGGGGTGCTGGAGATGTTTTTCAGCAACGAGTTTTATATGCAGTCCTTCCCGTTCACCATCGTGATCGTGCTGGAGCTTTGGAAGCTTCTGTTCTGCCGGGAAGCGGCGCCGGAGCGTTCGGAAGGAGGATGCGTCGATGCCGTTGGTATCCGTGATCGTGCCGATCTATAACGTCGAATCCCAGCTCGGGCGCTGCCTCGTCTCCCTCCGCGGCCAGAGCCTGCCGGATTTTGAGGCGATCCTCGTGGACGACGGCTCCGCCGACCGCAGCGGAGAGATCGCGGAGGACTTTGCCGCGTCCGACCCGCGCTTTCGCTATGTGCGGCAGGAAAACCGCGGCCTCGGCGGCGCACGGAACACCGGCCTTTGGCTTGCCCGGGGGCGGTATCTCGCCTTCGTGGACAGCGACGACTATGTGGACGGGAGGTTTCTCGAGGTTTTGACCGCCGCACTGGAGGCGGACGGCGCGGATATCGCCGCCTGCGGCGTGACGCGGGTCCTCGGCGACGGCTCCTCACGCCCCGACCGGGACAAGAGCCTCCCAGCCGGAAGCATCTCCGATATGACCGCCTTCCTGCCGGGGGCGAGCTTTTCCGCCTGCAACCGGCTGTTCCGGCGGGAGCTTTTTGACGGCCTCCGCTTCCCGGAGGGCATGGCCTACGAGGACTGTGCATGCATCCCTCTCGTTTTGGCGCGGGCGCGCCGGATCGTAAGCGTTTCCGACGCGCTGTATTTCTATGTCTGGCGGGCGGATTCCATCACAAGCACAGCCGGCTCCGGGCTCGATATGCTGCAGGCGCAGGAGCGGCTGGAGGCATCCTCCCTCGCCCGGGAGCATCCGGC
The DNA here is from genome assembly GCA_905234855.1 of uncultured Oscillospiraceae bacterium. Taxonomy (GTDB): domain Bacteria; phylum Bacillota; class Clostridia; order Oscillospirales; family Oscillospiraceae; genus CAJOIG01. Next base: position 93,543 of record CAJOIU010000006.1, read on the forward strand.
GGCGCTGCGGCGGTATTTCTATCGCAATATCGTCGGCTCGCTGCTCTGGGGCATGCTGTCCGGGCGCGAGCCTACGGACGGCGCGGCGGCGATCCTGCGGGAGGGGCTTCGGCGCTATCCCGCGCCCTCCTGTGCGGAGCTGCGGGACGCCCTCGGATGGCGCAAGCTGCCCTTCGGTCTTCTGCTGACGCGGGGACGGCCGCGCCTTGCCCGCGCCTATGCCCGGGCGGCGGAGGGGCTGCGGCGCGCTGCGGTCGGGCTTCGGCGGAAGTCATCATAACAGGAGGGGACGATGGAGACAACGGTTTCCGTGATCGTGCCGGTATATGATTCGGTGCGGTTTTTGAAAAAATGCGCGGGAAGCGTGCTGGGGCAGAGCCTATCCGGGCTGGAGCTGATCCTCGCAGACGACGGCAGCACAGACGGCAGCAGCGCGCTTTGCCGTGAGCTCGCCGCGCAGGACAAGCGGGTGCGGGTGCTGGAGCTTCCCCATAAGGGCGTGTCCGCCGCCCGGAACGCGGGACTGGAGACCGCGAGGGGGCGGTATATCTTTTTTGCCGACAGCGACGACTGGCTCCCGCCCGCCGCGCTGGAGGGTCTTCTTCGGCGCATGGAGGCGGAGGACGCGGAGCTCTGCGTCGGCGCGGCGAGGTTCATCGGCGTCATCCACACCCGGCGCGTCGGCCCCGAGACGGCCATGAGCTTCGACCGGGCGGACGGGGAGAGCTTTCTTCGGCTGATCGAAGGCCTCAGCCGATGCACCGGCCCATGGGGAAAGCTCTACTGCACGGAGCTGATCCGCCGCCACGGATTATCGTTTCCCGAGAGGATGGCCTATGGGGAGGACGCCGTATTTCTGTGGCGATATCTGGCCAAATGCCGCCGGGCGGCGACCGCGCCGGAGATCGCCTATTGCTACAGCCAGCTCGCGCCCGCGCGGGCGTCCGTGCGGGATCATCCCGCCCTGACGCAATGGCAGCAGGAGGAGCTGCGGGCATACGCTGAGCTGCTCGCCGGACTGCGCCTCGGCGCGGCGGCGGACGAGGCGCTGGAGCGCCGCCGAACAAAGCTGGAGACGGACGCCCTGCGCCGTGCCGTGACCCACGGAGCCGACAGCCGTCCTTTTCTCCATAAAGCGCTGTGGAACGCGGCGGCTGCCGCGAAGCGGGCTATGATATATCGCTGACGGGGGAGGCACAGGATGGATCGGGACACAGGGCTGCGAAGCAAGACTCTCTCCGGGCTGCTGTGGCGCTTTGCGGAGCGCTGCGGGGCGCAGGGGGTCGGCTTTGTCGTATCCGTCGTGCTGGCGCGTCTGCTGGCGCCAGAGGATTACGGAAAGATCGCCATGGTCACGGTCTTTATGACGCTGGGGCAGACCTTCGCGGAAAGCGGTCTCGGCAGCGCCCTTATCCAGAAAAAGGACGCGGACGACCTTGACTTCTCCACCGTCTTCTTCGCCAATCTCGCGCTGGGGTGTGCCGTCTACGGGCTGCTGTTTTTCACCGCCCCGCTGGTCGCCGCGTTTTACGAAAAGCCGGAGCTGGCGCCCGTGGTGCGGGTGCTGGGCTTTTCGGTGATCCTCTCGTCCCTCAAAAACGTGCAGCAGGCCTATGTCTCCCGGCAGATGCTGTTTCGTCGGTTTTTCTTCGCCACGCTGGGCGGCACGGCGGTCTCCGCCGCCGTGGGCATCGCCATGGCCGCGAGGGGCTTCGGCGTATGGGCGCTTGTGACGCAGCAGCTTGTGAACGCCGCGGCAGATACGCTGCTTCTGTGGCTGACGGTGGGCTGGGGGCCAAAGCGGACGTTTTCCCTGCGCCGCCTGCGGGCGCTGTATGCCTTCGGCGGGCGGCTGCTCGTCTCCGCCCTCGTGAACACGCTGTATATCGACATCCGGCAGCTCATCATCGGCAAGCTGTACGACGCCTCGGCGCTGGCCTATTATAATCGGGGGCAGTCCCTGCCCAGCTTTGCCGCCGCGAACATCAACTCCTCTCTCGACAGCGTGCTTCTGCCGGTCATGGCGCGGGCGCAGGACGACCCGGAACGGCTGCGCGCCGTGACCCGCCGGGCGATCCGATGCGCGGCCTTCCTGTTATGGCCGGTGATGCTCGGCCTTGCCGCGGCGGCGGAGCCGCTGGTGCGCCTTCTGCTGACGGAGAAATGGAGCTTCTGCGTGCCATATCTCCGCATCTTCTGCGTCGTCTACGCGCTCCAGCCGGTACAGACGGCAAACCTCAACGCCGTCAAGGCGCTGGGGCGCAGCGATCTCTTCCTGCGGCTGGAGCTTGTGAAAAAGAGCCTCGGCCTCGGCATCCTGCTGCTTTGCGTCCGGCACGGGGTAATGGCCATCGCCGCAAGCTCCTTGGCGGCGGCGCTGCTGGCGCATCTTCTGAACAGCTATCCCAACAAGCGCCTGCTGGGCTACGGGTATCTCGCCCAGCTCCGGGACATCCTGCCCTATGCCGCCCTGTCCCTCGGCATGGGCGCTGCGGTACGGGCACTGGTGCTCTTGGGTCTTCCCGATCCGATCCTGCTGCCCCTCCAGATCACCGTCGGCGCGGCGATCTATCTTCTCGGCGCGCGTCTTTTGCGTCTGGAGGCGTATACCTATACCCTGCAGGTCGCGCGCGAGCTGCTGAAAAAGAGGTGAGCCGTCTGTGAAAAACGTGAAGCTCCGCCTGTATCAGCGCTTCGAGCCTGCGATCCGCAGTCTCCGCGCCGTGCAGTATCATCTGGCGCACCGCCTCCGCGCCCTGCCGGGAACGGAGGGCGCGGTTCATGTGATATTCCTCGTCCAGCGGCCGGAGATCTGGAACTCGGTGCGCACCGTGTTCGAGGCGATGGTATCGGACCCGCGCTTTCGGGTGACCGCCGCCCTGCTGCCGGAAAAGCACGGGGAGGATTGGACATATGCCGCCGCCGGGATGGAGCCGTATTTTCGCGGCTATCCCGCGGTGAAGCTTCTGCGCCTGTACGATGGCGGACGCTGGACGGATATCGCGGCGCTGACGCCGGATTATATCTTCCTTGCCCGGCCGTATCGGAACGAATACCCCGCCGCCTATGCCTTGGAGCGGCTGGCGGATATCGCGCCGCTGTGCTACGTCCCCTACGGCTATTCCATCCTGCGGGACGACCGGATGCAGGCGATCGTGTACGACGCCTATCTGCTGTATCACGTCCGCTATCTATTCGCACCGAACGAAAACGCCGCGGCCTTCTGCCGGCGGCATCTCCGCCTGCTGGAAACGCTGGGGGTGCGGAAGATCCAAACCCTCGGCTATCCCCGGTTCGACGGGGCAACGGAGCCTCCGGCGCAGCGGACGGCCGGACCCATGACCGTTTTATGGACGCCCCGCTGGACGACGGAACGGGAGGCCTTCAACAAGCAAAGCGGCTTTTTCGACTATAAGGACGCAATCTTGAGGCTTGTGGCGGCGCATCCCGGTGATTTCCGGCTCCTGCTTCGCCCGCACCCACAGATGTTTTCCCATTTTGAGGCGGTCGGAGCCATGACTGGGGAAGAGGCGGCGGTCTTTCGAGCCCGCTTCGCGCCGGAAAGCGGCGCGGAGCTCGACCGGGCGGCGGATTACCGGCGCGGCTTTGATGCCGCCGACGTGCTCCTGTCCGACTATTCGTCGCTGCTCATCGAATTTTTCCTCACCGGCAAGCCCGTCATTTACTGCGACGACGAGGAAATGATCTCCGAGGAGTGCCGGCCGGTATTTCGGTCGTTTTATCACGCGCGGACATGGCCGGAGATCGAAGGGCTGCTGCATATGCTGCGCCGCGGGGACGATCCCCTGCGGGCGGATCGGCTCCGGGCGCGGGCGGATTTCCTGCGCGGTCAACCGAAAAACGCGGGAAAAGCCATCGCCGCGTTTCTGCTGTCAGAGGAGGAGCGGCACGGAAAAGGAGGGACATCGGCATGAATATCATCGTAATCCTCGCCGGAGGCGTGGGCAACCGCTTCGGCGATGCGGTGCCGAAGCAGTATCATCTCTTAAACGGCCGCCCGGTCATCGAATATGCCGTCCGCGCCGCCCTCACCGCCCGGCATGCGGACGAGGTCGTGGTGGCCGCGCAGGGCGATTATGTGCGGCAGCTAGCCGATACCTACGGCGTCATCGCCGTGGAAGGCGGCGACGAGCGCAACCGCTCCTTCCGGCGGGTATTGGACTATATCCGCACGCGCTTCGACTGCGACAAGCTGCTGGTGACGGACGCGGTGAATCCCATGGTGACGGCGGCGCTGTTCGATACCTACTTTGACCTTCTGGAGGAATACGACGCCGTACTCACCGCGGCGCCGATCCCCACAAGCCTCGGTTGCTTCGATCAGCCGCAGGTGGATCGCAGCCGGTATTACCTCATCCAAAGCCCTCACGGCTATCATTTCCCCATGGTGGATCGGTATTTCGACCAAGACTCCCCGCTGACAGTCATCGCCCAGCAGCTCCCGCCGGATATCCGCACCAAGCTCTACTGGGATTTTACGGACAACGCCAAGATCATTTATCCCCACGATCTGGCCGCCGTCGGAGCGCTTTTGCGGGAGCGGGAGCGCCGCGTCCGGTTCGAGAGCCATAAAAGCGACGTCTCCCTCGGGCTGTTCCGGCGGCTGCGGGGCCTGTGGGCGCAGGAGGTTCGCGCATGGGAAAAGACCGTGGACGCGGATGCCGAGGCGCTTTTGGAAAAATGGGAGATCACGGAATACGATCTCAACCCCGACGCGGGGTTCGCACTGGTATTCGAGGGTCGCTCCGCGCGATACGGCCCCGTGGTCATGAAGCTCGTGCCGCCGTTTATCCACCGCTTCGCCCGGGAGACGGAGGCGATCCGCGCCCTGCCCACAGGCTATCCCGTGACGCCCCTCGATATCGACGAGGCGCGCTGCGCCATGCTGCTGCCGCGGGTGATCCCCGGCGACTACGCAGAGCTCCGGCGGGATCGGGCGGCGCTGGCGGCCATGCTCACCGCCCTGTATGACGCGGCGATCCCCACGGCGGAGATCGAAGCTGCGATCCCTCATGTGCCGGATTTTCTCGACGAGCTGCGGGAGAGATTCCAAGCGGCGCTGCGCTTCGGCCGGCGCACGGAGGACTGCCGCCGGTTCTTCGCCGCCGCGGAGGCATGCTATCGCTCCCTCGGCAGCGAGCGATACCTCGTCCACGGCGATATCGCTTGGAAAAACACGCTGCGGGGCAAGGACGGCCTGCGCCTCATCGACCCGCTGGGCTACCGCGCGCCCCGGGTGCTGGAGGCGGCGCGGTTCCTCTCCTATACCTGCCTGCGCGAGGGTCGGACGCCGGAAGCCGTGATCGGGGAGCTTCTGCCCGGGCTGCCCGCCGGGATCACCCCGCAGGCGCTGGAAAAGGCGATGCTCTGCGACATGACCTCCATGCTCTTCGGCGCGATCCTCTGGCGGGACGACGGCTTCCGCCGCGCGGAGGAATGGGCGGTGATCCTCACGCCGCTTGCCGATAAATACGCCTGAACCCACCAATGCCGCGCCGGAGTCCCGACGCGGCATTCTTTTCCATTATTTGTTGCAATTCAGGAATTATTAATCAAAATAGTGTTGCATTTTGCGTGCAACTGTGCTAGGAATAGACGTGACTTGTACAAGATCATCCAAAAGCGGCAGCTCCGGAATGCCGCGGAAGGAGAATCGTGGAACTATTGAGAATCAAGCAGGGCGACGCCTACAGCATCCCCGTGGAGCTTCAACTGAACGGCAGCGCCGTGGACATCGCGGAGGTCAGCGCGGTGGAATTCATGCTCGGCCGCCACATCCGGGCGGTCTATCCCGGCGGCGCGACCTACGACGACGGCGTGTTTTATGTGCCAGTTACCCAGAAGCAGACCGCAGCGCTGGCCGCGGGCTTGGAGCTTCCGCTGGATATCCGGGTGAAATTCAACGGCGGCAGCGTGATCGGCGCGGACGGCGGCGTGATCGTCGTGGTGGACGACGCCATGAGCGGAAGGGAGATCTGATATGGGCATCACACAAACGAAAACGGTGACCGTGAATCTGGGCAGCGCGCTGCTGGTGCAGGGGCCGAAGGGTGACAAAGGCGATAAGGGCGACACGGGCGACGCCGGAAAGTCCGCCTATGCGCTGGCGGTGGAGCACGGCTTTTCCGGCACGGAGGCGGAGTGGTTCGCCTCGCTGCGGGGCGACACCGGCGACACAGGGCCGCAGGGCGCCAAGGGCGATACCGGCGATGTCGGCCCCCAAGGCGCCAAAGGCGACACCGGCGATACAGGCCCGCAGGGCGCCAAGGGCGACACCGGCAAGGACGGCAAATCCGCTTACGATCTGGCGGTGGAAAACGGCTTTTCCGGCTCCCTGCAGGACTGGCTGGACTCCGCCTCCCAGTTCGACACGGTGGACGCCAGTCTCACCGTAGCGGGCGCGGCGGCGGACGCCGCGGCGGCCGGGGCGAAGCTCTCCGTGCTGTCCGGCCGGATCGGCCGGTTTTACCGAAGCGCCGCCCTCGATATCTGGGAGCAGGGCGGCATATCCTATGGCGCGGACAATCCCTCGAACCTCCGCATCCGCACCGGCTATCTGCCCGAAGACATATCCGCCATCACAGCCTCCGACAGTGCCTTCAGCTTTTCCGTTTTTTTCTATCAGGAGGACGAATATATCGGTACATGGAACGGCAGCGCCATCGTGGCCTCCGGCGCGGCGCGCATCAAGAGCTTCGACACGCAAGCGTATCCCGGAACCTACGACATCCGGCTGGTGCTGCTGCGGGACAGCAACGCCGCCATTACGCCCGCCGAGGGCGAGACGGTGCTGTTCACCCGCCCCGTCGTCTATTCCAAGGAGGAGACGGACAGTGAGATCACCGGCGCTCTGGCTGCCTTCCGGCAGCAATACAAGTCCCTCGGGACTTGGACGCAGGGCGCCATCGCCTCCGGTGTCGATACCGCGGCGACCAACCGCCTGCGGAGCGGCTATATGGACATGACCGGCGTTCGGAAGGCCAAGGCCATGGACGGCTATTACCTGCGGATCTTCTTCTGGCAGGACGGCTCCTATGTCGGCACATGGAACGGAAGCGCCATCGTGCCATCCGGCGCAGTCAACGTGAGCGAGCTGGAAATGACCCAGTTTCGGGGGTATGACCTGCGCTTTGTCCTGCTGCGCAGCGATAACGCCACCATCACCACCGCCGAGAGCGGCAACGCGCAGTTTCTGGTGGATACGCTGCTGGAAAGCGCCGAAAGCGCGCTGGAGGACACAGCGAGCTACCGCACCATCGAGGCCTTCGACGCCGAAACGGCGTGCATCGTCAGCGCAGCGGAGCAGCTCGCCGTGCAGGGCATCTGCTCGGATGGCACCTACGTCTATTTTGCGATGCTGCCGGGGCAAAACGCCGCCGGAAACACCGTCATCCAGAAATACGACCCCGCCACCGACACCGTGACCAGCGTGCAGAACCATTGCTACGGCCACGCCAACGGCATGTGCTATGATCCCAACACCGATAAGATCTATATCATCCCTCTCAACGACGACGAGCACACAACGGTCTATAAGGTGAACGCCTCGTCCCTGTCCTACAGCGGCGAGATCGACCTATACAGCGTTCTGAAGCCGGTATTCGGCGACGATTACACCGGCGTATCCGTGTGCGCCTTTGACCGGCGGCGGCAGAAGTTTCTGTTCCTCAGCCGCGGCGACAGCATCGGTCACCGCCGGGGCTATGCGGTCTTCGACGCCTCCATGAACTTTGAGCGGGTCATCTATATCCCGAACGAGGGGTTCATCTCCGGCGATTGCGATACCGACCGGGATCTCATCTATCAGACGTGGTATGACCAGACGAACCGCAAGAACTATCTCTATGCCTACGACTGGCACGGAAACACCGTATTCAAGACGGATATCTCCCTCGCGCTGGAGGTGGAGGGCGTGGCCGTTATGAACGGCGTGTTCTACCTCCTCTACAACAACAGCGACTATCTCTCTGCGACGCTGTACGCCTGCACGCCCTCGGCCTGCGGCCGGATCAGCAAAATCGACATACTTTCCGGGTATAACCTGAACGGATAACCGGCCTTTTCCCGCGGAAAGCAGCAGCCGCCGGAAGCGTACGCTTCCGGCGGCTGGGTCATAATTATATGGAATTACATATTCTTCTGGGCGTTGACCTTGATGCCGGGGCCCATGGTGGAGGCGGTCACGCAGCTGCGGATATACTGACCCTTCGCGGCGGCGGGCTTGGCCTTGATGATGGCGCCGATGAGCGCGTCATAGTTCTCCTGCAGCTTCTCGGGACCGAAGCTGACCTTGCCGATGGGGCAATGGATGATGTTGGTCTTATCGAGACGGTACTCGATCTTACCGGCCTTGACCTCGTTAATGGCCTGTGTGAGGTTCGGGGTGACGGTGCCGGCCTTGGGAGAGGGCATGAGACCCTTCGGGCCGAGAACCTTACCGAGACGGCCGACGACACCCATCATATCGGGGGTGGCGATCACGACGTCAAAATCGAACCAGTTTTCGGTCTGGATCTTCTGGACGAGATCCTGTCCGCCCGCGTAATCCGCGCCGGCGGCCTTGGCCTCTTCCTCGCGCTCCGGCTTGCAGAACACCAGAACGGTACGGGTCTTGCCGGTGCCGTGGGGCAGGACGATGGCGCCGCGGACCTGCTGGTCGGCGTGGCGTCCGTCGACGCCGAGCTTCACATGCAGCTCAACGGTCTCGTCAAACTTGGCCTTGCTGGTCTTGCAGACAAGATCAAAAGCCTCGCTGGGATCGTATACGGTCTGTTTATCAATGAGCTTGGCGCTCTCTTTATAGTTTTTGCCTCTGAACATTCAAATATCCTCCAATAGATGTGGTTAAGCGGAAGTTTTCCTCCCACATAAACGGGCTTTGCTTACTCGCCGACGAGAACGCCCATGCTCCGGCAGGTGCCGGCGATCATGCTCATGGCAGACTCGATGCTGGTGCAGTTAAGGTCGGGCATCTTCTGCTCCGCGATCTTGCGCAGGTCTTCCTTGGAAATGGTAGCGACCTTATCGCGCTGGGGAACGCCGGAAGCTGTCTCGATGCCGCAGGCCTTCTTGATGAGAAGCGCCGCGGGGGGCGTTTTGGTGATGAAGGTGAAGCTGCGGTCGGCATAGACGGTGATGACCACGGGGATCATCATGCCCATATCGCCCTTGGTGCGCTCGTTGAAGTCCTTGGTGGTTGATGCCGTACTGGCCGAGCGCGGGGCCGACGGGGGGCGCGGGCGTCGCTCTGCCCGCGGGGACTTGGAATCTGACGTATCCAACTACTTTCTGAGACATAGCAATTTCTCCTCTGATCCTCTAAAAAGAGGTAGTAAAAAATCAATCTTCTTTGACCGCTTCGATCTGATCGAGTTCGAGATCGACCGGCGTTTCCCGGCCAAACATGGAAACGATGACGCGGACGCGATCCCTATCGGGCTCCAGCTCGTCCACGGTGCCGAGAAAGCCCTCCAGCGGGCCGTCCGTCACCTTGACGGTATCGCCCACACCGAAGCCTACCACGACCTCATGGCGCTCCATGCCGAGATCCAGCACCTCCTGCTCCGTCAGGGGGACGGGCTTGCCGTCCATCGATACGAAGCCGGTGGAGCCGCGGGCATTGCGCACGAGATGCCAGCTCTCGTCCGTCATGACCATTTTCACGAGGACATAGCCCGGAAAGGTCTTCCGCTCGTAGGTCTTGTCGCCGTTATCGGTGTGCTCGGTAACGGTTTCCACGGGGATCTTGACCTCCAGAATGAGGTCTTCCATGTGCCGGTTTTCCGCGGCCTTCAGTATGGACGCGGAAACGGTATTCTCATACCCGGAATAGGTATGGACAACATACCACTTTGCGTTATCTGCCATCGTTACGCGAAGATGTTGATGAGAGCCTTGACCACGGCCTGCGCCGCGCTGTCGAAGCCCCAAAGAACGACGGCACAGACGACCATCATGACGATCGCCACGAGAGAGCCCTTCGCGGTCTGCTTCGGCGTCGGCCAAACGACCTTCTTGAGCTCGCTCTTCATATCGCGGAACCACTTGCCGACGCGCTTGAAGAACCCGAGCTTTTCATCGGTCTTCTTGACGGCGACCTTCGCGGTTGCGGGGGCGGCCTTTTTTTCTTCTGCCATTGAAGCGCTGCCCTCCTTACTTCGTTTCCTGATGCACCGTGTGCTTGCGGCAGAACCGGCAATACTTCTTCAGCTCAAGTTTGTCCGTAGTGTTCTTCTTGTTCTTGAAGGTATTGTAGTTCCTCTGCTTGCACTCGCTGCAGCGTAGCGTGACTTTGATTCTTGCGTCAGCTGCCATTTTTTCGGCACCTCCTTGTATTATTGCCTCCCTGTTCCGGCCATAACGGGTTCTCCCGCCCGGACGGCAGGTACATAGCATAGTATCACACTATAATTCAAATTGCAAGCATGATTTTTATAAGTTTTTCCGCTGTTTTCCCTGCCTCTCTTGACCGGGGTGGGCGCCGAATATATAATATAACCATATCTTGTGTAACGGAGTGTGGCTTTATGGATTATATGGAGATTTTGACCGCCGCCCGGGGCGAGCTGGGCCCCCACTGCAAGGCCTGCCCGGTCTGCAACGGCCTCGCCTGCGCAAACCTCATGCCCGGCCCCGGCTGCAAGCCCCCCGGCAACGCCGCCGCGCGGAATTATGCCAAATGGCAGGAGATCTGCGTGAATATGGACACCCTCTGCGAAAACCGCCCGACGGACATCTCCTTTGAGATGTTCGGCCATACCTTCTCCGCTCCCGTATTCATCGCACCCCTCGGCGCGGTGAACATGCACTACGGCGACAAATACGACGACCTGCGCTATAACCGTCTGCTCGTCCCGGCCTGCGCGGAATACGGCATCGCCGCCTTCACCGGCGACGGCGTCGATCCCGCCGTGATGGTGAACGCCGCGAACGACATGGAGGCCTGCGGCGGCATGGGCATCCCCACCATCAAGCCGTGGAACAAGGAATTTGTCTTTGAAAAGCTCGATTATCTCAAATCCAAGAAGGATATCTTCGCCGTCGCCATGGATGTGGACGGCGCTGGCCTGCCCTTCCTGAAGGCCATGAACCCCAACGCGGGCAGCAAGTCCGTTTCGGAGATGCGCGAGATCATCGAATACGCGGGAGGACCCTTCATCATCAAGGGGATCATGACCGTCGCCGGGGCGCGGAAGGCCGTGGAGGCGGGCGCTTCGGGCATCGTCGTGTCGAACCACGGCGGGCGCGTGCAGGGCGGCGTGCCGTCCACGGCGGAGGTGCTGCCCGCCATCGCCGACGCGGTGAAGGGGCAGCTCACGATCCTCGTGGACGGCGGCATCCGCAGCGGCGTGGATATTTTCCGCGCGCTGGCGCTGGGCGCGGACGGCGTCCTCATCGGCCGCCCGGTAGTGCCGTTCATCTATGCCGCGGGGGCAGAGGGTCTGCGGGTGTATCTCGACAAGCTCCTCGGCGAGCTGACATCCACCATGACCATGTGCGGCACGCCGACGCTCGCGGATATCGGCCGGGACAATATTTTCCTGCCGTAAAAAAGCAACGAAAAGCAGGGAGCCGCGGCTCCCCGCTTTTGCTTATTCCATCCTGCCCGCGTAGGCCGCGCGGTTGAGGATGCAGGCGTATTGGATATCCTCGCACTCTCCCTCGCCCCAGCGCTGGGCGGCGATACAGCCCGCTATCCGGGCGTTCGGGTGATCGAGGGGGAGCGTCAGGGCATAGAGGGCATTCTGCCGCGCCTGCGCCGCGTCCACACCCCGGCCGATGCCGGCGATCCGGGGAAGCTCCGATGCCCGGGGACAGCCTCCGCAGCGCAGCAGCACGCGATCCTCGAACACCACCGGCTCATACGGCTCGGAGCACAGCTCCTCGCCCAGCAGTCCCTTCTGCTCGATCTCCTCCAGCAGCGAAATCAGCCGGGGGTCTCCGCTCGCGTCCCCGGCGCACTCGACGAGCATCACCGTGGCGGGAGGAAGCAGCGTGCGGGCTCGGTTTTCCAGACGTTCGACAAAACTAGTGTCCATCCGACCTTCCTCGCTCTTTACAAATCCCTTTCCGTGGGGTATGCTGTAGCTACAGCTTATCCAAGGGGTCCCGGAGGACCCGGCTCATATCTTTATCCCACAACCCTATTATTTGGCGGACTGCCTGCGCAGCCCGCCGCTTTTTTATTTCAGATACTGATCGCTGCACCAGCCCCATGTGTCGCCGTGCTTTACCAGCGCCCAGCCGTCATGACGGGCATAGACCGCCACCTCGGTCCCGTTGTCCATGGAGCCGATCTGATTATACGACGTGCCCGGTCCCCGGCGCAGCTTCAGAACGCTGCCGTTGGTGCTGACCTTGGCTGTCGTCTCCTCCGTCACATACTCCTCATCCTCAGGGAATACGTCCAGATCGGCGGCGGCGATCTCCGCCCGGACGGTCTCCTCGGGATAGAGGATCACCACCGGCGTGGCCGTCGGCTCCGCAGGCTCCGCCGTGGGGGCGGCGGGGATCGCCGGTTCTTCCACGGCCGGCTCCGCGCCCTTGCGGCCGCTGATGATGAGAACGGCCAGCAGGATCGCCAGCACGACGCATACAATGATGCTGATGAGCCGCAGGCGCTTCCACTCCGCGTCGCCCCAGCCGGAGACATCCAGCAGCTTCCTCCTGCCGGAGGCATGGGCGCCGTCCTCGGCGGCGGGCTGGGACTGCTTTTTGGCAAAAATGTTTTGGAAAAAGCCCTTGACCTTCTCTCCCGCGGCGGCGGCCGTGGTCTTCACGGTGTCGAGAAAGGCTCCCCCGGGCGCGCTCTTCCGGATGGGCGCGGGTTCCGGCTCCTCGACCGCTTCCGGCAGAGGTTCCGGCGCCGCAGCGGCAGGCGCCTTGACCGCGGCGGCCTTCTTTTCCTCGTCAAGCTGGCGGATGAGCGATTCCATGCGCTCCTTCGCCGGGGCATACCCCGCCTCCGCCGATTTCACGAGGCACTTCGCCGCCAGACGGTTCCAGCGCTCCTCCTCCGGCTCGGCCATGGCCTGCTCCAGCGCCCAGAGGGACATATTATAGTTCGCCTCGGCATCGCCCGCCTTGGCGCGTTCGATCATCTCCCGTTCCTGCTGCTCGGTCAGCTCTATCATATCCATAACCTCCTGATCTCCTGACGGATATCGGCTGTGTTGTCATTTCTTTTAACTATTGTAACATACTATCACATCTCCCGCCAAATTTCTATCCTATTCTGCACAAAAATGCGATCCCGCCGCCCGAGCCTCTCCGTCACGGGGCAAAGACCGCAAAAAACGGCAGCCGACTCCGCAGAATCGGCTGCCTCTGTTATGTTTCGGGAAAGGCTCAGCAGATGCCCTGCCAGAGCATGGCGTCCGCGACCTTCAGGAAGCCCGCGATGTTGGCGCCGGCTTGGATATCTCCCTTCATGCCGTATTTCTCGGCGGCTTCGGCGCAGGCGGCATAGATGCCCTCCATGATGCCCTTGAGCTTGGCATCCACCTCCTCGAACGTCCAAGAAAGACGCTCGGAGTTCTGGCTCATCTCGAGGCCGGAGGTAGCCACGCCGCCGGCGTTGGAGGCCTTCGACGGGCTGTACATGAGACCAGCGCTCTTGATGGCGGCGATGGCCTCGGGGGTGCAGGGCATATTCGCGCCCTCAAAAACGCCGATGCAGCCGTTGGCGATGAGCGCCTTGGCCGAGGCCTCGTCGATCTCGTTCTGAGTGGCACAGGGCAGCGCGATATCGCAGGGGACCGTCCAGATGCCGGAGCAGCCCTCCACATATTTCGCGGTGGGGACATAGTTCAGGTAGGTCTTGATGCGGTCGCGCTTGACCTCCTTGATCTCTTGGATGACCTTGTAGTCGATGCCGTTTTCATCGACGATATAGCCGTTCGAGTCGCACATAGCGATGACCTTGCCGCCGAGCTCGGTGGCCTTCTGGTTCGCGTAGGTGGCCACGTTTCCGGAGCCGGAAACGATGACGCGCTTGCCCTCGAAGGAACTGCCGTTGTCCTTGAGCTGCGCCGCGGCGAAGTAGCACAGGCCGAAGCCGGTGGCCTGCGTGCGGGCGAGGGAGCCGCCGTAGGAAAGGCTCTTGCCCGTGAGGACGCCGGTCCACTCGTTGCGGAGCTTCTTATACTGACCGAAGAGATAGCCGACCTCGCGCGCGCCCACACCGATATCGCCGGCGGGCACGTCGGTGTCCGCGCCGATGTGGCGGAACAGCTCGTTCATGAAGGACTGGCAAAAGCGCATGACCTCTGCGTCGCTCTTGCCCTTGGGGTCAAAGTCGGAGCCGCCCTTGCCGCCGCCCATGGGGAGGGTAGTGAGGGAGTTTTTGAAGATCTGCTCAAAGCCGAGGAACTTGATGACGGAGAGGTTCACCGTCGGATGGAAGCGAAGGCCGCCCTTATAGGGGCCGATCGCGGAATTATACTGCACACGGTAGCCTCGGTTCACCTGAACCTTGCCGTTGTCGTCCACCCAAGGAACGCGGAACAGGATCGCCCGCTCCGGCTCAACCAGACGGCCGACGATATCCTGCTCCTCCAGCCGGGGATCGGCCTCCACGACGGGCTCGAGAGATTCCAAGACCTCCTCCACCGCCTGCAGGAATTCAGGCTCGTGGGCGTTGCGCTGCTTCAGTCCGTCCATCACGGAGCTTAGGTATGCGTTTTTCAGTGCCATGATATATCTCCTTGATCCATAAATTATTTTAATTCATTACATTAACGGATTATAATACCTCCCTCCGCAGGAATCAAGACGTCAGACGCAAAATCATTATTTTTTCTAAAAATTCACATTAGAAACAGGAATGATTTCAGCAATTTGTTGACAGCGGCACCTGAGGCGGCCGCGCCCGCTGCCGCGCCCGAAGAGGCTCCCGCCGACAGCGGCGCTTCCGGCGAGGCCGGCGGCGCACAGGCAGGCCATGCGCTGGACCTTTCCGTCAATGGCCGTATCTCCACCGCCGCCGATCCCGACGCTTCGGAAGCCGAAGGCTGATCCGGCACGACCGCATAAAAAAACTCCTGCCTCTCGGGGCAGGAGTTTTTTCTTTCGGGATCAGAGCTCACGCTTTTCATAGAGCCATATGGACAGCAGCCACGACAGTGCAAATACTGCAGCGGCGATCAGCGCCAAGACCGGGATATGCCAGCCCATGCGGGCGGCTATATCCGGCTGGCCGATCTCATCCGCCCGCATCGACAGCATGACGATGACAAGCGCGACAGCGACAGCGACGGCCATCGTGACGGCGCGTCCCTTCTCCACCCCCAGCCGGAGCATGGGCGGCAGCGAAACGGCGGGGATCAGCACGCCATAGCACAGAAGCTGCGCCGGCAGCCGTGCGAGCGCATAGGCGTCGCCGCCCAGAACGAGCAGCCGCACAAGCCAAAGCAGCGCCAGAAACAGGCACGTTCCTCCCACCGTGATCAGCGAGGCGATATATTTTTCCGAGACGATCTGCCGCCGCGTCACAGGGAGGGTAAGGGAATAATCGTTCCACCCTGTTTTTTCCTCCACGGCAAGGATCATGATCGGGATCATCCCCGCGAACAGGATCGGATACAGCAGATACGCCGCGCCGGTTTCAAGAAACACAAACAGCACCGACGTGATCACGATGACGGCGAGATAGAGGCGGCAGTTCTTCCGCGCCACATACCAGTCCTTCAGCAGCAGACCTCTCATGACCGATCCTCCTTTGCCATGGCGATGAAAATCTCCTCGATCCCCACGGGCGAAAGCTCCGTTCCGCGGGGCACGCCGTCCCGCCGGACGACGGCCTCGGCGCCGAAGGCGGTGATCCGCCGGGTGAGGATGGCGCTCCCGTCCAGCTCCTCCAGCCGCGCCGCGGGGCAATGCAGCAGACCGTAGGACGCCTCCAGCACATCCTTCTCCTCGCACAGCAGGAGCCGTCCCTTGTGGAGAAACGCGATGTAATCGCATATTTTCTCGAGATCGCTTACGATATGCGAGGAGATGAGAACGGCGTTGCGCCCCTCGGCGGCGAAGTCCCGCAGCATCTCGTTCACATCGTCCCGCGCCACGGGATCGAGGCCGTTCGTCGCCTCGTCCAGCAGGAGCAGCCGGGCGTTGTGGCTGAAGGCCGCGGCGATGCCGAGCTTCTTTTTCATACCCTGCGAGAGCTTATGGAAGGGCTTATCCGCCGGCACGCTCAGCTTCTGCAGGAGACGGCCGTAGGTCTCCGCCTCCCAGTTCGGATAGATATTCTCCAGCACATGCCCCAGCTCCAGCGCCGTGAGGCCGGGGATGCCCAACTCATCGAGCACCGCGCCGATCTCCGCTTTGGTGCGCCGGGGATCCTCTTGGCTGCTGCGCCCCAAAACGGTCACGCTGCCGCCGTCGGCGCGGGTGCTGTCGAGGATGAGCCGGATGGTGGTGCTTTTGCCCGCGCCGTTTTCCCCCACAAGACCCATGACGCAGCCCTCCGGCAGCGTCAGCTCGCCGATATCCAAGGTGAAATCCCCATAGGTCTTCTGCAGTCCCCGCAGCTCCAAGGCGTTCATATCCCGTCCTCCTCCGTCATGGAAAGCATTTCCCAAAGCTCCTCCCGTCCGAGGCCGCAGGCCGCCGCCAGCGCCCGTATCCGCGCCATGTGCGCCTCGATCTGCCGCAGATTCTCCTCCCGCAGCAGCTCCACGTTCTTCGGCGCCACAAAGCAGCCCTTGCCCGCCACGGTGTAGAGGAATCCGTCCTTTTCCAGCTCGTCGTACGCCCGCTTCGTGGTGATAGCGCTGATGCGCAGCTCCTTCGCCAGCCCGCGGATCGACGGCAGCGGCTCGTTTTCCGCCAGAGCCCCGCTGATGATCTGCGTTTTGATCTGGGTATAGATCTGGTCGTAGATCGGCGCGCCGCTCCGAACGTCGATATAAAGCTCCATCGGCTCACTTCCCTGCATCATCTGTATATGTACAGTATATACAGTAATCACAGTTTGTCAAGAGAAAAAAACAAAAATCCGCGTGCCAAAGACGGCACGCGGAAAATCGCCAATGATTATTCCAAAATCCTCGCGATCCATGTCCGCCGGACGCGCATGGCGCCTGTGGGACAGAATTCCTGACAACAGAAGCAGCGCACGCATTTTCTGCGGTCGATGACGGCCTTTTTGTCCCGGATCGTGATGGCCTTGGCGGGGCAAAGCTCGGCGCAATGCCCGCAGCCCACGCAGCCGTCATAGAGCTGCGGGCGCGAGCGGAGCAGCGCGGCGAGGCTTTTTTTGAGGAATCGGCGGAGCAGCCCGTCCGCCGGGTCAAGCAGAAACCAGCTCGACGTCGCCCCGGAGCGCCGGAAATCGGTGATGCGGAAGGGCGCGGCGGCCTCCATGCACTCCGGCTTGCCGTCCGGCGCCAGCAGGCCGCGGCGCTTGGCGGCCTCCATATACGGCAGCTCCCGCTCGTCCTCGCCCACGAGCCACGCGCACAGGCGATCCATGGCATAGGGATCGGTTCCCGCGAGCAGCGCACCCATGTGACGCGGCGTTCCCTGCGTGGGGCCGTTGCCCTCCATGGTATCCACCGCGTCGCACAGATACAGCCGCGGGCGGACGTATTCGTTCAGATCCACGAGCATATCGGCAAAGGCCAGCGGATCGGGATAGCGGAAGTGGTATTCGCTCTTCACGGTGCCGGGGATGACGCCGTAGAGGTTTTTGACGTTCGCTGTCATGCCCATGAGGCCGTGGGATTTGAGCTTGCAGAAGCTGATGACGGCGTCGCAGCCGTCGAGCCAGCGGCAGTATTCAAAGGCTTTGACCGTGACGGCCTCTGGAAAATCCGCGGTGCGGTGGGAAAAATCGCGGTTGAGCTCGCCACCCGCCTCCTCGCACAGCCGCATGCCCGTAACATTATAAATGCGGCTCAGCACCACGGCGGTGAAGGGCTCGCCGGGGCTGTCGCCCAGCACGACCCGCGCGCCCCGCTCCACGAGCAGGCGCGTCAGCTCCGCTGCCATCACGGGATGGGTGGTGGCGGCCTTTTCGGGCTTGAGGCCCGCGCAGAGGTTGAGCTTTACGCCGACGCGCATCCCGGGGGTCACCCAGTCGAGCCCGCCCGCCTGCCGGATGGCCGCCTCCAGCGCTGCGCGCACGGTCTTGCTGTCGTAGTTTTCGCACGGCACGATCGCCGTGGGACGCTTTTCGTTCATGACACACCTCGAAGCAATGTCGCTTGTCCCATTGTAGCACACCCGGGCGAACGATTCCAGCAAAACCGGCGGGTTTTATCCCGCGCCGGGAAGAACATGTATTGTCATTCCCCAAGAATATGCTATAATTAGGATACATTCAGCAGCAGCGGATGACCGCACATCCGCCTGCAGTGAAAACATGAATTGGAGGAAGAAGCATGAAAAAAACACTGACCCTTCTGCTGGCTCTTGCGATGGTCTTTTCGCTGGCCACCGCAGCTTTTGCGAGCGGAGAAGCGTCCAAGTCGATGGACGAGCTGATCGCCCTGCAGAACGAGACGGACGGCAGCGCCCTGACACCCATCGTCACCACCTCGTTCACCGGCACGACGCTGGCCTATCCCCGCTATGCCCGCTTTGTGAATCAGGACGCCTCCGGCGAGATCGTCGATCCCATCGCCTGGCACAACGGCGCCGTCTATTCCGAGCCGGGCACATATTCCGTCAGCAACGCGTCCTTTGAGATGAATACCGACGCCGACGGCTCCACCACAAACGATTTCTCCGGCCTCGGCGCGGCCGTTCTTGCCACGGGCAAGGGCGTAACGGTCGAGATCAGCAACTCGAACATCGAGACCACCGGCGTCGCGAAGCTGGCTCTCTTCACGGACAACGGCGCGGTCTCCATCGTGAGAAACTCCACCCTGACCTCCAACAGCGGCACGATCTATGACGGTTATGTGTCCACGGCCGACCAGACCATGATGGTCGCGCCCCCTTGGGTCCTCGGTCTCGGCGGCCCTCTCTGCAACGCCCGTACCACCAACATCATGGGCAACTACTCCACCGCAGCTTACATCGACTCTACCTTCAATGCCGGCGGCTGGGGCGCCCTGTCCACCGACTCCGGCACCAATATGCATATGGTCGTGATCAACACCACCGTGAACGTGGAGGATTCCGGCTATGCCGCCTATACCATCGGCGACTCCACCGAGGATTACTACGGCGTAACAGAGAACGTCTCCACCTATGCGAACATCATGACCGGCGGCGTCGCCACCTATCAGTCCTATGTCGGCGGCACGGACATCGACCTCGTCCAGTTTAACGGCGAGACGGACGAATACGGCCACGGTCAGGGCGGCGATGTTGTCGCTACCGTTAGCTCCGGCGCGCTGGTTCCGGGCAAGGTGGTCAAGTCCGTCATCAACGCCGAGGAGTTCGGCTTTATGTGCCACGCCAACGGCGCGACCGGCTATAATATCGTGAACCTGCTTGACGGCACAGAGGTCAACACCGGCGACGCCATCTTCCTTGTGAAGAAGATCAACTCCATATTCAATGTCGATAACGCCGTTCTGAACTCCGGCACCGGCGTGCTGCTGCAGCTCATCGACAACGACGACGACTATGTCGGTCTGGATTTCTCGGCTACATGGGGCATGGACAACGGCTACGGCCATACCTACGGCAGCCATATGCCCACCTTCAACTCCACCTTCCATGAGGAAGCCGGCTATTCCAATGCGTTTGCCGTCAACACGACGGACGTGGCGAAGAACTGGACCAGCGAGCTGAACCTGACGAACACCGCGGTGGAAGGCGATATCTGGAACTCCACCGGGTATGTTGGTTCCAACCCTGCCACTACCCTGACCGTGAACCTCGGCGAGGGCGCCGAGCTTACCGGCGTCATCTCCGCGGGCGCTTTCAGCCACACCACGAAGGACGCCAAGGTGGGCGAGGGCGACTGGAGCGAAGCCTCCGTGCTCGGCCATGTGACGAATATCGTGAATTCCAACGGCAAGAACCTTGTGAATGTCGCACTGTCCGGCAACGCGGTCTGGAACGTGAAGGGCGATTCCGTGATCGACAGCCTGACCGTGGGCGGCGTCGCCAAGGTCGTTGTTCCGGCGGGCGTCACCCTGACCGTGGGCGATAAGACCTACACCGGCACCACCATCGCGGCGGAGGGCGCCGCCTCCGGCGAGGCTTCCGGCGAGTCCTCCGGCGAGCCCACCGACGAGCTGGCTTCCAGCGTCCATATCCCGAATGTGGATGTGAGAGGCGCTTTCACCCTCGATGTCGACGTCACCTTTGAGGATCAGGGCAACGGCGTCAAGACCTATGCCATCGACTTCGACGGCCACCACCTCGAGGGAACCATCAACATGGGCGTCTGGACGGTTTCCTCCGAAGATTCTGCCGAGCAGGATATCAGCACGGCGGTGCAGACCGCTTATGAGGCGATGACCGGCGCCGGCGGGAAATAATCCAAAACTATGTCCCGCCCCTGCGCGGGCAAAACAAATGGAAAATGGCGCGGCGCAGAAGAAATTCTGTGACGCGCTCTTTTCTGCAAAGGGTTTTATCCCGCGCCGCTTTCTGGTATAATACCGGCAAAAGCATTGCAAAGGAGCCGCGACGTGAACGACATCAAGATCCTGCAGAACAAGTTCTATCTCTATCTGACGGAGTTTTTCTCCGGCATGGCGGTGATGGCGGTGGAGCTGGGGGCGAGCCGTCTGCTCGCGCCGTATTTCAGCTCGTCCCAGATCGTATGGACGATCATCATCGGCACCATCATGATCGCCATGGCGCTCGGAAACATCCACGGCGGACGCAGCGCGGACAGAAACCCGAACCCGGACGTGCTGTATCGCCGGATGCTCGTGGCGGCGGTGTGGATCGCGGCGATCCCCGCGCTGGGGAAATATATCATCCTCGGCATCTCGGCGCTTTTGATCTTCTCGGTGAACAGCCTGTTTCTCGTGTGGGCGGCGTTTGCCGCGTGCATGGTGATCTTCGTCTATCCGCTGTTTCTGCTCGGCACGGTCACGCCGTCGCTCGCCAAATACAGCATGGACAGCCTCGATGACAGCGGCAGCACCGTCGGAAAGCTCGGCGCGGCCAATACCGTGGGAAGCATCATCGGGACCTTCGTGCCGACCTTCGTGACGATCCCCACCGTGGGCACGAGCGTCACCTTCCTCATTTTCGCGGGCATCCTTCTCGTGCTGGCGGCGGTGTATTTTATCAGCCGCGGCGCGGGACGCGGGCGTGTTGCCGCCGCGGGGGTGCTGGTGCTTGCGTGCGTCTTCGCCGGGCATTCGGATAGCTTTGCCTTTTGGGAGGACGACCTTGCGTATGAGGGCGAGTCCGTTTATAACTATCTGCAGGTCAAGGAGGACGAGGACGATGTGATCCTCTCCACGAACGTGCTGTTCGGCGTGCAGTCGATCCTCAAAAAGAACGAGGCCCTCACGGGCATGTATTACGACTATGCCATGGCCGCGCCGCTCATGGCGGAGCTCGACCCGGAGCAGGGCGCGGATATCCTCATCCTCGGCATGGGCAGCGGCACCTATGCCACCCAATGCAGCCGGTATTTCGGCCAAAACATCCGCGCCGTGGGCGTGGAGATCGACGGTAAGATCACCTCGCTCGCGCGGACGTATTTCCAGATGCCGGAGGACGTGGCCGTGTATACCTACGACGGACGGGCGTACTTAAACGCCGTGGAGGAGACCTACGACGTGATCCTCGTGGACGCCTATCAGGACATCACGATCCCCTTCCAAATGGCGTCGGAGGAGTTTTTCACGCTCGTGAAGGAGCATCTGCGCGACGGCGGCGTGATGGTCGTCAACATGAACATGCGCGGGCAGGACGAGGGGAACATCAACCAGTATCTGTCCGACACCATTGCGGGCGTGTTCGGGTATGTGTATACGGCGGATGTGGCGCGCAACACGAACCGCGAGCTTTTCGCCTCCGATTCCCCCGATATGCTCGCGCGGCTCGACGCGGGCATCGAGCGGCTCTCCGCCGCGGGGGACGAAAAGAGCGCGGCGCTTTCCGACATGATGACGACCGTTCGCGCGGCGCTCGTCCCGTATGAGCCGGGCGGGTATCTGCTCACCGACGACAAGGCGCCCGTGGAGCTTCTGAGCATGCGCGCCATCGACGCGCTGATCGCCGACGAGGTGACGTATTACAAGGGCGTCTACGAGCGCGAGGGCGTCTCGGGGCTGATCGAGCGCTTCGGCTGATGCGGGGATATAACAAAGCTCCGGCGGAAATCACTCCGCCGGAGTCCTTTTTATGCTGTATTAAGCCCGCTCGTAGGTGCGGAAGCGGAAGCGGAGGCCGTTTTCCTCCTGCCAAGAGCCGTCCTCGGCGCAGCGCCATTGGGCGGGGTCAAGGGCGGGGAAAAAGCTGTCCGACACGGGCGCGGCGTCGATCTCTGTGGCATAGACGCGGGTGATATAGGGGAACATCTGCCGATAGACGCTCGCCCCGCCGATCACGAGGCAGCGGTCATATGCTTCGGCGGCCTCGACTGCCTCCTCCACGGTATGCGCCACCTGCGCGCCCTCAATGGCGATGGGCTGCGAGGTCAGAACGATGTTGTGCCGCCCTTTGAGGGGCTTGCCACCGGGGAAATCGGCCAGCGTTTTCCGGCCGACGATGACGGCCGCGCCGTCGGTCAGCTCGCGGAAATGCTTCCGATCCGCCCGCACCGTGACGGGCTGCGTGCCGTCCGCGCCGATGCCGCCGTCGGCATACAGGGCAACGATAGCGTCCATACTCACACCGCCACCGGGATCTTCCCGGTGAAATCGGAGTATTCATAGCCCTCGACGCGGAAGCTGTCGCGGGTGAATTTGTAGAAATCGTCCACCGTTGGGTCGATGATGAACCTCGGCGCGGGCTTCGGCTCGTTTTGGATGATCTCCTCGATGGCGGGAACGTGCCGGTCATAGATATGAGCGTCGGCAATGACATGGACAAATTCGCCCGGCTCGAAGCCGGTGACCTGCGCGATCATCATGGTGAGGACGGAATACTGCACCACGTTCCAGTTATTGGCGGCGAGCATGTCCTGCGAGCGCTGGTTCAGGATGGCGTTCAGCTTATTGCCCGTGACGTTGAAGGTCATCGAATAGGCGCAGGGATACAGTGCCATTTCCGAGAGGTCGGCGAAGGTATAGATGTTCGTCATGATCCGGCGGGAGGCGGGATTGTGCTTGAGGTCCCACAGCACCTTGTCCACCTGATCCATATCCCCCTCGGGGTAGTGGTGCTTCACGCCGAGCTGATAGCCGTAGGCCTTGCCGATGGAGCCGGTTTCGTCCGCCCATGCGTCCCATACGCGGGTGCGCAGGTCATGGACATTGTTGCTCTTCTGCTGCCAGATCCAGAGAAGCTCATCCACGGCGGACTTCCAGAACGTCCGGCGGATGGTGAGGATAGGAAACTCCTCCGAGAGATCGTAGCGGTTCACGATGCCGAACCGCTTGACGGTATGGGCGGGCGCGCCGTCCTCCCAGTGGGGACGCACCTCGCGGTCGGTGTCCCAGATGCCGTTTTCCAGAATATCCTTGCAGTTTTGGATAAAGATATTGTCCGCTTTGCTCATAAGGGGATACCTGCCTTTTTTGTGGTTCTGAGGAATAACACAATTATTATACAACAGATCGCCGCCGCGGGAAAGAGCGAATTTGCCGCGGCGGCAGAATTGTGCTATAATGACCTTTACCGAGAAAAAAGGAGCCGAGCGATATGAAAAAAACCGCCAGCTACCCGCTCTATCGGCTCATCAAGTGGCTGGTGCGGGTGTTTTATCCGAAAACCGAGATCGTCGGCGCGGAGCATCTGCCGCCGGAGCCGTGCGTCATCGTGGGGAACCACACCCAGATGAACGGCCCCATCGTGAGCGAGCTGTATCTTCCCGTGGAGCGGTATACATGGTGCGCCGGGGAGATGATGCATCTGCGCGAGGTGCCTGCCTATGCATACCGGGATTTCTGGTCGCAGAAGCCGGGCTGGAGCCGATGGTTTTATAAGCTCCTGTCATATATCGTTGCGCCGCTCTCCGTTTGCATATTCAATAACGCGAACACCGTCGCCGTGTATCACGACAGCCGTGTCATCACCACCTTCCGGGAGAGCATCCGCCGCCTGCAGGAGGGCGCGAGCCTCGTGATCTTCCCGGAGCATGACGCGCCGCACAACCATATCCTGTGTGATTTTCAGGATAAATTCATCGACCTTGCCCGGTTTTATTATAAGAAGACGGGGCAGGCGCTGGCCTTTGTCCCGATGTATATCGCTCCGGCGCTGAAAACCGCCTATTTCGGCGAGGCGATCCGCTTCGATCCCGCCGCGCCCATCGCGGAGGAGCGCGGGCGAATCTGCGCCGCGCTCATGGAAGCGATCACCAAGATCGCCTGCGCTCTTCCGGAGCATACGGTGGTGCCGTACCGCAACATCCCCAAGAGCCAATATCCATCCAATCTCGCCAAGGAGGCGTACGCCTATGAAAAAGCCGACGGTTGATTACAGCGGCTTCCGCTTCTCCCGCATCACCGAGCCGCGGTTCCGGCATCTGCTGCTCCTGCTGGGCTGGGTGGGGTATTTTCTCCTGTATTATCTGACGGAGAATTTCATCCCCCGGGAGAGCTGCCATCCCATGCATTGCGGACTCGACGATCTCATCCCTTTCAACGAATGGTTCCTGCTGGCCTATACGTTCTGGTATGTGCTGGTGTTCGGCTCGCTGCTGTATTTCCTGCTGTACGACGTCGATAGCTTCAAAGCGCTCCAGATCTTCATCATGATAACTCAAGCTGTGGCGATGGCAGTGTATATCATCTATCCGACGAGGCAGGATCTTCGGCCGGAGGTGTTCCCTCGGGACAATTTCCTCACCCATGTCATGGCATTTATCTATAACTTCGATACCAGCACCGGCGTATGCCCCTCGCTGCATGTGGGGTATTCGCTGGGCATCTGGTCGGTGTGGTGGAAGAAAAAGGACGCGCCGGTCTGGTGGAAGGCGTTCGTGCTGATCTCTGTGATCCTCATCTGTATTTCCACGGCCTTCGTGAAGCAGCATTCCATGGTGGACGTATTCGCGGCGCTGCCCCTCGGCCTGCTGGCGGAGATCCTCGTCTACCGCACATACTGGCGGGATCGCCTGCGTCCCCGCGCGGCGGCCTGAACAGGAAAGGAGCGGATCATGCGGCGCATCCTGATCTATTGCGAAAGCTGGAAATCCGGCGGGATCGAATCGTTCTTGACCAATGCTCTGCTGCGCATGGATCTCACCGAGCTCACGGTGGATATCGTGACCGCCGAGCTGTGGGACAACGTCTTCACTCCCGCCCTGCGGGAGAAGGGCGTGAATTTCATCGAGCTGTCCGGCAAACAGCAGCGCCTGCTCCGCAATCGGCGGATGTTCCGGGCGCTGCTGCGGGAAAACCGCTATGACGTGCTGCATCTGAACGTATTTCAGGGCATGACCCTGCGCTATGCGGCCATTGCCCGCCGGGCGGGCGTCCCCCGCCGGATCGCCCACAGCCACAATACCGCCCTGCGCAAAAGCCTGCTGCGTCCCGTGAAGCTCATGCTGCACCGGCTGTACGGGCGGCTGTTCACCTCGGCGGCGACGGAGCTTTGGGCCTGCTCCCGGGCGGCGGCGGAATATCTGTTCCCGGCCGCCGCGCTCCAAGCCCGCGGCTATCGCTTTATCCCGAACGGGATCGACACGGAGCGCTTCCGCTTCCGCGCTGAAGAGCGGGCGCGCGTCCGGCATGAGCAGGGGCTGGAAGACGCCTTCGTCGTCGGCCATGTGGGGCGCCTCACCTATCAGAAAAATCAGAGCTTCCTGCTGGACGTCCATGCCGCGCTGCTGCGCCGCCGCCCGGAGAGCGTGCTGCTGCTCGTGGGCGACGGCGAGGACGAGGCGATGCTCCGCGAAAAGGCGGAGACGCTGGGGATCGCCGACCGGGTAATCTTCTACGGCACCTCCAAGCAGGTGGAGGAGCTTTTCTGGGCGATGGACGTTTTCGCCTTTCCCAGCCGGTTCGAGGGGCTGGGCATCGTGGCCGTGGAGGCGCAGGCGGCGGGTCTCGCCACCCTCTGCTCCGAGCATGTACCCCCGGAGGCGCTCGTCACGGACACGGCGCGGGTCGTTCCCATCACGGACGCGGCGGCATGGACGGAAGCGCTGGCGGCCATCCCTTCCGGCGGCGCAAGGCCGGACAGTGGCGCAGTGATCCGGCGGGCAGGCTATGACATCGCGGATACGGCCGCCGCGGTGGAGGAGGCATATCAATGACAGATCCCATCCGTCTGAGCGTCATCATCCCCGTATATAACGCGGCTCGATGGCTTCCCCAATGCATCCGCTCCGTACAGTCGCAGGGGATCGAAAACATGGAGCTTCTGTGCGTGGACGACGGCTCGTCCGACAACAGCTTGGAGGCGCTTTCCCGGCTGGCGGAGGAGGACGCGCGGATCCGGGTCGTTTCCCAAGAAAACGCCTCGGCGGGCGCCGCCCGGAACCGGGGGCTCGATATGGCGCGGGGCGAGTATGTGCATTTTCTCGACGCCGACGATTGGCTGTTCGACGGCCTCTATGGGAAGCTTCTGCCGAAAATGGACGAAAGCGGCGCGGATATGGCGGTATTCCCCTTCAGCACATGGGACGAGCGGGAGAAAAAGGATTCTCTCCTCACCGGCCTGCTGGACGGGCGGGAGCGGATCACCTCCTTCGCGGAGGAGCCGGCCTTTTTCCTATATGCCAACGTGGTGCCATGGAACAAGCTCTACCGGCGGGCATGGCTCCAAAAGCACGGCCTGCGGTTCGACGCCATCCACTGCGCCAACGACCGGGGCTTTTATTTCCGCTCGCTGGCGGCGGAGCCGACGGTGCTCGTCTCCCATGTGTGCGGCGTCCATTATCGGATCAAGGCGAGCGAATCGGCGCTGACGGGCGGGACGCGCTATCGGCATCTCGACTGCCTGTTCACCGCATGGGAGGGCGCGCAGAAGGCATTTTCCCGGCAGCCGGAGGAGCGGCAGGCGATGCTGCTCGACGCGACGGTGCTGGATTTTCTGGATGTACTCGATAAGACCCCGCCGGAGGACAAGGCGGACGTGGAGTCCCGTCTCGGCGAATATCTGCGGGGGACGGAGCTCTCCGTCCTGCAAAGCCTGCCGATCCCCTGCCTGTGGACGGAGGAGGAGCGGCGGCTCCGCGCCGGGGAGACGGACTGGCACACGGGCGCGCCCCCCGTCTCCCGGCGGAAAAAATACGCCCGCGGCCTGCGGATATGGAGCTTGGGCTTTTATCTCCGAAAGCTCTTTTGCCGATAACCAAAAAATGACGGATCCCGGCGCTTGGATGCGCAGGGATCCGTTTTGGTTTGCCCCGTCACCAAGACTGGGCTTCCGGCGAGGGCTGAGCCGGGAAGCGTGCCGCGCCGAACGGTCGGCCGCTAGGTTTTAGCGAGGCGCGGTATGCTTCACGGTGAATGCTCCGTCACCAATTTGCTTATGCACTATCAGTTCTGCTTAAATTCCCGCAGGACGAGTCCGGGGTTTTTCTCCTCCGCCCAGCGGATCGACCATTGCCCGCCGAAGACGAGCAGATTATTTCCCCGGAAATCCTGCACCCAGCGTGAGTCGGTGCCGAGGTTCAAGCGGGTGAGATCCATGTCCGTGTTCTCGATCCAGCGGACGAACTGATACGGCAGCATGCGGCGGCGAACATCCACGCCGTATTCGGTCTTGAGGCGGTATTCCAGCACCTCGAGCTGCAGGATGCCGACGACGCCGACGATGACCTCCTCGAGGCCGCTGTTCGGCGCGTGGAAGATCTGGATCGCGCCCTCCTGCGCGATCTCGGTCATGCCCTTCTCGAACTGCTTGCGCTTCATGGTGTCGATGCGCTCCACGGCGGCGAATATCTCCGGGGCGAAGGTGGGGATGCCCTCATAGGTGACCTTATGCGCGCGGGTGCATACCGTGTCGCCGATGGAGAAGATGCCCGGATCGAAGATGCCGATGATATCCCCGGCATACGCCTCGTCGATGATCTGGCGGGACTGCGCCATCATCTGCTGGGGCTGGGCAAGGCGCAGGGACTTGCCGCCCTGCACATGATAATACTCCGCGTCCCGCTCGAACCGGCCGGAGCATACGCGCATGAAGGCGATGCGGTCGCGGTGGGACTTGTTCATATTCGCTTGGATCTTGAAAACGAAGGCGGAGAAATTCTCCTCGAAGGGATCCACCGTACCCTCCTCCGCCCGGCGGGGCAGCGGGGGCATGGTGAGGGCGAGGAAGCTCTTCAGAAACGGCTCAACGCCGAAATTCGTGAGCGCCGAGCCGAAAAACACCGGGCTGAGCTCACCGTTCTGCACCTTTTCGATATCGAACTCATAGCCCGCGCCGTCGAGCAGCTCCACGTCATTTTGAAGCTCCTCCCGGAGACGGGCGCCGATCAGCCCGTCGAGCTGGGCGGTGTCGGTCAAGTCGCATTCGATGGCTTGGATGCGGTTCGCGCCGCGGTGGAATTCGGTAAAGGCGAGGATCTTGCCCTCGCCCCGGTCATAGACGCCCTTGAAATCCGCGCCGCTGCCGATCGGCCAGTTCATGGGATACGTCCCGATGCCGAACTCCGTTTCAAGCTGCTCGATGAGGTCATAGGGGCTGCGGGCGTCGCGGTCGAGCTTATTGATGAAGGTGAAGATGGGGATATGCCGCATGGCGCAGACCTTGAAGAGCTTGCGCGTCTGGGGCTCGATGCCCTTCGCGGCGTCGATAACCATGACGGCGCTGTCCGCCGCCATGAGGGTGCGGTAGGTATCCTCGGAGAAGTCCTGATGCCCCGGAGTGTCGAGGATATTGATACAGTATCCGTCGTACTCAAACTGCATGACGGAGGAGGTTATGGAGATGCCGCGCTGCTTTTCGAGCTCCATCCAGTCGGACACGGCGTGCCGCGCCGAGGCCTTGCCCTTGACGGCGCCCGCAAGCTGGATCGCGCCTCCGTAGAGGAGCAGCTTTTCCGTGAGCGTCGTTTTGCCCGCGTCCGGGTGGGAGATGATCGCAAACGTCCGGCGTCGGCGGATCTCCTGTTTCATATCGGTCATGATCGTTCCCTGCCTGTTCCAAATCATAGATTACACAGATTGAAATAATACCATGCCCCACAGGAAAATGCAACGGATTCCTGCGGGGCAAAACATTCAAGTATTTAATTAAATTACTTTAAGTACAGAAGAATTATACAAACAGTAATATAATAATTTGTTGAGTATTCCAAGTTGTGCCGCGGGATTTTCTTATGATAAACTTTTATCATGACGTGGAAACGAACGGCTGCATAAGGGAGGGCTGCCATGAACCGAGAGATCACGCCCGTCAATCTGCACGGGGAGATCGAGACGTTGATCCGCCTGCACCAGCATGGGTTGTTTAACTCCAACGGATATCAGGCGAGGAAACGAAGAATCAAGGACTACGTCCGGGAAAACAAGGTGGATATGATGCGGGAGCTGGAGCCGGTGACGTATGTGCTGTATCGCCGGTATCTGGAATGACGGTCCGCAGGCGAAAGCGCCCCCGATGCATGGCTGAAAAAGCATCGGGGGCGCTTCGCTTGTGCGGAGCCTTCACGTCTGGCTGCGCATGATCCGTGCGCTGATCCAGACAGTAACCACAAGACCAAGCACCAGCGCGAGGGCGGCATGAGCGTCGGAGCCGGAAAACAGCCCCACGACGCCGCTCAGCGCCGGGGCGCACGCCACCACGGCGACGGCCTTGGCAAACTGCGCCGCATACAAAAGCAGCGCCCCGGCAAAGAAGAGCATGAAGATCGAAAAGGCTTTCTCCATCCTTCGTCACACAGCTCCTTTCGTCGGTGTGCGCGGCGATCAGAACAGACCGCACACCAGCTCGGTATAGGCCGCGGGATCGTCCAGCGGGATACCGGCGATCAGCTCCGCCTGCGCCAGCAGCACCATGGAAAGGCGGGCAGCGCGGGGCTTATCCTCCTCATACGCCTTTTTCAGCGCGGCAAAGGCGGGATGCTCCGCATTCAGCTCCAGCACACGCTTTGCCTTGATGTTATCGGCCTCGGGAACGCCGGGAAGGTTCTGGAAATACTTCTCCATCTCCAGCGTGACCTCCCCCTCGGTAGTGAGGAACACAGGCTGGGTCTTGAGCTTATGGCTCAGCCGGACGGATTCCACGAGACCGGGCAGGCTCTCCTTCACAAAGTCCAGCAGACCGCGGTATTCCTCCTCCTTCTGCTCCGTATCCTTCTTCTCCTCCTCGGATTCGAGGCCGAGGTCGTCGGAGGTGACGTTGCAGAAGGGCTTTTCGTTATAGCTGCCCAGCATCTGCATCACGAAATTGTCCACATCGTCCGTGAGGCAGAGCATGTCGTAGCCCGCGGCCTTCACCGTTTCGGCCTGCGGCAGGGCGGCGGCGCGCTTCGTGGTTTCGGCGCAGGCGTAATAGAGCTTCTCCTGCCCCTCGGGCATGGCCTCGACGTATTCCGCGAGGCTGATGAGCTTTTCCTGCTTCACGCTGTAAAACAGCAGCAGATCCTTTAATTGATCCTTGTGCATGCCGAAATCGCCCACCACGCCGTATTTGAGCTGCGGTGCAAACGCCTCGTAGAAGGTGAGGTAATGATCCCGGTCAGAATCCTTGAGGCGGGTCAGCTCGGCTTGGATCTTCTTTTCGAGGTTCGCGGCAATGACCTTGAGCTGCCGGTCGTGCTGCAGGAGCTCGCGGGAGATGTTGAGGCTCAGATCGGGGGAATCCACCACGCCGCGCACGAAGCGGAAGCAATCCGGCAGCAGGTCGGCGCATTTGTCCATGATCATCACGCCCGCGGAATAGAGCTGCAGGCCCGGCTGATACTCGCGGGTATAGTAGTCATAGGGCGCCTTGGCCGGGATGAACAACATGGCCTTATAGCTCGTGAGACCCTCCGCGTTCACGCGGATCACGCCCACGGGATCGGCGGTATCGCGGAAATGCTCCTTATAATACGCCTTGCAGTCGTCATCCGACACCTCGGCCTTCGGCCGCTGCCAGATGGGAACCATGGTGTTGACGACCTGATCCTCTTCCACCGTATTATAGGCGCCCTTGCCGTCCTCGCCGCCCTTTTCGTCCCATTCGCGGCGCTCCACGGTCATGTGGATCGGCCAGCGGATATAATCGGAATACTTCTTGATAAGCTCCTTGAGTTGCCAGCTCTCGAGATAGCCGGAATAATCCTCCCCGTCGGTATCGGGCTTGAGGTGCATGATGACGTCGGTGCCGACCGTGTCCTTTTCACACGGGGTGACGGTGTAGCCGTCCGCACCGGAGGACTCCCAGCGATAGCCTTCCTCCGCGCCGAAGGCGCGGGTGATGACCGTGACCTTGTCCGATACCATGAACGCGGAATAGAAGCCCACGCCGAACTGGCCGATCACATCCACCTCGTCGGCATTCTCGCCGCCGGAGAGAGTGTCCCGGAAAGCCCGCGTGCCGCTCGACGCGATCACGCCAAGGTTTGCCTCCAGCTCCTCCCGGGTCATGCCGATGCCGTTATCCGACACGGTGAGGGTGCGCGCGTCCTTGTCGACATCGATGCGGATGCGGAAATCCTCCCGGGTCATGCCCACCGTCTCATCCGTCAGCGAGCGGTAGCACAGCTTGTCGATGGCGTCCGAGGCGTTCGATATGATCTCCCGCAGGAAGATCTCCTTATGGGTATAGATCGAGTTGATCATCAGATCCAAGATGCGCTTGGATTCGGTTTTGAATTGTTTCTTTGCCATGATATGCGTCCTTTCCGAGTGCCGAACCATTTTTAGCACTCTTTTCCTTTGAGTGCTAATTTATCACATTCTACCCCGAATGTCAACCCTCGGCGGGGAGAATAGAACAGAATTATTACAAGTTGATTACATTATGAAAAACCTGCTTTACTTTCCCCCGCACGATGCCTATAATAACCTCGGAGATTTACATAATCAAATTTACATAATCGCGAGGTGGAGGATGAAACGGCTGTTCTGTTTGCTGCTGGCGGCGCTTTTGGCGGCGTCGATGTGCGCCTGCGGCGCGGCACAGACCGAGGCCGCCGCCACCGCCGCGCCCACGGAGGAGGCCGTCACTCCCGCCCCCGCCACACCGGAGCCGACCCCGCCCCCGGAGCCTGTGGAGCCGACGTTCCCCGCCGCGCCGGAGGGCTGGGCGGAGGGCTATCTCTCCTTTTTGGAAAACAACTACGATATCTTTGCCGCGCTCTGGCCGGAGGGTCTCACCGGCGTGGGCTTCATCGATCTCGACCTCGACGGGATGCCGGAGATGGTGGTATTCGATCTTGGCGCCTCGGCCACGCTGGGCGTACAGCTTTTCGACCAGCTCGACGGGCAGGTGTTCTGCGTATCCAGTGTTCTCGACAGCGCCGCCGGCGCCTTCGGGGACGAGCATTTCTCCCCCATCTCCATCTGCACGAGCTTCTTCGAATCCTTCCGCCTGAGCCGGACGGAGGAGGGCTTCTGCTTCTGGGTGACGAGCGCGAACGGCACGCTCGAATCCACATGGGACGAGCTTGTCCGTTTCGGCAGCGTCGACGGCGTCCTCACGCCGGAGAGCGTATGCGGGCGGTATCTGGAAAGCGACCCGGAAACGGGGCTCGTGGTGCAGGAGCGCTACACCGTCGCGGGCGAGCCGTCGGACGCGGCCTCCTATAACGCCGCGGCGGCGGTCTACAGCGGGGGCGAGGATCTGGGCTATGACGCGCAGGGCGTGTTCCTCTGGAACGATATGACCCGCTACGACACCACCTTCGACGGCTTCCTCGCCATGGCGCAGGATGCAGCGGAGGCGTATGTCCCCCTCGATCCTTATTAATTTTTTCTGAATTTTCCGTCACGGGCGGCGCAAGCCGCCCGCTTTTTGTCGCCAAACACTTGTTAGGATCGAAAATTTGATTTATAATAGTAATTTGCAAGACCATAAATTTCGTCGGAAAGACGGTGACGATATGCCTACTCAATGGAAGCGTTCCCCGGAGGAACTGCATAAAAATTATCTTGCCAATACCGAGGCGTTCTACCGCGCCGCGGGACGCGGTCTCGCGCCGGAGATGGACAAATTCTGCACCGACTGCGCCATCCAGCTCTTCGCGCGCAGCGCCAATCTCACGCAGGACCACGCCGACGCCGTGAACGAGCTTTACTCGAAGGGACAGAAGAAGCCCGCGTGGCTGCTTTGGGCACTTTCGAGCGCGGTATGCGAGAGCGGGGAATTTTTGCCGCCCCTGTTTTTCTGGACGCTGACGGAGAAAGACGCCCGCAGCGGGACAGACTATTCCCGGGTGTTCATCCGCATGATCACGAATATCCTGCTGTATCTGGCCGCGGTGGACGACGACGTGACCTACGCCGAGGCGGAGTATATCACCGAATGCGCCGACAAGCTGGCCGCCCTCTGCGATTCCGCGGGCGTTAAGCCCGGAAAGCCCGGCCTCAAGGCGGCGGATTTCGTCACAAGCAGCGAGGGCTCGTTCATCGACAAGAATCCCCCGCAGACCGCCGCCTCCGGCAGCGGAAAGGCCGCGCCTGCGGCCGCCTCGGAGGCCTCCGGCGAGACGCAGGAGATCGAAAAGCCCGATCTTGACACGCTCATGGCGGAGCTGGATTCCCTCGTCGGCCTGCAGGCCGTCAAGAAGGATGTCAAATCCACCATGAACCTCATAAAGGTGCGCAAGCTGCGGGAGGAAAACGGCCTGCCCGTGGCGCCCATGAGCATGCATATGGTGTTCATGGGCAATCCCGGCACCGGCAAGACTACCGTCGCCCGGCTGGTGGGCGGCCTATACGCCGCCATCGGCGCCCTCTCCAAGGGACAGCTCGTGGAGGTGGATCGCTCCGGCCTCGTGGCGGGCTACGTCGGGCAGACGGCCATCAAGACGCAGGAGGTCATCGCCTCCGCCCTCGGCGGCGTGCTGTTCATCGACGAGGCGTATTCCCTCTCCAGCGGCGGCGAGAACGATTTCGGCCGGGAGTCCATCGAGACGCTTCTGAAGGCCATGGAGGATCACCGAAACGATCTCGTCGTCATCGTGGCGGGGTATACCGAGCCCATGGAGCGCTTCCTCGACTCGAACCCGGGTCTTGAGAGCCGGTTCAACAAATATATCACCTTCCCCGACTATAACGGCGAGGAGCTGGACGCCATCTTCCGGGGCATGTGCCGCAAAAACGGCTACGAGCTGGACGAGGAGGCGGACGCCTATGCCCGCGAATACTTCCAAAGCCTCTACGACGGCCGCGACGAGAACTTCGGCAACGGCCGCGATGTGCGCAACCGCTTTGAGGATATGGTCGTGCGGCAGGCAAACCGCATCGCCGCCATGGAAGCGCCGTCGAAGGAGGATCTGGCAAGGTTCACCAAGGCGGACTTCCTGCCCGAGGACGAAACCGAGGCCGAAGACGAAGCCGGGGCTGAAACCGAAGACGAGACCGAAGACGAAGCCTGAACCCAACGCCGCGCCCGCCGCGGCACGACAGATTGGATCATATGGAAGACAAGCACCTAGGCGTTTATATCCACATCCCGTTCTGCGCCTCCAAATGTGGATACTGCGACTTCTATTCCCTTGCCGGCTGCGACAGCCGCATGGGGAAATACCAAGACGCGCTGCTGCGCCATATCCAAGAGGCAGCCAGCACCATGGCGCCGTATTATATCGACACCGTATACTTCGGCGGCGGCACCCCCAGCTACTACGGCGCGCGCCGGATCGCGGACGCGTTCAACATCCTCAAGCGGGCGGGCAAGGTCCTCAAATCCGCCGAGGTCACGGTGGAATGCAACCCCGACAGCGTCCGGCGGCATGAGCTGCATATCCTGCGCGGCGAGGGCGTGAACCGCATCTCCCTCGGCATGCAGTCCGCCAGCGACGATCTTTTGAAGATCATCGGCCGCCGCCACAACTTCGCGCAGGTGAAAAAGGCCGTGCAGAGCATCCGGGCGGAGGGCTTTGACAATCTGAGCCTCGACCTCATCTACGGCCTGCCCGGCCAAACAAAGGAGGACTGGGCGGACACACTCGCCCGCGCCATCGAGCTGGGGCCGGAGCATATCTCCTGCTACGGTCTGAAGCTGGAGGAGGGCACGCCCATGTACGCCGCCTACCTCAACAGCCCCGTCATCCCCTCGGACGACGAGCAGGCGGATATGTACCTCTACGCCGTGGAGACGCTGGCTCGGTATGATTACGCCCAATATGAGGTATCGAATTTCGCGAAACGCGGCTTCGCCTCGCGGCATAATATGAAATACTGGGATATGGACGATTATATCGGCTTCGGGCCGGGCGCCCATTCCTGCATCGGCAGCACGCGCTACAGCTTCACCCGCTCCCTTGAGGGGTATATCGCCGGGGTCACGCAGGACGGAAACCTGCTGGACGAATACGAGACCCTCGATGAGCTGGATCGCGCCGCGGAATATATCATGCTCGGCATGCGCCGGGGGCGCGGCATCAGCGCGGAGGAATACCACCGCATCTACAAAAGCGATTTCACGCCGCTCGAGGAGTTGTTGCGGGAATACGAAAAGGACGGCTGGACCAAGCGGCTTTCCGACCGCTGGTGCTTCACGCCGACAGGCTTTCTGCTCTCGAACATCCTCATCGGCTCGCTGCTGGAGGCGCAGGCGCAGCACCGCATCCGCGCCAACCCGTGGATCGAAAGCGCCGCCGGGCAGGAGCCGCAGATCACGCTGCCTTCCGAGAGCTTTTGATACTTTTCTCCCTTAAAAACAGACACTTTTCATGGGAGAGGCGTCGCTTAGCGCGCCGCCGATTCGCGCCATAGGAAAGGGTGAGTTTATGGCAGGCAAACATATACAGAAAAAAACCGCCGACCGCACCGCCGCGCCGGCAGAGACCCGCGCCCAGCGCCGTCCGGCCACCGAGCCGAACCGCCGGACGCAGACAGCCCGCAGCCGCGTTTACGTCACACCCGACGGCGGCTGGGACGATTGGGAGCGGCGGCAGGATCGGGACAGCGAACGTCCCTCGTGGCTGCGCTGGGGCATCCCGGTGCTGGCCGTGCTGGTGGTCGCGGTGATCATCCTCGCCTCCGTCAACATCTATGCCACGCGGGTCTCCCGCTTGGACACGATCTATCCCAATGTCTCCGTCAACGGGATCAAGGTCGGCGGCATGACCGTGACCGAGGCCGCGCAGGCGCTTGAGGCGGCGGGGGCAGACCCTTATAAAAACGCCGCTGTCACCGTGAAATTCCCCCTCGATCACACGCTGACCGTCACCGCCGCCCAGCTCGGCCTCGGCGCCGACGTTTCCGTCGCGGCGGAGGAGGCCTACGCCTATGGACGGGGCGGCACCGCCCTCGAAAACCTCAAGGCCTACCGCGCCTGCCGGCGCAGCGGCGTCGATCTGCCGTGGAGCAGCGAAGCCGCCATCGACGAGACGGCGCTCACACAGCTCGTGACCGGCGCGGCAAACGCCGTGAACACGAAGTTTCTCGACTCCGAGGCCACCGTGGGGGAGGAGGGCATCACCCTCGTGAAGGGCATGTCCACCGTCCGGGTGGACGCCGACACGGTCTGTTCCCTCGTCCGGCAGGCGTTTACCCAGCATAACTACGCCGAGATCGAGGCGCCCCTCGTCGAGGTCGTATCCGAGGGCGCGGCGGAAAACGACGCCGCCCTCCTTCAGAGCATCTATGACACCGTTTTCACTGAGCCGGTGAACGCCATGTACGACAAGGAGACCGGCGGGGCAACGGAAAGCGTCCGGGGCGTGAGCTTCGATCTGGAGCAAGCCATGGCGCTTTGGAATGCCGCTAAGCCCGGCGAGGAGGTTTTCATCCCCTTCGTGTTCACCGAGCCGGAGATCGACAGCGAAACGCTGCTCTCCAAGCTCTTTGCCGACTGTCTGGCCGAAAAGCGCACCTCCCTTTCCGGCTCCTCCTCGAACCGCGTCAATAACATCACCCTCGCCGCGCAGGCAATGAACGATACGATCATTAACCCCGGCGAGACCTTCGACTATAACTCCTGCCTCGGCGAGCGCACCACCGCCAAGGGCTATCAGGAGGCCGGCGCATACGCGGGCGGCAAGCACGTCATGAACGTGGGCGGCGGCATCTGCCAAGGCAGCTCCACGCTGTATTATTGCGCGCTGTACGCGAACCTCCGCATCACCGTGCGGGATAACCACTATTTCGTCGTGAGCTATCTGCCGTGGGGACTTGACGCCACCGTGAGCTGGGGCGGGCCGGATTTCCGCTTCGTGAACAGCCGAGATTACCCCATCAAGATCAAGGCATGGGTGTCCGACGGCTACCTTACCGTCCAGCTCTGGGGCACGGACGTTGACGGCAGCTATGTGGAGATGACCAGCGAGACATGGGAGGACGACACCTTCTATTACGCCCAGACCTACCGCCGGGTCTATGCCGCCGACGGCACGCTCATCAGCAGCAATAAGGAAGCCTACAGCCGGTATCATAAATATGAGGAGGAGGAAGAGACCCCGCCGCCCGAGGATACGCCGGAGCCCACTGCGGAACCGACAGAGACCCCGGAGC
Organism: uncultured Oscillospiraceae bacterium; assembly: GCA_905234855.1. Taxonomy (GTDB): domain Bacteria; phylum Bacillota; class Clostridia; order Oscillospirales; family Oscillospiraceae; genus CAJOIG01. Next base: position 131,162 of record CAJOIU010000006.1, read on the forward strand.
CCACGCCGACGCCGACCGAGCCGCCCCCCGTGATCGAGGAGACGCCCGAGCCCACCTCCGAGCCCACGCCGGTGCCGACAGCAGAGCCCACGCCGGAACCGACCCCGGAGCCCACGCCGGAACCGACCGCCGAGCCGACCCCGGACCCGGAACCCGAAACCGAGCCCGAAGAGGAACCCGATCCCGAACCCGAACCGCAGCCCGATGAATCGGAGGGCGGCGAGGGCGACTGACGACCCGCACCCCACAGACACAGCATCGGCGAGGGATTTTTCACAGGGCTATGCCGAGAGAGGGAAGCCGTACCATGAGTACGGCGACCAAGCAAGGCGACGCCATGCGGAAAAAGACCCGCCGCCCACAAAAAGGAGTAAAACAGCATGAGTAAAGGCACCTTCTATATCACCACGCCGATCTATTATCCCTCGGATAAGCTGCACATCGGCCACACCTACTGCACCGTCGCAACGGACGTTTTTGCCCGATATAAGCGGCTTTGCGGCTATGACGTGATGTTTCTGACCGGCACAGACGAGCATGGCCAGAAGATCGAGGAAAAGGCCAAGGCCGCCGGGGTCACGCCCCAGCAGTTCGTGGACAATATCGTTCTGGGCGAAAACGGGCAGGGGGGCGTCCTCGGCCTGTGGAAGCTCATGAACATCTCAAACGACCGCTTCATCCGCACCACGGACGATTACCACGTCGCCTCCATCCAGAAGATTTTTAAGAAGATGTACGAAAACGGCGACATCTACAAGGGCTATTACGAGGGGCTGTACTGCACCCCCTGCGAGAGCTTCTGGACGGAAAGCCAGCTCGTGGACGGCAAATGCCCGGACTGCGGCCGCGAGGTGCATCCGGCGAAGGAGGAGGCCTATTTCTTCCGGCTGTCGAAATACGCAAAGCCCGTCAAGGAGCTGCTGCTCACCGGGGAGTTCCTCGAGCCCGCCAGCCGCGTCAATGAGATGATCCATAACTTCATCGATCCCGGCCTCGAGGATCTGTGCGTATCCCGCACGAGCTTCACTTGGGGCGTGCCGGTGGATTTCGATCCCGGCCATGTGGTCTATGTATGGGTGGACGCGCTGTTCAATTACCTCACCGCCCTCGGCTATATGAACGATAAATACGACGATGTGGAGAAATACTGGCCGGCGGTGCATATCGTCGGCAAGGAGATCGTGCGCTTCCACTCCATCATCTGGCCGGCGATGCTCATGAGCGTGGGAATGCCCCTGCCCAAGAAGGTCTACGGCCACGGCTGGCTGCTCTTCGGCGGCGGCAAGATGTCGAAATCCAAGGGCAACGTCGTCGATCCCTATCAGCTTGCCGAGCGCTACGGCGTGGATGCCCTGCGCTTTTTCCTGCTGCGGGAGTTCCCCTTCGGCTCGGACGGCAATTTCACGAATGAGGCGCTCATCAGCCGCATCAACGCCGATCTCGCGAACGACCTCGGAAATCTCGTCTCCCGCACGGTGGCGATGGTGCAGAAATACTTCGGCGGCAAGCTCCCCGCCGACCGGGAAGCCGGCCCCGAGGACGATGCCCTCATCGACATGATCCGCGCCCTGCGCCCCGCCTATGAGAAGGATATGGACGCCTTCCAGACCCAGCAGGCGCTGACCGACGTGTTCCGCGTCATCTCCCGGGCGAACAAATACATCGATGAGACGATGCCTTGGGCGCTGGCAAAGGACGACGCGAAAAAGCCCCGCCTCGCCTCCGTCATGTATAACCTTCTGGAGGCCATCCGTGTCACCGGCATACTGCTCACACCCTTCATGCCTGCGAGCTGCGAGGCGATCTTCTCCCAGATCGGCGCCGCCCCGGAGCATACGACGTGGGAAGCCGCCGCGCTGTACTGCATACTGCCCGCCGAGGTGGAGGTGCATAAGGGCAAGGCGCTCTTCCCCCGCATCGATATGGAAAAGGAGCTGCAGGCCCTTGAAGCCATGAACGCCCCCGCCAAGGAGGAAAAGCCCGCCCCGGCGCCCGTCACCATCGACGAATTTGCGAAGGTGAAGCTCACCGTGGTGAAGGTGCTGGCCTGCGAAAACGTGAAAAAGAGCGAAAAGCTCCTGCGCTTCACCCTCGACGACGGCAGCGGCACGCCGCGCCAGATCCTCTCCGGCATCGCCAAATGGTACAAGCCCGAGGAGCTTTTGGGCAAAACCCTGCTGGCCTGCACGAACCTGCCGCCACGTAAGATGATGGGCTTTGAGTCGAACGGCATGCTGCTTTCCGCCTGCGAAAACGACGAGGGCGATCCCCATCTCGTCATCCTCGAGGACAGCCTCTCCGCCGGCTGGACGCT
>CAJOIU010000007.1:0-51278 GCA_905234855.1 uncultured Oscillospiraceae bacterium
ACAGAGAAAAGAAGATATTATTAATTATAGGGGGCACCTGCCGGTTTACATACCTATGAACAAAGCGTCATTTGAACGCAAAAAGAATACACGCAAGAATGAGCCCGTGACGATTTGTCACGGGCTCAAACCATTCCATCAGCAGTAAACCAATTCGCTTAAAACGATTTCCTCCGCTCTTTCCCGGATGCTGTTCATCTGCCTGATCCACTCCATCTGGTCTGCTGCTTTGAGTGTCTCGGTCACGCCCTCGCGCCTGGCCAGTTGATTCATAATAAGTTCAATGCGTTCATTGCAACTGTGGTCGACCTCGGCCAGGTGTTCGTCCAGCTTGCCGGTCAGCAGCAGGCTGGAATACCATCCGCGCTTGTGCTCTTTCAGGTAGCTCTTTCGCAACAGGCCGTATTTCCCGATGGGCAGATTCTCGTCTTCGAGGTAGAGAGCGGGGAACAGATTGTCCCCGTTTCGGGTATATGCCAGATCCATAATCAGTACTCCTTTTCAAGTCAAATGGTTGATTCTGTTCTTGGCGGTGGAGGGGGAAAACAAGCTGAAAAATGAATATATGCAAATGCAAATCAGGACACTCGGCGAACCGCTTTCGGAGTGCGTTTTGACCCCTTGCTTGACCCCCAACTTATTGAACCTAAAAAAATGCAGTGGTCAGACCGGTTTGGAAAAGTTCTTAAAAATAGCAAATTTGACGTAAAATGACGTTTGAAAGTATCAAAAAATACCCAAATTCTGTTCGAAGCCTTCTTCCCCTGCCAAAGTCCGTAGTCCTTGTGGCTGCGGGCTTTTTGCGTTTTGTGTGGAGGTAAATGTCTTTCATCGTGCTGCGCCCTTATAAGTAATTGAATAAAAAAGTGTTATAAGTAATTAATTATCAAAGTCTCTTGAAGAGCGCTCTCGTTCTATGATAGTATGAAAGAAAATGAAAATTGAGCGATCGTGTGGATAGAATTATCCATTCTGTGCACAGATTACTGCTTTTGTGAGGTATCATGGCGACGATTCGATCCTTCATCCGGCGTGAGCCGGTACTTATCATTGCCGCTTTGGCGGCTGTCATAAGCTGCTTTTTTGTCCATCCTGACGCGGCTTATGCGAGTTATATCGATTTTCGCACGCTCGCGCTGCTTTATTGTCTCATGACCGTGATTGCGGGACTGCGCGGCGCGGGATTGTTTGCAAGTTTAGCGCACGCCCTATGCGAGAAGGCAGGGAGCCTGCGTACCATGGGCGTTCTGCTGGTGCTCATGAGTTTCGTCAGCTCTTTGCTCATCACGAACGACGTCGCGTTGCTGACCTTTGTCCCCTTTGCCGTGGTGGTTCTGGGCATGTCAGGGCATGGGAAAGAACTGATCTATGTCGTGGTATTGCAAACCGCGGCGGCGAACCTCGGCAGTATGCTCACGCCCGTGGGGAATCCACAGAACTTGTATCTGTATTCCTATTACGGGATGAGCTTTGGCGAATTTCTGTCGGTGACATTTCCCATCTGGGCTCTGTCGCTCCTTCTGATCCTTGCGGCCTGTTTTCTGTTGCCAAAGGAGAAGCTTTCGGTGTTTTTGGGCGAAGAGCCCGGCCTTGAAAAGGGCAAACTTTGGCTGTATGGAGTGCTGTTTGCCGTATGCCTTCTAGTGGTGCTGCGGATTTGCGACTGGTCGCTCATGCTGGCAGCGGTGGCAGTGGCGCTCCTCATTTTTGATCGGAGGATGCTGCTCAAGGCGGATTTTATGCTGCTTCTGACCTTTGTTGCGTTTTTCATCTTCGCGGGCAATCTCGCCCGGGTGGAGACGGTCGACATCCTGCTGCGCCGGCTGATCGCGGGGCATGAGCTGGCGGCGGGGATCGCAGCGAGCCAAGTGATAAGCAATGTGCCGGCGGCGCTTCTGCTTTCCGGCTTCACCGACGATGCCCGAGCCCTGATCCTTGGGGTGAACATCGGCGGCCTCGGCACACCGATCGCGAGTCTTGCGAGCCTCATCAGCATGAAGCTCTATTCCCATTCCGAACACGCGCATACAGGGCGCTACCTGCTTGTTTTCACCGCGGTGAATATCCTCCTGCTGGGGCTGCTTTGTGGTACGCATGCGCTTTTGCCGAACTGAAGGAGGATACGTCCATGCACACGACAGAAGAGATCCGGGCGGAGTATGACCGCCTTGACCGGTTGCTGGGGGTGGATACCTCGGAGATCGAGATCGTTATCTCTCCCCGCGGTGTGAAACGGCTCGGCAGCTTTCGTTCCCCGGGGGAGAGCGTGCCGCCGCTGTTTGCAAAGCCCCTGCGGATCTCCGTATCCGCGGCGGTCATGGAGGACGATGACCTGTTTTGGGACACGATCCGGCATGAATACGCCCATGCCGTCGTGTATCTGACCCACCCCGGCGAGCGCCACGGACACGACGCGGTCTGGAAAGCCGTCTGCCGACTGGTTGGATGCACGCCCAAAAGCACGACCGCTGTCAGCGACGAGCAGAAGCAGGCATGGGAGGCTGGGGCAAAATACCGCGTCCATTGCGAAAGCTGCGGCGCGGATTCCTATTACCATCGGGCTGGAAAGATCGTTCAGTTCCTCATGCGCGGCGAGGGGAAACGAGTTCGCTGCCGCTGCGGCTCCCATGAGCTTACGCTGTATCTGCGCCGGTAAGAGGTTCGATAGGGGAGGATGACCGAGGGTGCATCCTCCTTTTCTGCCCGTGGCTCACGGGAAAAAGATTGCGGAATTTCTTTGTGAGAATATGGACAATGCCCGCCGGGCTTGATAAAATATAGAGAGATATCGTTCGGCCATGTCCGGCCGGGTGTGGCATAGAGAAAGAAAGGGTAGGGATGGACAGGAGATCGGGAAGCAGGCGGCAGTGCTGAAGGAGCTGACCAAGGAGCGGGCGGAGGATATGGAGATCGCGCTTAAGGAATTTGTGGGGCATACCCCCTCGCAGGTGGTGGCGGGGATCCTGCTGGGTCTGGCCGTCGGCTTGACGGTAAGTCTTCTGTGACCGGGGATAATATAGAGAATCAATCAATGGGAGGAAGGGTCGAATGAAAGAAAAAACCTGTGATATCGTTGTGCTGGGCGGCGGAGGCTCAGGACTCGTAGCGGCGGCGCGGGCGGCGGAGCTTTCCGGCGGCAGGGTGATCGTGCTGGAAAAGGGCAAGGTGGCCGGCGGCGGGATGCTGTTTGCGTCCACCATGCGCACCTTCGGCAGTCAATGGCAGTCGGAACGGGGTATCCCGGATCAGTCGGTGTCCTTCCTGCGGGGCATGATGGATCTGACGCGCTGGAAGCTGGATCCGTGCCTTGCGGCCAATGCCATCCGTGCCACCGGCGCGTTTTTCGACTGGTACAGCCGGTACGAAAAGCCGGAGATTCTTGCCAAATATGAGGCGCGTCCCTATGTGTTCGATATCCCCGTGGGCGGTCAGCCGGGGCCGCAGATCGATACCTTCCACAACGGCTCGGGCAGATTCATTGTGCAGACCATGCTGCGGCGCATGGAGGCGCTGGGTGTGGAGCTGCTGCTGGAGCATCCCGCCGTGGACGTGGAGACGGAAAACGGCCGGATCACGGCGGTGATCGCAGAGGGACCGGGGGGCAGGGTTAGGATCGCGTGCCGTGTCTGCATCCTCGCCACCGGGAGCTGGATCTGCAACCGGGAGATCGTGGAAAAGGTCTGTCCCGCCTTCAACGAGGCGGAGGTATTGCCCAGCGCCCATCAGAATCCCGCCTACACCGGTGACGGTCTGCCCTTGGCGGAAAAGGCCGGCGCCTTCATCGACTGGGACAGCTTCTGCCTGCGTCTCATGGGACCCATATGCAGTCTTGGCGACCGCTCCAAGCTGGACGTGCTGACCCACGCGGACTGCGCCGTGATGGTTGATCTGAACGCCAAGCGCTTTGTGGCGGAGCCTATGGCGCCGCGCATCGACCCCTTTGATACGGGGGCGGTTCTGCTGCAGCATCCCAAGGGGAAGGCGTTTTTCCTCTTCTCGGCCAATTCTCTGCGGCGGATCATCGCCCAGACCCAGAAAAACGGCGAACATGCGGATTTCGACCCCTTCGGCATGCCGGTTTTGCCGGAATACGCCGAGGTGGATCGCTGGTTCACCGAGGCCATCGACCGGGGCAGCCGGGAAGTCGGGAAAGCGGATACCGTGGAGGAGCTGGCCGCCTATATCGGGCTGGATCCCGCCGCCCTGCGGGAAACGGTGGACCGCTATAACGCCTCCTGCGATGCCGGAGAGGATTGGGAGTTTTTCAAGCCGTCCGAAACCATGGAACCCCTCAAGGAAGGCCCCTTCTACGCGCTGGGGGGCAAGCTCTCCACCGACGGCGCCTTCGGCGGCGTCCGCGTCGATCCTGTCATGCGAGCCTATGGCGCCGACGGTTCGCCGGTGCCGGGGCTGTATGTCACGGGGGATTTTGCCTCCGGCCGTCATATCGTAGAGGACGGCATCAAAAAGCAGATACTGAACGATATGTCATGGGCGCTGGCCAGCGGCTTTCTGGCGGGGACGAACGCGGCGGAGAGCCTATGATACCGAAGCTTGCCGCGGGATCCCGGCAGGAGCCGTTATCTGCCGTCCTCCGGGATCAGACTGCCAAAGCATGGCGAAAACAGCTCGCCCGCGACGAGGAAGCGCTTCAATTCTTGTCATTATAAAAGATGATCCGAACCGGATTTCGCTTTGAAAACGGTTCGGATCATATTGTTTTGGCGCGTGTTTTCTTGCGGCGCCTGCAAAGAAACCCGGTATTATCAGCGGTTTGCGGCTGCGCAAGAAGCGATGCTTGCGGTAAACAGGATCAACAGCATCCCAAAACTGGTTGAAAATGAGCAGATTCCCATCTTCCGTTTCTTCAAACGGTTCATGACATCTCGTCAGATGCAGGGAACGCCTTCCCCATCGTGCGGAAAGTGATGTCCGTTCCGTTTGTGGTGCATAGGATCGTTCCGTCAGTATCGGTACGATACAGCTCGGCACCGGCTTCGCCGATATCGGACAGTACCTGCGCATCGGGCAAGCCAAAGCGGTTGTTCACGCCGCAGGAGATAATGACATAGCTCGGATCGACCGCCTGCAGAAGCTCTGCCGTTGTGGAGTCCCTGCTGCCGTGATGACCGGTCTTCAGTACATCACAGGTCGTGTCATATCCCGCCTCCATGATGTCCTTCATCTCGGTCGTCCCGGCGTCCCCGACAAGCAGGAAGACGACCTCGCCATAGGTGACGCGAAGAACGACAGACTGGTCATTGATGACGGAGGTCTCTCTGATCGGGCCGAGAACCTCCACCTCCGCACCGCCCAGCATCCATGTATCACCGGGGGAGGGCACCGTGATCGTCAGGCCCTTGTCTTCCACAGCGGACACGAAGCTATGGAACGCCCTCATATCGGAATCCGTCACAGAGCAAAGCACGGTATCGACATCGGCGCAGGCCAGCGCACCGGCCAACCCGCCCGCGTGATCGTCGTGCGAATGGGTGCATACAAGATAATCCAGATGGTCGATCCCCTGTTCGGTAAGATACGCGGCGACCGTGTCAGCCTGATCTGTATTCCCTCCGTCTATCAGCATGGCGTGGCCGTCGCAGACAAGAAGCTCCGAATCGCCCTGTCCCACATCGATGAAATGGACGGTAAGTCCCGGGGCGGCATCCAGCCTGTCGGCCAGCCACTCGCTCCAAGACACGGCGTACCCATCCTTGCAGTTTTCTTCCACATACTGATAAAGCAGCGGCGTGAGCTCTGCCTTTTCCGTATACATCGGCGCGTTGGAGTTGGAGCCTGTATAGATCGGGTAGCTGGCGCCCATCTGCGCGTGGCGGTACATGATGTCCTTGTCGGAAACCTGCGGGTTCTTCATCTTGTCATAGAGCATCATAAAGGTGCCTGTGCGTCCCTTTCCTCCGACGCAATGGAAATGGAACCAGGTGTTATCCATGTCGATGCCCTTGACAAATTCGATGAAGGCGTCAATGTCCGCCGGCGTCGGCATGGCGTGATCGGTGCAGGCGATGCGAAGATAGGTAAAGCCCTCGCTCTCCACGAGCTCGCGCTCCGTCGTCACCGACGTGACCGTGATCTCCACAGGCTCACCGGAGCTGCCGGCGGGAAGGCCGACGGCCTGTACCGTCTGACCAAGGAGCGGCTCAAACCGCTCTGCCTCGTCCGCCTCGATCTCCTCCGGCGTCAGGAACAGGTTGCCCCAGTTGTTCAGCTCCTGCCAGCTGACAGGGATCCCGTTCAGGAAACAATGGCTCTCGGCACGCAGATCCACGATCACGATCTGCTTGTCCTCCGCCCGTGCGCGCAGATCGTCCGCCAGCGCATAAAACTGGCTTTCGGAAAACTGCTCGCTGGCTGAGATATCCAGCGTATCGAGTCCCTCGACGCCGGGCACATAGTTCGGGTCGAGGTTGTATTTTGCCTCCGCCTTCCCCAGCGTGTACTCGCCCGCTGTAATAAAACGGAGGTTTCCCAGAGGCCCGTTCGCCGCCTCGGCATTGTCTCTGTCTAGCCGCAGGAAGCCTTCGTAGTTCTCGAACGAATCGCGGTTTTCCTCGTAATAGATCTGTGCCGCGGGCGTATAGGGAGATGTCGCGTCCATTTCTCTTATCCCGGCTCCCGGCAGGAGCAGCAGCACGGCGGCGAGTGTCAGCAGCAGCGCAAGAGCCTTTAGAACCTTTCTTGTTTTGTTCATCTGAAATCTTCCTCTCTATTGATTTCTCCAATGAGCTCAGTAAACTGTTTCGATTTTTTCCCCCCGTATGCCGGTGTCCACGGTCAGCAGCCCGTTATTGGCAGCTGCCTCCTCCCGAAGGAGCCCGATCATAGTAATGTTATCGATCGGCGCTTCGGCCTCGGAAACGATAGGTTCCTTTCCTTCAAAGACGCTGCCGGCCAGGGTGCCGCTGTAGTTGCTGGTGCATACGCGATAGACGGTTTCCGTATCTGTCAGATCCACCTCAGTCCCATCCGACAGCGTGATACTGACGATAGTATATGCTGCCGGGTCTGCGCTCCCATCGCCGGAGGGATCGCCTGAACTCTGGGCGGAGCCGCCCTCCTGTGTGTAGGTGAAGGTCAGACCCGACATCTGATCGCCGTAGTTGGCGTTCCGGAAGCCGTTCAGCAGCTGCTGTGCCAGCTCCGGACCTGTGATCTCGTAGACATACCAATAATTGCAGAAGGGATTGATGGTATAAATGTCTCCTGCGGTGACAGTCCGCCGGGTCTCGCCGGTGGGGATCGTTAAGCTGGTACGAATGCCTCCGTTATTGTAAAAGGCCGCCACAGTACCCTGATCCCGGGTGCCGCGAAGCATAAGGGTGGTGATCCAGTTGCCGGCGTAGGTAGCTCCGTTGTCCCCGGTGCGTGTACGGTCTACCGGCGTAGTGATGTAACCCAGCTCCTCGCACATGTCATCCTTCACAGCTTCCCAAGCCGCGTGGGAAATGGCCAGTACAACAGGATCCAAATTGGCTGTGTTTTCGGGCGTATCGGCCAGAAGAGTGAGATCCGCGCCCCGACCGGTCAGTGCAGTAGCTCCCAGCTCCTCCACGGTGACATGGCCGTTCTCAAAAACGATGGAGGCATTGACGTAGCCCTGAGCGTAGCAGGCGCTCTCCAGATAGGCGACGCCGTTATCCGCATAGCCGAAGGAGCCCGCAGCCGCCTGATTGTGACCGCCGGTCACCAGCTGTACCTGATCCGGCTCCATGACCGAGGCAATCGAGGCGGCGTTGCCGAAAGCAACAAGCACAGTGACGTCAGGCTGCTGCGCCTCATTGATCTCCCGGATCCTTACACGCAGAGCATCCATGTCGGCGTCTATTCTGTATGGAGCGATCTTTGCGGCCATGACCTGAGAGGAAAAGTCCGAGATGTAACCGATCAGCGCAATGCGAAGCCCGGCTTTTTCCACCATGACGTAATCTTTGGCGAAATCTACGCGATCCTGTGTCCCCGCATAGTACAGGTTGCAAGCCAGCACCGGGATCTGCGGGTCACCGGAAAATGCCCCCACCATATAGGCGCCGACGGTGCCGTCTGGGTCGCAGTTCAGGGTGTCGATGCCCCAGTCGAACTCATGGTTTCCGATGGTGACAGCGTCATAGCCCATCGCGTCCATGGCCGCTCGCACAGCGCTGCCCTTCAATAGATTGGAAACCGGGGTTCCCTCGTAGTTGTTGCCTCCGTTGATGAGCAGCACATCATCGTATTCCTCCGAGGCACGGGCATTGTTGACGGCTTGCGCGATATATGCCATCCGATACTGGAAGGTGCTCTCATCGGTGGATGTTGTGTTCATCAGGTAACCGTGGATGTCAGTCGTCTCGAATACTCGGATGACCGTCCGGCCGCCCGATGGCTTCGGATCTTCTGACGAAGCCAATCCCACGCAGGAGATTGTCAGGCAGCATAAGCTCACCGTGATGGCTGACAGTACTGTGCATAGCAGTCGTTTTAACATATGAATGGCGCCTCCTCGTGTTGTTTTTGATTCTTTTGTCCGGGCGCTGCCTTACGCCGGAAGCTCGTAGAGCCTGCACTCCGTACCGCCGGAGCTCGCTGTCAGCGCGAAACAGCCTCCGCTGTAGGTGAGGCAGCGAGAAATGCCGTCTATGTCGATGTAAAGAGCGCCGTCTATTAACTGCCAGCGTGTGTACGCCGCTTCGCCGGGTTCATCGACCGGCGTCAGCACCACATTGAGTCCGTTCATGGCCGCAGTCAGATATTTCCCTGACGCGCTGCGCATAAGATAGCCATCGACGTCTTTAATGAACGTCCAGAAGTGATCCGTATTCGGAACGGTCAGAAGCATACCATCCTCTGCGGCACAGTCCAGACGCGACTGGGTAAACAGGTATTGCTCCTTGTCGGAGGCAAGAATATATCGGCGATCCTCCTCCAGTGCGGATGCGGCCGAAAGGGGCGCGTCTGCAAGGACCGGCGTCTGGACAAAGTCCACATCAATGCTCACGCCTTCTTCTGACGCGGATACCGTTTTCTGCCGGATATAGGTGATCGGTATCGCTTTGGCGGACAGATCGAAGAGATACACATCGTCTCCCGTCAGAGAGAAATCCACGGTGTCAGACGCAAGCTCGATCCGCGCCGTATAGGCTTCCCCGTATGCAAAAGCGCCGGTTACCGAACTGCCGTTGCCGTCCAGCCAGCGGACGGACGCGCGGTAACGCTCGGAGAAGGAAACGATGTCTCCCGGCGCCTGCCCCACGATCGGGCGCTGCAGAAACAGGTCGCACCGACGAACGACGCCGGGATCCGCTTCCTCCGCAAGATCCACCGTGAGTCCCGCCGCGGAGCTTGCGCCGAGAGTTCGGAAATCCTCAAAGTGCGTCATTTCCTTCAAATCGGTGTAGGCCGTGCGGTCAAAGACATTTCCGTCTCTGCCGCAGTATTCAAAGCGGAGTTTGCTTCCGTCAACGACGGTATACAGCGCGCGTTCCGAGTCCTCCAGCGCGTGGTCGCTGATCTGGTTCCCGCGGACAGCGCCGCAGGCAACATAGGTAAAGGTGATCTCGCGGGCGGCCGGGGATCCATCGGCGTTTTTATCCTCCAGACTCCCGTTCGGAACGATGGTGTTGCCGGGGAGCTTCACGGTGCCATAAAGCGGATCCTTTTCTGAGTGATTGTGTCCCCAGACGTACACGGCATAGGGATACTTGTTCAAAACGGTCAGCAGGTCGCAGTTGTTTTCCGCGCTTCGCTCGCTCGTGTAATAGTGCACCGGTACATGCGCGTCGATAAATGTCGGGATCCCTTGATTTTCGGAGCCGTCCTTGCCGTAGATGGCGGCGAGCGTTTCGTCCAGCGCGGTGATCTGATCGGGGTTGACCCAATACTTGTTTCGGGCGCCGGCACGGGTGTTTGCCTCGTCGATCTCCTGCGTGTGCGCGCAACCAAAGGCCACGACATAGTACAGCGTCTTATCGCGGTCATCGGGAGCCACACCGCACGCAACCAGCCCGTAGTTGTTGTTGCCCACGGTCTTTTCAAAGACCTGCTCTCCGTTCAGACCGTTTGCCGCTGCCGATTTGTTCTCGTGGTTTCCCATGACGGAAACGATAACGGCATCCTCGCCGGCCCATGCATGGATGCGGTCGATGCTCTTGTAATACGCATCGGCGCCATTTGTTATATCGGAGCTTTCCTGCAGATAATCCCCGATACAGGCATACAAGCCGGGGCGTTTCTCTCCATTGGCCAGATAGGTGAAAACACCCTTCGTCTTGCCGGTGGCTTTGTCATAGAAGAAGAAATCGTCTTCCGTGTCATGGATGTCCCCAAAGAAGAGGATCTCCCCGCCCAGAGCGGTTTTTACGTTTTTTTCATCCCAATACGGTCTGTAAATGAACTTTTCCGTCCCCTGAGTCACGCCTTCGGCCGGCGGTGCGGATGCCTTGTCGGAGGCAAATGATCCCGCGCCGAGCAGCCGCATGGCAAAAATCCCCGCCGCCGAAGCGCTGGCTCCTTTCAAAAATGTGCGCCGAGATATTGGTCTTCTATCCATTGAATATTGTCACCTCCTATTATTGATTAAGGTCTCATGGCTTACATCATTATACCAAAATTATACCAAAAACGATTTGAAACAACAATCGGAAAGTAAAACGCCCGGAGTTGTACAAAACAATGTGATAAAAATTACAGAATTGTTTTGCTGAGTCGACTTTGTAACTGATTAGTACCACCAATGGAATGTGCCCATTTTAGGCACATTCCAAAATAAAAAGACGAATACTACAAGGCGAAAGCATCATTTTGGATGATACTGTCGCCTTTTTTATTTATTCCCTTGTTCTGGCTCGTTTGCTGCCGGCGAGGCGACGGACAGCCCCGCGCAGACCGGCACGGCGGCGACGTATATCAAGGGCTTCCAGAGCTGGCTCAACACGGCCTACGGCGCCGGGCTGACGGTGGACGGACGCGCAGGGCCGCTGACACGCCGGGCGGCCTGCCGGGCGCTGCAGACGTATCTCAACACGACTTATTTTGCACTTTTTGCTTTGACGCTGGTGCATATTAATGCACACCAGTGACAATTAATGCGCACCAGCGACAACGCCGCGAGGCCTTGAAAATACAACAAAAACCCGGGAGCCGTTGGTTATCAACGGCTCCCGGGTTTGGTGCGGGGAATGGGACTTGAACCCACACGCCCAATCGAGCACAGGCACCTCACGCCTGCCTGTCTGCCTATTCCAGCATCCCCGCGTTTCGCGCTAGATTATTATAACAAATCTGCGCCGTTTGTCAACACTTTTCTTCCGATCTGTTGCGGAAAAGTTCCGGGAGCGTCAGAATTGATGGATTAGCTCCCGCCGCAGGCGGAGGATGATGCGCTTTTCAAGGCGGCTGATGTAGCTCTGCGAGATGCCCAGAAGATCTGCGTGTGAGCTCCTCATAGCCGTCGAGACCGAAGCGCATGAGGATGATGGTGCGCTCCCGGTCGTCCAGCCGCGCCACCGCCTCCATGAGGAGCTGCCGCTCCACGTCATCCTCCATGGGCTTCATCACCTCGTTGCCGTCGGTGCCGAGGATATCGGAAAGCAGAAGCTCGTTGCCGTCCCAATCCGTATTCAGCGGCTCATCGATGGAAACCTCCGTCCGACGGGCATTTTTCTTGCGCAGGTACATGAGGATCTCGTTCTCAATGCAGCGGGAGGCATATGTAGCGAGCTTGATGTTTTTCGCGGGATTGAAGGTGCCGATGGATTTGATGAGGCCGATGGTGCCGATGGAGATGAGATCCTCAATATTCACGCCGGTGTTCTCAAACCGGCGGGCGATATAAACCACGAGGCGGAGGTTATGCTCGATGAGCGTCTGCCGCGCCTCGTGATCCCCGGCGGCGAGGGCGGAGAGGGCGGATTCCTCCGCCTCCTTCTCGAGGGGCGGCGGCAATATGTCGCTGCCGCCGATATAGAATACCCGGGGCGCGCGCTGCATCAGCAGACGAAGATCGAGAAGCAAAAGCTGTAATGTCGTCATGGAAAAACTCCTTTCCGGGTCAGATAACGGCTTGATAGCTCCCGTCGCCGCCGAGGGAGGCGGGGGCGACGGCAAGAATGAGATCGTCTCTCGGCTCCCCGTCCACGGTGAGCCGTTCGGGGCGGAAGGCCAGCAGCAGGCGGGTCGTGCCGCCGATGCCCGCATAGGGGAGCAGCCGCGCGCCGGGGATATTGGGCAGCGCATCCGCCGGAGCGCCGTACAGCAAAGCGGCGGCTGCGCGGTCAAAAAGGGGCGCCACGGCGTCTGCCTCCGCGATGAGGGCGGCGCAGCCGGTCAAGGGATCGTATAGATCGTTTCCCGTATCTTCCAGCGCCCGGAAGCGGACGGTGCGTCCGTTTTTGCTGAGAACAACGGTTCTATAGCGCCGCTCCGCCCGCTTGGCACTGCGCCGGAAAACGAAGCTGATCAGCGCCCAGCATATCGCAAAGGAAAGGATCAGCACCCGCATATCCAGCCTCACAAGAGGACCTCCGCCCGACGGTATTCCCCGATACAGTCCCGCGGCATAGACCGCCCCGCCGAACAGCGCCGATACGCCCAGAAAGGCGAAAAAACAGCGCAGCAGATGCTTTTCCTGCCCGAAGGCCGCCAGCGTCATGCCGAGAGCCAGCACAGGATGGAGCAGGGGAAGCCGCAGAAAAGCAAGTCCCGGCAGCAGCGCCAGACAGCACCAGAGCCCGCCCATCGCGGCGGCCATGACGAATCGGCCCCGGCGATAGGGAAGCGCGCAGATCTTGGCCGTGGCCAGCAGCAGGAAATAATCGATCCCCAGATTCAGCAGGAACAGCTCGTCGAGATATACGATCCTCATGGCGTTATTGTAGCGCGGCGGATTTGCGAAGCCGGTTGAAATCGGCGCGCAAGTGTGATAAAATTTATCCCAACAGAATACGGAAGACAATAGGGAGGGGTATGCCATGGAAAAAACGACCCTCGCGTATCGGCGGGTGCTTCTGAAGCTCAGCGGTGAAGCGCTGGCCGGGCAAGCCGGGCGCGGCCTCGATTTTGACGTCATCAAGTCCGTCGGCCGCAGCGTCAAGGTCTGCGTGGAGATGGGCGTGCAGATCGGCATCGTTACCGGCGGCGGCAATTACTGGCGCGGCGTGAAGGATGGCGGCGGCAAGATGGAGCGGTCGAGAGCCGATCAGATGGGGATGCTCGCCACCGTGATGAACAGCCTTGCCATCGCGGAGGCTCTTGAACAGCTCGATGTTCCCGTGCGGGTGCAGACGATGCTGGATATGCCCCGCGTCGCGGAGTCCTACAGCTATGGCCGCGCGATGCATCATCTTGAAAAGGGGCGGGTCGTTGTCTTCGGCGGCGGCAGCGGAAACCCCTATTTCTCCACAGATTCCGCCGCGGCGTTAAAGGCGGCGGAGATCGGCGCGGATATCCTTCTCATGGCCAAGAATATCGACGGCGTGTACACCGCCGACCCGAAGCTGGATCCCACCGCCGTGCGGCTTGACGAGCTGCGCTATGACCGCATCTTGGAGGAGCATCTGAATGTGATCGACTCCACGGCGGCCTGTCTCCTGCGGGATAACGACATCCCGACGATGATCTTCGCGCTGGAGCCGCCGGAGAATATTGCCCGCGTCGTCTGTGGCGAGCGCATCGGCACCATCGTGCGATAAAACGAATGTCTATTTGAATCATATTCAGAGGAGGAGCCACCCATGTCCGAATTGAAGGAATTTGAGGTCAAAATGAAAAAGGCTCAGGAGTTCCTGAGCGGCCAATTCGACGCCGTGCGCGCCGGACGCGCCAACGCCGCCGTCTTGAACGGCATCACCGTAGACTACTACGGCACCGCCACGCCGATCAATCAGGTGGCGGCGATCTCCACCCCCGATCCCCGCACGCTGATGATCACCCCGTGGGACGGGTCTGTGCTGAAGGGCATCGAGAAGGCGATCCAGATGAGCGAGCTGGGTATTAACCCCCAGAACGACGGCCGCGTGATCCGGCTCGTCTTCCCGCAGCTCACGGAGGAGCGCCGCAAGGAGCTTGCCAAGCAGGTGCGCAAATACGGCGAGGACGCGAAGGTCGCCGTCCGCAATATCCGCCGCGACGCTATGGATAAGATCAAAAAACAGCAGAAGGCCGGCGAGATCACCGAGGACGACCAGAAGGATCTCGAAAAGGAACTGCAGAAGCTGACGGACGAGAATATCAAGGAAGTCGATAAGCTCACCGACGCGAAGGAAAAAGAGTTGTTCGCCATATGAGCGCACCATCCACAAAAAAGCTGGCGGAGGGGTCCAACGGACTCCCCCGCCATGAGCTTGAAAATGGGGAAGCCGTCCCCCGTCATATCGCCATCATCATGGACGGCAATGGCCGCTGGGCGAAAAAACGCGGCCTGCCCCGCAGTGCCGGCCATGCCGCGGGAGCGGAGAGCTTCCGCCGCGCCGCCCGGTATTGCCGCTCCATCGGCGTAGAATATCTGACGGTTTACGCCTTTTCCACGGAAAACTGGAAGCGCCCGGCGGACGAGGTTTCCGGCATCATGCGCCTATTGAAAAAGTACCTCGACGAGGCCATGCGCGATATGGAAAAGGAACAGACGCGCCTGCGCTTCTTCGGGGATATCAGCGTGCTTTCGCCGGAGCTGCGCGCCCTGTGCGAGGAATGCACGGAGCGCTCGGCGCACTACACCGGCGGGCAGGTGAATATATGCCTCAACTACGGCGGGCGCGACGAGATCATCCGCGCGGCGAAGCGCTGGGCGGCGGAGGGCTGCCCGGAGCTGACGGAGGAGCGCTTCGGCGGTTATCTCTGGAGCGCGGGCGTACCCGATCCCGATCTTCTCATCCGTCCCGGCGGGGAGACGCGCATCTCCAACTATCTGCTGTGGCAGCTCGCCTATTCGGAGATGGTTTTTTCCGATGTGCTGTGGCCGGATTTCGACGAACGTGAGATCGACAAGGCCATTGAGCAGTATCGAAACCGTGATCGCCGCTATGGCGGCGTGAAATAACAGCGAGGCATGATTATGGTGAAATCGATATCCGTACTCGGCGCCACTGGCTCCATCGGGCGGCAGTCGCTGGAAGCGGCAGCGCGACTGGGGCTGCGGGTGGAGGCGCTGACGGCGCAGAAAAGCATAAAGCTCTTGGAGAAGCAGATCCGCCGGTTCCGTCCCCGCTTTGCGGCGGTGTACGATGAGGCTGCGGCGCAGGCGCTCCGTACGGCCACGGCCGACCTCGATATCGAGATTGGTTCGGGCATGGAGGGACTGCGGCACGCAGCGGCGCTTGACGGCGCCGACGCGGTGGTAACGGCGGTATCCGGCTCCGTTGGCCTGCAGCCGACGCTGGACGCCATCGCGCAGAAAAAGCGCATCTGCCTTGCGAACAAGGAGACGCTCGTCTGCGCGGGCGGGCTTGTCATGGCCGCGGCGGCGGCGCAGGGCGCTGAGATCGTGCCGGTGGATTCGGAGCATTCCGCCATCTTCCAATGCCTTGAAGGGCGGCGGGAGCAGCTTCATAAGCTGCTGCTTACCGGCTCGGGCGGCCCCTTCCGGGGCTGGACACGGGAACAGACCGCGTCTGTCACGCCGGAGCAGGCGGTGCGCCATCCGAACTGGAGCATGGGCGCGAAGATCTCTGTTGACAGCGCCACGATGATGAATAAAGGCCTCGAATATATCGAGGCGATGCATCTTTTCGCCGTCTCGCCGGACGATATCCAAGTCGTCGTCCATCCACAGAGCGTGATCCATTCCATGGTGGAGCTCATCGACGGGACGGTGCTGGCGCAGCTTGCCGTGCCGGATATGGGGCTGCCCATCCAGTATGCCATGACGTGGCCGAAGCGGGCTCCGTCGCCCTATGAGCGGCTGGATTTCTGGAAAATGCGGGACATGACCTTCGAGGCGCCGGATCTTGCCAAAACGCCCTGTCTCGGCCTTGCCATGGACTGCGCCCGGAAGGGCGGCGCGCGGTCGTGCGTCATGAGCGCGGCAAATGAGGCAGCGGTGGCGCTGTTTCTCGGCCATCGCATCGGCTTCAACGATATCTTCGACCTCGTGACGGGCGCGGTGGACGCGCTGGGAGGTCATTCGGCGGACACCCTTTCGGATATTCTCGACGCGGACGCCGCGGCGCGGGAATTTGTTCACAGAAAAACACAATAATTTTCATCTTTTTCGAATACACTAATCATACATACCATCATCATCGGAAAGGCATTGTATGGGTACGGTTTTATATATCCTTCTCGCGATCCTTATTTTCGGCATCCTTATCGGCATCCATGAATGGGGACATTTTATGGCTGCCCGCGCCTGCGGCGTGCGTGTGCTGGAGTTTTCCATGGGCATGGGGCCTGTTCTGTGGCAGAGGGAAAGCAAAAAAGGTACGATGATCAGCCTTCGGGCGCTGCCCATCGGCGGCTTCTGCGCTATGGAGGGGGAGGACGGCGAGTCCGACGATCCCGCGGCGTTTTCGAACGCTGCGGCGTGGAAGCGCCTTATCATCCTCGTGGCGGGAGCGTTTATGAACTTTATGTTGGGGCTTCTTCTGATCCTCGTATGCTTTTCCCAGCTCGACGCCTTCACGACCCCTACCATCACGGGCTTTATGGACGGATGCCCCTATGAGGGGGAAGACGGGCTTATGGAGGGCGACACCTTCTGGAAGATCAACGGCCAGCGCATCTATTTTTCCACGGACGTCTCCACCTATCTTGCCCGGCGCACGGGCGATACGTCGGATATCACCGTCATCCGCGACGGGAAAAAGGTCACGCTGGAGGATTATCCCATGATCCAGCGGGAGTACGTTGATGAGGAGACCGGCGAAACGGCGATGTATTACGGCCTGCACTTCGGTGTGAAGGAGACGGGCTTCGGCGCGAAGCTGCGGTACTCGTGGTACTGCGCGATGGATTTCGTGCGCACGGTTTGGCTGGGGCTGGAGGATCTCGTTACCGGCGCGGTGGGCGTCAAGCAGATGACCGGCGTCGTTGGCATCGTGGGCATGATCGCGGACGTAGGCACCCAGTCGGAAACGTCCTATGACGCCTTTTTGAATATTGCGTATCTGACGGCGTTCATTGCCATCAACCTCGCGGTGATGAACCTGCTGCCGCTGCCCGCGCTGGACGGCGGACGGGTGTTTTTCCTCCTTATCACATGGGCGCTGGAGCATGTCCTCCGGCGGCGGATCGAACCGAAATACGAGGCGTATATCCATACCGCGGGGCTCGTAGCGCTTATGGGACTTATGGTATTTGTGATGTATAACGATATTGCGCGGCTCATAACGGGGTGAGGAAATGACGAGAGAACAGACAAAGCAGATCATGGTGGGCGGCGTCCCCGTGGGCGGCGGCGCGCCCGTCACCGTCCAATCCATGTGCAACACCAAAACGCAGGACGCGGCGGCGACTCTTGCCCAGATGCGCGAGCTGCGTGACGCGGGCTGCGATATCATCCGCGTGGCCGTGCCGGATATGGCCGCGGCGCAGGCGCTGCCGACGATCATGGCGGACGCGCCCATGCCCGTAGTGGCTGATATCCATTTCGATCACCGTCTCGCGCTCATGGCGGCGGAGGCGGGGGTGAGCGCCGTGCGCATCAATCCCGGCAACATCGGCGCGCCGGAGCGTGTAGAGGCGGTCGCCCGCGCTTGCCGGGAGCGGGGCATCCCCATCCGCATCGGCGTGAACTCCGGCTCCGTGGAAAAATCCGTGCTGGCAAAGCACGGCGGCCCTACGGCCGAAGCGCTCGTCGAGAGCGCCGCGGGGGAGATCGAGGCGCTGCGAGGCTTCGGGTTCGATGATATCGCCCTGTCCGTCAAGGCGTCGGACGTGCCGACGGCCGTGGCGGCCTATCGCCTCGCGGCGGAGCGCTTTTCCTGCCCGCTGCATGTCGGCGTCACCGAGGCGGGGACAAGCTATGGCGGCCTCGTCAATTCCTCCGTCGGTATCGGCACGCTGCTCATGGAGGGCATCGGCGATACGATCCGCGTGAGCCTTACCGCCGATCCCATCGAGGAAGTCCGCGCCGGACTGTCTATCCTGCGCGCCTGCGGTCTGCGAAAGCAGGGCGTGAGGTTCGTTTCCTGCCCCACCTGCGGACGGACGAGCATCGATCTCATTGGCCTTGCCAAGGCCGCGGAGGCTCGGCTTTCCGGCCTTTCCCGCGATATCACCGTGGCGGTGATGGGCTGTGAGGTGAACGGCCCCGGCGAGGCGGCCTCCGCCGATTTCGGCGTGGCGGGCGGCAAGGGCTTCGGCAGCCTTTTCAGGAAGGGTCGGGTCGTGAAGACAAGGATCCCCGAAGCGGAGCTGCTGGACGCGCTCATGGCGCTCATCGAGGAAACGCCCGACGGCGAATGACTGGGAGTACATAAAGCCTTGGAGAAGATACCTTTTTTGGAGATGTTCCCTTGCTGCGAGGCGGCGGGGGCAAGCTACGGAAATCTGGATAATACCTTCGTCCTGTCGGCCACGGTCAGCCGCGAGAGCATGACCATGACCGTACGGACGGAGTTTCCCGCCATGCCCGCCCCGGCGGAGATCGCCTCTCTCGAATGGAAGCTGGCGGCGGAATACGGGCTTCGTGGCGTGACGGTGGAGCCGTCATGGCCGCAGGAGGAGAAAAAGCCCGCGCAGAAAACCGCTTCCGGCGGCAAGGTGCTGTATGGCCGGGCAATCAAGGGAAAGCCCGTGGCCATGAGAGAGGCAAGCCCGGAGCAGAAGACCGTCGTGGTTTCCGGCCGCGTGTTTGCGGAGGAAAGCCGCGATATCCCCAAGCGGGGCGCTTATGTCCTGCAATTCGATATGACCGACGGCACGGGCAGTATCCGTGTCTCAAAGTATTTCCCTAAGGAGGACGACTCCCTCGGCGCGGTGAAGGGCGCTGTGAAGCCCGGCATGTACGTCACCGTGTCCGGCGCGATGAAATTCAATAACTACAGCCACGAGGTGGAGCTGGAGCCCCGTCATATTCAAACGGCGGAGGCGCCGCCTGTGCGGCAGGATACCGCCCCTGAAAAGCGCGTGGAGCTGCATCTGCACACGCAGATGTCCTCCATGGACGCGCTCACCGATCCCGCCGCGGCCGTCAAGCGCGCCGCGGCATGGGGCATGCCCGCCATCGCCATCACCGACCACGGCGTGGCGCAGGCCTTCCCGGCGGCCTCCAAGGCGGCCAAGGGCATCAAGGTCATATACGGCCTCGAAGGATATTATGTTAACGATATGGACGAGGGCGCGGCGGTTCGCGGCGAGGGCGATTGGCGGCTCGACGGCGATTTCGTGGCCTTCGATATCGAGACGACCGGCCTTTCGGACGATGACGACCGCATTACGGAGATCGGCGCAGTGGTGTTCACCGGCGGCAAGGAGGGAGAGCGGTTCCAGACCTTCGTCGATCCCGGCATGCCCATCCCGCCGGAGATCCAGAAGCTCACGGGCATCACCGACCGGGACGTGGCGGGCGCGCCTTCGGAGGCGGAGGCTGTCGCTGCGTTTTTGGATTTTGTGGGAGACAGACCGCTGTGCGCCCACAACGCGGATTTCGATATCGGCTTCATTACCGCCGCTGCGGAGCGCATGGGGCGGGAATTCCATCCGCTGTATATGGACACGCTGGGCTTTTCGCAGGCGCTGCTGCCCGATCTGCGCCGGTATAAGCTGGATATCGTGGCCGACCGGCTGAGCCTGCCGCCCTTTAACCATCACCGGGCGTCGGACGACGCATATACCTGCGGACGCATCCTCTCAAGGCTGCTGACCATGCTGCGGGAGCAGGGACTTCAGGAGATCGGCGAGGTGAACGCCCATTGCGCCGAGCTGCGTAAAAAAGCCGGAAAGCATCCCCGGACGCGGCATATCTCGCTGCTTGTGAAAAACCGCGTCGGGCTTAAAAACCTCTACGAGCTCATCTCCAAGAGCCATTTGGAGCATTTCCGCAAGGTGCCGATCATCCCGAAAAGCCTGCTCATGCAGCATCGGGAGGGACTCATCGTCGGCAGCGCCTGCGAGGCGGGCGAGCTGTTTCAGGCCGTGGCGCGGCACCGGGGACGGGCGGAACTGCGGCGGCTCGGCGCGTTTTACGATTATTTCGAGATCATGCCCGTCGCGAATAACGCCTTTATGCTCAATAACGGCATGGCGAAATCGGTGGAGGAGCTGCGGGATATGAACCGCCGCGTCCTCGCGCTGGGCGACGAGCTGGGAAAGCCCGTATGCGCCACGGGGGACGTTCATTTCATGGAGCCGGAGGACGAGATATTCCGGCATATCCTGCTGGGATCCAAGGGGTTTTCAGACGCGGATCAGGACATGCCGCTGTATTTCCGCACGACGGACGATATGCTGGCGGAGTTTTCCTATCTCGGGGAGGAGCGCGCCTATGAGGTCGTGGTGAAGAACACGAACCTCATCGCGGAAATGGTTGAGGGGCAGGTGGCGCTGCTGCCGGAGCTGCATCTGTATCCGCCGGTCATCGAAAACTCCGACGGCCAGCTCAAGGAGCTCGTCTACGGGCGGCTGCGGGAGCTATACGGGCCGAACCCCGAAAAGCTCATCACCGACCGGGTGGAGCATGAGATGAACACCATCCTCGGGCGGCATTTCGACGTGATCTATATGTCCGCCCAGAAGCTGGTGGCGGACTCCAACGCCCATGGCTATCTCGTCGGCAGCCGAGGGAGCGTGGGATCGAGTCTGGTGGCGTTCCTTTCCGGAATTACGGAGGTGAACAGTCTTCCCGCGCATTATCTCTGCCCCAAGTGTTATCACACGGATTTTGAGTCTGGCAAGGGCTATGGCTGCGGCGCGGACATGCCGGACAAGCTATGCCCCCATTGCGGGATCGAGATGAAAAAAGAGGGCTTCGATATCCCCTTTGCCACCTTCCTCGGCATCAAAGGCGACAAGGTACCCGATATCGATCTGAACTTCTCGGGGGAGTATCAGGCGAACGCCCATGCCTATACGAAAACGCTGTTCGGCGAAGACCATGTTTTCAAGGCCGGCACGGTGGGTACCATCGCGGAAAAAACGGCCTACGGCTATGTGAAGAAATACGCCGAGGAACGCGGCCTCACCTTCCCGCAGGCGGAGATGAACCGGCTGGCGCAGGGGCTGGTGGGCGTGAAGCGCACCACCGGCCAGCATCCCGGCGGCCTCGTCATCATCCCGCAGGATATGGACGTGACGGATTTCTGCCCCGTGCAGCATCCGGCGGACGATGCGGGCTCGGATATCATCACGACCCATCTTGAATATCATTTTATGGAGGATTATCTGCTGAAGCTCGATGAGCTGGGGCATGATAACCCCACCATGATCAATATGCTGGAGCGGCTTACCGGCACGAACGCCACGGAGATCCGCCTCGACGATCCCGAAACCATGTCGCTTTTCAAATCTCCCAAGGCGCTGGGCGTGCCGGAGGACGATCCCATCATCGGCAAGACCGGCTCCATCGGCATCCCGGAATTCGGCACGGGTTTCACCCGGCAGATGCTGGTGGACACCCAGCCGGATAAATTTGATATGCTGGTACGGCTTTCGGGCTACTCCCACGGCACGGGCGTGTGGCTGGGCAACGCGCAGGATCTCATTCTGAACAAGGTCTGCGGGGTGTCGGAGACGATCGGCTGCCGCGACGATATCATGATCTACCTCATGAGCATGGGCATCGATGCGAACACCGCCTTCAAGTCCATGGAAAACGTCCGCAAGAAAAACAAGCAGCTCACGGACGAACAGGTGCAGACCATGCGCGAGCATCATGTGCCGGAGTGGTATATCGAGTCCTGCCACAAGATCGAGTATCTGTTCCCGAAGGCGCACGCGGTGGCCTATGTGCTGATGGCCTTCCGCATCGCGTGGTATAAGGTGCATTATCCGCTGGCCTTTTATGCGGCGCTGTTTTACCGCCGGAGCCGGAAGGACGGCTTCGACGCGGAAATGATGATCGGCGGTGCGGCCAAGGTGAAGGCGAAGCTCAGCCAGATCCGTTCGAATCCCAACGCCACGGCGAAGGAGGAGGATCTCTGCACCACGCTGGAGATGGTGTATGAGTTCTATATGCGCGGCTTTGATTTCGCTCCGATCGATCTGTATGCGTCCGACGCCTTCCAGTTCGTCCCGGAGGGGGAAAAGCTCCTGCGCATCCCCTTTGTGGCGATATCCGGCCTCGGCGATACGGCGGCGCTGGATCTGGCTGCGGCGACGAAGGACGGCCGCGAATTTGTATCCATCGAGGAGGTCGCCGCCGCCTGCCCGAAGGTGAGCTCGGCGCATATCGACGTACTGAAGCGGCTCGGCGCGTTCGGCTCCCTGCCAGAGACGAGCCAGATGACGCTGTTTGGTTTTTAAGATGGTTTTTGTGGAATCTGCGGGAAAGAATATGCTTGCCTTTTGACAGCCTGCATGATAATATGGCAATAGGTAAAAAAGAATCCGAGCGCGGATCGGAAGCCGAGTGCCTCTGTGGCGGAGCACGGATCGGCTTTGCATCATAAAACTCAGCCATGGAAAGGGAAGGTTACGGATGTTCAAAAAGAAAGCGGTTTCCGCGGGAGATCCTGCTCCCGCGAAGGAGAAGAAGGGTAAGAAGACCAAGGACAAGTCCGCCGCTCCGAAGCGCGCCAACGTCTTCGGGCATCCCGTGCGGAACCTGATCGTCACGTCCATCGTCAGCATCCTGCTGGGCGTGGCCTTTGCCGTGAAGCCCTATGAGGTCTATACCTACTGCGGCTACGGCCTTGGCGGCCTCATCGGCGTATACGGCCTCGTTTATATCATCATCTATTTCGTCCATAAGCCGATCCCGGGCGAGTATCGCTCGGAGTTTGCCATCGGGCTTGTGGCGCTGTTGGCGGGCGCGTATGTGGCGGTCGGCGGCATTCTGATCGGCAGCGGCGGCGTGGGGTATGAGCTGATCGTGAAGATCATCGGCATCCTCATCGCGGTGGACGGCTTGCTGAAGCTCCAGTATTCCGTGGATCTGGCGCGCATGAAATATAAAAGATGGTGGATCTCACTGATCCTCAGCATCCTCGGCATCGCCATCGGTGTGCTGACAATCATTGGCATGTTTGCCGACCTCGGCAGCTCCCTCGGCCTGTACAGCAACCCCTACACCACGCAGTATAACAGCTTCTTCAGCGGCATGATGATGCTGGGCATTGCGTTTATCGTAAACGGTGTCATCGACCTCGGCGTAATGACCGTGGTCGCTGTCCGCAACCATAAGGCGAATCGGGAGGCCGCTATAGCGGAGGCCGCAGCGCTGATGGTTGGCGCGGAAAAGGAGAGCGCGCCGGATTTTTTCCCGGCGGAAGATTCTTCTGCGCCCGTGAACGATGCCCCTTCCGCGGAGCCGACCTCTGAGCCTGCTCCCGCCCCTGTCCCCGTGTCCGCTCCCGCCCCTGCCTCTGTCCCTGTGTCCGCTCCTGCTCCCGCCCCTGCGGCACCTGCCGCAGCGGCGCCGACCGTCGTGATCTCCGCGCCGGAGCAGGCGATCCCCGCAGAGGAATAAACCGAGCTTAGAAACGCAGAATATGAAGCCGCCCGCCGGATGATTCCGGCGGGCGGTGATTTTGTTATGCGGTTTTGAGCGGTTCAGCCCAGCTTTGCCTCCAGCGTGTCGAGGCATTCGGAAAGCTCAGCAGGGAGCTTGTCGCCGAACTTCTTATAGTATTCCCGGATGCCGGCGGCCTCTTCGCGCCACAGCGCGGGATCCACCGTAAGCAGATCGCGGACGGTATCGATCGTCACATCCTCCAGGCCGGTGAGGTCGATATCCTCGGGCTTGGGCAGCCAGCCGATGGGGGAGTCAACGGCGTCGATTTCTCCGAAGCAGCGTTTGAGTACCCACTCGATGACGCGCAGGTTATCGCCAAAGCCCGGCCAGATGAAGTTGCCCTGATCGTCGGTGCGGAACCAGTTGACGTTGAAGATCTTGGGAGGATTCGTAAGCAGACCCTCCATATCGAGCCAATGCTGCCAGTAATCAGCCATGTGATAGCCCACGAAGGGGAGCATGGCCATAGGATCCCGGCGTACCTCGCCGACCTGACCTTCCGCGGCGGCAGTCTTTTCCGACGCCATGCTGGAGCCTACGAATACGCCGTGTGCCCAATCCCGGCTCTGGTATACCAGCGGCGCGGTCTTGGCGCGTCGGCCGCCGAAGACGATGGCAGAGATGGGGACGCCCTGCGGGTTGTCGAACTCGGGGCTGATGCTGGGGCAGTTCTTGGCGGGAGAGGTGAAGCGGGAGTTGGGATGCGCGCCCTTGCTGCCGTCGGAGGGATCCCACGGCTCGCCCTTCCAGTTGAGAGCGTTTTTGGGCGGGTTCTTGTCCATGCCCTCCCACCAAACGGTGCCATCGTCCTTGAGAACCACGTTTGTGAAGATGGTATCGTGAGAGGTACTGGCCAGCGCGTTGGGGTTCGATTTCTCGCTGGTGCCGGGCGCGACGCCGAAGAAGCCGTTCTCGGGGTTCACTGCCCAGAGACGGCCGTCCGGGCCGGGGCGCAGCCAAGCGATATCATCGCCGACCGTCCAGCATTTCCAGCCTTTTTCGCGATAGGCCTGCGGGGGGATGAGCATAGCAAGGTTCGTTTTGCCGCAGGCGGAGGGGAACGCGCCGCAGACATAGCGGATCTCGCCCTGCGGGTTCTGCACGCCGAGAATCAGCATATGCTCGGAGAGCCAGCCCTCCTTGCGGGCGAGGTTCGAGGCGATGCGGAGCGCGAAGCACTTCTTGCCCAGAAGGGCGTTTCCGCCGTAGCCGGAGTTCACGCTCATGATGTAGTTTTCCTGCGGGAAGTGGACGATATAGCGCTTCTCGGGATCCAACTCTGCCTTGGAGTGGAGACCCTTGATGAAGTCCGCCGTATCCTCGCCCATGGCGTCGAGTACCTGCGTGCCGACGCGGGTCATGATCGACATCGACAGAGTGACATAGATGCTGTCCGTCAGCTCAAAACCGTATTTGGCGAACGGAGAGCCGACGATGCCCATGGAATAAGGGATGATATACATCGTACGCCCGGCCATGCAGCCGTCGTAGATGTCCCGTAGCTTGGCCTTCATTTCGTCCGGCGCCATCCAGTTGTTGGTGGGGCCCGCGTCCTCTTCCTTCTCGCAGCAGATGAAGGTGCGGCTCTCCACGCGGGCGACATCGTTCACGTCGCTGCGGTGGTACACGCAGCCCGGGAGCTTTTCCTGATTGAGCTTGATGAGCTCGCCCGTGCCGAACGCCTCCTGACGGAGACTTTCAAGCTGCTCCTCGCTGCCGTCGATCCAGACGACCTTGTCCGGCTTGCAGAGTGCGACGCAGCGGTCGATCCACTCCAGCGCATGGGGATTTTTTGTCAGTGCCATGATTCTTCCTCCAAATATATTTCAATATTGTGAAAGTACGTTCGTAAGGGCGGCAAAATCCGCAAGGCTCAGAGCCTCTCCCCGGACGGTCTCGGGAAAGCCGCAGGAGGAGACAGCGGCGCGGGCATTTTCTTTTCCGCAAACGCCGTCGAGGGCATTTACAAGGGTTTTCCGCCGCTGGTTGAAGGCGGCGCGGATCACGCGAAACAGCGCCTTTTCCTCCGCCATGACCGGCGGCTCGCGGCGCATCGTCATGCGGACGACTGCGCTCGTCACCTTTGGCCGGGGCATGAAGCATTCCGGCCCCACGGTGAAGAGGAGCTCCGGCTCCGCGTACCATTGGGTCAGCAGGGTGAACGCACCGTAGTCGCTCTGCCCGGGCTTTGCGCACATGCGCTGCGCCACCTCGCGCTGTATCATCACCGTGGCGGTGTCGAAGCAGCGAGCCTCGAAAATTTTCGTCAGCACCGGGGAGGTGATGCTGTAGGGGAGATTTGCGCACAGCACTGGCCGCAGACCCGGCAGACGCGCCGCCGCCTCCGCGGCGAGGTCGGCGCGCATCACGTCGCCGAAAACGACCTCAATATTATCATATGGAGCCAGCGTCCGGGCGAGAACCGGCCGCAGCAGCTCATCTACTTCAAAGGCTGCGACCTTCCGGGCACGGAGCGCGAGCTGCTCTGTCAGGCAGCCGACGCCGGGGCCGATCTCGATCACGCCCGTCCGAGCGTCCAAGCCCGCCTCCTCCGCGATACGCTCCGGCACCCAGCGGGCGGTGAGAAAATTCTGCCCCTTTGCCTTGGAGAAGTGAAATCCCTCCGCCGTCAGCAGCGTCTGCATCTGGCGGTAATCGCAAAGATCCATGGCCATGGCTCTTACAGCGGCAGGATCGCGCATACGAGGGGGATGGTGACGACGGAAAGCACCGTGGTGACGAACACGGTCTTCGAAGCCATCTGCACATTTCCGCCGTATTGGATGGAGAGCATGGTGGCAAACGCCGCCACGGGCATCGCGCCCAGCAGCGTGATGGTATTGAGGAGCATCGTGTCCCGAATGAACAGATGAAGGATGAGCCAGAGAAGGATCGGGGCGGCGATCAGCGGCACCGGGGCGAAGGCGTAAACGTGCCAGTCCCCGAATACATCCTTCAGCTTCTGGGCGCCGAGGGACGCGCCTATGATGATCATGGAGGAGGGGACGATCATATCCCCCAGCATGTCAATGGCGCTTTCCAGCGGCGCGGGGAAATGGATATGGAAACAGAGGAGAACGATGGCGATCAGCGAGGCAATGAGGGGAGCGTTGATCAGAAGCCGCCAGTCGATTTTCGCCTTGCCGCCTTTGCGGTTCAGCAGAGCGATGCCGAGGGTGTAGGCCAATACGTTAAAGGGGATATTGAGCAGCGCCGCATACACCGCGGAGGTGGGGCCGAGGATCGACCCGGCCACGGGGATGCCCATGAACCCGACGTTGCCGAAGATGGTCATGAAGCTGTAGATCCCTTGATCCTCCGATTTGCAGCGATAGAGGACGGGAACGAGAAGGCTCAGCGCCACGAGGATCGCATACATGCAGCAGCCCGCGCCAAGGACGGCGAAAACCCGCCCAGGGGTAACGTCCGATCCGGCGTTCAGAACGCTGGCGAGAATCATGCAGGTCTGGGGGATCAACAGGGTGAAGCGGGTGAAGCGGCGGTTGGTATCCTCATCCATTACGCCGACCTTCGCGGCGATAACGCCGACGATCAGAAGGATCAGCAGAACGAGCATCTGCCGAAAAATCAGTAAAATATCCATAGTTTTATATTACTATTACGTTCCGGCGATTGCAATAAAAAATTCCTCAAAAACACAAAAAATGGTCATGAGGATGTGTTAAATTCACATATTATTATGTTTGCAATAGGGATAGCTTATCGAAACGGTCAGACGAATACAAAATGGAAGGCAAGCCAGACAAGTCCCGCCGTGCCTGCGCCGACAGCGGCGAGGATCGCGCCCCATAGCCTGCCGCCCCGGCGTTTGGAACCGGTGGCGCATTGCCGGAGGTATTCCCCGGCGGTACGGCGCGCCTCCTCCATGACCTGATCGGCGCTGCGCTGCTTGAGATAATCCTCCCGCAGCACGAAGATCGCCTCTTCAAATACATGGGGATCGGGGGATTTCACCACGATGACCCGCTTGTTGGTGCCTTTTACCATGATCGCTGCCTCCCAGCTTTTCCGATGCTTCCATTCTGTCCATCGGGAGGAAGGATTATACAGGCGCGGAGGCTTTTTCCCAAAGCGTGTGCGCAGGTGGATCATAACCGTTCCTCCACCCGGATAGCAAGCGCCGTCATGTCGTCCGCGTTGCCGAAGCGCCCGGCGGCGGCGCGCAGCGCCTGCTTGGCGATATCCTTCACCTCGACGCCATCAGAGCCGAGCAGGATCTCCCGAAGCCAGCCGTCGCCCCGCTCGGCCAGCACCCCGTCCGAGGCAATGAGCGCCACATGCCCCGGCCGCAGCTTCATGCGGTATACGTCCGGCGCGGCGCTGTCGCCGGAGAGCATCCCTGCGGCGAGGGAGC
Source organism: uncultured Oscillospiraceae bacterium (assembly GCA_905234855.1). Classification (GTDB taxonomy): domain Bacteria; phylum Bacillota; class Clostridia; order Oscillospirales; family Oscillospiraceae; genus CAJOIG01. The sequence goes on from CAJOIU010000007.1 coordinate 27,978, forward strand.
TGCATTTCACCCGCCGGACGGTACGCCCGGTTTTGACATACGAGGGGGCCGCGCCGTATTTATAAAAGCACGTCTCGCCGGTATAGAGGTCGATGCAGCAGAGATCCACCGTGGCATAGCCCCATTCCTCGCCGTTTTTCAGCATGGCGGCGGCGTTCAGCAGGCGCATGGCGCACAGCGGCTCCACGCCCGCCCGCAGCAGCGCTTCGAGGATATCCACCGCGCAGGAGCTCTCCCCGGCGGCTGCTTCCCCGGTTCCCATCCCGTCGGAGAGAATGACGCATAGAAGCCCGCTGTCAGTCTTAAAATACGTTTCCCGGTCGCCGGAAACGGCTTCGCCCTCCTTTTTCAGTGCAGCGATGCCTACGGAGACCGCCAGCGGCTCCGCCTGCCGCAGGAGGATGCGTCCTTTTTCCTGCGGATCCACCCGGCACAGCCGTACCCCCAGCGCGGCGGACAGGCGTTCCAGATACTCCGGCTCGTCAGCCAGCGACTCGATCTCCGCCCCCTCCAGCGCAATGCGCAGGCGGCCGTGACCGTCCCGGAAGGCGGAGCATGCGCCGTCCAGCTCACGGCTTTTGAGATAGCGGATGAGGCGTCGCTCCGCTGCCGCGTCCGGCCCCGCCGCGCCGGAGAGCTGCCGCGCAGCGTCGCTCATGACCTCCGCCATATCCAGAAACTGCCCATAGGCCGCCATACGCCCCTCACGCAGCCGCGCCGCGTATTGGCGGCGATACATCATTCCCCGCAGCTCGCCGTTCACCGTGCTGGCGAAGGCGCCGGGGGCGACGCATTTCTGCCGGAAGGAAACGGGCAGATCGCTCACCGCCAAGGTGCCGCGGCGGGTCATGCTCTCCGCGGCGGAGGCAAGGGACTGCACCGTTTCCGCGTAATCCTTTTTCCAGCATTGCGTCTTGCCGGCGCAGGAGCGGCATACGATATCCGCCGCCCGATCGAATACGGCGGTCACGTCGGCGTTTTCCCTGCGGGGAGGCGGCTCCGCCGCGGCGGCCTCATACAGCCGCCGGAAACCAGCGGCAAGTTGGTCGAGACGCTCCGCCTGATAATAGCGGAACGCGGTCTCCCCATGACCGCGACCCACCCGAAGCAGAGACCCCACCGGCGTGAGCGCCGCTTGGGGCAGGAGCATGAATACCACTGTGGCGGCAAAGCACTCATACAGCGCTGCGATAGGCGCTCCGCCGCCCCAGCCCAGAAGGACGGATACGGCGTTGCCCGCGCAGAAGGCCACAGAGAAGGTGAGACGGCCATAGCGGTGAAGAGCGCCGGAAAACAGCCCTGCCAGTGCATAGGCCGCGGTGAAAAAAAGCTGATCGCTCCCGGCCATATCCATGCCGAGACCCATGGCCGCTCCCGCCGAGCAGCCGGTCAGCGGGCCGCCGCAGAAGCCCGCCGCCATCACGGCCAGCATGGCAAGGAACCTACCCACAGACAGGGTGTTCCAGAGACGGATGGAGGCAAGCCCCATCAGCCCGCAGGCGGCAAATATGGCGCAGCTTATGCTGTGCCGCAGCTCGGCCGTTTCTCCCGTCAGTGACTCGGGGGAGAGGACGAGGCCGAAGAAATAGGCGCAGCCTCCCGCCAGCACCGTCTCCATAAAGATCCGGGTAGGTCCGGGAACGCCGCCCAGCGACTCATCGATATACAGGATCCCGGTCAGCGCCGTGAACCCAGCCGCCAGTACCGGCATGAACCATCGGCTCCCACGGAATTTCTGTCCCCGGGCCACGAATCCGACGGTAAACAGCAGAAAGCATGTGGCAAGATAGCGAAGGCCGTAACGGATGCCGCCGGAGATGAGATACCCCAACGCCGCGCCCCCGAGACAGGCCGCGCCGAAAAGATCCGCGCCCGCCGCGGCTACCGCCGCGAGACCGAAGGGACCGCAGGCGGAAAACAGCCGTCCTGCCCCCATGGCCGTGCCCAGCAGGAAGCCACCCGCGTATCGCAGCGCCGCCTTCGCCTCCGGCGAACGCAGCCGCAGGCCGCTTCGCCGTTCAATCCATTGCGTCCAAATTGCCATGTCTTCCGCCTCCGGATATTGATTAACATAATTATAATTACGTTAACAATAGAAACCTGTCGATCCCTGCGATGGCTGTGAAAAAAGCACCGCCCGGTGATCTCTCCGCAGAAGATCGCCAGGCGGTGCTGCGATATCGTACCGGGCTATGGATCGGCGTACAGGAAAAGAAACCCGCTTACGGGGGCGGGAGCCTCGCTCAACGCATAGAGGAGGCGGTCGGGCTTCGTTTTCTCACCGTGGACAGAGAACAGGAGCGCGTCAGTGACGGGAAGTCCTTCCGCTTTGGCCGGGAGAGCAACGATGATGCGGTCATACAGCAGCCGGAGGGAAGCGAGAAGCGTATCCATGGAGCGGGAAGCGGCGGGGTCACCGCCCGGTATGCTCCCGTTTCCGCAGGGGATCACGTCCAGCGCGACAGGGTCGGCGGCAAAGGGAGTCAGCTGCAGCGAGCGGATCACGTCCCGGGTGTCGGTGTCCCGCCGGAGAAAGTCCGCCAGCCCCGCGCCGTCAGCATGAGGCATGTACCGACGCAGCGCCGGAGACAGAGAACCGGCCTCCAGCAGCACCACGTTTTCTCCTGTCGCGGCGAGGGCATAGGCGGTGTTTAGGGCGGAAAGTGCGCAGGCCTCGCCCGAGACTCCAAGGACGGTGTCGGCGTCTGCCAAGGCATCGGCAAGAAAATTAAGAGATACCGCTGCTTCGGGGGTCATATTCCGCTGGGTGTTCGGAAGAGGCGGCGCCAAGGCGTTTTCCGGCAGCGCGGCAAGGACGGGCAGATCGGGATATGCCCGGGCAAGACGATCCGGGGTATGAAAGGCGGGACGGGAAACATAGGAAAGAAGGATCACGGCGGCGTATAAAACGGCTCCGAACAGCACTCCTCCCGCGAAGCTCATGGCGTGATCCGCGATCCGATCCCTCCCGGTGACGGTAAGGCTGGCAAAGCGGAAGCGTCCGCCGGAAAACTCCTGCGCGTCCTGAGGAAGAACATCAGCGGCGGCGTGGGCGATCCTCTCGGTCTCTTCGGCGCTGCGGCCGGATACAATCACCCGGAGAAGCTGACGGTTGGGCATCACCTCGGTCGAGAGCATGGCGTCCAGCTCTTCTGCGGAGAGGGAGACCTCCGCTCTTTCCGCTACCGCCTCCAGCACTGGGCGGGTATGTAGCAGCGCGGCAGCGTTTTCCGCTAAATACCGGGAGATCTCGAAATCGTCAATCTCCACGGCGCCGGGCGTTACGCCCGCGGGGTCGCTGCCCGCATACAGCAGCGCTTCGGCGCGATAGGGCGGCGGGGAAATAAGGCCGGTGCAGGCGCATAGAGCGCCGCCCGCCAGAAGCGCCGCCAGCAAAACAGCGCGGCTTTTCCGCCGGAGGACACTGAGCAGCGCGCGGATCGTAAAAAACTCCATAATTGTTTCTGTCCTGATCCCTTTCCTGCCGCCGACCGGGACGGGGGGATCATCCATTAGTTACTTGCATGTATTCTACAGGGAAATATTTCATTTGTAAATGGGTAAAAGAAAAAACCGTATTTATTTTTGTCCGATGCCTTGGGGAATCGGGAAAAAGGTTGATAAAAACACGTTGTTATGCTATATTGTTTGCTTAGAAATGATGAAGGAAACGATTTCGCGGATGGATAAGAACAAAAGCTTCGGCAGCATCGGCACGGCAGCGCTCGTATGGGGGCAAAGGGCTTTTGCGCTGCTGCGGGCGCTGCGGAGATACCTGTGGCTCGCTGTGGCGGTTGCGGTGCTTTGCGGGTTGATCGCCTTAGCCGTCACAGCGCTCCAAGCGCCCCGATATGAGGCGTCCGTCCAGTTTTATGTGCGGAACACGGAGACCGACGGCAGCGGTCAGACCACATCGTTCACCGCCGCGGAGCTTTCCGCGACCTCGCGCCTGATCGGCACCTATCTTGTGATCCTCGACTTTCCCACGACGCTGGAGGCTGTGATCGACGAGGCGCAGCTATCCTGTTCGGCGGAGGAGCTGAGGGGGATGATCCATGCCGAGGCCGTGGGAACGACACAGATCTTCCGGGTCACCGTAACGGACGGCGATCCTGCGGAGGCGGCGCGCATCGCGAATGCCATCGGAGCTGTCCTGCCGGAAAAGATCGCAGAGGTGGCCGAGGGAAGCGACGTGCGGGTGGCCGAAAGCGCGTCCGTTCCCGCGAAACGGGTCGCTCCCGGGTATGGTCGGCATGGGCTTCTGGCGGGGTTCTCGGGCGCCGTCGCGGCGATCCTCGGCATCGCGGCATGGGCTTTGCTGGGCGACCGGGTGCTCTCTGCAGAGGAGCTTTCGGAGGCTTACAACGGCCTGCGGGTACTGACAGAGAAAAACGGCCTCTATCCCGCCCCGAAACTGGCGGCTTCGGATGCATGCCGGGTGATCGGCGTGACCGCGGCCGGCCGGGAGACGGATACGATGTACGCCGCCCGACGGCTGGCGGAATCGCTGACGGCTGCGGGGAGCCGTGCGCGGGCGGTGCAGGCGGATGGGTTCGATCCCTCGCCGGAGCTTCTGGCGGACTGGGATGCGATCCTGCTTGCTCTGTCGCCCGTCACCGAAACGCCGGAGGCGCTGCTTGCCTCGCGGCTGTGCGAGGGGATATTCGTTGCCGTGCGGCGAAAGAAAACGAAGCGCTCCATTCTGGCGGATACGGTGCTGCAGCTTCGGCTGGCGGAACGCCCGATCAGGGGCTTTCTGCTGACGGATCAAGAGGAGGAAAAGCAATGTGTGGAATCGTAGGGTTCACCGGCCATCATGCCGCGGCGCCGATCCTGCTGGACGGCTTGGCGCGGCTCGAATACCGCGGGTATGACTCCGCGGGGCTGGCCGTGCGGGACGGGAATAAGCTGGCGGAGGTGGTGAAGGCCACCGGCAAGCTCAAAAACCTCGCGGAAAAAACCGATAACGGCCGGGCGCTGGCAGGTACCTGCGGTATTGGCCATACCCGCTGGGCGACCCATGGGGAGCCGAGCCAGTCGAACGCCCATCCCCATGTCAGCGGCAACTGCACCGGCAGCGGTTCGGGTTTGGTGGAATCGAACGTCGTGGGCGTGCATAACGGCATCATCGAAAACTATGGGGAGTTGAAAGATAAGCTCCTGCGCCACGGCTATGCGTTTTACAGCGACACCGATACGGAGGTCGCCGTGAAGCTGGTGGACTACTACTATAAAAAATACGGCATCGGCCCCATCGACGCGCTGGCAAAGACCATGGTGCGCGTGCGGGGCAGCTATGCGCTGGCAGTTATGTTCAAGGATTATCCGGGCGAGATCTATGTGGCGCGGAAGGATTCGCCCATGATTCTCGGCGTGGCGGACGGGGAGTCCTATATCGCCTCCGACGTTCCGGCGATCCTCAAATATACCCGCAGCGTCTATTATATCGGGAATCTCGAGATGGCGCGGGTGACGCCGGGCGGGGTCGAGTTCTATAATCTCGACGGCGACACCGTTGAAAAGGAACTCACGGAGATCACATGGGACGCCGAGTCGGCGGAAAAAGGCGGCTTCGAGCATTTCATGATGAAGGAGCTGCACGAGCAGCCGAAGGCCGTGCGGGACACCCTCGGCAGCGTGCTGAAGGACGGGAGGCTCGACCTCTCCGCCTTGGGTCTCACCGACGAGGATATCCGCGGGATCTCTCAGATCCATATCGCCGCCTGCGGCTCGGCATGGCATGTGGGCGTGCAGGCACAGTATATCATCGAGGATATGGTTCGTGTCCCCGTGCGAGTGGAGCTTGCCTCGGAATTTCGCTATCGGCGGCTCCTGCTGGCGGAAAACGCGCTGGTAATCGTGATCTCCCAGTCCGGCGAGACGGCGGACAGCCTCGCCGCTCTCCGGGAGGCGAAGAAGCAGGGGGCGCGGACGTTGGCAGTTGTGAATGTGGTGGGCTCCTCCATCGCCCGGGAGGCGGAGCATGTGTTCTATACGCTGGCCGGGCCGGAGATCGCCGTGGCCACCACGAAGGCTTATTCCGCGCAGCTTATGGCAATGTATACGCTGGCAGTACAGTTCGGCTATGTCCGGGGCGAGATCAGCGAGGAGGATTATCTCCGCTATGTGGAGGAGCTGCAGACGATCCCGGACAAGATCGGACGCGTGCTGGAGGATAAGGAGCGCATCCAATGGTTCGCGGCCAAATTCTCCCATGCGAAGGATATCTTCTTCATAGGGCGGGGCGTGGACTATGCCATCAGCCTTGAGGGCAGCCTTAAGATGAAGGAGATCAGCTACATCCATTCCGAGGCCTATGCCGCCGGGGAGCTTAAGCACGGCACCATCAGCCTCGTGGAAAACGGCACGCTGGTGATCGGTGTGCTGACCCAGAAGGAGCTTTTGGAAAAGACCGTCAGTAACATGGCGGAATGCCGCTCCCGGGGCGCGTATCTCATGGGGCTGACCTGCTACGGCAGCTACAGCGTGGAGGATACCGCGGACTTCACGGTCTATATCCCTAAAACGGATAAGCATTTCACCGGAAGCCTCGCCATCGTTCCGCTGCAGCTTCTCGGCTACTACACCAGCGTGGCGCGGGGGCTTGACGTGGATAAGCCCCGGAATCTGGCGAAATCTGTCACGGTGGAATAGGATGAACACAAGCGCCTTTGCGCTTGTGATATAAGCGAAATCAATTTTTTAAGGAGAATAGAACGATGAGAGTAGTTATCCAAGACGATTACGACAAGATGTGCAAATGGGCGGCGGACTATATCGCGGGCAAGATCAACGCCCATAAGGAGGCGAGACCCTTTGTCCTCGGCCTGCCCACCGGTTCTTCCCCCGTCGGCGTGTATCAGGAGCTCGCCCGGCAAAACAAGGCGGGGGAGGTTTCCTTCGCGAACGTCGTCACCTTCAATATGGACGAGTATCTCGGCCTGCCCCACGAGCATGACCAGAGCTACTGGTATTTCATGCACGACAATTTCTTCGATCACCTTGTGGATATGAAGCCGGAGAACATCAATATCCTCAACGGCATGACCGACGATCCCGAGGGCGAATGCGCCCGATATGAGGAGAAGATCGCCTCCTACGGCGGCATCGACCTCTTCATGGGCGGCATTGGCGTGGACGGCCATCTGGCTTTCAACGAGCCGTTTACCTCGCTTTCTTCCCGCACGGGCGTGCGCGACCTCACCACCGATACCCGCATCGTGAACTCCCGCTTCTTCGGAAACGATCCCGAGAAGGTGCCTGCCAAGGCGCTTTCCGTTGGCATCGGCACCGTTACGGACTCGAAGGAGGTCCTCGTCCTCATCAGCGGCCACAATAAGGCCCGGGCGCTGGCGGCGACGGTGGAGGGCGGCGTCAGCCAGAAATGGACATGCAGCGCCCTGCAGATGCACAACGCGGCCATCATCGCCTGCGACGAGGCGGCCTGCGGCGAGCTGACCGTGGACACCTATAAGTATTTCCTCGATATCGAGCGGAAAGAGCGCCTGTAAGGGAACGGGGGACGATCCATGTATACGATCACCGATCTTTACGACCTTGACCACACGCTGGCCAAGGAGTATCTCTCGCAGTTCATCTATCCTTGGGAGGCTCTGGCGGGCATCAAGCAGCTCATCCTTGATCTTGGCGCGGCGCTCGATCCCACGGAATATGACGAGGTCTCCGAGCATGTTTGGGTACATAAGACCGCCAAGGTGTTTCCGTCCGCGTATCTCGGGGCGCCCTGCATCATCGGGCCGAATACCGAGGTGCGCCATTGCGCGTTCATCCGCGGCTCCGCGCTTGTCGGGGCGGACTGCGTCGTGGGAAACTCCGTGGAGCTCAAAAACGTGATCCTTTTCGATCATGTGCAGACGCCGCACTATAACTATGTCGGCGACAGCATTCTGGGCTATTATTCCCATATGGGCGCTGGCTCCATCACCTCTAACGTGAAGTCCGATAAAAAGCTCGTGGTCGTCCATAACGGCACGGAACAGATCGAAACCGGCATCAAGAAATTTGGCGCGATGCTGGGCGATTATGTGGAGGTGGGCTGCAACGCGGTCTGCAATCCCGGCACGGTCATCGGCCGTCACTCAAACGTCTATCCCACGTCCTGCGTCCGGGGCGTCGTTCCCGAAAACAGCATCTGGCGGGATAACGGCGAGATCCGCAGCAAGGTCTAAAACAGGAGGAAAAAGCCATGGGCAAGTATTTCGGAACCGACGGCTTCCGGGGCGAAGCCAATATCGACCTAAACTACGAGCATGCCATCAAGATTGGCCGCTTCCTCGGCTGGTACTACGGCGCGCGGATGGGCAAAAAGGCCAAGATCGTCATCGGCAAGGACACGCGGCGTTCGAGCTATATGTTCGAATACGCTCTCTGCACCGGCCTTATGGCCTCCGGCGCGGACGCCTATATCATGCACGTCACTACAACGCCCTCCGTTTCCTATATCGCCCGGGTGGACGATTTCGACTGCGGCATCATGATCTCCGCCTCCCATAACCCGTTTTACGACAACGGCATCAAGATCGTGAACTCCAACGGCGAGAAGATGGACGAGGAGACCCTGCTGGAGATCGAGAAATACATCGACGGCGAGCTGGAAGTACCCGTCGCCACGCGGGAACAGATCGGCCGCACTGTGGACTACGTCTCCGGCCGCAACCGCTATATCGGCTATCTGATCTCCATGTCGAAGTTCAGCTTCAAGGACGTGAAGGTGGGGCTCGATGTGGCAAACGGCGCGGCATGGTCGATCGCCAAGAGCGTGTTCGACGCGCTGGGCGCAAAGACCTATATCATGAACGCCGAGCCGGACGGCTATAACATCAACACTGACTGCGGCTCCACCCATATCGAGCATCTGCAGAAGTTCGTGGTGGAAAACGGTCTCGATATCGGCTTTGCCTATGACGGCGACGCGGATCGCTGCCTGTGCGTGGACGAGAAGGGAAACGTCGTCACCGGCGACCATATCCTGTATGTCTACGGCCTGTATATGAAGGAGCGCGGAAAGCTCCTCAACAACAAGGTCGTTACCACCGTCATGTCGAACTTCGGCCTGTATAAGGCGCTGGACGCCGTGGGCATCGAGTATGAGAAGACGAAAGTGGGCGATAAATACGTCTACGAGAATATGGTGCAGAACGGCCACCGCATCGGCGGCGAGCAGTCCGGTCATATCATCTTCACGAAATACGCCACCACGGGCGACGGCATCCTCACGAGCCTGAAGCTCATGGAGGTCATGCTGGCGAAGGAGAAGCCCATGAGCGAGTTGGCCGCGCCGGTGGTGTTCTATCCACAGGTGCTGAAAAACGTCCGGGTGAAATCGAAGCCCGAGGCGCAGAACGATCCCGACGTGCAGGCGGCGGTGGCGAAGGTCGCGGAGGAGTTGGGCGACAGCGGCCGCATCCTCGTGCGCGAAAGCGGCACGGAGCCGGTCATCCGCGTTATGGTGGAGGCCGACACGGAGGAGATCTGCGAGAAATATGTGGACGGCGTGATCGACGTCATCAAGGAAAAGGGTCATCTGGCCTAAGGGACAACCCGATAAAAAGAGCGGCAGGGAATCCATTGCGGACTCCCTGCCGGCTCGTTTATGGATGGGATATCAGCCCTCAACGAGCGCCTTGGTATCGCGGGCGATGACCAGCTCCTCGTTCGTGGGGATGACCATGACCTTCACCTTGCTGTCGGCGGTGGAGATGACGATGTCCTCACCGCGCTTGGCGTTGCACTCCGGGCAGATCTCGATGCCGAGATAGGTCAGGTACTCGCAGATGGCGGCGCGGGTGGAGGCGCTGTTCTCGCCGATGCCGGCGGTGAAGATGATGCCGTCCACGCCGTTCATGGCGGCGACATAGGAGCCGACCGTCTTGGCGACGGCATAGTGGAACATATCGAGCGCGAGCGCGGCGCGGTCATTGCCATCGGCCGCGGCGTTGTCGAGATCGCGGAAGTCGCTGGAAACGCCGGAAACGCCCAGTACGCCGGACTTCTTGTTGAGAATGTTCGTGAGCTCCTTCACGTCCTTGCCGGTGTTCGCGGCGAGGTACTCAAGGATGGAAACATCGATATCGCCGCAGCGGGTGCCCATGGGCAGGCCAGCGATGGGGGTGAAGCCCATGGAGGTATCGACGCTCTTGCCGCCGTTGATGGCGCAGATGGAGCTGCCGTTGCCCATGTGGCAGGAGATGAGCTTCAGCTCCTCGATGGGCTTGCCGAGCATCTCGGCGGCGCGCTTCGACACATAGCGGTGGCTGGTGCCATGGAAGCCGTAGCGGCGAACCTTCAAATCGGAATAATACTCGTAGGGGATGGCATACATAAACGCTTTGCCGGGCATGGACTGATGGAACGCGGTGTCAAACACGGCGACCTGCGGCACATCGCCCATAACGGCCTTGCAGGCCTCGATGCCGGTGATGTTCGCGGGGTTGTGGAGCGGGGCGAGGGGGATGCACTCGGCGATGGCGTCCATTACATCGTCATTGATGCGCACGGACTCGGCAAACTTCTCTCCGCCGTGAACGACACGGTGACCCACGGCACCGATCTCGTCCATGCTTGCCACCACGCCGTATTCCGCGCTGGTGAGCTTGTCCAGCACCGCGGCGATGGCCTCGGTATGGGTGGGCATGGCCACGTCCTCGTCGAAGACGGGCTTGCCGTTCTGGGGCTTGTGGGACAGGTGGCCGTCGATGCCGATACGCTCGCACAGACCCTTGGCGAGGAGCTTCTCGCCCTCCATATCCAGAAGCTGATACTTGAGGGAGGAGCTGCCGCAGTTGATGACAAGAATTTTCATAGTCGGTTCCTTTCGTCTTGTAAAAAAATTGAAATCGTGTAAAATATATGCATACACCACTATTTTACCGCAAATTTGAAAATATGCAAGAGGAAGGTGAGCGTCATGGCCGTGATCGGCGTCGTCGGAGAATTCAATCCGTTCCATTGGGGGCATTTTCGGCATTTCGCGCTCAGCCGGGAGCAGCTCGGCACGGATACGCCCATCGTGTGCGTCATGAGCGGCGATTTCGTCCAGCGGGGCAGCCCGGCTGCGTTCGATAAGCACGTCCGGGCGGAAACGGCGGCCAAATGCGGCGCCGATCTTGTTTTTGAGCTTCCGCTGCCGTGGTGCGTTTCGTCGGCGGAGCGGTTTGCCATGGGAGCGATCGGCCTTTTGGACAGTCTGGGCTTTGTGACGCATCTGTCCTTCGGCAGCGAGGTCGGCTCTCTCGCGCCGCTGACGGCGCTGGCGCTGGCCGCCGCCGAGCCGGAGAATATCGACCGCATCAAGGCTCAGATGACGGAGGGCATGTCCTTCGCCGCCGCAAGGGAAAAAGTCCTGCATGACGCCCTTGGCGGGGAGGCGAAGCTTCTCGAAACGCCAAACAACGTCCTCGGCGTCGAGTATCTGAAAGCCCTGTTTGCCTATCGGTCGGCCATGATCCCCATGACCACCAAGCGTACCGGCCCCCAGCACGACAGCGTGACGGACGGCTCCGCCCGCAGCGCAAGCCAACTCCGCTCCATGATGGAGGCTGGGGAGGATATCTCCCGGTTCGTGCCTCCCGCGGCCCGCTCTATGCCCTTGGAGCAAATGGACGCGGGGCATGGCCCCGTCACCATGACATCCATGGAGGACGCCATTATCTCCCGCTTGCGGATGCTGAAGGCGGACGATTTCGCCGCACTGCCGGACGCCACGGAGGGGCTGGGCAACCGCCTGTATAAGGCCGTGCGCAGCGAATGCAGCGTGGAAGGCATCCTCTCCGCCGTGAAAACGAAGCGCTATCCCTTGAGCCGCCTGCGCCGGATGGTGCTGTGCGCGGCGCTGGGCGTCCGCGCCGGGATGGGAGGCGACCGGCCGCCCTATGCCCGGCTGCTGGCCTCCACGGAGCGGGGGCGGTCGCTGCTGCGGGATTCTTCGGAGGAGCTTCCCATCATAACAAAGCCCGCCGCGGCCAAGGAACTGGAGGGCACCGCCCGGGGCATATTCGAGCTGACGGCGGATGCGAGGGATTTCTATGTCCTCGGCTATGGCGTCATCGGCGAAAGGAAGGGCGGTTCCGATTGGCGGACGTCGCCCGCGACCATCTGATATGGACGAGAAGCTGACGCAGATCGAAGAAAAATACGAGAAGCTGGCGGCGCAGTTGAACGCGCCGGAGATCTATGTCGATCCGCAGAAATACGCGGCGCTGGCGCGGGAGCAGAAGGAGCTGTCCGCCGTGGTGGAGGCGTGGCGCGAGGTAAAGCGCCTCAAAGCCGCCGCCGCTGAGAGCCGCGCGATCCTCGAAGCGGAGGAGGACGCGGAAATGCGCCTTCTGGCAGAGGAGGAGCTTGCCTCGGCCGAGGCGGCGCTGCCCGGAGCGGAGCTTTCCCTCAAAACCCTGCTGTTGCCTAAGGATCCGAACGACGATAAAAACGTCATTTTGGAAATCCGCGGCGGCGTCGGCGGGGAGGAATCGGCGCTCTTTGCCCACAGTCTGTATCGGATGTACGCCATGTATGCCGAGAAAAAGGGCTGGCGCGTCACCGTCGCTAATCTCAGCGAAACGGCCTTGGGCGGCATCAAGGAAATCAGCTGCATCATCGAGGGCGCCGGCGCGTATTCCCGGCTCAAATTTGAAAGCGGCGTCCACCGCGTACAGCGCGTGCCGGAGACGGAAACGCAGGGGCGCGTGCATACCTCCACGGCTACGGTGGCTGTGCTGCCGGAGCTGGAGGAAACGGAGTTTTCACTCGATATGTCGGAGCTGCGGATAGACGTGTTCCGCTCGTCCGGCGCGGGCGGACAGAAGGTCAACAAGACCGAGACCGCCATTCGCGTGACCCATCTGCCCACCGGCACGGTGGTGGAGTGTCAGGACGAGCGCAGCCAGTACAAGAACAAAGCCCGGGCGCTGTCCATCCTCGCCTCCCGGCTGGCAGAGGCGGAACGGCAGCGGCAGGCGGACGCCAGAGCCGACGCCCGGCGCTCGCAGGTGGGAACCGGGATGCGCAATGAGCGCATCCGTACCTACAACTTTCCGCAGGGGCGGGTGACGGATCACCGCATCGGGCTGACGCTCTATCGCATTGACAGCATTATGGACGGTGATCTGGACGAGCTGATCGACGCCCTTGTGACCGCCGATCAGGCGGAAAAGCTGAGGGAAGAAGCATGACGACGCAGATACTTACGGACGATATCGCCGCCGCGGTGCGGAGCATAGCGGAGGGCGGCCTTGTTGCCGTGCCGACGGAAACGGTATACGGCCTTGCCGGGAACGGACTCGATCCGACGGCGGTAGAAAAAATCTACGAGGTCAAGGGACGGCCGGAGACCAAGCCCCTAAGCCTCATGGTGCCGGGCGTGGAGTCCATCGGCCGCCTGTGCGAGGATGTGCCCGCGGCGGCGTACGCGCTGGCGGAGCGCTTCTGGCCGGGGCCGCTTACGATTGTTTTGAATGCCAAGCCCCTCGTGCCGGAGATCGTCCGCGCCGGGGGCGATACGGTGGGGCTGCGCTGCCCGGACAGCGAAAAGACCCTCGCGCTGCTTCGCTCCTGCGGCGTGCCGCTGGCCGCGCCGTCTGCCAATCCCAGCGGCCTGCCCAGCCCCAAGACGGCGGCGGAGGTGGCTACCTATTTCCAAGGCTCCATCGATGCGATCCTTGACGGCGGCGAATGCGGTCTCGGCACCGAAAGCACGGTCGTATCGCTCACGGACGGGCGGCTGCGCATCCTGCGGCAGGGCGCGCTGCCCGAGCGGGATATCCGCCGTGCGCTGATCCGAACCATGAAGATCGTCGGCGTGACGGGCGGCACCGGCACGGGCAAGACCACGGCGCTCGAATCGCTGGCGGCCATGGGCGCGCTCATCATCGACGCGGACGCGGTGTATTACGGCCTCTGCCGCGACAGCGGGGAGATGCTCGCGCAGATCGAGGTGCGCTTCCCCGGTGTGGTCGAGGACGGTGTTTTGCAACGCAAGAAGCTGGGCGCCGTTGTGTTTTCGGATGCGCAGGCGCTTGGCGATCTGCGGGCGATCACCGACCCCTTTGTGGATCGCGAGATCGATCGGCTCCTGTCCGATCACGCGGCGGCAGGGGGCACATGCGCCGCTGTGGACGCCATCAATATCCTCGATACGAACCTCATGGATTATGTGAGCGCCGTAGTGGGCATAACTGCCCCGGAGGAGGCTCGGGTGCGGCGGCTCATGGCGCGGGAGGGGATTTCGGAGGAATACGCCCTCATGCGCATCCGGGCGCAGAAGCCCGCTTCGTATTTCGAGGAAAACTGCGACTATACCATCTGCAACGACGGCTCGATGGAGGACTATCGCCGCCGGTGCGATGATTTATTTTCAAAGATTCTGAAGGAGACGTAAACCAAATGGACGAGATGAAAGAAAAGCTGCTGCGGCAGCAGAAAAACGGCTATGACCTGCTCGACACGCAGGAGCGTATCGCAGTGGAGGACTATTGCCGGGGCTACATGACGTATCTGAACAATGCCCGCATCGAGCGGGAGGCGGTGTCCGAGGCGATCAAGCTCGCGGAGGCTGCGGGCTTCGAGCCCTTGGCGGAGGGCAGAGGCCCCATCCGCCCCGGACAGAAGGTTTATTATTCGAATCGCGGCAAGTCCCTCATCCTCGCGGTGGGCGGGAAAAAGTCCCTGTCTGCCGGCTGCGTGATCGGCGCGGCGCATGTGGACTCCCCGCGGCTCGATCTGAAGCCCTCGCCGCTGTATGAGGACAGCGAGCTTGCGTATCTGCGCACCCACTATTACGGCGGCATCAAGAAATATCAGTGGACGGCGATCCCGCTGGAGCTGCACGGCGTCGTTGCGCTCAAGGACGGAACCTCCGTTCCGGTCGCCATCGGCCGAGAGCCGGACGATCCGCAGTTCGTCGTGACCGATCTGCTGCCCCACCTCGGCGCGGATCAGATGGCGAAGACCGGCGCGAAGCTCATCGAGGGCGAGAAGCTTTGCCTTCTGGCGGGCAGCGTTCCCTATGCCGGGGAGGGCGGCGACCGCGTGAAGCTGGCCGTCATGAGCATCCTGAATGACCGCTACGGCATCACCGAGGACGATTTCATCTCCGCGGAGCTGGAGGTCGTTCCGGCATTTGAGGTGCGGGAGCTTGGCCTTGACCGCAGCCTCATCGGCGGCTACGGGCAGGATGACCGCGTATGCGCCTATGCGGAGTTGGAGGCCATTCTCGAGACGGAAGCTCCGGAGCGCACCGCCGTGTGCATCCTTGCGGACAAGGAGGAGATCGGCTCCTACGGCGTGACGGGTATGCAGAGCTGCGCCTTTGAGCATTTCATGGAGACGATCATCGGCGGTGAATGCAGCGTGCAGACTTGCTTTTCCCATAGCTTCTGTGTTTCGGCGGACGTTACTGCCGCGCTCGACCCGCTGTACGCGGAGGTCAGCGAAAAGCAGAACGCGGCGCGGGTGAACTATGGCGTCGGCTTCTGCAAATACACCGGCGCGCGGGGCAAGTCCGGCGCGAGCGACGCCACGGCGGAGCTGGTGGCCTATCTGCGCCGCATCTGCGACGAGGCGGGCGTGCTGTGGCAGATGAGCGAGCTCGGCAAGGTCGATCAGGGCGGCGGCGGCACCGTGGCCATGTTCATGGCGCAGCGTGATATCGACACCATCGACGCGGGCGTGCCCGTCCTCTCCATGCACGCGCCCTACGAGACGACCTCGAAGCTTGACTGCTATATGACCTATAAATGCATGAAAGCGGCGTATAACGCAGAGGGCTGAATCGCATTATCAATAAAAGACACCTGTATCGGGCAAACTGATACAGGTGATTTTTATGGACGATATCCGCAATATGGGCACGGCGGCGCCGTCGGCGATACAGGTGCTTACCGTGATCGGGCAGATCGAGGGGCATCAGGTGCTGGGCGAGGATACGAAAACGACGAAATACGAGCATGTCTATCCGCTGCTGGCGGCGGTGGAGGAGTCGCCGGACGTGAAGGGGCTGCTTGTCCTCATCAATACCGTCGGCGGGGACATCGAGGCCGGCCTCGGCATTGCGGAGCTTATCGCCGGGATGAAAAAACCCACGGCGGGGCTGGTGCTAGGGGGCGGTCATTCCATCGGCGTGCCGCTGGCTGTCGCCGCGAAGCACAGCCTCATCGCCCCCAGCGCCGCCATGACGATCCATCCCGTGCGGATGAACGGCACGGTCATCGGCGTGAGCCAGACGTATGACTATTTTGCCCGCACGCAGGAGCGGATCGTACGGTTTGTCACGGAAAACAGCCGCATCACCCGGGAGCGGTTCCTCGATTATATGCTGCGCACCGGCGAGATCGCCAACGACGTGGGCTCCATCCTCAGCGCCGAGGAGGCGGTGGCCAGCGGCCTCATGGACGGCGCCGGCACACTCTCGGACGCGTTGGCATGGCTCCACGCGCAGGCGGGGGAAGCGTGAAACGACGGGCTTGTTCTTTCGCGCAAGATGTGTTAATATACTATTTTAGGTAGACATAACCATTTCGCTGCGGCGAGATCCTTGGAGGCAATGTCATGAACATACTTTACGCGATCTTACTTGGACTGGTACAGGGCGTGGCGGAATTTCTGCCGATCTCCAGCTCCGGGCATCTGGCGCTGTTTGAAAACATTCTCGGCTCGGAAACGATGGCGGCCATGGACGGCAGCGCGGTGTTCAACGTGATGCTGCATCTGGCGACGCTGGTGGCCGTGGTGATCGCGTATTGGAGCGATATCCGCGATATGCTGCTGGAGTGCGGCGGGATGATCCGCGGTCTTGGCAAGGGCGAGAGCCTTGTGTCCGGGAATATCCCGGCTCGGCGGCTGATCCTCATGATCATCGTTTCCACGCTTCCGCTGTTCGTGATCCTTCCGTTCCATCATAAGCTGGAGCAGCTCAACGAGATCCCTTGGTTCATCGGCGCGGCGCTGATTGTGACAGGACTTCTGCTGTTCATCTCCGACCGCATGCCCCGGGGCGGTAAGACCGAGCGGGACATGACGCTGGGGGACGCGCTGTTTATCGGATTCGCGCAGGCGGTGGCGACGATCCCGGGACTGTCCCGCTCCGGCACCACCATCACCGCGGGCATGAGCCGCGGGCTGACCCGGGAATTTGCCGTGAAGTTTTCCTTCCTTATGTCGCTGCTCTCCGTGCTTGGCGCGGTGATCCTGAAGCTCATCGATGTCATTAAGGACGACATGGACGCATCGCTGCTGCCGGCGTATCTTGTGGGAATGCTCGTGGCGGGGGTCACGGGGTATGCGTCCATCCGGCTTCTGCAGCGAATCGTGGCGAAGGGGCGCTTCGGGGGCTTTGCGTATTACTGCTGGGGCGTGGGCGTGCTGTCCATCGTCCTGTCGCTGATCCTAAAGGGATAAAGCGTTCGATCGAAGGAGCATCAAATCTATGGCACAAACGAAAAACTCCCGCTCGGGCGGCGGAACGGCGAAGAAAAAGCAGCCGACCTCCACTGCCCGCACGTCGGGAGCCAAGAAAAATACCGCGTCGGCTCGGAACGGCAGCGCCAAAAGCGCTGCTGCCCGCGGGGCATCCGCAAGGAACGTCGCCCAAGCCGCGCCGCAGAAGCCCATGCGGAGGCAGGTGGGCTCTATCGTGCTACTGTTTGTCGGCATCGTGGCGTTCATCGCATGGTTTCCCGCGCAGGGCTGGCTGGTAAACGCATATCGCGCGCTGATCCGCGGCCTGTTCGGCTGGGGCTATTATATCGCGCCCATCGCGCTTCTGGGCGGCGCGTTTATTCTGGGCTTCCACCGGGGGCGCCCGGTACAGGCGCGGCTTATCTGTGTCCTGCTGCTGCCGATGGTGTTCGGCGCGTTCGTACATATGGTCGCCTGCGAGCGAGACGGGTTGTTCGCCCTCGGCAGCTCTTATGGCTTCCGCCAACTCTGGGTTCTCGCGCAGGATCCCGCGGAGCATTGCGGCGGCGTGATCTCGGGTCTTATCGGCATCGCGCTGAAAAAATCCATCAGCGTCGTAGGAGGCTTCATTGTTCTCTTGCTGGCGTTCGTGCTCATGACGCTGCGGGCGCTGGATATGACCCCGGCGGAGCTGTGGGAGAAATTCAAAAACCGCCCCCGTCTGGCCTATGAGCCGGAGGAACCGGAGGAACCGGGGGAGGACGAGTTCTTCTCGCCGGAGGATTATTTGTTCCCCGTAAACGGCGGCACGCCCATCCGTAAGCGGGAGAAAAAGAAAGCCCCCGCCGCACCGGCGAAGCAGGAGCAGACGCCTGCCCGCCGCCGGATGTATGACGAGGACTGGGAGGAGCATAAGGATCGCATCTTCGCTGCGATGGACATCGACCCATCCGCCTCTCTTCGGGTCGCCGCAGCCATCGAGGCGGAGCAGGTGGCCGCGGCCGCCCAGCGGGCGGAGGAGAAAAAGAAACAGGAAAAGCCACGGTCGGAGAAAAAGCCGGAGCCGAAGCCTGTGGAGACGGCGCGCACGGAACCTCCCGCCAAGCCTGCGCCGGAAATGGAGAAGATCGAGCCTCTTTCCATGGAGGATGCTGCGGAGATCGCGGGTGTAGAGCTCAATTCCGCCGATATGGACGGCGGCGCGGCCGCGCCCGCCTCCGAGAAGATGAAGATCGACAAGGACGCCGAAGCCGAGCTGGTGGCGGACGAGATCGCCTCCGCCGCTGCGGAGGAAAAGCCGGAATACGTTTTCCCCGAGCTGTCGCTGCTCAATAAGAGCGATCCGGAGGCTGTGGGGGAGGAGGATGGCCTCGATGAAAACGAGGCGCAGCTCGAGGCGGCGATCCGCAGCTTCGGTGTGGGTGCGACCATCACGGGAGCGATCCACGGTCCCTCCATCACCCGGTATGAGCTGCGGCTCGATCAGGGCGTGAAGCTTAATAAGATCACGAATCTGGCGGGGGATATTGCCTTGAGCCTCGGCGTGTCCAGCGTGCGCATCGCTCCGATCCCGGATAAGATCTCCACCGTGGGTGTGGAGGTGCCGAACCGCAAGATCCAAACCGTTTGGCTCGGTGACGTGATCGACTCCGAAACCTTCCGCAGCGCCAAGTCGAAACTCAGCGTCGCCATGGGCAAGGATATCGGCGGAAATGTCATCGTGGGCAATATCGCCAAGATGCCCCACGTTCTGATCGCCGGTACCACCGGCTCCGGCAAATCCGTCTGCATCAACTCGCTCATTCTGAGTCTGCTGTATAAATCCACGCCGGACGAGGTCCGCATGATCATGATCGACCCCAAGATGGTGGAACTCGGCATCTATAACGGTATGCCGCACCTATATGTTCCCGTGGTGACCGATCCCAAAAAGGCCGCCGGGGCGCTGCAATGGTCGGTGGTGGAGATGCTCAAGCGCTACCGGCTGTTCTCCGAGGTGGGCGTGCGCGATCTCGCCGGGTATAACGCCGTTCTGCGGTCAAATGACCAACAGCCTCTGCCGCAGGTGGTTATCATCATCGACGAGCTGGCCGACCTCATGATGGTCGCCGCCAAGGAGGTGGAGGAATCCATCTGCCGTGTGGCGCAGATGGGACGCGCCGCGGGCATGCATCTCGTGGTGGCGACCCAGCGTCCGTCGGCTGACGTGATCACCGGCCTCATGAAGGCCAATATACCAAGCCGCGTCGCCTTCGCGGTGTCGAGCGCCTTGGATTCCCGCATCATCCTCGATCAGCAGGGCGCGGAGAAGCTCATCGGCATGGGCGATATGCTGTATAAGCCCATCGGCAGCAGCAAACCCCTGCGTGTGCAGGGGGCATTCGTCACGGACGAGGAGCGGGAGGAGATCATAAACTTCGTCAAGCGGGAGGCCGAGGCCGAATACAGCGATGAGATCCTGGCAGAGATCGAAAAGGCCTCCGTCGAGAAGAAGGGCAAGGGCGACGAGTCGGAGGAGGAAACGCCGAAGAACGATTACGACGAGCTGCTGCCGCAGGCGGTGGACGTGATCTTCGAGACGAAGCAGGCCTCCGTATCCATGCTCCAGCGGCGACTGAAGCTGGGCTATTCCCGCGCCGCGCGGCTCATCGACCAGCTCGAGGAGGTCGGCGTCGTCGGCCCCTATGAGGGCTCGAAGCCCCGGCAGATCATGATCACCAAGCAGCAATGGCAGGAAATGCAGTATGCGCAGGGCACCGCGCCGGTGGATACCATCGCGCAGGAGTTCGCCGCCGTTGCGGAAAACGATACCTTTGCCTCGCCGGAGGACGACGAGGGGCAGGACGCGCCCTTCTCCGAGGTGGGAGAGCCGGACGATGAAGGTGCGCTCCTTGGGGAGGACGGCGACCTATGACGCCCGTCCATGAACCGTTGGACGCCGCGGCATTGCAGGCCATGGGCGTTCTGAACCTTGCCCATGTGGGGGATGCGGTTTATGAGCTGCTCGTCCGGACCCATCTGTCTCGGCTCGGCGCACAGACGATCGCCGAGCAGCATAAGCGTACCATCGCTTATGTCTCCGCCCCGGCGCAGGCCGCGGCGGCGGAGCGCATCCTGCCCGCTCTCACGGAGCGGGAGCACGCGGTATTCCGCCGGGGACGCAATGCCCGGGTGCACGGTACTCCCGCGGGCTGCACCGTTGCACAGTATCACGCCGCCACCGCGCTGGAGGCGCTGTTCGGCTGGCTTTGGCTCAGCGGACAGCCCCAGCGGTGTGAGACGCTGTTCGCTATGATTTTGGAGGATAAGGATGCCTCTTGATGCCGTCGTTGTAAAAGAGCTTGCCGTGGAGCTGAACGAAACGCTCGTCGGCATGAAGATCGACCGCGTGCATCAGCCGGAACGGGACACCGTGGTGCTGGCGCTGCGCGGCAACAGGGAAAACAAGCGCCTGCTGCTGTGCTTCGGCTCCGGCAGCGGGCGCGTATGCGTGACCCGGGCGGACTATGAAAACCCGCCCCAGCCGCCGATGTTCTGCATGCTGCTGCGAAAATACCTTATCGGCGCGCGGATCGTCAGCGTTACCCAGCCGAAGCGGGAGCGGATGCTCCTGTTCGGGCTGACGGTCTATGACGAGCTGGGCGAGCCGTCGTCCATGACGCTGGCGGCCGAGCTTCTGGGGCGCAACGCGAATCTGATCCTCGTCGGCGCGGATGGGCGCATCGTCGATGCCGCCCGGCGGGTGGACGCGGAGATGAGCCCGCTGCGGCAGCTCATGCCGGGCATGATCTACCGCCTTCCGCCCCAGCCGGAGCCGGGGAGATTCTCCGGGCTGTCGCCTCTTGTGCGGCGGGAACTGGAATACCGCGGCCTGCCGACGACGTGGGAGACGGCGGAGGAGATGGAAAAGCGACCGTATATGCTTACGGAAAAAGGCGCGCCGAAGGACTTTTCCTTCCTGCCGATCCTGCAATACGGCGCTGGGACGGACAGCGTGGCCTATGAGAGCTGGTCAGCGCTGCTGGAGGCGTTTTACGCCGAGAGGGATCGGGCGGAGCATCTGAAAAGCCGCGCGAAATCCATGACGAAGCTGGTGAAAAACGCCAAGGCGCGGGCGGAGCGGAAGCTCGCCCTGCGGATCGAAGAGCTGGGCGCGACAGAGGATCGGGAGACCGATAAGCGCCGGGGCGACCTCATCACGGCGAATATCTGGCGCATGAAGCCGGGCATGGCGGAGTTTGTCACGGAGGATTTCTATGAGCCGGATGCGCCGACGGTGGCGGTGCCGCTGGATATACACAAATCGCCGCAGCAGAACGCGGCGGCGTATTATAAGCGCTATACGAAGAAAAAGGCCGCTAGGAAGCATCTGACAGGGCTTATCGAGGAAAACACCGCTGAGGCGTCGTATCTGGCATCCGTGATGGAGGAGCTGGAGCGGGCGGACAGTCAGGCCGCGCTGGAGGAGATCCGCGGGGAACTGGAGGCGGCGGGGTATCTGCGGGCTCCGAAAAATGCCCGCAGGAAAAAGCCGAAGCCGCTGCCTCCGCTGACCTACCGTACCTCCGCGGGACTGGAGGTGCTGGTGGGGCGGAACAACCTCCAAAACGACGAGCTGACCTTCCGCACCGCCCGGCGCACCGATCTATGGCTCCATGCCCAGAAGCTCCACGGCGCGCACGTCATTCTCTGCTGCCATGACGCGCCGCCGGACGAAACGTCTGTCTACGAGGCGGCGTGCCTTGCGGCCTATCATTCCGAGGGAGTGCAGGCCGGACGGGTGGCGGTGGATGCGGCGCAGGTGCGCTTCGTGAAAAAGCCCCGTGGCGCGCGTCCCGGCATGGTGATTTATACCGACCAGAAAACCATCCTCGCCGAACCGAGGAAGGAGATATAAGGAAAACGGCTGAAGCCCGGCAAAGGCTTCAGCCGTTTGACATTATTTTGCCCTCAATCGCCCAGCAGATCGTCGAGGCGGATGAACACCTCGCCGTCCACGGTGGCCGCCGAGGGAGGCGGCGGGGGCGCGATGACGATCTCACCCTCAAAGACGCCCGGTTCGATCTCCGTCGGCTCGCCGTCCACGGTCATGATGCCGTTGATCACCGATGTCTCATCCATGACGAGGGAGGTGAGATAGCTCTGCTTTGTCACGTTCCAGACGGCGTTTTCCATCGTGAGGGCAAGGCCGTGCTCGCCGTCGGTGAAAAAGCCCAGCTCGGTGCCGGAGGCATAGCGGAAGTCGTTCACGCCGCCGGAGACGGTGACAAGATCATTCGAATCCCACGTATCCTCGCCGAGGGAGATCGCGCCGGTGACGGTGGAATCCGTAAGATTCAGCTCCATGCTGCGGGACGGACGGTCGCGGGTGACCTCGTTGCCCATCATGACGGTGCTGACGGTGAGCGTGTCCGCGCAGGTATTGAGAAAATCGCCCGTGAGCTCAGAATCGGCAACGTTTACCACCACCGGCTCCTGCGAGGCATCGGAGCCGGAGCCCGCGTCCGCATTATGCTGCACCTTTACGATGTTCGTGGCGGTAAGATCGTTATACAGCGCGCGGGAATAGGTGGTATAGTCAAAGATCGGATCGGTCGTATCGAGGCCGTAGGCTGCGGCGATCTCCGGCACAAAGGCTGCCGTGCCGTCGAAGAAGAAGGCGGAATCCTCGATATTCACGGTCATTTTCGAGTCCTTGATGAGAAAAGCCGTGCCGCCCACATGGAAGGCGGAGCCGACGGCGTTGATCGTACCGCCGCCGCCTGCGTGTACCATAACGGCGTTGGAGCCGGCGTTCACATAGGTGCCGTCGAAGGTGCCTTCACCGCTGCCGGTCATGATGAGAGCGATATCCGCCACATCGAAGCAGCTGTCGCAGAAGCGATCCACCGC